>NZ_JBFPKP010000011.1:0-276752 GCF_040948855.1 Paraburkholderia sp. BR10882 | reverse complement strand
GTCGGCGAGGATGCGATCGAAGCCTTCGCCGTCATGCCACGCGGCAGGATTGCCCGCGTCGCCGACCACGATCGATGCGCGCCGCATCGGGTGCGTGGGATCGTCTTGCGCGAAACCGAGGCGCGCGGGGGATGCGGAACTCTTTTTGCCTTGAGACGGCTTGCCGGGTCGCCGGGATGGGCTGGATGTCATGAAGAAACCGGATGCGGGCCGCTGTGAGTCGCGGCGTCAGTAATGCACGAGCGAGCCATTGTAGCGTGGCGAGCGCGCAACACTGCGAGCCGGCGCGATTCCCGTTGACGGCACCGCGCCAGCGCGCGGATAGCGAGGCAAGCGCAGGGATACATATTGGCGGATACCGACTAACCGCTCGCCTCATGATGGCGACAGAAAACGCCCCTCCTCCCTGCGACGTAGCGGCCATCATGAAACGACTCGGGAAGAAACAAGACTTCGCGTTCCTCGCCTTCGTTGCTCTGTTTTCTGTGTACCAGCAGGGACGGGGAAAGCTGTTCTCGCCTTTCTGGGACTACAAGGTGTACGCGTACGCGCTGGATCAATTCAAGCGCGGCGCGAATCCATATATTCCGAACGGATTCCCCTTCATCTATCCGCCCATCTTCCTGAATCTGTTCTCGCGCGTGCCGTTTCACTGGCTCTATCTGGCATTCGTTGTCGCGTCGCTGATCTATCTGGCCTACAGCATCAGGCATGCGGATTTCATCGTCGCGGGCGCGCTTGGGTTTCTGACCGGCGGCGCGGGCGTGGGAGGCATCCTCACGGGCAATTTTGCGATCTTCGGCCACCTGCTGATCATTGCGCTTTTTTATGCGGCTTCGGCTTCGCACGACAGCCGTGGCGCGACGGCAAAGTATTGCGCGCTGGCTTTTTTCATCGCCCTGTTTGCCTCCATCAAGATCTATTTCCTGACCTACGCCGTCGTGTTCTTTTTTATCCCCAAAGGCATGCGCTATTTCATCGCCGTGCCCATGTGCGTTGCGCTGGCAACCATCGCGCAGCTCGCGCTGGAACCGCGCCTGTGGACCGACTTCGAAACCCTGCTACGCTGGCAGATGCTCGCCCAGAACGATTCCGGGCTCGTGCTGTTCGGGATACTCGAACAACACGTGCGTGCGCTGTCGACCCTGGACGACGTACTGCTCTATGAGCTGGTGGTCGTGGCGCTATTCATGTACGCGGTCAATCCATTGCGCGGGCGGCGGCTCATGGTTGCTGAAAACGCAAGCGTGCCTGGCAGGCTGTTCTATGTGCTCGCGTTCTGTCTCGCGCTGAATCCGAGAATGAAGGAATACGACATCGCGCCGTTTTTTGCGTGCTGCTACGTTTCGCTCTTCCAGAGCAGCAAAGAAGACAACCGGATGGATCGCGTGTTTTTCTACGCCGTACCGTTGGCGTTCATCGCCGCGTGGATCGTCGTCAAGTTCGGGCACGTCTACTACGCGCTCGACGTGTCCTGGTTCATCGGCGTTTATTTCGTATTCTTCGTGGTGTCGCTGCGTCAACGGGCGTTGCGGGTTTCGGCGCGAGCGGGCGCCCGACATATGGACGGCGACGCCGCGGCGACGGGCTGAATAAAAAACGCCTCCGAGGAGGCGTTTTTTTCGTCACCGGCTACCGGTCGTCGCTTTAGCGTTGGCCACCTGCAGCCATTTCCATCAAGCGGCGGATGCGCTCTTCCGTGGACGGGTGTGTGCTGAAGAGGTTCTGCAAGCCGCCGCCCGACAGCGGATTCATGATCATCATCTGCGCCGTGGCCGGATGCTCTTCGGCCGCCGGGAACGGAATGCCCTGCGCGTAGCGGTGGATCTTGTCGAGCGCCGAAGCGAGCGCCTGCGGATCGCCGGAAATCTCGGCGCCGCCGCGGTCCGCCTCGAATTCACGCGCACGCGAAATCGCCATCTGGATCAGCGCGCCCGCGATCGGTGCGAGCAGCGCCACGGCGATGCTCGCGATGGGGTTCGCGGGACGGCCGTTCTCGTCGCGGCCGCCGAAGATCATCGCGAAGTTGGCGAGCGCCGAGATCGCGCCGGCCATGGTGGCCGAGATGGTCGAGATCAGAATGTCGCGGTGCTTCACGTGCGCCAGCTCGTGCGCCATGACGCCGCGCATTTCACGTTCGGACAGCACGCGCAGGATGCCCGTGGTCGCCGCGACCGCTGCGTGCTCGGGATTGCGGCCGGTGGCGAAGGCGTTGGGCGCATCTTCGTTGATGAGGTAGACGCGCGGCATCGGCAGGCCCGCCCGCGTGGACAAATCGCGGACCATGCGATAGAACTGCGGCGCCGTGGTCTCGTCGACCTCCTGCGCGTTGTACATGCGCAGGACCATCTTGTCCGAATACCAGTACGAGAAGAAGTTCATGGCGAGCGCGAAGAACAGCGCCAGCACCATCCCGCGATGCCCGCCGATCAGCCCGCCAATCACGATGAAAAGGGCCGTAATCGCGGCCATCAACATCGCGGTTTTGACCCAGTTGAACATGTGCTGTGCTCCTTCACCCACCAGGGGATCAAATCGATCGTTGAACGCCCGCCGCCAGCCGGTCAGCTAGCTTTGAGCGAGCGCATTGTAAGCGATTCGTTAGATATGGGCAGATGCGAAAAATTCAATCTCATCGCGTGGCGGTCGCGAGCTTCAGGCCCAGCCCGACAAACGCCGAGCCGACCGTGCGATCGAGCCACTTCTTCACGCCCGGCTTGCCCGAGAAGCGCTGCGTGACGCTGCCCGCCACCCACGCGACGAAGCTGTTCCAGACCGTGCTCATCAGCATGAACACGGCGCCGAGTGTGAGGAAAGCGAGGGCCTTGTGCTCCGTCCCCGTGGTCACGAACTGCGGGAAAAACGAAACGAAGAACAGCACCACCTTCGGATTGAGCACGTTGGTGCAGAAACCCGAAACGAACAGCTGACGCAGCGGGCGCGGGGCGGCGGCAGGGGCCGTGGCCTGCGGGGCGCCTTCGGCGGGCCTGACTTCGTGCTTCGTGAGAACGAGGCGCACGCCGAGATACACCAGATAGATCGCGCCCACGATCTTGATGACCGTGAACGCCGTGGCCGACGCCGCGAGCAGCGCGGTCAGACCGAACGCGCAGGCGAGCGTGTGCACACAGCAGCCCGCCGAGATACCCAGTGCGGAAACGAGGCCCGCGCCGCGGCCCTGCGCGACGCTGCGGCCGACGATATAGGCCGTGTCGGGCCCCGGCGTCACGTTCAGGAGAAATACGGCGACGAGAAAGAAACCGAAATGGGTAATGCCGAGCATGCCAACCTCAAAATCGAAAAACGCGCTTCGAACGCCATTGATTCTAGCGCGCCGGGAACCGCGCAGCACTTGGCCTGGCGGCGCGTTTTCACGCGCTGGCGCGAGCCCGGGTTCAGGCCGCCGGGGTCTCCGGCAGCTGGAACCGCTGCCCCGCCGCCAGCGGCATACCGGCCAGGAATTCGCGCGCGGGCAGCCGCTTGCCGCCCGGCTTTTGCAGTTGCGTGAGGCGCAGCGCGCCCTCGCCGCAGGCCACCACCACGCCCGCCGGGCTGACTTCGAGAATCTCACCCGGCTCGCCGGCGGCGGTCGACGTACGCTCGACCGGCTCGGCGGCCCACAGCTTGAGCTGCGCGCCGTCCAGCGTGGCCGCGCCGCCCGGGAATGGGTCGAATGCGCGAATCTGACGCGCGAGCGCCACCGCCGGCCGACGCCAGTCGAGCGCGGCTTCCTGCTTGCCGATCTTCTCGGCGTAAGTCGCGCCTTCGGCCGGCTGCGGCGTGGCGGGCAGCGCACCGTCGCGCTCGAGCGCGACGAGCCCGTCGACGATCAGCTGCGCGCCGAGTTGCGCCAGGCGGTCGTGCAGCGTCGCCGTGGTGTCGCCCGGCGCGATCGGCGTGCGCACCTCGGAGATCATCGGGCCGGTGTCGAGCCCCACGTCCATCTGCATGAGCGTGATGCCGGTTTCGGTGTCGCCGGCTTCGATCGCGCGATGAATCGGTGCCGCGCCGCGCCAGCGCGGCAGGATGGACCCATGAATGTTGATGCAGCCGCGCGGCGGGATATCCAGCACTTCCTGCGGCAGCAACAGCCCGTAGGCTGCGACCACCATCACGTCGTGCGGCGTGGCGCGCAGCAGGTCCAGCGCCGCGGCGGCTTCCTGCGGATACTTGCCGGTCCGGCGCAGCGACGGCGGCTGGGCGACGGCCATGCCGTGCTCCTGCGCATAGCGCTTGACCGGGCTTGCCTGGAGTTTCATGCCGCGGCCTGCCGGGCGGTCCGGCTGAGTCAGGACGAGCGGCACGGCAAAGCCCGCTTCGTGAATCGCCGCGAGCGCCGCGGCGGCGAATTCCGGCGTGCCGGCGAAGATGACGCGAAGGGTGTGGCTCATGGGCGCTCGGTGCGTGGCGGCGGGTTGATGAAGAAAGAGACGGTCAGATCGCGATTACATCGCGCGTTCGAGCTTCTTCATCTTGCTGCGGATGCGCGTCTGCTTGAGCGACGACAGGTATTCGACGAACACCTTGCCCATCAGGTGATCCATTTCGTGCTGGATGCACACGGCGAGCAGCCCTTCGCAGTCCACCTCGTAGGTCTCGCCCTTTTCGTTCATCGCGCGCACGCGCACCTTTTCCGCGCGCTCGACTTCATCGTAGATGCCCGGCACGGAAAGACAGCCTTCCTCGTGCACTTCGCGCTCGTCGCTCGACCAGATGATTTCCGGGTTGATGAACACGCGCAGTTCGTCGTGCGCGTCGGACACGTCGATCACCACGACGCGCTCATGCACGTCGACCTGGGTGGCCGCGAGACCGACGCCCGGCGCGACGTACATGGTTTCGGCCATGTCGGCGACCAGTTTGCGGATGCGGTCGTTGACCACCTCGACCGGCTTTGCGACCTTGTGCAGACGCTTGTCCGGGTAATGAAGAATGTTCAGTAGAGCCATGATTTGACGGGTTTCTCGTTGGGCGCCTGAAAGAGCCTGGCACAGGGAACGATGCGCGGCCTGGCCATTCGGCCAGCTTGCGGGTCCCAGGCCGGATAGGGAGGATATCTCCTCATATTCGGACGAAAGGGCCGCAATTCAACGTTGAACGCGCTTGTCGCCCGTGCGGACGCGCTGCGCCCGCGGGCGTGTGCGCAGTGCCACGGGTAAGGGCGCCGCGGTGTATTTCGGATGGTGAAAATTTTATCACGAGGTGCGGCAAACCGTCCGCGCCCGGGGAACGCAATGCCGACGACCTTGCCGCTGTCTGCCGAAGAACTGGCCGCCTGGCTGCGCCTCGCCCTCGCGCGCGGCCTGAGGCCCGCTGCGCTGCGTGCGCTGCTCGGCGCGTTCGGCCTGCCCCAACACGTGCTGGCCCAGCCGTTCGCCGCACTCGCCGCAGTGGCGGGTGCGCAAGCCGCCCATGCCGCCCTGGCCGAGCCCCGGCCGGACTTCGCGGCACGACTCGATGCCCTGCAGGCGTGGCGCGCGGCGCCCGGCAACGCGCTCATCACGCTTGCCGACTCGGCCTATCCGGGCCGCCTGCTCGACATGCCCGATCCACCGCCGCTGCTCTACGCAAAGGGCCGGCTCGAGTTGCTGCACGCACGCGCGGTGGCCATCGTGGGCAGCCGCAACGCCACGCCGCAGGCCGTCGAGGACGCCGCGCGTTTCGCACGCACTCTCGCCGCGTCGGGTCTCACCGTCGTGTCGGGGCTCGCGCTCGGCGTGGACGGCGCCGCCCATCGCGGCGCACTCCACGAGCAGGGCGGCACCGTCGCCGTGACCGGCACCGGCGCGGATCTCGTCTATCCGCCGGCCCATCATCCGCTCGCCGTGGAGATCGCCGCACACGGCGCGCTCGTCTCCGAATGGCCGCTCGGCACCCCGGCGCGCTCCGCGAACTTTCCGCAGCGCAACCGCGTGATTGCCGCGCTCGTCGAAGGCGTGGTGGTGGTCGAGGCCGCACAACGTTCCGGCTCGCTCATCACGGCACGGCTCGCCAACGAAATGGGACGCGACGTTTTCGCGCTGCCCGGCTCGATTCACGCGCCGCTCGCGCGCGGCTGCCACGGGCTCATCAAGCAGGGGGCGCAGCTGGTCGAATCGCCCGAAGAGGTACTCGATGCGCTCGATGTCGGGCAACCCTCGAGTGCAGGCCGCACGCCGGTGTCGCCGCGGGAACAGCGCCGCGAGAAGGTCTCCGTTCCGTTCGATCGCATGCCGCGCGACGACGCAAACGAGACGCCACAGCTGGCGCTCGAATTCCCCCGTCCCGAGCCGCCGCCTGCGCATCGCGCTGAAGCACGAAAATCGCCCGCCAGACTTGGGGCTGAAGCCCGGCGCCTCCTCGAAGCGCTCGGTCACGCGCCCGCCACGGTTGAAATCCTCGCGCAGCGCACCGACATGGCCGAAGCGGTGCTGCAAGGCACGCTGCTGCAACTCGAGCTCGCGGGACACCTCGACGCCCTGCCCGGCGGCTGGTACGTGCGGGCCTCGCGCGGCTGATGCCGCGGATTGGGGGAACATCACCGCTCCCGCGTCGCCGTGATACATTCGCGCCAAATACCCCGCTCTATATATAAGAGAACGCAAGGAACGACCATGCCCGCGCTAGACCTCGACACCGACGCCGACCAGATCGCCGAGCGCGTCAGCAATCAGGACACGCTGTTCGTCGCGTGCCTGTGCGCGCAATGGTGCGGGACGTGCCGCGACTACCGTGCCACGTTCGACCGCATCGCCGAGGCG
Source organism: Paraburkholderia sp. BR10882 (assembly GCF_040948855.1). NCBI lineage: Bacteria > Pseudomonadati > Pseudomonadota > Betaproteobacteria > Burkholderiales > Burkholderiaceae > Paraburkholderia > Paraburkholderia sp. BR10882. The sequence continues at coordinate 270,012 of NZ_JBFPKP010000011.1, read as the reverse complement.
CATCCCGATGTCTGCTTTGCGTACATCGACATCGAAACCCATGCCGACCGCTTCGACGATCTCGATGTCGAGAACTTCCCGACCATCCTGATCGAGGACGGTCACGCCACGCGCTTTTTCGGCACGGTCCTGCCGCACGCCGCCGTGGTCGAGCGCATGCTTTCGGACCTCACGGCGCTACCGGGCGTGTCCGACGCGCCCAAGCTGCGCCCCGTCCTGAGCGCGGTTTGAGCGCACCCAGCATCTGACCCCGATCAGGCACACTGCTTGCCGCGCGGCCTGGCGCGCCCTTATGATTGGGCGCCCTGGCGGGTGCGCGGGTGTCGTCATGAGATGACGCAAAAATCGACGCCGACGCGCCATGTGCTATAAAGCGGTCGAGAACGGCCCCCCGAGCGGGGCAGCAACGCCGGGCATCGCGCCCAAGCGCCCATTCAGGCGGCATCGGCCCCGGGGCGCCAACCGGATACACCCACAAGCAACCAGTCATGTCCAAAGCTCTGATCATCGCCGAGAAGCCGTCCGTCGCGAACGACATCGCGCGCGCGCTGGGCGGTTTTACCAAGCATGACGAGTACTACGAGAGCGACGACTACGTACTCTCGTCGGCAGTCGGCCATCTGCTGGAAATCGCAGCGCCGGAAGAATACGAGGTCAAGCGCGGCAAGTGGAGCTTCGCTCACCTGCCCGTGATCCCGCCGCACTTCGACCTGAACCCGATCGCCAAGAGCGAATCGCGGCTCAAGGTGCTCAACAAGCTGATGAAGCGCAAGGACGTCACGCAGCTCATCAATGCCTGCGACGCGGGGCGCGAGGGCGAGCTGATCTTCCGCCTGATCGCGCAGCACGCGAAGGCGAAGCAGCCGGTCCAGCGCCTGTGGCTTCAGTCGATGACGCCGCAGGCGATCCGCGACGGCTTCGCGAACCTGCGCAGCGACCACGACATGCAGCCGCTCGCCGACGCCGCCCGCTGCCGCTCGGAAGCCGACTGGCTCGTCGGCATCAACGGCACGCGCGCGATGACCGCCTTCAACAGCAAGGGCGGCGGCTTCTTCCTCACGACGGTTGGGCGCGTTCAGACGCCAACCTTGTCGATCGTCGTCGAACGCGAAGAGAAAATCCGCCGCTTCATCCCGCGCGACTATTGGGAAGTGCGTGCGGAGTTCGTCTGCGCGAGCGGCTTCTATGAAGGCCGCTGGTACGACCCGAAATTCAAGAGGGACGAGTTCGATCCGGAAAAGCGCGATTCGCGCCTCTGGAGCCTGCCGGCCGCCGAGACCATCGTTGCGGCCTGCCATGGCCGCGAAGGCACGGTCAGCGAGGAATCGAAGCCGTCCACCCAGCTCTCGCCCGCGCTCTTCGACCTGACGAGCCTGCAGCGTGAAGCGAACGGCCGCTTTGGCTTTTCTGCCAAGAACACGCTCGGCCTCGCTCAGGCGCTGTACGAAAAGCACAAGGTGCTCACCTACCCGCGTACCGACTCGCGCGCGCTGCCCGAGGATTACATGGGCACGGTGAAAGAGACGCTCGAGATGCTCAAGGAGAGCAACAACTACCTGCCGCACGCCAAGCAGGTGCTCGACAAGGGCTGGGTGAAGCCGAACAAGCGCATCTTCGACAACTCGAAGATCAGCGACCACTTCGCCATCATCCCCACGCTGCAAGCGCCGAAGTCGCTCTCGGAGCCCGAGCAGAAGCTGTACGACCTCGTCGTGAAGCGCTTCCTCGCCGTGTTCTTCCCGGCGGCGGAATATCGTGTCACCACGCGTATCACCGAAGTCGCAGGGCATCACTTCAAGACCGAAGGCAAGGTGCTGGTCGAGCCGGGCTGGCTGCAGGTCTATGGCCGCGACGCGGGCGGCGACGACGCCAATCTCGTGCCGGTTAAGAAGGACGAGAAGGTCAAGACCGACAAGATCGCGGCGCACCAGCTCGTGACCAAGCCGCCTGCGCGCTACAACGAAGCGACGCTGCTCTCGGCCATGGAAGGCGCGGGCAAGCTCGTGGACGACGAAGAGCTGCGCGAGGCCATGGCCGCCAAGGGCCTCGGTACGCCGGCCACGCGCGCGGCGATCATCGAAGGTCTGCTCGGCGAAAAGTATCTCGTGCGCGAAGGCCGCGAACTGATCCCGACGGCCAAGGCGTTCCAGCTCATGACGCTGTTGCGCGGTCTCGGCGTGAAAGAACTGACCGCGCCGGAACTCACCGGCGAATGGGAGTACAAGCTTTCGCAGATGGAGCGCGGCAAACTCCCGCGTGACGCGTTCATGCAGGAAATCGCCCGCATGACGCAGACCATCGTGAAGCGCGCGAAGGAATACGACTCGGACACGATCCCCGGCGACTACGCGACGCTGCAAACGCCGTGTCCGAATTGCGGCGGCCAGGTGAAGGAAAACTATCGCCGCTTCGCCTGCACGAAGTGCGAGTTCTCGATCTCGAAGATTCCGGGCGGCCGCCAGTTCGAAATCCCCGAAGTGGAAGAACTGCTGCAGAACAAGACGATCGGCCCGCTCTCGGGCTTCCGCAGCAAGATGGGCCGGCCGTTCTCTGCCATCCTCAAGCTCTCGTTCGACGACGAAATCAAGAACTACAAGCTCGAGTTCGACTTCGGCCAGGACTCCGGCGCCGAAGACGGCGAAGCGCCCGACTTCTCGCAGCAGGAGCCGGTGGGCGCGTGCCCGAAGTGCAAGGCACGCGTGTACGAGCACGGCATGAGCTACGTGTGCGAGCACTCGGTCGCGAATCCGAAGACCTGCGACTTCCGCTCGGGCAAGGTGATCCTGCAGCAGGAGATCGCGCGCGACCAGATGGCCAAGCTGCTTGCCGAAGGCCGCACCGACTTGCTGACCAACTTCAAGTCGTCGCGTACGGGCCGCAACTTCAAGGCTTTCCTCGTCAAGCAGCCGGACGGCAAGATCGGCTTCGAGTTCGAGAAGAAGGAGCCGAGCGCGAAGACGGCGGCCAAGACGGCCGCGAAGAAGTCGGCTGCCTCGGCTGAGGCGACGAACGATGCCGCGAACGACGCGGCGGATTCGGCCGAAGAAGGCAAGGCGAAGCCCGCGCGCAAGACGGCGGCCGCCAAAGCCGCACCGGCACGCAAGACCGCCGCCCGCAAGACGCCGGCGCGCAAGACAGGGTCGTAAAGCCGTCCCTTCCCGGGCCGTCGCCGGCCCGCTCGCAACAGGCAAAAAGGCGCAGCTTCTCTCGAAGCTACGCCTTTTTTATCGACCGATGAACGGCGATATCGGGCTTATAGCGGCGAGATCGCCGAAGTCCGGGTACGCGCTGCCGAAGCGCGCGCCGCCTTCGGCGCGCGTTCGCCGTCCGTGCCGTTGTGCTCGCTGTCGTGCAGGCTACCGCCCGGCGCTGGCTGCACGCCATCGTAGTCGTCGCCCGCAACGCCGTTGCGAGCCGTCACTGCCGGACGTGCAAGACCGTCCTTGACCCACTGCTCGCCAAGCTGGCTGTTCGGCGTCTGGCTGAAATGCTCGACGAGATGGTCGATGAACGTGCGCACCTTGGCCGGCAGGTGACGCCGGCTCGGATACGCGACGTTGATCTCCACCTGCGGCAGACGATAGTCGCCAAGCAGCCGCACGAGGCGCCCGCGCGTCATGTCGCGACCGATCAGGTAGCTCGGCAGGATCGCGATGCCCATGCCGAGCAGCGCGAACTGGCGCAGCATCTCGGTGTTGTTCGCCACGATCACATTGGTCGGACGCACGCGGATTTCGCCGTCCGGACCCGTGAAGACGCGCTCGTCCCCCCAGTACTCGGAGGGCAGCGAGAGGCTCGGGTGCTCCATGAGATGCTCGGGGCGCGTGGGCGTGCCGTGCTTTTCGAGGTACGCGGGCGTCGCGCACACCGTCATGCAACCCGTGGTGAGGCGGCGCGTGACGATGCTGGCGCTGCGCATCTGGCGTGCGGTCACGACGCCCAGATCGAAGCCCTCTTCGACGAGATCGACCTGACGGTCCACCAGCGTGACGTCGGGAATGACCTGCGGATAGCGCTGCGTGTAGGTCTGCAGCACCGGCGCGAGGTTGTGGAGCCCGAACACGACCGGCGCGACGATGCGCAGCGTGCCGACAGGTTCGTGATTGCGCGCGACGACCATCTGTTCGACATCCTCGAGCTCATCGAGGATCTGGCGGGCGCGCTCGAGATAGACCTGACCCGATTCGGTCAGGGAGAGACTGCGGGTCGTGCGGTTGAGCAAACGCGTGCCGAGTCGACCTTCGAGGTCGGCAACGTGCCGCGTCGCAACTGCGTTGGAGATATCCATCGCGGAAGCGGCCCGGGCGAAACTGCCGAGGTCGGCTACTTTGACGAATACTCGCATCGACTGCAAATGATCCATGAGACAACTCCTGCCTGTTACTACCCCGCTGTTAATCAGCGGAGGAAACCGCGAATTCTCCTACGACAGCAGAAATCGTGCAGAAGTTGCCTCCGAAGCCCTTATTTTCTTTACGATTTCTTCGACTGCACCCCAAAATGCATTAACAGAGGTCCGATTATTACTTCGAACGAAACAATTTTGCGCGTTGCAGCGAAATAGTCGCTCTAACGCCGAACAGACGTGCCTCTGCACCGCACCACTGCATTCGACCCCGGAAATGAAAACGGCCGCCCGAGGGCGGCCATTCAGATAGTGAGCGCTCACATTACATGATTAAAGACGCGTTTCCAGCGTTTTGCGAGCATCCCTCAACACTTGCGGCAACCCATGAGCGAGCTTGTCGAACAGCTCGGCGTGCAGCGCGAGTTCGGCGCGCCAGGCGTCGGCGTCCACTGAAATCACCTGTTCGAACTGCTCCTGCGTAAAGTTCAGGCCGCTCCAGTCGAGGTCGCCGTAGCGCGGCGACACGCCGAATGCATGCTCGTCGCCGGTGGCCTTGCCCTCGATACGGCGCACCATCCACTCGAGCACGCGCATGTTCTCGCCGAAGCCTGGCCACACGAACTTGCCATCCGGCCCCTTGCGGAACCAGTTCACGCAGAAGATGCGCGGCACCGTCGCACCGGCCTTGGCGAGGCGCTCGCCCACGTCGAGCCAATGCCCGAAGTAGCCGGCCATGTTGTAGCCGCAGAACGGCAGCATCGCGAACGGATCGCGCCGCACCACGCCCTGCTGCCCCGCGGCCGCGGCCGTGGTCTCCGAGCCCATGGTCGCGGCCATGTAGACGCCCTCGGTCCAGTCGCGCGCCTCGGTCACGAGCGGCACCGTGGTCGAACGGCGGCCGCCGAAGATGAACGCATCGATGGCCACGCCCTTCGGGTTCTCCCACTCAGGATCGATCGACGGGCACTGCGACGCGGGCGCCGTGAAGCGCGCGTTCGGATGCGCGGCCTTGCGGCCCGTTTCCTTGCCGATGGCGGGCGTCCAGTCGTTGCCGAGCCAGTCGATCACGTGCGCGGGCGGTTCGTCGGTCATGCCTTCCCACCAGACGTCGCCGTCGTCGGTGAGCGCGACGTTCGTGAAGATCACGTTCTCCTTGAGCGTCGCCATGGCGTTGAAATTGGTCTTCTCACCCGTGCCCGGCGCCACGCCGAAGTAGCCGGCCTCGGGGTTGATGGCGTAGAGACGGCCATCGGCGCCGGGCTTGATCCAAGCAATATCGTCGCCGATCGTGGTGATTTCCCAGCCATTCATGGCAGGCGGCGGAATCAGCATGGCGAAGTTGGTCTTGCCGCACGCCGACGGGAACGCCGCCGCGACGTGGTACTTGCGGCCTTCCGGCGAACGCACGCCGAGAATCAGCATGTGTTCGGCGAGCCAGCCTTCGTCGCGGCCCATGGTCGAAGCGATGCGCAGCGCGAAGCACTTCTTGCCGAGCAGCGCATTGCCGCCGTAGCCCGAGCCGTAGCTCCAGATCTCACGCGTTTCCGGGAAGTGGACGATGTACTTCGTCTTGTTGCACGGCCACGGCACGTCCTGCTCGCCTGCCGCGAGCGGTGCGCCCACGCTGTGCACGCACGGCACGAATGCGCCGTCTTCGCCGAGCACGTCGTACACGGCGCGGCCCATGCGCGTCATGATGCGCATGTTCACGGCCACGTAGGGGCTATCGGAAAGCTCCACGCCGATATGCGCGATCGGAGAGCCGAGCGGGCCCATCGAGAACGGCACGACATACATCGTGCGGCCGCGCATCGAGCCTGCGAACAGGCCGTCGAGCGTCGCGCGCATTTCGGCGGGCGCGACCCAGTTGTTGGTGGGGCCGGCATTTTCCTTGGTGGGCGAGCAGATGAAGGTGCGATCTTCCACGCGCGCGACGTCCGAGGGGTCGGAGCAGGCGAGATACGAATTCGGACGCTTCTGCGGATTAAGGCGGCGCATCGTGCCGGCCTCGACCATCTGCGCACACAGGCGGTCGTATTCTTCCTGGGAGCCATCGCACCAGACGATGCGATCGGGCTGCGTATGCGCTGCGATTTTCTGCACCCAGTCGACCAGTTTCCGGTGCCGGACCCAGGCGGGCACCTGTGCGGCGGCCTGGGCTTGGTAATCGGGATGGTTCATCGAGCTGTCTCCATTTTTAGGGCTGTAAAACGAGAATCGGCCCTTTTCAACGCTGCACGCGAGAGGCGCAACTCATTGCGAACCGGATGTCGATGGCAGATCAACATGCGAATCGGTTCGCGCAGTTGGGCAGGTCGTCAAGGTCCTCTAGCCTGGGGTTCGAAACCGTCTGTAAAGCGGCTTGCATCGGAGCCCGACAAGCTGTTAAAAGTTGCGAATTCGCGGCTGATTGCCGCGTCAAAAACCTGCGTGCGTAGCCTCGGGCTTGCGCAATTGCAATGCCTGCTGCTGCACGCGGCGAGCGACGTGAAGGCTCCCTATATTCATACCAGCCTTCCCGGCGCTGCATAGTGGGATAACCACCAGATGAACACCGAAGTCGCGCTACGAAAGGCGCGATGCAAAACACGCAAAACAACCCGCCGCCATGAAAATTGCCATCCTTGACGACTACCAGGACGCCGTCCGCAAGCTCGACTGCTTTCAACTGCTCGCCGACCACGAGGTCAAGGTTTTCAACAACACGGTCCGCGGCCTCGGCCAACTCGCCAGCCGCCTCGCCGAAGTCGACGCGCTCGTCCTGATTCGCGAACGCACCCGCATCACCTCGCAACTGCTCGACAAGCTCCCCCATCTGCGCATGATCAGCCAGACGGGCAAGGCCGGTCCGCACATCGACATCGAAGCCTGTACCGAGCGCGGCATCGCCGTGCTCGAAGGCACCGGTTCGCCCGTCGCGCCCGCCGAACTCACGTGGGCGCTCATCATGGCCGCGCAGCGCCGCATTCCGCAGTACGTCGCCAACCTCAAGCAGGGCGCGTGGCAGCAGTCGGGCCTCAAGACCTCGGCGATGCCGCCCAACTTCGGCCTCGGCCAGGTGATGCGCGGGCAAACGCTCGGCATCTGGGGCTACGGCAAGATCGGCCGGCTCGTGGCCGGCTACGGCAAGGCCTTTGGCATGCGCGTGCTGGTATGGGGCCGCGAGCATTCGCTCGAAGCGGCGCGCGCCGACGGCTACGAAGCCGCCGCAAGCCGCGAGGCGCTGTTCGAAGAGAGCGACGTCTTGTCGCTACATCTACGCCTGCACGATGACACTCGCGGGATCGTGAAGCAGGAGGACCTGCTGCGCATGAAGCCCACGTCGCTGCTCGTCAACACGAGCCGCGCGGAGCTGATGGAAGAAAACGCGCTGCTCGGCGCGCTCGCGCACAACCGGCCGGGCATGGTCGCGATCGACGTGTACGAGAGCGAGCCGATCCTGCAGGGCTACAGCCTGCTGCGCATGGAAAACGTGATCTGCACGCCGCACATCGGCTATGTGGAGCGCGAGAGCTACGAGCTGTACTTCGGCGGGGCGTTCCGCAATATCCTCGCGTTCGACGCGGGCGATCACGTGAGCGTCGCGAACCCCGAAGCGCTGCAGGGCGGCCGCCGCAAGTAAGCGGGGCGGCGCGCGCCGCCCTTCGTGCGTCTTTCCGTCTGATTTCGATGCGGCCGCGTGCGCTCAGGCGTTAGCGGCCGCTTCCATGACCTCGGGCAGACGCGCGAGGAACCGCTCGCCGTCCACGCGGCCGAGGTTGTAGGCGTGCTGCATCTGCTGCGGGCTCGTGTAGTCCCAGCTCGAGATCGGCACCCTGGCCGACGGCTGCACGTAAAGGCGCTGCTGCACGCCCTGCGTTGCCTGATGCCGCACCACGAACATCTGCGGACGCGGATAGAGCCGCGTCACCATCACCAGCACACGGCCGGGCGTGTCGTCGAGCGCGCCGACCGGCACGTTGTCGACCATCCCGCCATCGAGCACCGGTCGGCCGTCACGCCGCAGCACCGGCGTGAACGGCGGCGTGCATGACGACTGCAGGATGAGATCGGCCAGATCCTCCACGCTCGCGCATTCCTGCGCCGTCACGAATTCCGGATGAAACCCGAGCCTGCGCCCGAGCGTCGGGTGCAGCGTCTTGCGGATATGTTTTTCGATGTTGTACGCGATGAGACCCGCCGCCACGGCGCTGCGCGCGCCAAGCCAACGCGGCACATGCGACACGCCGATGCGGATCTCAGGCGCGTCCTGAAGCTGCGTGAACGGCTCGCCGTAGATGTCGAGCAACGCCTGGCGATAGATGCGGTAATGCGGAAACACCGACTCGCCGCGCAGCAGATTGCCCCAGTAGGCGTTGCGCTTGTTGTGGCGCAGCGCTTCCTCGTAATAACGCATGACCCAGTCGGCGTCGCGCGTGTAGAGCATGCACGCGGTGGCCGCGCCCGCCGAGATGCCCGTAATGACGCGCGGGCGAATGCGCAGCTCGGGCTGGACGATGTCCCAGAACCCCGCCTGCCACCAGCAGCGATTGCCGCCGCCGGCGAAAACCACCTGATCGAACATGCCTTCTACGTCCTTCGAAGCGACCGAAACCGATCGGAAGCGCCAAGCTTAATCGAGCAGCGCGTAGGTCGAGGTCGCGTGCACCGCCATGCGGCCGTCTTCGTCGTAGAGTTCTATTTCACCGAACACCAGATTGCGGCCCATGCGCAGCACGCGCGCCGTCACGAGCACGTCGCCCTTGCGCACCGCGCGCATGAAATTGGTGTTCAGCGCAACAGTCGTCATGGGCTTGAAGCCGCCGAGCGCGGCCGTGATCGCGACGATCATGGCCGTATCCGCCGCCGCCATGAACACCTGGCCGCAGATCACGCCGCCCGAATGGCGCAGCTCGCCGGAAAACGGCAGGCGCAAGGTGGCGCTGTCTTCCGAGACCTCGACGGGCTTCATCCCGAGCGCGCGCACCCAAGGGGCCAGCACGCGCTCCAGCAGCGCGTCGATTGCGTTGTCGTCCATCGTTTGCCTTTGTGGATTGCCGTGCGACGTTTCCAGCCGATCGCAGCCGACCTTGGCGAACCGGGGCGGTGCACAGCGACTAGCTCGAAACCTGGTTTGACCCAAGCGTGGCGACATCATACCGGGACGGCACGGCGCCCGTGGTAAAGGCACAAACGCTCGCGCATACGGAGCCTGCACCGCATCGACAAACTATTTTCAGATAATTTGCAGAAGGGACTTGCCAAGCCCGGAAAAGTCCTGCATAATCTTTCTTCTGTTGGGGGCGTTAGCTCAGTTGGTAGAGCAGCGGACTCTTAATCCGTAGGTCGAGTGTTCGAGTCACTCACGCCCCACCAGCGAATTCAGCCAAAAAGCCCGATCCTTGCGATCGGGCTTTTTGCATTTCTCCGCGGCCACGGGCCTGAACTACTTCACGCGCCTCACATGACGCGACGTCCGCTTCGGACGCGGCAGCCAGCGGCCGAGCGCCTCGAAGCCGTCGAGCTGGCGCAGCAGCGTATCGACGGTCGAAAGCTGAACGTGGGTTAGATGGTTTTGCTTGAGAAGCGCGTGCAAGCGCTTGCGCCAGTACGCGACACCCATCACCGGCATTTCGAAATCGCCAGCCAGCGACGGTGGCATCACGCGCGCGATGTGCGCGATTTCCTGTTCGACGAATGTCATGGCCTTCCCCGTTGTCCTGCCGTGGTTTCTTATCGTATGAAGTACTGTAGGACGCTCCGGGGCGCTCGCCAGCCTACCCGTATAGATAGGTAACCAATAGTCCGACTAAATTGGGGATGGACGCCGCTGAAAGCGGCGCCTAGCTGCCCGACGCTTGCGCTTCGCCGGTCACCGGCAAGCCGGTCTTTCACTTTCCACGCTTGCCAGGTCCGAGACGCCATGGATGGCGAAAAACTTCGGAATCCGGACCATCGAAGTCCGCTCCGCATGCTTCGCTTTTCGGACTCTCTTCGGCATCACGCTCGCTATCCAGATCGTCCAGCCGGCAGCGCTCAGAGGAACGGCTTGCCGTCCACCTGTTCATAGACGACGTTGCCGTCGTCGTCTTCGAACTGCTCCAGATAGTTACGGGCGCCACACAGCGGACACCGGAACAAGGGCCCCTGCCCTTCGTTCTTGATCACGACCTCGCTCTGTTCCCACGGGGTGCCGCACGACTGGTTGCGGCAAACGAATGTACTCGACATGCAAACTCTCCTGACTGTTACGGGTGCAAAGCCTACCGCAAGTGCGGCCCGCGCGCCGCAAATCTCCGACTCCCGCCGCAATTACGCTCCCAGGCTGTTCACTTCCTGAGCAGTTGGCCGCCCTTCTGTTCCGGCCTGACGCAATCCTTTCTCCGACCTGAAGGCTCGCGCGCAGCGCATTCGCGCGGCATGACGCGCTGGGCCTCGACCGCCCGGCAAAGCGTCGCTGCGCCGCCGCGCTGGCATGGTTCTCGCGTTAGCGTGCCGCGGTAGCGCGGCCTCGCCGCGTCCATCCATATCGAGATCGAGAACACAGAGGAGCACGCAGATGAATCACGCGGACATGCAATTCCTGACCACCGAATTCCCGTACAAGAAGCAGTATGGCAACTTCATCGGCGGCGAATGGGTCGCGCCGCTCGGCGGCGAGTATTTCGACGATATTTCGCCGATCACCGGTCACGCGTTCACGTCCATCCCGCGCTCGCGCGAAGCCGACGTCGAACGTGCGCTCGACGCCGCACACAAGGCCAAAGCCGCCTGGGGCAAGACCTCGCCCACCGAGCGCGCGAATATCCTCAACCGCATTGCCGATCGCATCGAGCAGAACCTCCACAAGCTCGCCGTGGCCGAGACCATCGACAACGGCAAGCCGCTGCGCGAAACGCTCGCCGCCGACATCCCGCTCGCCGCCGACCACTTCCGCTATTTCGCGGGCTGCGTGCGCGCGCAGGAAGGCGGCATCTCGGAGATCGATCACGATACGGTCGCGTATCACTTCCATGAGCCGCTGGGCGTGGTCGGCCAGATCATTCCGTGGAACTTCCCGATTCTCATGGCCGCGTGGAAGCTCGCGCCCGCGCTCGCGGCCGGTAACTGCGTCGTGCTCAAGCCCGCCGAGCAGACGCCTGCATCGTTCCTCGTGCTCACCGAGCTGATTCAGGACCTGCTGCCGGCCGGCGTGCTCAACGTGGTGAACGGCTTCGGCCTCGAAGCCGGCAAGCCGCTCGCCTCGAACAAGCGCATCGCCAAGATCGCCTTCACGGGCGAAACCACCACGGGCCGCCTCATCATGCAGTATGCGAGCCAGAACATCATTCCCGTGACGCTGGAGCTCGGCGGCAAGAGCCCGAACATCTTCTTCGCCGACGTGCTCGACCATGACGACAGCTATTTCGACAAGGCGCTCGAAGGCTTCGCGATGTTCGCGCTCAACCAGGGCGAGGTGTGCACGTGCCCGTCGCGTGTGCTCATCGACGAGAAGATCTATGACCGCTTCATGGAGCGCGCGCTCAAGCGCGTCGCGGCGATCCAGCAAGGCCACCCGCTCGACACGAAGACGATGATCGGCGCGCAGGCCTCGCAGGAGCAGCTCGAGAAAATCCTCTCGTATATCGACCTCGGCAAGCAGGAAGGCGCGCAGTGCCTGATTGGCGGCGAGCGCAACAGCCTCGCCGGCGAACTCGGCGAGGGCTATTACGTGAAGCCCACTGTCTTCCGCGGCCACAACAAGATGCGCATCTTCCAGGAAGAGATTTTCGGACCCGTGGTGTCCGTCACCACCTTCAAGACCGAAGAGGAAGCCCTGGAAATCGCCAACGACACGCTCTACGGCCTCGGCGCAGGCGTGTGGACGCGCGACGGCACGCGTGCCTACCGCTTCGGGCGCGCGATCCAGGCGGGGCGCGTGTGGACCAACTGCTACCACGCATACCCGGCGCACGCGGCGTTCGGCGGCTACAAACAGTCGGGCATCGGGCGCGAGAACCACAAGATGATGCTCGACCACTACCAGCAGACGAAGAACCTGCTCGTGAGCTATAGCGAGCAGCCGCTCGGGTTCTTCTGAACGCACTGCGTGCCCTGAGCGTCGCGCGCGTTGGTTGGCGGTCGAGAGGCCGCAATTGCGCGCGACGCCCCCTTCGTAGCCTCTCGAGAGGAGCATCACGACATGGTCGAACGCGTTACCGCCACGCCGGCCGCGCTCGCGTTGATCGAGCAGTTGGCGCGCGAGCACGGGTCCCTGCTCTTTCACCAGTCGGGCGGCTGCTGCGACGGCAGCGCGCCCATGTGCTTTCCCGTCGGCGAGTTAATGGTCGGCAATGCCGACGTGCAGTTGGGAGAAATCGGCGGGATGCCGTTCTATATGACCCAGGCGCAGTTTGAATACTGGCAGCACACCCAGCTCATCATCGACGCCGTGCCAGGCAACGGCGGCATGTTTTCGCTCGAACGACCCACGGGCCTGCGCTTTCTCACGCGCTCGCGGCTCTACGACGACGAAGAGAACGCGTGGCTCGAGGCGCATCCGGTGACACGCGTGAGTTTGTGACGCTCGAGCGCCCGGCACGCCAGGGGCGTCGCACCGGGCGTGGTGCTATCTTGGTTCGCAGGCGCTGCGCCATCGCGCGGCCATCGCACCAGGAGACGCCATCATGCAAAACCACGACGTGAAACTACTCACCCTCGAGCCGATGGACCTGCTCGCCGTCAGCCACGTGGGTCCGTACATGAAGATCGGCGACGCGTTCTACACGCTCGCGCAATGGCTCGGCGAGCGCAACGTGCGCACGTCCGGCTCGAAGATGGTCGGCATCTATTACGACGATCCCAATACGGTCGACGAGTCGAAGCTGCGCTCGAAAGCGGCGCTGCATCTGGGGCACGAAACCGACGTGGAGATCGTGGCGCCCGTTGAGAAGTTCCAGCTGCGTGGCGGCGAGCACGCGATGATGCTGCACAAGGGGCCGTATCAGGCGCTAGGCCAGGCTTGGATCTGGTTTTACAACGAAGGGCTCAATAAGCTCGGACGCACGCCGGACTTTTCGGCGCCTTCGTTCGAGGTTTATCTGAATACGCCCGATGAGGCGGCGCCGGACGATTTGAAGACGGAGCTTTATATCCCGCTCGCATAAGGCAGGCGATTCGCACACTTCGAACGATGCCGCCGGGACGTTTACGGCGGCATCTTCGTTTCCGATGCGAGGGTTCTAAGGTTTTAATAACGTATGTATACGTAAACGTAGTAATAGTTAACAAGCCCCTGGGTATTCTGTGGATAACCCCGGAAAACCATTGAGTAAACAAGGCTGTGGAAAAACCATAACCTTGCGGGCGTTAACGGGACAACACGAGGCAGCTGCTGGCAACTTTTCCACAGTTTGCGTGCAGACGAAGTTATCCCCGATTCATGCACAGTGATTTCCAGGGGTTTTCCGGCAGTTATCCGCTGGGGGCTGTGGATAGTGCAGAACGCGAATTGCCGCTGTCTTCCACACAAAAAAATGGCGCCTTCAAGGGCGCTTTTTCGCTGCTGTAAATCGCGATGTTGAATCGGACCTCGCAATCTCGAATTTACGGTCTATAACTTCTGCGAGTGGGCCAGTGGTGACTATTGATCGAATTGCGCCATGGTCCGGGTGTCGCTCGAAAACGTGAAACAGTGAGAATCGCGAAGGCCGTCGAGGCCTGCTCCGTCACTCATGGAGGCGCCGGATGAAACGCCGTGAACTGCTGGCCGCGCTGGCTGCGGGCGCAATGACCCAGGTTTCCACCAGCCAGGCGCAGGAGAGCCCGGCGAAGTACACCAATGAGATCGCACTTCCCAAGCCCAAAGTCTCCGGCACGGTCTCTCTCGAGGATGCCATCCAGCGGCGCAGGTCCGTACGCAGGTTCCGGTCCGACGCGTTGCCTGTCGAGACCATCGGCCAGCTGCTGTGGGCCGGCCAGGGCGTGACCAGCCCGGACGGCAAGCGCGCGGCGCCTTCGGCCGGCGCTTTGTTTGCGCTTGAACTCTACATGGTGACCGCCGCAGAGGTGATGCACTACGTGCCTCAAGGCCACCGCGCGCAGACGCGAGCGACGCCCGACATGCGCCCCAAGCTGCAAGCGCTTGCACTCAACCAGGCGTCTGTCGGGGCGGCGCCGGCCTTGATCGTGGTGGCTGCCGATCCCGGCCGGCTCAAGCAGCGGTATGGGGGGAGAGCCGGCGTGTATAGCGATCTGGAGGCCGGGCACGCCGCCCAGAACATGCTGCTGCAGGCCGTTGCGCTCGGGCTCGTCGCCGTGCCCGTGGGCGCGGTCGATGGGCCGCAGGCAGCGCACGCGCTCGGTTTGCCTGCCGGGCAGAGCGTCGTCTATGTCATCCCGGTGGGTTTCGCGGCTTGAGTTGCGGCGTGAGGCCGTACAAAAAACAAACGCCCGGGAAACCGGGCGTTTGTTGTTCAATGCAGGCGTAGACGATCAAACGTCGATATTCCCCGCCCGCAGCGCATTGCTTTCGATAAACGCGCGACGCGGCTCGACGTCGTCGCCCATGAGCGTCGTGAAGATGCCATCGGCAGCGATCGCGTCTTCGATCTGCACGCGCAGCAGACGCCGTACAGTCGGGTCCATCGTCGTTTCCCACAGCTGCCCGGGGTTCATCTCGCCAAGCCCCTTATAGCGCTGCTTCGACACGTTGCGCTCGGCGTCGGCGATCAGCCACTTCATCGCGCTCTTGAAGTCGTTCACGGCCATGCTGCGCTCGCCGCGCTTGATCACGGCGTTCTTGCCGATCAAGCCCTTGAAGGTATTGGCCGTGTTCACGAGCTGCTGATAGTCGGCGGTGAGCTGGAACTCCTCGTCGATCACCGAGACCTTCGCGTTGCCGTGATGGCGGCGCTCCACGCGCAGCGAACGTTGCTCGCGCACCTGGTCGTACATCGGCACGACGCTCACTTCAGGCTTGAGCGGATCGTCGCGCAGCTGCGCTTCGAGTGCACGCGCCGAAGCCTCGGTCGAGGCTTCGCTCGACAGGTCGATCGCCACGCCGTCCATGATCGCTTCGAGCGCACGCTCGTCGTACAGACGCGAGAGACGATCCACCACGCCGCGCGCAAGCTGGTACGAGCGCGCGAGTTCGCCGAGCGCGTCGCCGGAGATCGGCGTCGCGCCTTCGTTCGGCACGAGCTCCGAGCCTTGCAGCGCGAGACGCAGCATATGCGCATTGAGCTCCGAATCGTCCTTGAGATAACGCTCGTCCTTACCCGCCTTGAGCTTGTACAGCGGCGGCTGCGCGATATACACGTAGCCGCGCTCGATCATCTCCGGCATCTGGCGATAGAAGAACGTGAGCAGCAGCGTGCGGATGTGCGCGCCGTCCACGTCCGCGTCGGTCATGATGATGATGCGGTGATAGCGCAGCTTGTCGAGGTTGTAGTCGTCCTTGCCGATGCCGCAGCCGAGCGCGGTGATCAGCGTGACGATCTGCTCGGAAGACAGCAGCTTGTCGTAGCGAGCCTTTTCGACGTTCAGCACCTTGCCGCGCAGCGGCAGGATCGCCTGGAACTTGCGATCGCGGCCTTGCTTGGCCGAGCCGCCTGCCGAATCGCCCTCGACGATATAAACCTCCGACTTCGCCGGATCCTTTTCCTGGCAGTCGGCGAGCTTGCCAGGCAGGCCCACGCCGTCGAGCACGCCCTTGCGGCGCGTCATTTCGCGCGCCTTGCGCGCGGCGTCACGCGCGCGCGCGGCGTCGACGATCTTGCCGCAAATGGTCTTCGCGTCGTTCGGCGTTTCGAGCAGGAACTCTTCGAGCGCCTTCGCCACGACGTCTTCGACCGGCGCGCGCACTTCCGAGGAAACCAGCTTGTCCTTCGTCTGCGAGCTGAACTTCGGCTCCGGCACCTTCACCGAAAGCACGCACGACAAACCTTCGCGCATGTCGTCGCCCGAGGTTTCCACCTTGGCCTTCTTGGCGATTTCGTTGTCGGCGATGTACTTGTTGATCACGCGCGTCATCGCCGCGCGCAGACCGGTCAAGTGCGTGCCGCCGTCGCGCTGCGGGATGTTGTTCGTGAAGCACAGTACGCTTTCGTTGTAGCTGTCGTTCCACTGCATCGCCACTTCGACGCCCACGCCGTCCTTCTCGCCCGAGATGTAGAAGATGTTCGGGTGCAGGACCTGCTTGGCCTTGTTGATGTACTCGACAAAGCCCTTCACGCCGCCCGCGAAAGCGAAATCGTCTTCCTTGCCCGTGCGCTGGTCGGTCAGGCGAATGCGCACGCCGTTGTTCAGGAACGAGAGCTCGCGAATACGCTTGGCGAGAATGTCGTAGTGGTACTCCACGCTGCCGAAGATGGTTTCATCGGCCATGAAGTGCACTTCGGTGCCGCGATTTTCGGTCTCGCCGAGCAGTTGCATGGGCGAGACCGTGTGGCCGTCGCGCTCTTCGAGCACACGGTTCTGCGGCACGCCACGGTGAAATTCCATGAAGTGCTTCTTGCCGTTGCGGCGCACGGTGAGACGCAGGAAGCTCGAAAGCGCGTTCACGCACGACACGCCCACGCCGTGCAGGCCGCCCGAGACCTTGTAGCTGTTCTGGTCGAACTTGCCGCCCGCGTGCAGCTCGGTCATGACGATTTCGGCGGCGCTGCGCTTCGGATCGTGCTTGTCGTCCATCTTCACGTCCGTGGGAATGCCGCGGCCGTTGTCGGTGATCGAGATGGAGTTGTCCGCGTGGATCACCACGCGGATGTCGTTACAGTAGCCGGCGAGGGCTTCGTCGATCGAGTTGTCCAGCACTTCGAAGACGAGATGGTGCAGACCGGTGCCGTCCGACGTGTCGCCGATGTACATCCCGGGCCGCTTGCGCACTGCCTCCAGACCTTCGAGGATCTGGATCGACGAGGCGCCATAGCTGCTGTTGTCGGGTTGCGAGTTGTTCGTATCAGTCATGGAATTTTCCGGTTCTGCGTACTGCCTGTGTTACTGCTCGAGACTTTTTCAAAAAGCCATAAAAACGCCAAAGGGGCGCAGCGCCCCCTGGTGTTCTTCTTCTGTCGCGCTTTTTAGATGCGCATCGGCATCACCACGTACTTGAATTCCTCGTTCTCGGGAATCGTGATGAGTGCGCTGGAGCTGGCGTCGCCGAGGCTCACTTCCAGCGTGTCGACCTTCAGGTTCGCGAGTACGTCGAGCAGATACGTGACGTTGAACCCGATGTCGATGGTGTCGCCCTGGTAGGCGATTTCCAGTTCTTCCTGCGCCTCTTCCTGGTCGGCGTTGGTCGACATGATCTTGAGCTGGCCCGGCTCGATGATGCAGCGCACGCCCTTGAACTTGTCGGACGTGAGAATCGCCGCGCGCTGCAGCGAGCGTTGCAGTTCTTCGCGGCCGATCTGGAAGGTGTTCTTGTGCGCCTTCGGGATCACGCGCTGGAAGTCGGGGAACTTGCCTTCCACGAGCTTCGAGACGAGCTCGACCTGGCCGAACGTGAACTTGACCTGGGTCGAACCGATGTCGATCTTCAGCACGTCGTCGATGTCTTCGAGCAGGCGCTGGAGTTCGAGAATGGTCTTGCGCGGGATGATGACTTCCTGGCGCGCGAACGAGCCTTCGATCTTCATCGAGGAGAACGCGAGGCGATGGCCGTCGGTGGCGACTGCCATGAGCTGGTCGCCGTCCACGACGAGCAGCATGCCGTTCAGGTAGTAACGGATGTCCTGCTGCGCCATGGCGAAATACACCATGCCGAGCAACTGGCGGAACGTCTTCTGCGGCACCGCGAGGTTCGCGCCGAAGTCCTTGGCCTGCGCCACCGTGGGGAACTCGTCCGCGGCGAGCGTTTGCAGGGCGAAGCGGCTCTTGCCCGACTGCACCGTGAGGCGCTTGTCCGCGAGCGTGAGCGTGACCTGGCCGTCGGGCATCGCGCGCAGGATGTCGAGCAGCTTGCGTGCGGCGACGGTCGTGGCCACCTGGTCGTTGCCGACGCCGAAGTCGGCGGTCGTGGTGATCTGCAACTCGAGGTCGGTCGACAGGAACGAGACGTCGGAACCGGTTTTGGTGATCAGCAGATTGGCGAGGATCGGCAACGTATGGCGGCGTTCGACAATGCCGCTCACCGTTTGCAGCGGCCTCAGCAGGTTATCGCGTTCGGTCTTGACCAGTTGCATAGAGTTCCTTCGTTGATGTGACGGACTGCGCGCCCGCCTGGCGCCGGTTTTGCCGACGTGACCCCACGAAAGTCACGCGGCTTTAGCGCCGCTCAGGCGGTTAATGCGGCACAGGCCGCGGCGGTGGTTCCCGCCCCGGACCTCCGGGCGGTTAAACCCATATTGTGCCTGAAAACGGACCACTTCCCTAAATTGGGGGCGATCCGCGAAATAAACAGGGCAATCCTTTCGGGATACGACGTCCGCCCGGCCATTGCGCTGCCGCCTGATGCGTCTTACCCCTTCAGCGTCTGCTCGAGCACGTGCAGCTCGTGATTGAGCTGGGCGTCCTTGGTGCGTTCGTCGGCGATCTTGCGCACGGCGTGCAGCACCGTGGTGTGGTCGCGGCCGCCGAACAGTTCGCCGATTTCCGGCAGGCTCTTCTGCGTGAGCTCCTTGGCCAGATACATGGCGATCTGGCGCGGGCGCGCGATGTTCGCCGGGCGCTTCTTCGAATACATGTCGGCGACCTTGATGCTGTAGAAGTCCGCCACCGTCTTCTGGATGTTTTCGACCGAAATCTGGCGGTTCTGCACCGTCAGCAGGTCCTTGAGCGCTTCCTTGGTCAGCTCGATCGAGATCTCGCGGCCGTGGAACTTCGAATACGCGAGGATCTTGCGCAGCGCGCCTTCGAGTTCGCGCACGTTCGAGCGCAGGTGCTTCGCGACGAAGAACGCCACGTCCTCGTTCAGGCTCACGCCTTCCGATTGCGCCTTGCGCATCAGAATGGCCACCCGCATTTCGAGCTCCGGCGGCTCGATCGCCACGGTCAGGCCCGAGTCGAAGCGCGAGATCAGACGGTCGTCGATACCCGAGATTTCCTTCGGATACGTATCGCTCGTGATGATCACCTGCGCCTTGTTGGCGACGAGCGCCTCGAACGCGTAGAAGAACTCTTCCTGCGTGCGCGACTTGCCCGAGAAGAACTGAATATCGTCGATCAGCAGCAGGTCGAGCGAGTGGTAGTAACGCTTGAAGTCGTCGAATGCCTTGCGCTGGTAGGCCTTCACCACGTCGGACACATACTGTTCCGCGTGGATGTAGCGGATGCGCGCGCCCGGCTTGTCGAGCAGGAGCTGGTTGCCGATCGCGTGGATCAAGTGGGTCTTGCCAAGGCCCACGCCGCCGTAGAGGAACAGCGGGTTGTACGAGATCCCGGGGTTGTCGGCGACCTGGATGGCGGCCGCGCGCGCGAGCTGGTTCGCCTTGCCCGTCACGAAGTTGTCGAACGTGAGCACCGGGTTGAGCTTCGAGCGCTCGTAGGTCGGGTCCGGCTCGCCGCTCGAAGCGGCCGCAGCCGCGCCCTGGCCCGGACGCCATGTGCGGCGGCCGGCGGCGGCTTCGTTGGCGTCGAGGCTGGGCAGATCGAGGTCGGCGGCGTCATCGGCCGTGGCCTGCGCGGCGGCGGCCGACGCGGCATGCACCATGCCCGCGAGTCCCGTCCCGCCCGTCACGGCGGCCGGCTGCGGCGCGGCGGCTGCGCTCATGACCGATGCGGACGCCGGCGCGGCAGCCAGCGGCGCGCGCGACGCGGCGGCGGGCGCCGGTGCGACGTGGGGCGCGCGCATGCCCGCCTTCGGGTCGAGGACGAACTGCACGTCGACGGGGGTCTGCCAGAAGTCGCGCGCCAGATCGGTGATCCGGCCCGAGAACTGGCTCTTGACCCAGTCGAGCTTGAAACGGTTGGGAGCGGCTATCTGCAGCGTGTTCGCCGCAGCATCGAAGGCAACCGGGGCCAACGGTTTAATCCACGTCACGTACTGCTGGGGCGTTAGCTCACGCTCCAGTAGTGCGGAACAGTGTTGCCAGAATTCGTTCATCGAGTTGCTGTGGTCGTTTTGTTTGCATGCGTTGCGGTCGCCCCGCTCTTGTCGCACGGATGCGACGAGGCCCTGACGAGGCGACGGCAATGGCTCCGGAAGCCCGCGCGGCAAAGGTCTTGCGGCAAGCAGGCGGGCCGGAGCGGCATGCAGGATTCTTGGGATAGGCGAGATTCTAACGCCGAAATCCCCTCACCAGGAAGTTATCCACAGGGACGGATCAACGCACGCTCGTTCGTGCCCTCACCACGGCCGATGCAGGCGCTGCGCTGCCGTTCGAGAAGGTTCGATCGCCTAAGCTATTGACGGCCAACGAAAAACCGGCTTAAATAGCGGGTTCCTCGAAAACCAATCCCTAGTACCACCGGCCATTGCCTTTTTCCGCGATGCTCGCCGCGGTCATAACTCAACAGTGAGAGCAACATGAAACGTACTTTCCAACCTTCCGTTACCCGTCGCAAGCGTACCCACGGTTTCCGCGTGCGCATGAAGACCGCTGGTGGCCGCAAAGTGATCAACGCACGCCGTGCGAAGGGTCGCAAGCGCCTCGCCGTCTAAGTCGGGCAGCATCGCTATCAGCGAAATCACGGGTAGCGGCCCGCTCGCGAGCACGGCGAACAGGACGAACCTGGTAACTGATCGGGGCGTCATGCCGTCGCGAACGCAAGCCGCTTTTCCGAAAGCCGCAAGGCTACTGAAAACGGATGAGTTCTCATCCGTTTTTCGTTTGCGCCCCTGGCGCCGCACCGAGCACTTCGTCGTGTACGGCCGGCCCACCGGCAACGAGGCGCGGCTCGGGCTCGTGATCGGCAAGAAGTACGCACCGCGCGCGGTCACGCGCAACCTGGTGCGCCGCATTGCCCGTGAAGCGTTTCGTGTGCGCCGGGCGCAGTTCGAAGGGTTCGACCTGCTGCTGCGCCTGCATACGAAGTTCGACCGCAAGGCGCTGCCGGGCGCGTCTTCGCCGGGGCTCAAAGCTTTGTGCCGCGGCGAGATCGAAACGCTGCTCGAAAAGGCCGCGCGCGAAGTCACGCGGCGTGGCGGCGCTGCGCCTGCGACATCTGCGCGCACCCCTTGCGCAACGCAGGCTGCGGCACCAAGTGAGCAGGCAGCCGGGGAACCGGCGCAGGCCCAGGCCGGTAAAGATTTGCCGCCGGACGAGAGCAAGACCCGCGCATCATGAGCGGGGCGCGCGAGTCCGGCATATCCGACGTAGCCGCCGCGCAAGCGGCACGTGGTTCGTCATCGAACGCGGCGCAGCCAGGCCGCAACGCCATGCAAACGGTATTGATCGCACTGCTGCGTTTCTACAAGCTTGCCGTGAGTCCCCTCCTCGGCAGCCGGTGCCGTTTTTATCCTTCCTGTTCGGATTACGCACGCGAGGCAATCCAGTATCATGGCGCCGCGCGTGGGACTTACCTCGCCGCGCGGCGACTGTGCCGCTGCCATCCGTTTTCGGCGGGCGGCGTCGATCTCGTCCCGCCTGCATCTCCGAAAAAGCGCTGACGCGCCATTCCATCGACACTGAGACAACGCATGGATATCAAACGCACCGTCCTATGGGTCATCTTCTTCATGTCAGCTGTCATGCTGTACGACAACTGGCAGCGCGACCATGGACGCCAGTCGATGTTCTTCCCGAACGCGACGCAAACGCAGACGCAATCCGCCTCGAGCGGCCCTGCGCCGGCTAGCGCCGCCAACGGCGCGTCCGACCTGCCGACGGCCGCTGCCGCCGCGGGCCAGGCGCCGACGAACACCGCCCAGCCGGCTGCAGCCGCAGCACAGCTCGTTCACTTTCGCACCGACGTCTACGACGGCGTGATCGACACGCGCGGCGGCACGCTCGTGAAGCTTTCGCTCGTGAAGGAAAGCGCCGACGGCAAGGGTCCCGACCAGTACATCACGTTGTTCGACCACACGAACGACCACACGTACCTCGCGCGCACCGGCCTGCTCGGCGGCGACTTCCCGAACCACAACGACGTGTTCACGGCAGTCGAAGGCCCGCGCGAGCTGACCGGCGACGCCAACTCCTTCCAGATCGCGCTGCAGTCGCCCGAGAAAGGCGGCGTGAAGGTCACCAAGACCTACACGTTCACGCGCGGCAGCTACGTGATCGGCGTGGACTGGAAGGTGCAGAACGTCAGTGGCGCGCCGGTTTCGCCCACGCTCTACATGGAAATCGTGCGTGACAGCCAGCCGGTCGAAACGCCGCGCTTCTCGCACACCTTCATCGGGCCGGCGGTGTACTCGAACGAGCATCACTTCCAGAAGATCACGTTCGGCGACATCGACAAGAACAAGGCCGACTTCGTGACCCAGGCCGATAACGGCTGGATCGCGATGGTGCAGCACTACTTCGCGACCGCGTGGATTCCGCAGCAAGGCGTCAAGCGCAGCATCTACGTCGAGAAGTTCGACAACGCGCTCTACCGCGTGGGCGTGAAGCAGCCGCTCGGCACGATCGCACCGGGTGCGACGGATACCGTGCAGGCACGCCTCTTCGCAGGTCCCCAGGAAGAGCGCATGCTCGAAGGCGTCGCGCCGGGCCTGGAGCTCGTGAAAGACTACGGCTGGGTGACGATCATCGCCAAGCCGCTCTTCTGGCTGCTCGAGAAGATCCACGGTTACGTGGGCAACTGGGGCTGGTCGATCGTGCTGCTCACGCTGCTCATCAAGGCCGTGTTCTTCCCGCTCTCCGCCGCCAGCTACAAGTCGATGGCGCGCATGAAGGAAATCACGCCGCGCATGCAGGCGCTGCGCGAGCGCTTCAAGAGCGACCCGCAGAAGATGAACGCGGCGCTCATGGAGCTCTACAAGACGGAGAAGGTGAATCCGTTCGGCGGCTGCCTGCCGGTGGTGATCCAGATCCCGGTGTTCATTTCGCTGTACTGGGTGCTGCTCTCGTCGGTGGAAATGCGTGGTGCGCCGTGGATTCTCTGGATTCACGACCTCTCGCAGCAGGACCCGTTCTTCATCCTGCCGGTGCTGATGGCCGTTTCGATGTTCGTGCAGACCAAGCTCAACCCGACGCCGCCGGACCCCGTCCAGGCGAAGATGATGATGTTCATGCCGATCGCGTTCTCGGTCATGTTCTTCTTCTTCCCGGCCGGCCTCGTGCTGTACTACGTCGTGAACAACGTGCTGTCGATCGCGCAGCAGTACTACATCACGCGCATGATGGGTAAGGGCAAGAAGAAGCCCGCCTGAGTGCCGGGGCGGCAGTGATGCCGCCGCCTGAATCCAGGCTCGAAAAAAAGCCGTCCGGTGCGAACCGGACGGCTTTTTGCGTTATCGGACCGCCATTTCCTTGACGGCGCAGAGCGCAGCGTTCGTGTGTGCGCGTTAGTTCTTCTCGGCGTCGCCGTAGAATTGGGCGACCAGTTCCTGCACGAGATAGCGGTGATGGGCGCTGAGCGATTCGATCTTCGAGGCCAGTTCGAGCGTTTCCTCGGAAACCGGATATTTGCCGTCAGGCTTGCGCGGCCTCGGCACGCCAGAGCCGGCATTGCCCGGAGGCCCGTAGTGCAGCCAGTGGATGTCCACGTCGAACCATTTCGCCAGCGTCTCCAGCTTGTCCTGCGTGGGAATGGTGCGACCGCTCAGCCACTTGTGAGCGGTTTGCGGCGAAACCGGATGCTCGCCGTGATGGCGCAGATTGAACCGGTTCGCCAGGTCGGTGCTGCCGCGTAGCTTTTCGGGCGCGCGCTTCATGGCGAATCTGAGACGTTCGGCAAAAGCGGCTTTTTCGTTGGTGGTCGGCATGGGCCAGATTGTGCAACCCGAAATTGCCGAAGATGACAACCAGTTAGGCTACATTTAACGTATAAAAGCGATAATTCACCTGCTTCTGGTTGCCGTATGACTTCGGTCGAGATCCTCCATGGATTCCCGTGTGGCACGAGGTTGGCGAGATCCAGCGCCTGAATTATCTGAAATCCGACAGAATTCCTTAAGACTAATCTTAGCTAAATTAAGATAAATCGAGACGGCTCTTAGCTGGGTTTCCAGTCGAAAACGCTCTGTCCGGCGCGTTACAATGCCTCGCGTTTTGCGAGTGCTTGCAAGACCGCAGTGAGTCCCCGCACTCCATCCCGATTCCAGCCCTGCCCTACGGTCCACGCCCATCATGCTCGCCACCGATTCCGATCCCATCGTCGCCATTGCTACCGCGCCCGGACGCGGCGGGATTGGTGTCGTGCGCGTGTCGGCCGGCCGCGCCGGCGCGGGGGCGACCGCTGCGTTGATGCAGGCCCTCACGGGCCAGGACCTGGTTGCGCGCCACGCGAGCTATGTGCCGTTCCTCGACGGCGCCGGCACGGTGCTCGATCGCGGTATCGCGCTGTCGTTCCCCGCGCCGCATTCGTACACCGGCGAGCACGTGCTCGAACTGCAGGGCCACGGCGGCCCGATCGTGCTGCAACTCGTTTTGCAGCGCTGCATCGAGGCCGGCCGCGAGTTCGGGCTACGCCTCGCGGAACCTGGCGAATTTACGCGACGCGCGTTCCTCAACGACAAACTCGATCTGGCCCAGGCGGAAGCCGTGGCCGACCTGATCGAGGCGAGCACCGAGGCGGCGGCGCGTTCGGCGGGCCGCTCGCTCGACGGCGCGTTCTCGCGCGACATCCACGCGCTCGTGGACGACGTCGTGACGCTGCGCATGCTCGTGGAGGCGACGCTCGATTTCCCCGAGGAAGAGATCGACTTCCTCGAGGCCGCGGACGCCCGCGGCAAGCTCGCACGCATTCGCGCGCAACTCGACCACGTGCTCTCCGAAGCGCGCCAGGGCGCGCTGCTGCGCGAGGGCCTTTCGGTCGTGCTCGCGGGACAACCCAACGTGGGCAAGTCGTCGCTGCTGAACGCGCTGGCAGGCGCGGAGCTCGCGATCGTGACACCCGTTGCCGGCACGACGCGCGACAAGATTTCCCAGACCATCCAGGTCGAAGGCATTCCGCTGCATGTGATCGACACGGCAGGTTTGCGCGACACGGAGGACGAGGTCGAAAAGATCGGCATCGAGCGCACGTGGAGCGAGATCGGCCGCGCAGACGTGGTGCTGCATCTGCTCGATGCGCGCACGGGCATGAACGCCGAAGACGAGGTGATCGCCGCGCGCTTTCCCGCCGGTGTGCCGGTCGTGCGCGTGCTCAACAAGACCGACCTGACCGGCGTGCCGCCCGAAGTGGCGCAGCGTCGTGCCGGCAACGGCAGCGAAGTGTGCGAGTTGCGTCTTTCGGCGAAACAGGGCGACGGTGTTGGGCTGCTGCGCGCCGAGTTGCTGCGCATTGCGGGCTGGCAGGCGGATGCGCAGAGCGTCTATCTCGCGCGCGAGCGGCATCTCATCGCGCTGCGCGCGGCGCGCGAGCATCTCGCGCACGCGGCGGCGCACGCCGACCAGAATTCGCAATTGCTCGATCTGTTCGCCGAAGAGCTGCGGCTCGCGCAGGAATCGCTGAATTCGATCACCGGCGAATTTACGTCCGATGACCTGCTGGGCGTGATTTTCAGCCGGTTTTGTATCGGGAAGTAACCCGCAAGCGCGCCCAGCCCCGCCCCATTCTTCTCCAGCCTGGAACAATCCCTTCGAAGGCCGAGGGTTAACCCTCGGCGGCAATCCTCCTAGACTTTCGCTCATCGGATGCAGACACGTTGTCGCACCGAATCAAAAGCCAAAGGAGGTAGTCAGCATGAAGTCCCTGATCCAGACCGTAGCCGTTGCCGTTGCACTCGTAGTGCCGATGGCATCGTTCGCGCAATCGAATGCGCCCGTCACGCGCGCCCAGGTGCGCGCCGAGCTCGAACAGCTCGCGAAGGCGGGCTGGCATCCTGGCGCAGGGGCGGACCCGCACTACCCCGACGATCTTCTCGCAGCCGAAGCCAAGGTAGCCGCCGCGAACGGCGCAACGAGCGGCTATGGCGGCGTGGCAGCCGGCAACTCGGATGCAGGCCGCCCGGCGGTGCCCAAGGCCGACTGGAACGCGATGTATAACCATCCGTAACAAGGCAATACTGCTGAAACGCCTGCGATGATCCCGCGCAGGCGTTTCGCATAGCTAAACGAATACCTCCGCCGTCGTTGACGCGACGGCTTCGCTCGGGCCTTCGGGCCTGGGCGCTTTTTCCAGCGATCGTCGATCAAACTGGCGACGCTGTTCAAAAGCGAAGCTTGTTCAGCCTCATCTCTGCGCACTACGAGTTAACTGCCGGGTCATTTAATTCGTAGTGCGATCAATCAAGAATCCCACAAGCGGGCGATTGTTTAGCGCTGGCTTCAACGCTTGTGCTCGCTAACGCGCCCTTCTCTGCCTCCACGAACGCCCAGCGCCCGCTGCGTGCGGCTGTAATTTGTGGACACACATCGTTGCTTTTCCAAACCCTTGCCGCATCGTGGCTCGTCGACAATCAGTGGCATAGGAGAACGACGATGAAAACACTCTTCTGCGTTATTGCTCTGGCTGGCTTGTCGGCCGGCCTCACGGGTTGTGTGGTGGCGCCGCCTTACGCGTACGCGCCTGCGCCGGCCTACGGCTACGCGCCGGGCTACTATGCGGCGCCGTCGGTGGATATCGGGGTTGGCGTGGGCGGCTATTACGGCCACGGCTGGCGACGTTAAGGGGACCGTAACAAGCCGTCTGAAAGGTTGACGTCCGACCTTTGAGCTTGACCTATCCGATGTGATAGCTGGACACGCGCCGCCGCCGAACTAAAGTGGCGAGACACGTCTTCACAAGACAACGAGGCGTTGGACCAGCGCACGGGGGCACTCATGAGATTCATCGACGAAGAGATCGCGCATATCATGCGCGCGACGGCTCCCTCGTTATCCGCCGGCACGACGCCGGCCGTCTTTTCATTCGATTACTGGTACAAGCGCCTTGGCACGCTGCTCGACCTCGCCCAGATTACGCCGTCCCAGTTCCGCACGGTCGACGCGCTCATGGTCGAGCTCGAAGCGCGTCGGGCCGCGACCGGCGCGGCGGTGCGCGAGGCGCTGGCCGCCTGACTCCCGAGTTTGCTTCGCGAGCGCCCGGCGCCGCGAATTCCCGCTTAACCTCGCCATGTCACCCGAGCATGGATTAGCCCGCGCGAGCGGGCTTTTTTCTTTTGCGAAGCGCTCGCCAGCGGGCTGGCAGTCGCAGTCAAGAGCTTGACGATTCGGCCGGCCCGGCGCCCGCTCTTGAAAACGTCGCGCGCCCCCTGCATGTAGAGCCCACTTTTTCGGAGATTCAGATCGTGGGCAGACGACCTTCCTTCATTGACGATCTGGCTCGCGGCGTCCCTTCCGACGGCGCGGGCCAGCGCCCGGGCTTCGATGACGACGTGCTCCTCGACGCCTATTCGCGGACCGTGATCGGCGCGCTGGAGCGCGTGCAGCCCGCCGTCGCGCATATTGCCGTCGAGCGCCGCGCATCGGGCCAGGCGCCTGCGCGCGGCGGTAGCGGCTCGGGCTTCCTGTTTACGCCGGACGGCTACTTGCTGACGAACAGCCACGTCGTGCATGGCGCAAGCAAGCTGAGCGTGACGCTTGCGGACGGCACGACACAAAGCGCCGACCTTGTCGGCGACGACCCGAGCACGGATCTCGCCGTGCTGCGTATCGGCGCGGCGGAGGCGCTGCCGCACGCGCAGCTCGGCGACTCGGCGGGCCTGCGCGTCGGGCAGATCGCCATCGCCGTAGGCAGCCCGCTCGGCCTCGCGCAAACGGTGACGACGGGCGTGGTGTCTGCGCTCGGGCGCTCGCTGCGTTCGGAATCCGGCCGCATGATCTACGACGTGATCCAGACCGACGCCGCGCTCAATCCGGGCAACTCGGGCGGTCCGCTCATCAATTCGGCGGGTCAGGTGATCGGCGTGAATACCGCAATCATTCCGGGCGCGCAGGCCATCTGCTTCGCCACGGCCATCGACACGGCAAAGTGGGTCATCACGCAGCTCTTCGCACACGGCCGGGTGCGGCGCGCCTATATCGGCATTGCCGGCACCACGGTGCCGATCGCGCGCAAGGTGCAGCGCTACTTCAGCCTGAGCGCGACGACCGGCGTGCGGGTGATGGAGATCGTCAAGGGCAGTCCTGCTGCGCTCGGCGGCCTGCGCGTGGACGACACGATCGTGACGATCGACGGCGTGCCGGTCGACGGTATCGACACGCTGCAGCGTCTCTTCGACGTTTCGCGCATTGATCGCACAGTGGAAATCGGTGTGATCCGCTTGACGCAGCGGCTCAACCTGAGCGTGACGCCCGTCGAGCAGACGAGCTAGACGCGGGGAACCACCGAAGTGATGGGCGGCGCGCCGTGGCGTGCGCCGCTTGAAGCATTACCAGCCGCTGCCAGGCTGAGCATAAACCGGCTGTTGTCCGTAGCCGGGTTGCGCGTAGCCGTCGTCATATTGCGGCGGAGGGGGCGCGGGCTGGGCTGGCGCGCAGGGCACGTAGCGGCCCGAATACTGGTCGTAACACGCCGCGCCGGCCGGGGAGGCGGCATAGACCGGCGCCGGCTCGGCATACACGGGCGCAGGCTGCACATAGGCCGGCTGAGCCGGGTAGGCCACCGCCGGGCCGCTGTTGAGCACGGCGCCCACTGCGGCGCCAATCAACGCGCCGCCAACCAGCGCACCCACGACGTCACCGCCATGATCGTGCGCGCTCGCGGGGCCGGCCGCCACCGCACACCCCCCCAGCACCAAAACGGCTGCCATCTTTCGCATGTCGTTCTCCCTGAGAACCTTTGAAAACATGCGAGCGATTGTCAGCCTGATTGCTGGATACAGGTGCTGCAAGTGGTAACGCTGAATTACGGAGGTGTGGCTTGCCAGCGCGCGCTGGCCGGGAGTGATTCCCGTCAGCGTGCGTGCTCGCCGTGCGCGTCTGCCTCGTGCGTGTGCGGCGTGCTACCGCGCTGCCCGGCAGACGGACAGAGAAGGGTGAGCGCGACGGACAGCACCATCAGCACGAACAAGGCGACGAAGTACGATCCAGGAGAACTCGAAATCCACGAGTGCCACCCATGTGTGCTTCGGCGTGTTCATCCGCGCGATGCGTGCTCCCGCTCAGTGATGCAGAAGGCTGCGTAGCGGATGACGCCAGTCCATATGATGTCCGTCTCCCGCTTCTACGCGCTGTCGATGCTCCTCGAGGATTTCGTCGGAAAACAGGAAGACGACAATGACAAGGGGAATCACCAGAAACGCGCCCAGTATTACGTGCTCGATCACGATTACCTCCTGGTTGTCAAGCGGTTTGCAATTGCATTGTAGCCAAGACGCGACAGTTTGCACATTGGGCGCGCACCGAAGCTTGAAAACAATGTTCGCCAACCATCACAACCCGCTCTGAGCAGCCTGCGTGCCCGTTCACAGCCCGATTCGCGGGGCTCGGGGTGGGCCCCGCATCCCGGTCGCCGTCGATCCGCATGCGCCGCTCATGCCGCCGCCTTTTTCCACGCGGCGGCAAAGAGCCCGGCGCCGATCAGCAGCGTGCCGCCCGTACGATTGACGGCGCGCTGCACGCGCGGGCTGCGTACGACCTTGCGCGCGGCCGCTGCGAGCAGCGCATAGACGAGCGCGTTGAGCGTCGCGAGCACGAGGAAGGTGGCTTCGAACACGACGATCTGCGATGTCATGGCCGCATGCGGATCGATGAACTGCGGCACGAAGGCGACGAAGAAAATGATGCTCTTCGGGTTGAGCGCGGTAACCGCGTAGGCATGCGCGAAGATGCGGCCGGTGCGCGTCTCGGAGGTGTCCGGTGCGTCGCCAACGCCGACGGGCGCGCGCCAGAGCTTCACGCCCAGATAGATCAGATAGGCGGCGCCAATCCATTTGAGCACCGAGAACAGCGTGGCGGATGCCGCGAGGATCACGCCGAGTCCGAGCATGGAAGCGGTCATCGCCGTGAAGTCGCCGAGCGCGACGCCGGCCGTGGTTGCGAGCGCGTAACGGCGGCCGTGGCCAAGCGCGTAGGAAACGACCAGCAGCACGGTGGGGCCGGGAATCGCAACGAGAATGGCCGACGCGATCGCGAACGGTAGCCAGTGAGCGAAAGTCATGGGGTTCCTCCATTGGGAAGCCCGATTTATCCACGAACTTTTGCCGTATGCAAGCGCGGCGCGCGGCTTCGTTTCGCGAGCCTCATGGAGCGCCTGGCATCCTTTTTATTCTGTCGCCAATCCATTAATGAGCGCGCGCCCGATGGGCGCTCGCGCGACTTTAGGTGCAATGCGTCATGGGCGCGCGGCGATCTATTAAATCGTTTAAATCAAAAGCGGATTCGATTTTCGTATCCTGGCTATAACCGCCCGCGCCTTGTTGGATAAGGCGCAGGACGATGTAATCGATGCTTCGAAGTGCTGCTGGACGCCCCTCAGCGCCAGGCTCGATGGGAAAGCGGTGCTCGACGTCATGCTGCAAGCCTCCACGGCTGTTGCGAGCGCACACAAGTCGGGCTTGCAGTCTTTCGGCAGTTTTCTATGTTTAAAGACGCGGGTGAGGCATGAGAGTTAAATACATAGCTAACCTGAGTAGAGACCCGCAGGAGGCAATCATGAAAAGGCTATCCGGTATCGTCGTCGCGGCTGCCAGCCTGGCTTGCGTCGTCGCGGTTCAGGCTCAGGATGTGAGCGTCAAGCCGCAGCAAACGGTGCAGCTCAAGCCGGGCTCCTATGGGTGCCTCACGAAAGACAAGCTCGACGCCGTCGCGCTTCACGAGCAGGCCGGCGAGCATCAGCAGATGCAGGAATACTTCACGGGATTCCAGTGTCTGTCCACACCCGACAACCAGTCGTTCCGCGTCGTACAGGTGGTGGGCCACGACGTCGAATTCGTCAACGCGGCGAATGGCGACCAGCAAGGCCTCTGGACCACGGACCGCTTCATCAAGCAGTAAGGCCGTCTCTCCCAACGCGCCGCTCGACACGGCCCGACGCACGCGCGTCGCGCGCCGCTGTCAAATCCCCGTCACTTTCTCGTCAGACCATCCGCATTGCGTCGCGCGACGCCTCGACGCGCGCTGCGCGTCCACTCGACCGGCACATGGCTTGCTAGAAACTTCGCTATCATGTGCGGCTTTCGCGCGACCGGAATTCGGTATGGCACTCAAATCGACCATTTACAAGGCAGAACTGCAGATCGCGGACATGGACCGGCACTATTACGCCGACCATGCGCTCACGATCGCGCGCCATCCGTCCGAAACCGACGACCGCATGATGGTCCGCATCGCGGCGTTCGCGCTGTTTGCGGGCGAGCGGCTCGAATTCTGCAAGGGACTCTCCGATACGGACGAGCCCGATCTCTGGCGCAAGGACTATACGGGCGCGATCGAAACGTGGATCGAGGTCGGGCAGCCCGACGAGCGCCGCATTGCCAAGGCGAGCGGGCGTGCAGGCGAGGTCATCGTGATCGCCTACGGCGGGCGCACCTCCGACATCTGGTGGCAAGGCGTGCGCAACAAGGTCGAACGCCTGCGCAACGTGACGGTCTGGTCGTTGGGCGAGGGCGTTGCCGCGTCGCTCGGCGCGCTGGCCGAGCGCACCATGCGCCTGCAATGCACGGTGCAGGACGGCGCGGCGTGGATCGGCAATTCGAGTGCTGAGCCAGTGGCTGTCGAATGGAGCGTGTTCAAGGCGCCCGAGAACGTCTGAAAGCAGGCTGCGCGCCCTTAAGCGTGCGGCGGCCCCTTGAGTTCCACCATGTTGCCTTCCGGGTCGAAAAGATACAGCGACGGCCCCAAACCCTCCGCCCCATAGCGCTCGACGGCATGGCCGGGACGCGCGCCATGCTGCGTCAGATGCGACGTGAGCGCCTCGGCGTCGAACGGCTCCACGCGCAGACAAAGATGATCCATGTTGCCGGTCGCGCCGGCAGGCGCTGCGCCGGAACCCCGGTCGAGCGGGCCGCCGATCGTCACGAGATCGATCAGCGAGCGTCCCGCGCGCAACTGCACGAGGCCGAGATCGCGCTGTTCACGCTCCGGCTCGCAACCGAGTACTTCGCAATAGAAACGCGTCATGGCGGCCATGTCGGCGGCCCGGATAACGACGTGATCGATCTCGCGAATCTGGATCCGCATGGCGTCCTCAAGGTCGTGCTGGGATTCTCATGATGAACCTGTGGACGCGGGGCTGCGCAGAAGGCGCGCATTTCACCGAGCCGCGCCAACCGGAATCGGCCGCAGCAGGGCGGCAGCAGAACAGTGGGAACCGGCGGAAAATAGCTTTGGGCGCTGCGGCCGGGGAAACGCGGGACGAAAAAAAGCCCGCTGCAGTGAGCGGGCTTAATCCATATCAGGAGGAGACATGGAGGAGACAGGAACGACTATACCGAGTCGGCTGTCGCGACGCAACAACTTTTTAAGGGAAAACCCGCAAAGTTGTCATTTTGTCGCACGGGAATCGGCGAGACGCCACCAGGGATTCACCGAAGGCCATAAAAGTACGCGATCAGGCGCGCCTTCACGGCCCATGTCGACCGCAATGACAGCGCAAGATCCGGCGCGCCGTCGTCCGTACGCGAAGTTAGAGTAAGGGCATACAGACAGGCACTTCGAGGAGCCTCAAATGAGCGCCGTCCCTGCAATGAAACCAGCGATGAAACCCGCCAAACCGAGCCAGACGCCAGACAGCGAGTGGACGAACGACGCCGACCGCTGGCAAGCCGTCACGTCGCGCGACGCCCGCGCCGACGGCGCGTTCTTCTACGCCGTGCGCACTACCGGCGTGTTCTGCCGCCCGTCGTGCGCGTCGCGGCTGCCGCGGCGCGAGAACATCGAATTCTTTGCCGAGGCCGACGACGCGCGCGCCGCCGGCTATCGCGAATGCAAGCGCTGCCGCCCGGGCGGCCTGCCGCGCGAGCTGGAAATCGTGCGGCGCGCCTGTGCGGCGCTGGACGCCGACCCGCAAGAGCGGCTCACGCTCGCGCAGCTCGGCGAAGCCGTGCACCTGAGCCCGTTTCACCTGCAACGGCTCTTCAAGCGCGTACTGGGCGTCTCGCCACGCCAATACCAGGCGGCGCGGCGCGGGGCCGTGCTGCGCGACGCGCTCGGCGAGGGCGCCGACGTCACGCGCGCAAGCGCCGACGCCGGTTTCGGTTCGTCGTCGCGGCTCTATCACAGCGTGCCGGGCGAGCTCGGCATGGCGCCTTCCGCCTATCGCCGCAAGGGCGCGGGGCTGACGATCCACTACGCCGCCACGCCCACGCCGATCGGCTTCGTGCTCATCGCGGCAACAGAAAAGGGCATTTGCCGGATCGCGTTCGGCGACGATGCCGCGACACTCACCGCCGCACTCACGGCCGATTTCGCGAACGCGCAGTGCATCGAGGACAAGGCCGCGATCGCGCCGTTTGCCGCGCAGATCGACGCGTATCTGCACGGCCGGCGCGAGCGTTTCGATCTGCCGCTCGACATTGCCGCGACGGCGTTCCAGCAGCGCGTCTGGGACGCACTCCAGCGCATTCCCTATGGCGAGACGCGCAGCTACTCGCAGATCGCCGAAACGCTCGGCGCGCCGCGCGCGGTGCGGGCCGTGGCGAGTGCGTGCGCGTCGAATCCGGTGGCGTTGGCGATTCCGTGCCATCGCGTCGTGCAGAAGGGCGGCTCGCTCGCCGGTTATCGCTGGGGGCTCGAGCGCAAGGCGGCGCTGCTCGACAGCGAAGCACGCGCATCGCAAGGTGCGCAAAACGGTGCGAAAAACCCAAAAAGCAGCCGTTCGGCCCCGAACCGCGCCGACACGCCGGAGACCGCCACTTGAGCGCCATCGCCTCGCAAACCGAAGCACAAACCAGCGCGCCGACGCACAGCGCCACACTCGAGCTGCCGTTTCGCGCGCCCTACGACTGGCCCCGCGTGCTGCGCTTCTTCAGCGGGCGCGCCACACCGGGCGTCGAGGCGGTGGAAGACGGCGCGTGGCTGCGCGCGATCGATTTCAATGGCGCGAGCGGCACGCTCGCCGTGCGCCGTCACGCGCGCAAGCATTGCCTCGTCGTGCAGATCGACGGACCCGTGAGCGCGCATGCGGCGGCGCTCGCCGCGCCGCTGTCGCGCATGTTCGACCTGCAGGCCGATCCCGCCGCCGTCGCCGCGCATCTGCGCAGCGACCCGTGGCTCGCGCCGCTCGTCACAGCCGTGCCGGGGCTGCGCGTACCGGGCGCGTGGTCTGGCTTCGAGCTCGTGGTGCGCGCGATCGTCGGTCAGCAGGTCAGCGTGAAAGCGGCGACGACGATCATCGGGCGCCTCGTCGAACGCGTGGGCAAGCGCGTCGACGACCATGCGCACGCGCGCACTGCGTGGCGCTTTCCCACGCCCGCCGCGCTCGCCGCCGCCGATCTCGCGGGCATCGGCATGCCGGGCAAGCGCGTCGCCGCGCTGCAGGGCTTCGCGCAGGCCGTGGCGAGCGGCGCGGTGATCATCGAACGCAACTACGCGCAGAACGATCAGGAGAAGCCGCGCGGCACGCGTCAAAACAGACAAATCGACGCGATCGCACCGGAACCCGCCGATCTCGACACCATGCGCGCGGGACTGCTCGCGTTGCCCGGCATCGGACCGTGGACCGTGGAATACGTCGCGATGCGCGCGTGGCGCGATGCGAACGCGTGGCCCGCGACCGATCTCGTGCTGATGCAGGCCATCGCGGCGCGTGACCCGGCGCTCGTGCGCGCGACCCAACAGCGCGCCCGCACTGACACATGGAGCCCCTGGCGCGCATACGCGGCCATGCATTTGTGGAACGAAATCGCCGATCGCGCGGGCGCGGCGCGCGGCGGCTAGGGCAGCGCCGGAAAGGCGCGCCATCACCGCGAGAAGCGCGCGCCGACGGGCCAAAACCCCGCCCGAGGCAGGCCCAAGCAGGTCTTTCGGCGAGATGTTAAAGTGCCCGCTACCGAAAAGAATCCCGGCCGGCGAGCGCGCGCCGCACAGCACTGCGCCGCCGGCCCGAGCCCGACTTGCCTCAATGTCAGACACGACCTCTACACGCACGAACGACGTTCTCGCACAGCGCCTTTCCGTGCTGGGCGACGGGCCACATCGCGGCGCGCTCACGCGCGGTCTGCGCGGCATCGAGAAGGAGAGCCTGCGCGTGACGCGCGACGGCCGTCTCGCCATGACGCCGCACGCGGCAGCGCTCGGTTCGGCGCTCACGCATCCGTCGCTGACCACCGACTATTCGGAAGCGCTGATCGAGATCATCACGCCTGCCGAGCCCGATGCCTCGATCACGCTCGCGCAACTCGACGAGCTGCACCGCTACGTCTATGCGGTACTCGCGCGTGACGGCGAGATGCTCTGGAACGAATCGATGCCGGGCCTCCTGCCCGACGCCGACGACGGCATCCCCATCGCGCGCTATGGCAACTCGAATATCGGCCGCCTCAAGTACGTGTACCGCATGGGCCTCGCGCTGCGCTACGGCCGCACGATGCAGTGCATTGCCGGCATCCACTACAACTACTCGCTGAGCGAAGAGGTGTGGCGCGTGCTGCATGCGCATCATCAGTCCACGGCCTCGCTCACCGACTATCAATCGGAGCGCTACCTCGCGCTGATCCGCAATTTCCGCCGCACGAACTGGCTGCTCATGTACCTGTTCGGCGCCTCGCCCGCGCTCGACGCGCGCTTCCTGCGCGGCCGCGAGCACAAGCTCGAAACGTTCGACGCCGACACGCTCTATCTACCGTATGCGACGAGCCTGCGCATGAGCGATCTCGGCTACTCGAACACGACGGGCCAGTCCGCCTTGCGCGCCGACTACGACACGCTGGCAGGCTATCTCGACGCGCTCGCGCAGGCCGTGAGCCAGCCGTATCCGCCCTACGAGGCGATCGGCACGCATCGCGACGGCGAGTGGGTGCAGATCAACACGAACGTGCTGCAGATCGAGAACGAGTTCTACTCAACGATCCGCCCCAAGCGCGTGACGCATCCGGGCGAGCGGCCTCTGCATGCGCTTGCCGCGCGCGGCGTGCAGTACGTCGAGGTGCGCTGCATGGACATCGACCCGTTCGAGCCAACCGGCATCTCGCTCGAGACCGCACGGTTTCTCGACGCCTACCTGCTCGCCTGCGCGCTCGATGAAAGCCCTTTCCTGCCTGCCGACGCCTATGCCGAATCGAATGAAAACTTTGGCCTGGTGACGAAGGAAGGGCGCCGCCCGGGTCTCGCGCTCAAGCGCGACGGCAAGGACGTGCCGATGCACGAGTGGGCCGAAGCGCTGTTCGAGAAGATCGGCCACGCAGCCGCCGTACTCGACGCGGCGCACGGCAGCGACGAACACTCGCGATCGCTCGCGACACAGCGCGCGAAGCTGGCCGACCCGTCGCTCACGCCATCGGCGCGCGTGCTGCAAACCATGCGCGATAACAAGCAGTCCTTCCTGCAATTTGCACGCGCACAAAGCGAGCACCACGCAGCGCAATTCCTCGCGCGTCCGCTCGACGCCGAGGCCACGGCGGAGTTCGAAACGCTCGCGCGTGAGTCACTCGCGGAGCAGGCGCAACTCGAGCGCGACGAAGTCGGCTCGTTCGACGCGTTCGTCGCCGCCTATCGCGCGTATACGCTCAATCGCTTCAGCGTCTGAGCCGCCGCCGGTGCGCCGCTGCGGCGCGCACTCATCCCATCGAGATTTGTCCCGGGCACCGCATTTGCTCGCAACACCAGCGTGCAGATGCGGTCCAACCAGGGTAGGCGCCGCGTTACCGAAGCGCGCGGATGACGGGCGCGCCGGACGAACGAAGCTGAAAACACCAAAAATGCACGGGCCGCGCGCAATGCGGCTCACTCTGGGAGGAATCCACGCGATGAAACGAATTCTTGCGATCCTGCTGTGCGCGACGGCTGCGGCCTGCGCGTCGCGCGGGCAGGTCAATCCCGACGTCATGCAGATCGCGACCGCGCCGCTCACCTGTTCGGACAAGACGGAATGCGATCTCTGGTGGCAACGCGCCCAGGACTGGGTGCGCAGTCATTCGAAGTACGAAGTGCAGACCGTGACCGACACGCTGATCCAGACGTCGGGCCCGGGCGGCGGCCGGCGTCTGCTCGCCTATGAAATCACGAAGCAGGCCAACGCCGACGGCACGGCCACGATCGGCTTCGCCGCGCATTGCGACAGTTCGCTCGGCTGCAAGCCCAACCCGTGGTCGGCAGGCGCGGCGTTCAAGCAGTACGTGCGAACCGGCGTCGATGCGCCGATTCCCGGCGATACGACCACAGGCGCAGGTGGCGACACCGCCGGCGTGAGCGGCGCAGCCGTGGCGGAGCCGGCTTCGAGCGCGCATTGATCGGCGCATGGCCGATTTGGGCATTGTCTGATTGAGGGAGGGGTTGAGGAACCCGTATCTTGGGCTGGTTTCGGCCCGTGTGGTCTGGGCCGTTCATCCTCAACCACCACTCGAATCGACAATGAAACTGCGCTTTCTGTCTGCCAGTGCCGCGGCTGCCGTCATCGCCGCCGCCGCTGGCTGCACTACCGCCTCAGGCCCTACCCACAATCTCGACATCGTCACGCTCGCTAACGGCTCGCAAGCGTATCGCGTGCAATGTCTCGGCCTGTTCGAAAGCTCCAAAACCTGTATGGCCAGGATGAACGAGACCTGCGGCAGCAAGACGCCGCTACGCGTCTCGTCGGTGGATCGCGCCGTTGCCGGCTTCAAACCGGAAGACGACCCGCGTGAAATCACGTTCATCTGCCAGCCGCCGCAGTCGCCGGCACCGGCGCCGGCGCCGATCGGCGAGACGCCGCCCCAGGTTCAGCCGCGCACGATCACGCTGAACGCCGACGCCAACTTCGCGTTCGACAAGGCCGATCTGCTGCCCGACGGCAAGCGCAGGCTCGACCGGTTCGTCACGGAAAGCAACGATGTGAACATCGGTACGGTCGTGATCGACGGCCACACCGACTCGGTCGGCTCGAAGGCCTATAACGATCGCCTCTCGGTGCGCCGCGCCGAGTCCGTTCGCCGCTATCTCCAGTCGCGTGGCCTCCACGCCGGCCAGTACGAAGTGCACGGTTATGCCTTCTCGAGGCCGCTTGCGTCGAATGCCACAGCTGAAGGCCGCGCGAAGAACCGTCGCGTCGAGATCCAGACGAGCGGCATCACACAGCGCTAGCAACGCAGCGCATCGCGCACCCGGTCGCCCGCGGCTTCGAGCGGGCGGCCCTTTCGCGGGACCGTCAATGACCCATTGCCGGTCCCGCGCCTTTTTTCGGCTTCGTCACCCACACCAGCAGAGCCAGCACGACAAACATCGCGCAGGAAATGCGGAAGAAGTCGTTGGTGGCCATCATGTAGCCTTGCGTCGTCACGACGTCGTTGAGCTGGGCGGTCAGGCTTTGCCCCGCGAAACCGAGGTTCGCGAGCGCGTCCTTGTAGGCGACGGTGTTCGGCGAAGACTGGGTCACCGATTCCGACAGCACGGCATGGTGATAGATGGCGGCGTCTTCCCAGAACGTCGTACTCGCCGCCGTGCCGATCGCGCCCGAGAGCGTGCGCAGAAAATTCGAGAGGCCCGCGGCGCTCGCGAGCCGCTCGTCGGGAATGCTGGAGAGCGTGATGGTCGTCATCGGCACGAAGAAGCACGCCACGCCGATGCCCTGTACGAGGCGCGGCAGGATCACGTGGTCGAACGGCACGTCGAGTGTGAACGTCGAGTTCCAGAGCGAGACGAGCGCGAACACGATAAAGGCAAAGCTCGCGACCATGCGCAGATCGAGCCGGTGCATGTTGCGTCCGATGAGCGGCGAGAGCACGAGCGCGAGCAGGCCCACCGGCGCGGTGGCCAGACCCGCGAGGCCCGCCGTGTAGCCCATGACAGTCTGCAGCCAGAGCGGGAAGATCACCACCGAACCGAAGAAAGCCATGAAGCCGAACGAGATGATCATCGCGCCGAGCGCGAAATTGCGGTCGCGAAAGAGCGAGAGATCGACCACGGGCTCCTTTTCCGTCGCCTCCCACACGAGCATGAACGCGAGCGCGACCACCGCGATGATGGCGAGCGTGACGATGAACGTCGAGTTGAACCAGTCGCGGTCCTTGCCGAGGTCGAGCACCATCTGCAGGCACGACACGCCGATCACGAGGAGCGCGAGGCCCACGGCGTCGATGCGCTGCTTCGTCGTTTTCGTCTCGCGGCCGCGCAGCAGCAGGTACGCGCAGATGCCCGAGAAGAGGCCGATCGGCACGTTGATATAGAAGATCCACGGCCACGTGTAATTGTCCGTGATCCAGCCGCCCATCACCGGTCCGAAGATGGGCGCGACGATCACGGTCATCGCCCAGAGGCCGAGCGCGAGGCCGCGTTTGGCGGGCGGGTAGGAGCGCATGAGGATGGTCTGCGAAAGCGGGACCATCGGCCCGGAAACGAGCCCTTGCACGAGACGGAATGCGATGAGCGTCTCGAAGTTCGTGGCGAAGCCGCAGGCGGCCGAGGCCAGCGTGAACAGCAGCACGGAGAGCGTGAAGAGGCGCACTTCGCCCACGCGGCGCGCGAGCCATCCGGTGAGCGGCACCGCAATCGCCGAGGCGACCGAGTACGACGAGATGACCCACGTGCCTTCGCTGTTGGCGACACCGAGGTTACCCGAGATGGTTGGCACCGCTACATTGGCGATCGAGGTGTCGAGCACTTCCATGAAGGTCCCGAGCGCGAGCCCGACTGTGAGGAGCGCGAGCGTGCCGCCGGAAAACGGTGCGGGTTCGGCCTGCGCGGGCACCGCGGTAGAAGCTGCCATGTTCCGTGTCCTTGGTGAGTCGGCCGTTGCTGCCGCTCCACGGGAGCAGCGCACGCCAGCTTGTTATTGCGTGTCTGTGCATTTTCTGCCCAGACAGTGATTGGATCAAACTACGCCAGGTGTTGCGCTGCCGCGCACCGTGCGCCGTTGCTAGCCGCCGTCTTCCTGCGCCGGCGCTTCTGCGTCCTTGCCGGCGCCGATCATCGATCCGCACAGCGGTGTGGTCGAGCCGTCATTGGCGATGAAGCGTTGCAGCAAATGAATCAGCGTCGCGACTTCTTCGGGCGAGAAGCCGCGTAACTGCTCGGACATCTCCGCGGCAATCAGGTCGGGCAATTGCTGCGCCGCCGCGCGCCCCTGGTCCGTCAATGCGAGTTCCACGACCCGGCGGTCCGCCTGGCTGCGCTGCCGCTCGAGAAAACCCTTTTTCTCCAGCCGGTCGAGCATGCGCGTCATGGAGCCGGTGTCGTACGAGAGCGCGCGTGACATCTCGTTGGGCGTGCTGGCGCGCTCGAACCACAATAAAAGGATCACACCAATTTGCGAGGATGTGAGTCCAAGCGGTGCGACCGCACGGTCGATGCGTCCGGCCAGCACGTTGCGCGCGGTAGAGAGGAAATAGCCGAGACTTGGCTCGACGCCCAGACTCGCCGGGACGAAAGGACCGTCGCTCATGGCAGTTCGCTTTCCAGCATCTCAAAAAACGAGCGGATTATAACGGGTTACTTCGCTGCTCAGGCAGATAAATTAGCTAGCAGGTCGCGGCCACCTCTGTCGCCGCGATCGGCGCATAAAAACAACAGTCATATTGATGCGCTGCAAAGTATGTTGTGATTTGATTGCATAGTCAATATTATGACAGGCAACCAGTTTCGTTCTTCTACGTCCACCCGTTTCCGCATCATGCTTTTTCTCATCAACGCGCTTGGCGGCCTTGGCCGCTCCGTCACCGACACCGCCCGCCTCGCTTGCGCGAAGGCCGGTGAGTCGTCGCGCTGGCGCAAGCTCGCGTTGTATGCGGCCATGTTCGCGCTGCCGGGCGGCTCGATCGCGGTGGTGGCCGTGGTGTGGGCGCAGCGCCGGCGCGCGCAGCCCGAACCCGCCGCCGCAAGCGCTGTCATGGCGGCCACGCCCGCCGCCGCAACCGCAGCAATACCGGCAGCGGATGCACCCGCGTGCGGTGGCGGCCAGCTCGCCTGCCGCGCACCGCAGCGCCGCCGTAACGACGCGTAACCTGTGCGTCTCACGCCGTAACACCCGCGAACCCTTCCAACGCGTAAGCTTTCGGATTCCGTGCAGTGACTAGCGTGTGCGCTACCATTGCCGCAACGCGACAACCCCGTGCGCGACCGGCCGCCCGAGCGCGCGCCGGTTGCATCGACAGGAATCCTTGCATGCCTTGCCGTTTCGTCCGCTCCGGCGCGACCACTGGACCCGCCGGGTCTGTGGCGCGCCGCGCGCCCAAGCCGCTTTCCATCCTGACGCTGTGCGCGGCCGCCGCGCTCACCTTCCAGTTGACCGGCTGCGCCGTCGGCCCCGACTATCACCGGCCCAGCGCTGCCGTGCCCGCTTCGTTCAAGGAAGCGCCCGAGGGCTGGAAGGTCGCGCAACCCGCCGATACCACCGACCGCGGCGCCTGGTGGCTGATCTACGACGACGCGCAGCTCAATGCGCTGATGGACCAGCTCAACACCAGCAACCAGACGGTCGCGCAATCTGCCGCCGCCTACCGCCAGGCGCGTGCGCTCGTGGGCGAGGCGCGGGCGGCGTACTTCCCCGTGATCAGCGGCTCGTTCGCCGGCACGCGCTCGTACACGCCCACGCACGTGGCCAACTCGAGCCGCGGATTGTCGAGCGGCAGCATCAACAACAACGTCAACCTCGGGCTCGACGCCACCTGGGAACCCGATCTCTGGGGCAAGGTGAGCCGTACGGTCAGCTCGCAGGAGGCGAGCCAGCAGGGCGCCGCCGCCGATCTCGCGAACGCGCGCCTGTCGGCCCAGGCCACGCTCGCGCAAACCTACTTCACGTTACGCTCGCTCGACGCGCAGCAGAAGCTGCTCGACGATACGGTCGTCGCGTACCAGAAGTCGCTGCAGCTCACGCAGAATCAGTACGCCCAGGGCGTGGCGGGCCGCGCCGACGTGATCCAGGCGCAAACCCAGCTGCAATCTGCGCAGGCTTCCGCGATCGACAACGGTGTGGCGCGCGCCCAGGACGAGCATGCGATCGCCGTGCTGGTCGGCCAGCCGGCCTCCACGTTCTCGATCCCGCCGTCGCCGCTCGCCGCCACGCCGCCCACGGTACCGCTCGCCATGCCTTCGGCGCTGCTCGAGCGCCGGCCCGACATCGCCTCGGCCGAGCGCAAGGCGGCCTCCGCCAACGAGCAGATCGGCGTCGCCATCGCGGCGTACTTCCCTACGCTCACGCTGTCCGCGAGCGGCGGCTTCGAAAGCTCGGTGATGTCGCAGCTGCTGCAGCTGCCTTCGCGCTTCTGGACGCTCGGGCCGTCGCTTGCCGGCACGATCTTCGACGCCGGGCTGCGCAAGGCCCAGACCGAGGCCGCGCGCGCCGCCTACGACCAGCAGGTGGCCGCGTACCGGCAAACCGTGCTGGCCGCGTTCCAGGACGTGGAGGACAACCTCGCTTCGCAGCGCATCCTCGGGCAAGAGGTCGGCGTGCAGCAGCAGGCGGTGGAGTCGGCGCAGCATGCGCTCGCGATCGTGACGAACGAGTACAAGGCGGGCACGACCGATTTCCAGAACGTGCTTTCCGCGCAGGCCACAGCCTTTACCGCGCAGCAGAAGCTCGTGAGCATCGGCGGGCAGCGCATGGTGTCGTCGGTGGGGCTCGTGAAGGCGCTGGGCGGCGGCTGGGATGCCTCGCAGATGGATCGCGAGACCGGCAGCGTCGCCGCGCCGGCAGTGGTTTCGGCCGCTTCGGCCCCAGCGGCAGCGACGACGGCTACGACGGCCGCCCAGCCGCAGTAAGGCGTATGCACCCGCGCAGGCGGGCGCACGCTCAGACCACGAACCTCAGCGCATGAACGTCAGCGCGACGGTGCCCGGCCCGACCGGCCGGCCCAGCAGATTCAGCAGGCCCGCCAGGTTGTCGCGCTGATCCGGCGCCGCGCTCGCGGTGCCCTGAAACGATGCCGAAGCCCGCGAGAACGAGCCGCGCCCCTCGAGCATCAGCGGTCCTTTTTGCGTCGAGAGCTCGAGCGTCGACGTCGCCCCTTGCGCCTGCAGCACCACCTCATACGTGCCGAGCGGCTTCACGAGCGAAACGCGCGAGCTCATGTCGGCGAGCGAGACGGTCAGTCGTCCGAATGCATCCGTGCCGAACACGCGCCACGGTGTCCACGCGAGCCGCACCTTGCCGTCCAGATCGAGCGTGTTGAAGGGCGCGCCGAGACCCGCGAGCAGCGACGCCGGCACCGCGATCGTGCCCGCGCTCACGTTCGCGCCGCGCAACGACGCATCCACCGTGACCGGGTCGGGCATCGCCTCGGTCTGCAGCATTTCCATGCGTACGCGCGCGACGAACAGCGGCCAGAACGCCGTACGCCAGACGATGCGCCCCGGCAGCAGCGTTGCGCCGCGTGCGTCCTGGCCCGCAGCGAGCATCAGCGTGGCGGAGCCGTGCCAGAGCGAGCCTTCCGGGTCGATCAGGTTCACGTGCCCCTGAGTCGCGCGCGCGAACTGCGGTGCGATCCAGGCCGCGGGCAGGCGGGCGAGCAGCACGACAGCGCTCGACAGCAGGCCCACGATCAGCCAGGGCAACGCGGCGCGCAGGCGCCGCATCCAGTAACTCATTGCGCATTTCTCCGGCGATTCTCATTGCGCGCTTTTCGATGCGCGCTTTTTCTTCTTAGTGCGTATTCGCCGGTTGCAGCGAGGCCGTCAAGTCGACCTGGCCGTCGGCCTTCAGCGCGGTGATGTGCGCCTCGACCACCTGCACCTTGAACTGCTTGCGCACGTCGTCGAGCCACGCGGTCCACGCCGGAAACGACACGTTCTTCATCTGCACCTGCACAGTCGTGCCGATCAGCTGAATCTGCGCGCCCGTGAGCGAGTGATCGGCTAGCGAGGCGGTGACCGCGTCCTTGAGCGCCTGGCCGCCCGGCGCCACGCTGGCCGCCGCGCCGGCCAGCGAG
Source organism: Paraburkholderia sp. BR10882 (assembly GCF_040948855.1). Taxonomy (NCBI): domain Bacteria; kingdom Pseudomonadati; phylum Pseudomonadota; class Betaproteobacteria; order Burkholderiales; family Burkholderiaceae; genus Paraburkholderia; species Paraburkholderia sp. BR10882. The sequence continues at coordinate 225,778 of NZ_JBFPKP010000011.1, read as the reverse complement.
CGCGCCTCGTCGGCCTCGGCCGTCATCTGCGCGAGTTCACGCTGCATGCCGGGCAGGCTCTGACGCAGGCGCGCGCGGCCGTCGGCGGCGGGCTGCCACAGCACCGACCAGCCGATCGCCAGCGCAAGCAGCGCGCCACCCCACGTAAGCAGCGTCTTTTCGCGCGTCGTGCGCGCCTCCCAGAAGTTCGTCCAGGCCTCGGCCCACGCGCCGCTCATAGCCGTTGTCTTCACGATGCGCTCCTGATGGTCCATTTGCCCGTGCTGGCATCCACCGTGCCCGCCAGGCCGTTGCCCGCGAGGCGTTTCGCGAGATCGGCGTCGACGTTGACGCCTGGCTTGAAGGTCACGTCCAGACGCCGGTCGTGATAGTCGAGGGCCGCGATGCCGTTCGCGGGCACCGGACCGAGCGAGCGCGCGAGCCCGTCGGAGAGCGCGAGGAAGTCGTCGGGCGAGGGCTCGCCCGCGGCCAGGCGCAACTGCTGCAACTGGCGCGCCATCTGCCCGGCAGGATCGAGCACGACGGTCGTCTTCGGGAACGCGTTGAGGAGCAGCTCGGTCATCTGCGCGCTGATCGCGTCGCGCTGGCGCGCCATCATGAGCCACTGGATATTCGCGCCTACGACCGCCACGACGAGCGACGCCGCCACAAGCACGATCGGCACGCGCAGACGGCGCAGCGTCGCGCGGTCGAGCCGCCACGGCTGCGAGGCGAACTCGAACTGGCAGAGGTCGAAGCGGCAGGCGAGCGCGCGGCGCGCGAGCGCCTCGAACGTGAGCGGCTGCGCGCCCGGCAATGCGGCTGCCAGCGACGCACGTGCGGCGGCGCTCACGGGCTCGCCCGGCAGATTGGTGAGGACGTAGCCCGAAACCGGCGCGCCGCCGGCGAGCGCCGTGACGGTAGCGGCCACGCTCGCGGCAGGCACCGCGAAGCCCTCGGCGAGCGCGCCGCGCACGATCGCGAGTTCGAGCGCCGCTTGCGCCGTGGCTGCCGCCGGCTCGGGCGCGACGCCGGGCAGCAGCATGGGTGCAGTCGCGACGACATGGCCTAGCACGCATGCGGTCACGGGTTCGGGGGCGGGAGGCGCGGGAGGCGCGGGAGTCCCGGGAGCCGCGGCGCCGGGCGCTGCCCCCGGCTCGGCGGGCTCAGTCACCTGAACCTCCTGAACCGCTTCCACCGCCTGCGCCGCTGGCAGGCAGCGCGCCACCGGCACGGCGCGCAGATTGCGGTGCCCCGCGGCGGTGAAGCCTTCCAGCAGAAAGCGGAACCAGCCGCGATCGATGGCCGCCACCACCTGGCGGCCGTCGGCCAGGCGCTTGGGATCGAGCGCCAGATGGCAGGTCTGCGCATCCTGGATCAGATGATCCTCGACCACGTTCGGCAGCGCCTGACGCAACCGCGGCCCCTTGAGCGGGGGCACCGTAGCGGCGAGCGTGAGCAGGTCGCGCGCGGCGATCATCAGGATGGTGGCCGAGGCCTTCGGCAGCAGCCCGAGCGCCGAACGGCCCGCGCGTTGCGTGTTGCCCGTCTTGTCGAGCAGCACGAACGGCAGTTCCGGCAGCTGCCATTCCTGCGAGTGGACCGCCGGGTCGCGGGGCGGCATGAGGACGATCAGCGTGCTCAAACGCACCTCTTTTCGATGTTGGTCGGGGACGGATTCATGGTTCGTCGCGAACGCGCACGATGCGCGTCGTATGAGTGAGCGGGTCGCGCCAGACTAGCGTCGTGCGGTCCACCTCGGCGCGCTCGTGCTGCACGCGCCCATGGACGAGAAAATAACTCGTGTTGACGTCGATCTGCGTCGTGTCGATCGAGGCCTGCTTCACGCCTACGCCTTCGAGCGCGAGTTGCACGTCGCTCACGTTGCGGAAAAACACGCTCTGGCGACGCGCGACGAGGGCCTGTGCGTTCGACAGGCTCATGCCCGTTACGACGGAGGCGATCACCTCGGCGCTCGCCGTGTTCATGTTCACGGGCGTCACGGTGGGCAGGATCGTCACGAACGGGCGCAGCCGCGCAACGGCGTCGGGCGTGAAGCCGGGCACATCGAGCAACGAATCGACACTCGTCATCAGGAGCGGCGCGACGCCGCTGTTGCTGTCGCTGTCCGAGAGGCCCGGGTTGTCGGTGTAGTTGCCGCCGCCAGTCGAGCCGCCGCCGGCGAGCACCTCGGTTTGCGAGGTGCCGCTCGTCGTGGCGGTTTGCGTCTGGAAGCGCGTTGCAGAGTAGGAGAGGCCCGAGCGCAGGTACACCGCGGTGTTCTTGGCGAGTTGCTGGTCGATGCCGAGAATCTGCAGCAGGCGCGCGAACGCTTCGATTTCGGTCAGGTTCAGCTGCAGCGAGCCCGGCGCGTTGGACGCCACGAGATCGCGCAGATTGAAGCGCGACTGAGCGTCTTCGATCGAGCCCGAGAGCCAGGTGTCCGTGCCCTGTTGCGCGCGCGCCTCGCCGATCTGGCCGAGAAAGTCGGACAGGCGCGTCCTCGCGAGCGGCACGCCCCACGCGCCGCCGAGATACGTGATGCCCGCCGACGTATCCGCTTCGGAGCGCAGCACGAGGCGCGTCCAGTCGAGCGAGGCGCGCGCGATCCACTGCGCCTGCGCGAGCAGCCGCTGATTCTCGATGCGGCGCAATTGCACCTGCTGGCGCCACAACATGCCCGCGACGAGGATCGCCGACAGCGCCACGACGAGCAGCGCGCTGATGATGGCCGCGCCGCGCCGTGCGCGCGTAGAGCGGCCGAATCGTCCGGTTCGCCGAGTGGAGGTTCGTTGTGTACGCAACGTCATTCCCCCACCATGAATACGCGGGTCACCGGCCGCTCGAGCGAATGCGAACCCACGCTCACCTGCACGCCCGTCACCGCGCGCGGCAACGGAGCGTTGCCGAGCTGCGGCACCTTGAGATCGTTGTTGTAGCCGCTCACCTGCGAGCGCACGTCCTGCATGTTCGCCGTCCAGCCCGTCTTCGGCACGTACAGGCGCGCGTTGATCACGTCCACGCCACTCATCATCGGCAAGGCGCCCCAGTTGTCGCCTTCGCCGCCGCGCAGCGCGCGCCGCAGCTCGCCGAGATTGGCAAGCGGGGGCGACGCATAGCGCACCACCTGGCCGCCCGACACGCGGTAACGCACCACTTGCATTCGCGGCGCGGCGCCCGGCGGCACCGCGAACGCGCGCACGACCTGCAGCGCGCCGCCGTCGAGCGAGATCGCGACGCCGCCCGCTTCGTCATCGGAGGTCGCTGCGCGCAAGTCGATGCGCATCTGGTCGAACATCTGCGCGAACACGCGTTCCTCAGCCATCGAGCGCGTGATGGTTTCGCGCCCGCGCACGATTTCGTCGAGGCCGCGCCACGAGAGGATCGCGACCACGGCCATGATGGCGATCGCCACGAGCAGCTCGATCAGCGTGAAGCCGCGCGCTGGCGCGGCGACGCGCGCGCGGTCACAACGAGCGGTTCGTCTCATTGGCGAGCACCGTGACGAGTTGCGCGAGATTGCCGGAACGGCCGGGCGTCGTCACCGACACCTCCACGCGCCGGAAGACGGGGTTGGGCGTCGTCGCGACCTGCTGGGTGCAGGTCAGCCTCAAATTGCCCTGCGAGCAGTCGAAGCTGCTCTCGCCAAGGTCCGGCCACGCGTGCGCGAGACGCAGTTGCGCGAGCGTGTTGTCCGCACTCCAGCCCGCGAGCAGGCGGTCGTGCAGATCAGCCTCGCTCGCGGCGAGACTGCCCACAGCGCGCAACGACGCGGCCAGCGCAATCGCGATGATTGCGAGCGCAACCAATACCTCGATCATCGTGAAACCGCGCTCGCGCAGCGGGCGAGCCGGACGATTCACGCGGGCACCGTGGCCGCGCTTTCCCCCACGCATCGAGCGCCGCATCTCAGCGCACCTCGAAGCGGCCAGTGCCGGTGCCGACGATCGTCGCCTGGCCGGCTGCCGAGAAGAGCGTGACCTGCACCGGCACGTCCACGGCTTCCGTGCCGAAAATGAGCCGGTTGGCCTGCGTGTCGTCGCTGCCGGGGTAGGTGATCGCCACGCCGGTCACGCCGCCTTCCCAGTTGCGCGGGCCGAGCAGATCGTCGCGCAGCGGACGCCAGCCGTCCTCGGTATGGACGTCGAAGCGAAACCCGCCCGCGAGCGGCTGCCATGCAATGGGCCGGGCACGCACCTGTGCCTCGTCGCCGGCCGATTCGAACAGGAGCGCGAGTCGCTGCGCTTCTTCGTTCAGGTCGGTGCGCGGATTGCGCGTGAGCGTGAGCGAAGCGAGCGAGATGAGAATCCCCGCGATCAGCAGCACCACGAGCATTTCGAGCAGCGTGAAGCCCGCCGCGCGCGAACGCATGCCCGCGCGCGAATTGCGCGCGGTGCGTGTCGATCGGCGGTCCCGGCAAGGGACGAGGCGGCTCGGTTGCATGGCTACGGCGTGGCGGACGACTTACTGCCAGGACCCGACGTCGGCGTCGTTGCCCTCGCCGCCGGGTTTGCCGTCGGCGCCATAGCTGAATACGTCGATCTCGCCGTGCACGCCCGGGTTCAGGTACTGGTATGCGTTACCCCAAGGGTCATTGGGCAGACGCTCCAGATAGCCGCCGTCCTTCCAGTTGTTCGGCACGGGCTCGGTCGTCGGCTTTTGCACGAGCGCCTGCAGCCCCTGGTCCTGGGTCGGATAGCGGCCGTTGTCGAGGCGATAGAGCTTCATCGCCTGCATGATCGTGCCGATGTCCTGGCGCGCGGCGACGCGGCGCGCTTCATCGGGACGGCTCATGATCTTCGGCACGATCAACGCGGCCAGAATGCCGAGAATCGCGATCACGACCATGATTTCGATGAGCGTGAAGCCGCGTTGGCGGCGCGCGCGCGTGACTTCGATTTCGGCACGGCGTTTGGCCCACATGGACATGAGTTCTTTCCTCCCTCGCTAGATATGGTTGCGGTGCACGCCTGTGCGCCGCGCTTCGTCTCGCCTGCGATCGGACCCGCCGCTTGTATCGGCCGTGTCCTCGCACGCATGACGGGTCATTGTAATGTCACACGATGACGCCTTTCCGACGCCTTGCGGGCATGGCAAACGCGTACATCAAAAATTTCATAAACCTTCGTACAATGAGCGCATGAGCCCACTGCAAATCCGCCTTCTTTCCCTCGCCGCGTTTGCGGTGTTCTGCGCCACGGCCACGTGGTGGACGATCACCCTCGCCACGAACCGCGCGGCGCCGGTGCAGGCCGCCGCCGCCCGGGTGCCGGTTTCGCTCGATCAGGCCGGCACGCTGTTCGGCGGCAGACTCGAGCGCAACCCGGTGCAGGACATTCACCTGTTCGGCATCCTCTCGCTCGCGCAGGGCGCAGCGGCCATCGTCAGCGTGGGCGGCGAACCCCCGCGGGCCATTTCGCTCGGCGGCCCGATCGACCAGAACTCCAAACTCTTCGAAGTGCGCCCCCGCTCGATCCTCATCGACCGCCACGGCGTGCACTCCGAAATCTTCCTGCCGCCCAACGCAGCCGGTCCCACCATCTACGTGCGCTGAGTTCGGCGCGCCTGCCTTCACGCGACTTCGTGCGGTTCGTACGCCTTACTGCACGAGGTTGTTCAGCTCGATGATCGGCAGCATCACCGCGAGCACGATCACGAGCACCACGCCCCCCATCGCGAGGATCAGGAGCGGCTCCAGCAGGCTCGTGAGGAACATCGTGCGCCGCTCGAGTTCGCGCGCCTCGCCTTCGGCCGCGCGGTCGAGCATGGTCGTTACATCGCCGGTCGCCTCGCCCGAGCGGATCAGGTGCACGAGCACGGGCGGAAACGTCTTCGTGTTGCCAAGCGCCCGAGACAGCGACGTGCCTTCGCGCACCCGCACGATGGCTTCGTCGATGTTCGTGCGCATCGCCTTGTTCGAGAGCGTTTCGCCGGCCGCCTGCAGCGCGCGCAGGATCGGCACGCCCGCCGCGCTCAGAATGCCGAGCGTGCTCGCAAAGCGCACCGTGTTGTAGCCGCGCACGAGCTTGCCCGCGAGCGGCGCGGTGAGCATCCAGCGGTCGAATGCGAGACGCGGGCCGGGCCGGCGCAAGGTAGAGCGCACGATCCACGCGACCACGGCCACCGCGATCAGCACCGCCCACCACCACTGCCGCACGAAGCCCGAGAGCGCCATCATCACGATGGTGAGCAAGGGCAGTTGCTGCTTCGTGCTCGCGAACACGTTCACCACCTGCGGCACCACGTAGCTGAGCAGGAACGTGACGATGCCGAACGCGATGATCGTGACGATCGTCGGGTACGTGAAGGCGAGCACGATCTTCTGCTTGAGCGCGTTGCGCTGCTCGATGTAGTCGGCCAGGCGCGACAGCACGATGCCGAGCTTGCCGGTATGCTCGCCCGCGGCCACGAGCGCACGGTAGATGTCCGGGAAGTCGCGCGGGTGCTGCTCGAGGGCACTGGCGAGCGAATGGCCGCCGAGCACCTCGGCGCGAATGGCCGCCATCAGCTCGCGGATGTAGTCGCGCTCGGACTGCTCGGTGAGCACCGCAAGCGCCTCGCCGAGCGGCAGGCCCGCCACCAGCAGGCTCGCGAGCTGGCGCGTGAGGATCGCCTGCTCGCGCTGCGAGAGCTTGCGCCCGAGCGCGAGCCGTTGCTGGCGCGCGCCGCGCGTGCGGCTCGCGGCGGGTTCGACCACGAGCGGCGTGAGGCCCTGGCCGCGCAGCAGCGCACGCGCGCCGCGTGCACTGTCCGCGTCGAGCACGCCTTTTTGCGCTTTGCCCGTGGCGTCGATGGCTTCGAAGCGAAATGCCGGCATGTTGCTGATCGCCCTCGCTTTTATTGAGCGTCCATCTGGTGGTTCATCGTGCGACCCGTCGTGCGGCGCATTACGCGCCGCCCGTCACGCGCAGCACTTCCTCGAGCGAGGTCCTGCCCGCTTCGACCCAACGCTCGCCGTCTTCACGCAGCGTGCGCATGCCTTGCGCGCGGCCGGCCGCGAAGATCTCCGCATCGGCGGCATTGCGGTGGATGAGGGCGCGAATCGGCTCGTCGATGAGCAGCAGTTCGTACACGCCGCGCCGTCCCGCGTAGCCCGAATGACCGCAGCGATCGCATCCCACCGGATGCCAGCGCTTTCTGCCGTCGTCTTCCACGCGTTCTTCCTTGCACACGGGGCAGAGCTGGCGCACGAGGCGCTGCGCGAGCACGCCGAGCAGGGACGACGCGAGCAGATACGGCTCGACGCCCATGTCGGTCAGTCGCGTCACCGCCGAGGCGGCGTCGTTGGTATGGAGCGTGGCGAGCACGAGGTGGCCCGTGAGCGACGCCTGCACGGCGATCTGCGCGGTTTCGAGGTCGCGGATTTCACCGATCATGATGATGTCGGGGTCCTGACGCAGGATCGAGCGCAACGCGCGCGCAAACGTCATGCCGATACGCTCGTTCACCTGGGTTTGCCCGATGCCCGAAAGGTCGTACTCGATCGGGTCTTCCACGGTCATGATGTTGGTCGTAGCCGTTTCGAGCCGCGACATCGAGGCGTAGAGCGTGGTCGTCTTGCCCGAGCCCGTCGGGCCGGTCACGAGCACGATGCCGTGCGGCTTCGCGATCAGCTGGTCGAACTTGCCGAGCGTGTCGCCGGCCATGCCGAGCGCTTCGAGGTTCAGGCGCTGCGCGTCTTTTTCCAGCAGACGCAGCACCGCGCGCTCGCCGTGGCCCGTGGGCAGCGTGGACACGCGCACGTCCACCGGACGCCCGCCCACGCGCAGCGTGATGCGGCCGTCCTGCGGCAGGCGTTTCTCGGCGATGTCGAGCTGCGCCATGATCTTGATACGCGAGATCAGCGCGCCATGCAGCGCCTTCTTCGGGCGCACGACATCGCGCAGCGTGCCGTCCACGCGAAAGCGCACGACCGATGCATTCTCGAACGGCTCGATATGAATGTCCGATGCCTGCTCGCGCGCGGCCTGCGTGAGTAGCGCGTTGATCATGCGGATGATCGGCGCGTCGTCTTCGGACTCGAGCAGGTCTTCCACTTCGGGAATGTCCTGCATGAGGCGCGAGAGATCGACTTCGCCTTCCACTTCGCCCACCACCTGCGCGGCGCTGCCGTCCTGGCGCGCATACGCCTGGTTGATGGCCTGCGCGAGTTCGTCGGCCGGTACGCGCACGAGCGCGAACGCGCCGAAGTTGCGCGCGACCTCGGCGATGGCGGCCTGCGAGGTTCGCTCGCTGATCCACACTTCGAGGCCTTCGGCGCGCTGCTGGGCGACCAGAATCTGGCCGCTGCGCGCAAAGCCGTACGGCACGAGGCGCGCGGCAAGCGGCGAGGGCGGCTCGCGCTCCGCACCGCCAGTGGCCGCAGGCGCGTGCGGCGTGCTCACGGCTGCACCCGCGTGGTGACAGGCGCCGCCTGTTGCACCGGCGTGGTTTCGACCGGCGCCGTTTGCACGGGTGCGGCGGGCTGCATTTGCACGGCGCTTGCCGGATTCGCGGGCGCCGCGGGCTGCACGCCCAGCGCCTGTTGACGCCGCATCTGGTCGAGGTCGAACAGGTTCAGCGCGGAGCCGCCCTGGCTCGGGCCGACCGGCATCGGCGGCACGACCGGGTCGTCGCGATCCTTGATCAGGTTGTTGTCGGACTTGTATGCGCCCGTCACGCCCTGGATATAGTCGTAGCGATTCGACGTGACCGCCTGCGCCGTGTCGCGGTCGCTGATGATCACCGGACGCAGGAACACCATCAGGTTGGTCTTCTCGCGGGTCTTGTTTTCCGAGCGGAACAGCTGGCCGATCCACGGAATGTCGCCGAGCAGCGGCACCTTGCTGTTGGCGACCTGGTAGTTGTCCTGCATCAGGCCGCCGAGCACTATGATCTCGCCGTTGTCGGCCAGCACCGTCGACTGGATCGAACGCTTGGTGAATTCGGGGCCGGCGGGATTGGTCGTCGCGTTGGTCGTGCCCGTCACGATCGCCGAGTCTTCCGTGTACAGCTGCAGCTTCAGGATGCCGCCGTCGGTGATCTGCGGCTTGATGTGCAGCGTCAGGCCCACGTCCACACGATCGTAGGTGTTGAACGCCGTGCTCGCCGTGCCGCTCGTGAGGTTCGAATACGAACCCGTCTGGATCGGCACGTTCGTACCGACGACGATCTTCGCTTCCTGGTTGTCGAGCGTAATGAGGTTAGGCGTGGACAGCACGTTGGCGTCGGCGGTTTGCGAGAGCGCCTGCAGCAAGGCACCGAGACCCCGCACACCGAAGATGTTCTTGATCCAACCCACGTTCAGGCCCTGCTGGAGGCCGGAAGCCCCGAGCGCGCTTGCAAGGCCGCCGGTGCTGGCGTCGGCGGCCGCAGCGGCCGTCAGGTTGATGATGCTGTTGCCGCTGCCGGTGGAAAGATTGGTGCCGGCGTACAAATTGCCATTCGCCACCTGCCACTGAATGCCCAGGTTGGCGTTGGTGGTCGAGTTCAGTTCGACGATCAGCGCCTCGATATAGACCTGCGCGCGCCGCGCATCGAGCTGGTTGATCACGGCGCGCAGGTTGCGGTACACCGCGTCCGGCGCCGTGATGATCAGCGAGTTGGTCGCCGCGTCGGCCTGGATCATGCCGCCCGGCTGGTTCTCGTCGCCCTTGTCCTTGTCGCCGCCGAGGAACGGGGCTTCGTTGCTGCCGCCACCGCCGCTGCCATACGAACTGCCTCCGCCCAGCGAACTGCCCGACGACGTACCGCCGCTGAGCGAGCTCGACGGCAGCGGCGGCGTGCCGGAGGTGCCGGTCGATATGCCGCCGCCGCTGTTGCCTGCCTGGTTGAAGCCGTTCGCATTGCCGGACGACGACGTATCGTTGCCGCCCTTGCCGAGCATGCCGCGCAGCGTCTTGGCGAGCTGCGTGGCGTCGGCATTGCGCAGCGGCACGACGTGAATGTTGCCCGGCATGCTGGTCGGCGCGTCGAGCTGCTTCGAGAGCTGGACCGCCGAGGCCAGGCGTTGCGCGTTCGAGGCGCGCAGCATCAGCGAATTGGTGCGCGGGTCGGCGATGACCGACACCTTCAGCGACGGGTCCGAGGCGCCGATCGCGCCCGGGTCGAGCATCTTCGCGATTTGCGGCGCGATGTCGAGCGCATTGGCGTTGTGCAGCGGTACCACCTGGACCTGCTGGCCGGCGGCCGAGTCCACACCCGCAATGATCGAGGCGATGCGGCGCACGTTGTCCGCATAATCGGTCACGATGAGCGTGTTGTTGGCCGGGTAGGCGGCGATGGTGTTGTTCGGCGAGATCAGCGGGCGCAGCACCGGCAGCAGGTTGTTCGCCGACTCGTGCCTGAGCGTGAACACCTGGGTTACCACCTGGTCGCCACGCGCGGTCGGCGCGTTGCCCACGTAGGTCGGCACGCCCTGCAGCTTGGCGTCGGCTTCCGGCACGACCTTCAGGACGCCGTGATCCTGCACGAGCGCGAAGCCTTGCATGCGCAGCGCCGACTGCAGGGTCTTGAGCGCCTGGTCTTCAGGTACGGGGTTTTCGGAGACGAGATTGAGCTGCCCCTTCACGCGGGGATCGACGATGATCGTTTTGCCGGTGGCGGCGCCAATTGCCTTCGCCACCTGATCGATGTCGGCGTTGACAAAATTGAGCGTGACCTGCGCATAGGCAAGCTGTGCCGTAATCAGTCCGCTCACGAGCAGCGCCGTGGCGACGCGACGCAAAGCCATACGATTTCTTCTCATGGGTGTCTTATCGAAGCCAGCGGCAGACGCGCGCGGCTATTCGTCCTCGACGTACGGCTGTGGGGCCGATTCGCCTGTGCTTTCCTGACTAGTGCCGACGCCGGCTCTCATCGGCCCGGACGTCCGTCAGTCAACAAAAGATGAAACAGTAGCAGTTTTTCGTGTCGAATTTGTCACAAAAAATGGCTCTCCGGGGAATTCTTCTAATCGCCGAGCCGCGCCAGCCGGTAATCCCAAGCTGTTTGTAAGCATGCATGCCTCGCGAGCGAGAGCGCGTGGACTTCAATTGGCTCGAAGCGCTGCGCCTTGTCTGAGCAGCCAGCTTGACGCGTCATCAGTGACCGGTATCATACGAGCGGCCCGAAGGATGGCCAACGCGCGTTTCCCCCTGTCTTTATGTGGGAATTCCCGCATTGCGCGCCAGAAATCAGACCGGCTCGCGAGAGATTGCGTCATTCTGCAGGCTGTGCCGTTCGTCTCCGGGCTTGTCCTTTTGCTTGTCTTTTGCTTGCCCTTTTGTCAGTTTCCGCGCGAGTCGCCATGCCTAACGTCTGGTCCGCTACGCTTGCCGCCGCCGTGGTGCTCGTCACCGCGAGCGTCAGCACGCTCGCGCACGCGGATTGTTTCGACGAGGCCGCGCGCTACCAGAAGGTCAATCCGCTGATCCTGCGCGCCATTGCCTGGCAGGAGTCGCACAACCGTCCCGACGCAGTACACAGGAATGCGAACGGTTCGATCGACTACGGCGTCATGCAGATCAATTCGGTGCATCTGCCCGTGCTCTCGCAGTACGGCATTTCGCAAAGCACGCTCATGGAGCCGTGCAAGAACGTCTATATCGCCGCGTGGCATCTGCGCCAGAAGATGAACAAGTACGGCAACACGTGGGCTGCCGTCGGCGCTTACCATTCCGAAACGCCGACGCTGCGCGACCTCTACGCGCAGCAGATCGCAGACATTCTGCGCAAGTGGCATCTCATGCAATAGCGCGCTTGAGCGCGTGCTGAGCGCTCACAGCATGCTCGCGCCCTGAATGCGGCGGCACGCGTGCCCTGCGTGGCGCGCGCGCATGGTGCAAAATGCTGGCTGACGCCGCACCCTTACGAGGATTTCGATCCTTTCGCGCGGCGCGCCTCCCGACTCACTTTTTGCACCACAACTGCGATGAACCAGCCGCCACTGCCCGTCACCGTGCTCTCGGGTTTTCTGGGCGCGGGCAAGACCACGCTGCTCAACCATATCCTGTCGAACCGCGCAGGCCTGCGCGTGGCGGTGATCGTCAACGACCTCGCCTCGGTGAACATCGACGCCGCGCTCGTGCGTGACGCCTCGGCACTCTCGCGCGTGGAAGAGCGCGTGGTCGAATTGTCGAACGGCTGCATTTGCTGCACGCTGCGCGACGACCTGCTCACCGAGATCCAGCGCCTCGCCGATCCGGCTCGCGCCGGCCAGCGCTTCGACGCCATCGTGATCGAATCGACCGGCGTGGCCGAGCCCATGCCGATCGCGGAAACCTTCACGTTCGCCGGCGACGACGGCATCGCGCTCGATGAATTCGCGCGTCTCGACACGATGGTCACCGTCGTCGACGCATTCAACTTCCTGCGCGACTACGCGAGCGCCGACCAGCTTGCGCAGCGCGGCGTGGCAGCGAGCGAGGAAGACGACCGCGCGATCGTCGAACTGCTCGTCGATCAGGTGGAGTTCTGCGACGTGCTCGTGCTCAACAAGGCCGACCTCGTAAGCGACGACGAACTCGCACGCTTGCAGCACATTCTCGCGCGCATCAATCCGCGCGCGGTGCAGGTGGTGAGCCGCTTCGGCAACGTGCCGCTCGAGGAGGTGATCAACACCGGCCGCTTCGATTTCGATGCGGCATCGAGCGCGCCGGGCTGGCTCGCCTCGCTGCACGAGCATGACCATTGCGAAGACCCGGCGCATTGCCACGATCCGGCGCATGCGCCGCGCAGCGAAGCCGACGAATACGGCATCAGCAACTTCGTGTATCGCGCACGCCGCCCGTTTCATCCCGAGCGCTTCTGGGCGCTGCTCAACCAGGAATGGAAGGGTGTGCTGCGCTCGAAGGGTTTCTTCTGGCTCGCCACGCGCAACGACGTGACGGGCACGCTCTCGCAGGCGGGCGGCGTGTGTCGTCACGGTCCCGCGGGCACGTGGTGGGCGGCGCTGCCGCGCGAGGAATGGCCGCAGGACGCCGAACTCGAAAAGGAAATCGCCGCCGACTGGCAAGGCGATCTCGACGACCCGAGCGTCGGCGACCGCCGCCAGGAGTTGGTGATGATCGGCATCGATCTCGAGCGCGACGCGTGGCGCGCGAAGCTCGATGCATGCCTCCTCAACGATGCGGAATACGCGGCAGGCCCCGAAGCCTGGCTGGGCTACGCCGACCCGTTCCCGTCGTGGGAGCTCGACGACGACGACCACGATCATGATCACGGCGATCACGACGATCACGACGAGATCGTCCACCGTCCCGCCTGACCGGAACGACGCGCTCAACGAACAACGGCGCCGCAAAAATGCGGCGCCGTTTGCTTTTTCGCCAGCGATGCATGCACCTCGCAGGCGAAAAAAAACCCGCCAGGGGCGGGTGTCAACTTAAAGCGGCAATGCCTTAGCGCTTGTTGACGGCGTCCTTGAACGCCTTGCCAGCCGTGAACTTGACGGTCTTGGCAGCGGGAATCTTGATGGTTTCGCCGGTCTTCGGGTTACGGCCCGTACGGGCTGCGCGCTTGCCCGAACCGAAGCTGCCGAAGCCGATCAGCTGAACCGCATCACCTTTCGACACAGCCTTCTTGACCACTTCGAGGAGCGTGTCCAGCGTCTCGCCGGTTTGTGCCTTGCTAGCGCCCGTCTGTGCTGCGACGGCGTCGATCAGTTCCTGTTTATTCATTGAGAAGTTCCTTTCTGTGTTTAGGTTGACACGAACAGCGCGAACGCGCCGATTATACGGACGCGTGCCGCGCCGTCGAGCAGCGACGGACCTGGAGCACCCCGGCGTTTTCGCGTTGCGGCGACTAGCGTGTGTCTGATGCCGCAACGTCCGTGCTGCCGCTTCCCTGGGCGGCGCTTGCTATGATAGCGCAGCGCAAACCCAATAACGACAAGGGTTTCGAAGATTTCGCGCGGGAAATGCGGGTTTTTTGGAGCTTGTAGACCTTTTTGGGGTGTCCACCACCGCAAATCCCCCCGCCTGCGACGTTTTTCCCGCCGCACGCGTTGCGCCGCGCCAACGCAGCATGCGCGCAAACGCCGGCCCGGCAAGCGTTTGCGGCAACGCGATCCGCCTTCGTCACACGCTTTTTCCAGCCGCGCTGCTTGTCCGTTTTCTCCTCACCTCTGGCTTCGCGTTCCTCATGACCGCCACCCTGACACCCGCCACGCTCGCCTTCCGGGAAGACGGCACGCCGTTTTCGCCCATCTATGGCGACGTTTATCACAGCACTGCCGGCGCATTCGCACAGGCTCAAGCCGTCTTTCTGAAAGGCAACGCGCTGCCGCAGCGCTGGCAAGACAGGCGGATCTTCACCGTGGTCGAAACCGGCTTCGGCATGGGCGTGAACTTTCTCGCCACGTGGTCGGCATGGCGCGACGACCCGGCGCGCTGCGAACGCCTGCATTTCGTTTCGGTGGAAAAGCATCCGTTCGCGCGCAACGACCTGAAAAGTGCGCTCGACGCAGTCGTTGCACACGCACGCGAAGCGCCGCTCGCGCACGAACTCGTGAACGCCTGGCCGATGCTCGTGCCGGGCACCCATCGCCTCGAATTCGAGGGCGGACGCGTCACGCTCACGCTCGCTTTCGGCGATGCACTCGAGGTATTTCCCAAAATGTGGATGCGCGCCGATGCGATCTACCTCGACGGCTTCGCTCCGGCGAAGAATCCCGACCTCTGGTCGCCGGCCATTTTCAAGGCGCTCGCGCGCATCGCCGGCGAGGACGCCACCTTCGCGACCTGGAGCAGTTCGGGCGACGTCAAGCGCGCGCTGGAGCAAAACGGCTTCGAATACCGCAAGGTGGAAGGCTTCAACGGCAAGTGGGCGATGCTGGCCGGACGCTTCGCGCCGCGCTGGCGCGTGCGCCGCTACGAGCCACCGCTGCCGCTTGCGCTGCGCGAGCGGCACGCCGTCGTCGTGGGAGCGGGACTCGCCGGCTGCGCGCTCGTCGAGCGGCTGGCCGTGCGCGGCTGGCGTGTGACGCTCGTCGAACGCAACGCCGCGCCCGCGCTCGAGGCATCGGGCAATCCAGCCGGCGTGTTTCATCCGCTGATTTCGCGTGACGACAGCAGCGCGTCGCGCATCACGCGCGCCGGGTTTCTCTACGCGCTGCAACGCTGGGCCACGCTCGAAGCCGCCGGCCACGCGCCCAAGCGCTCGCACGCCGGCTTGCTCCATCTCGCCACTGACGACGAATCGCGCGCCGTCGCCGCCGCGCTGGAATCGTTCGGCTATCCCGAAGAATTCGTGCGCGCCGTCACGCGCGAGCAAGCCCAGGCGCTGGCCGGCATCGCGCTCAATCAGGGCGGGTGGTTCTATCCGCAGGGCGGCGCAATCGACCCGGCAACGCTCTGCCGCGCCCAATGCGCCTTCGCCGCCGCGCTGCCCGGCGCGCAGGTCGAGACACGTTTCGGTGTGCGTATCGGTCACATTGCCCGCGCCGGCGAACAGGAATCCGGTGAATGGCAGGTGTTCGACGATGCCGGACGGCTCGTCGCCCAGGCAGCCGCGGTGATCTTCGCCAACGCCCAGGACACCTCGCGCGCCGCCGCGCTCGCGCATGCGCCCACCCGCATCGTGCGCGGCCAGCTCACGCTCGTCGATCCCAGCCCGCTCGCGAACCTGCGCGTACCCGTGATCGGCGAGGGCTATGCGGTGCCGCTCGACGGCGGCGTTACGCTCGCGGGCGCCACCTACGAAGTCGACGACGCCGACGACGCGCTGCGCGCCGCCGGCCATACCGAGAACATCGAACGTGTCGCGCACATGCTCCCCGGGCTTGCCGCGGCCCAGCGCGAGGGCGAGCGCGATTTCGCGGGCCGCGTGGCGTTCCGCTGCGTCACCAGCGACCGCATGCCGATGCTCGGCCCGCTCGCCGACGAAGACGCCGCCCGCCGCGACGCCCCGCGTCTGGCCGGCGCATGGCCCCTCGACCTGCCGCGCGCAAGCGGCCTCTACGGCGCGTATGCGTTTGGCTCGCGCGGGCTCGTTTGGGCGGGACTGGGGGCGGAGCTGATCGCGTCCCAGCTGGAAGGCGAGCCGTGGCCGCTGGAGCGGGAACTTGCGGACCAGCTGGATCCGGCGCGCTTCCTCCAGCGCGCCTTGCGCCAGCGCAGTCTTTGATCGCCCCACACGGGAAAGCGCCGCCCGGGTTATCCACGCCAATCTGTGGATAACCGCGCGAGTTGCCAGCGAATCGAGTGTGGAAGCGGTGTGGACGTAAACGGGGTAACTCAGCACGCCCCGTTCCAGGCCCAAAAGTTACTCTTCGAAGTGCGCATGGACCGCACATGCTTTGCGCGCGGTTGTGCGAACGCCAACTCCCGGATTCCTTTCAGTAAACCCCGGTTATCCACAGGAAATCCAGGCCCTTGTTAACTTCTACTACGTATACATACGGTAAACAGTAAACCCCAAGCTAGCGCCATCGCTGTCGGCAAAGACGATCCAGCCGGGCTTGAAAAACCAGACGAAAGCCGCCCGCCCCCCGAGGCGGTCATTTTTTCCGCATACGTCGCCAAAAGCGCACAATGAGGACGCTATTACCGTCTTTGTCGATGCTTTCGATGCGGTGGGGCAATTGCAAAAAAGCTATGGCACAATCGCCCTTCTTTCCGCGTCAAATGCCGCAGCAGACGGTCGACGCATCCAAGGAACGGTTGCCCCTCATCCTGAATCTGAGTGCTCAGGGTAGACGGCAGCGTTCGTTCATCCAACGCGGGCGCAGCCACACCACACGCAAGCGCCCGTACCGGCTGTTCGCCGCACCACCATGTGCCGGCTGCTTTGTCGCAGCGTTTTGCCGCACGGTTCGTCCGCACTCGCCGCAGGAAGCGCGTATTCGCGCCAGCTCGCCCAATCGTCATATCGTCGGGCCAGCCGGCTGCATCGATTGGCGCAGCGCCAGGCGCAGAGCAAGCCGACAACGGACGGGGAGTAGAGGTGTCGTTCGCCTCGTGCGGCACGCGGCTTGCCTGTTAGCCGGTCGTATGTCGATCCAACGTCGGACAGCCGGATTCGATCCCACGCAAGATGTCGTTGCCAAGGAGAAGCCACCACGATGAAGTCGGCGTTTTCGTTTTTTCCCGCCTGGCCGTTGCAGCTCGACGGAATTTTCTGGGCCGGGCTCGCGCTGCTCGCCGCCGGTTTGTGCGGCGAGCTTTGTTATCGGGCGTGGCGCTTGCCGCGGATCTCGGGCTATGGGGTGATCGGGCTCATTGCCGGATCGGCCGGGTTCGGCGTGATCGACGCCGATGTCGGCACGGCCGCGCGGCCGTTGCTCGACGTCGCGCTCGGCCTGCTGCTGTTCGAACTGGGCAGCCGTCTCGACCTGCGCTGGATCCGCCGCAATCCCTGGCTCATCCTGTCGAGCCTTGCCGAGTCCTCGCTCACCTTCGTGCTCGTGCTCGCGGTGCTGCTGTTCCTTTCCGTGCCGACGATGATCGCGCTCGTCGTGTCGGCGATCGCCATGGCGACGTCGCCTGCCATGGTGATCCAGCTCAAGACTGAGCTGCGCGCAGAAGGCCAGGTCACGCAGCGCCTGCTCACGCTCACGGCGCTCAACAGCATGTATGCGGTGATCGTGGAAAAGCTCGCCTCGACCTGGCTGCATCAGGAGATGTACGGCAACGTGTTCGCGACGATCCTGCAGCCGCTTTATCTGCTGATCGGCTCGCTGATTCTCGCGTTCGTGCTCGCCCGTGCTTGCACGCTGTTTTACCGCCGGCTGAGCCCGCAGGACGAGCACTCGTTCGTCGCGCTCTTCGGCCTCGTGCTGCTGGCGATCGCCATTGCGCACCTGCTCAAGCTCTCGACGATCCTGAGCCTGCTTGCCGCGGGCATCATCGTGAAGAATCTGGAGCCGCGTCCGCAGCTGTGGCCGCAGCATTTCGGCACGGCCGGATGGCTGCTCACGGTCATTCTGTTCGTGCTCACGCTCACCGCCTTCGAGTGGCACGACATTCTCGTGGGCGGCGCGGCGGCGGCGGGGCTGATCGTCGCCCGTGTCGCGGCCAAGCTCGTCGGCGTGCTGATGTTCGCCAAGCCGAGCGGGCTGCACTGGAAGCAGGGTGTGGCGCTCGGCCTTGCCTTGACGCCGATGTCGGCACTCGCGCTGCTGCTCGTCGAGGACACCTACGAGCTCTATCCGACGTTCGATCCGCGCCTGCGCGCGATCATTCTTTGCTCGATCGTCGTGCTGCAGCTCTTCGGACCCTGGGTGGTCTATCGCGCGCTCGCGCTCGTCGGCGAACGCGGCGAAAAATGAATCTCGCGGCGCGCGCGGCCGGCGGCTTGCGCGCGACGCCCCGACAGGAAACGCCATGTCACTTGAAACGTTTGTCGATTCGAAGCCGTTTACGTTCGGCGTCGAACTCGAAATGCAGATCGTCAACACGCACGACTACGATCTGACCAAGGCGGGGAGCGACCTCATGCGCCTCGTCAAAGATCAGGAGATTCCGGGCAACATCACGCCCGAAATCACCGAAAGCATGATCGAACTCTCCACCGGCATCTGCACGAATCACGAGCAGGCTGTGGCCGATCTGCGCAAGATTCGCGACACGCTCGTCGCCGCGGCCGATCGTCTCAACGTCGGCCTGTGCGGCGGCGGTACCCACGCGTTCCAGCAATGGAGCGACCGGCGCATCGTCGATACGCCGCGCTTTCAGTATCTGTCCGAACTGTACGGCTACCTGGCGAAGCAGTTCACGGTGTTCGGCCAGCACGTGCATATCGGCTGCCCGGATGCGGACAGCGCGCTCTTCCTGCTGCACTCGCTTTCGCGCTTCATCCCGCATTTCATCGCGCTCTCGGCGTCGTCGCCCTATGTCCAGGGGGTGGACACCGGATTTCATTCGGCACGACTGAATTCCGTGTTCGCGTTTCCGCTGTCGGGCCGCGCGCCGTTCGTGCTGAGCTGGGAGGAGTTCAAGGAGTACTTCTCGAAGATGGTGCACACGGGCGTTGTCAACAGCATGAAAGACTTCTACTGGGACATCCGCCCGAAACCCGGCTTCGGTACGATCGAGGTGCGCGTGATGGATACGCCGCTTTCGGTGGAGCGCGCCGCCGCGATCGCCTGCTACATCCAGACGCTCGCGCGCCATCTGCTCACCGATCGACCGATCGCGCCGCTCGAGGACGACTACCTCGTGTACACGTTCAACCGATTCCAGGCGTGCCGCTTCGGCCTCGCCGGCACCTGCGTGAATCCGCAAACGGGCGAGCGCCGCACGATTTCCGAAGACATCCTCGAAACGCTGGACCGGATCGCCCCGCACGGCGAAGTGCTCGGCTCGACGCGCGCGCTCACCGAAATCGGCACGATCGCCCGTGCGCAGAACAACGACGCCACGTGGCTGCGCAGCGTGGTGGCCGAGGAAAAATCGCTGCATGAAGCGGTGCGCCAGCAGTGCCTGCGCTGGCGCGCCTGATGGGAATCGAAAAGAGGGAGCCGGCGGACAGACAGGACCACTGACCGATTTTTGCGGGGGGCAGGAGGTGTCGGAAGCACGCCCCGCGCCGGCAAAACAGGATGCAAGGGCAGCTTTCGGGCTGCCCTTCGTGCTTTGGGGGACCGGAAAACCGGTAGGCAGCGTGTGAAAAGCGGGCCAAAAACGGGTTGCGTTGGTTCCGCACGCCACTTTTTTCGAAGTGCACGAAAATTTTTTTGCCGCCTTCGAGGTACCTGGGGGTTCTTATTTTTTTGACCTGAGTCCCGACATGGTCCATATTCAAGGACAAATAGCCCAGGCCTTTGTGGGTAACCTTCGTTTTCCCTGCAAACTCAATGGACTACGTAATGATTGGTTAGGCCCGATCGGGCAGATTCCAGTTGCGTTCGAGACAGAAATCCGCGATAACCTGCATGGGTCGCGGGGCGACGACGGCGAGCAGCGAGGAACCTGTACACAAGGCAATAGCGTGCTTATCAACGGGTTATCCACAATTCACGTTGGATAAGTTAGCTGTGCGATTTGCCGCTCTCGCATAGAATGTCGGTTTGCTGCACTGGCGTCGGGACTTGAAGGATGTTTTCGGGGCCTGCGGCAAGAAACATGACAGTGCAACGCATACGATGACGTATGCGAAGCAGGATTTTTTGAGATGGTGCGGCGCTCGGGGAACCGGGCGCCAGCGTTCCCACAGGCCGTCGGTCAAAGCGGCGGCTGACGATGCAGCGCAAGCTGCCAATAACCAGCGAAAGACTATGAGCGAAGGCGTATACGGAGAGCAGGCAGCCGGGCGGGTGACCCATAGCCTGCTGCGACTTAGCACGGCAATGCGGAGCCAGGCGTGGGACTGGGCCGAAGGGGCAGGCCTCACGCCTACCCAGGGCGAAATTCTCGTGCTGCTGATGCAGCGTAAGGGGCCGATGCGCCTCGGCGAGATCGCGCGTGAAACGGCCCTCACGGCCGCGACCACCAGCGATGCGGTGAGCACGCTCGAAACCAAGGGGCTGGTCGAAAAGCGCCGTGCGCTCGACGACGGCCGCGCGCTCGCGGTGCGTCTCACCTCGCGCGGCCGCACGGCGGCGAAAAAGGCCTCGCAGTGGCCCGACTTCCTGTCGAAGGCGGTCGGCACGCTGAAGGCGGACGAGCAGTCCACGCTGTATCGCTCGCTGCTCAAGACGGTTTATCTGCTCGAATCGCAGGAAACCAGCCCGCAGCACCGCATGTGCCTGACCTGCTCGCATTTCGAGCCGAGCAAGAACCCGAAGAAGACGCCGCATCACTGCCAGCTCCTGAATATCGACATGGCTGACACGGATCTGCGTCTCGATTGCTCGGTCTACGAACAGGCCGACGTGACGACCCAGAAGAAAAACTGGAAGATCTTCGCGGTTTAAGGCCGAAGCTGCGCCGCCGCCCCCATGCGGGCGGCGCGCGCAACGCATGTAATGCACGGTAATGCAAAGCACCGCGCGGTCGTTGGCGTGCGGACTTTGCGTGCATCAAACGCGTGCATGGCAATTTGCGTAGTTCTCGCAAGTATTTGCCACAAGTTTTTGTCACGACCGTTGGCGCAAACGTTCGCAGGCGCCGTGAAAAAGCGGTGACGTGCATGCCGTCCACAGCCGACCCGGGAATGTGCCGATGAATCGCGAAGTATTGGCTGTGCGCCATGTCTATTTCGAGGACCTCGGCAGCTTCGAGCGCGTGCTCGGCGACCGCGGCCGCCCCGTGCGCTACGTCGATGTCGGCTTCGCCCGCGTCGGCGCGCTCAATCCCTTGTCGGCGTCGCTCATGGTCGTGCTCGGTGGGCCGATCAACGCGTGCGACGACGCGCGCTATCCCACTCTCGTTCCCCTTGCCGCGATGATCGAAAAGCGCATCGCGGCGGGTCTGCCTACGCTCGGCATCTGCCTCGGCGCGCAGCTCATTGCGCGCGTGCTCGGGGCGCGCGTGTATGCGGGACCCCAGCCCGAGATCGGCTGGACGCCGCTCACGCTCACCGACGCCGGCCGCGCCTCGCCGCTGCAGCACCTCGACGGCGCGGCGACCTCCATGCTGCACTGGCATGGCGATACCTTCGATCTGCCGCAGGGCGCCACGCGGCTCGCTTCCACGCCGCTCTGCGAGAACCAGGCGTTTGCCTGGAGCGATAACGTGCTCGGCCTGCAGTGCCACCCCGAAGTGCGCGCCGACCGCTTCGAGCCCTGGCTGATCGGTCATGCCGCCGAAATCGCCGGCGCGGGCGTGGACGTGAACGCGCTGCGCGACGACACGGCGCGCCACGGGCCGCTCCTCGAAGCGCAGGCGAGCCGCATGTTCGGCGAATGGCTCGATGCCGTCGACGCCCAGATGGCCGCGCGCCAACCCTGACGCGCGCCTGAACCGAGCCTGATCCACTTCGCGCCGGCGCACGCGTCGTGTGCCTTGTCGAACGCGTGAAAAAAGCGCGTGCTATTCTCGGACGCTTCTGCCAACCGTCCGGGGACCTCCCATGAGCAAGCTCTTCAGTCCGCTCGAACTGCGTGGCGTGACGCTCCCCAATCGCATCGTCGTTTCGCCGATGTGCCAGTACTCCGCCGAGCGCGGCGAAGCCAACGACTGGCACATGATCCATCTCGGCCACCTGGCGCTTTCGGGCGCCGCGATGCTCTGCATCGAAGCGACGGCCGTCGAACCGGACGGCCGCATCACGCCGGGCTGTCTCGGCCTGTGGGACGACGTGACCGAAGCCGCACTCGAGCCCGTGATCGCCGCTATCCGCCGCCACTCGCCGATCCGCATCGCCATGCAGATCTCGCACGCGGGTCGCAAGGCGTCGAGTCATGTGCCCTGGGAGGGCGGCCAGCTGATTCCGGTCGCCGACGGCGGGTGGCTGCCGCACGCGCCTTCGGCGCTCGCGCACAAGGAAGGCGAGGCGCCGCCGCTCGCACTCGACGTCGCGGGTCTGAATCGCGTGCGCGATGCGTTCGTGGCCACGGCGCGCCGCGCTGCGCGTCTTGGCATCGACGCCCTCGAAATCCACGCGGCGCACGGCTATTTGCTGCACCAATTTCTCTCGCCGATCGCGAACCAGCGCAGCGACGAATACGGCGGCTCGCGCGAAAACCGCATGCGCTTTCCGCTCGAAGTGTTCGACGCGGTGCGCGCCGAATTTCCTGCCGATCGCCCGATCGGCGTGCGCGTTTCGGCAACGGATTGGGTCGATGGCGGCTGGACTCCCGAGGACACCGTCGTCCTCGCGCAGGCGCTCAAGGCGCGCGGCGCGGACTGGATCGACGTGTCGTCGGGCGGCGTGTCGCCGCTGCAGAAGATCGCGCTCGAGCCCGGCTATCAGGTGCCGTTCGCGCGCAAGGTGAAGGCCGAAACGGGCATGACGACGATTGCGGTGGGCCTCATCACCGACGCCTTGCAGGCCAATCAGATCATCGAAGACGGCGAGGCCGACTTGATCGCGATGGCGCGCGCGATGCTCTACGATCCGCGCTGGCCATGGCACGCCGCGGCGCAACTCGGCGCGAGCGTGAGCGCGCCGCCGCAATACTGGCGCTCGCAGCCGCGCGAGTTGAAGAAGCTGTTCGGCGAGACGACGCTCGGCCAGCGCTGAGACACGCTGCGCGTGGCGGTTTCTCACGGCGCATATGGGTTGAACGAAAGAGGCGCGAGCGTGTACGATGCCGTCTGTGGCGCGCCGGGCGTCGCATGAGCGCGGCGCCCAATCGGCGCCGCGTTTGCGTACGGAGCGCGACGAGCCGGGATGCAAGGGCCGATGCAAGGCCAGGCAGACCGCCAGGCACGGCTTCATGAGAGAGCCGCGGGCGGCGCGCGCGAGGACATGTTCCAGGCCGCCTGTCATGACCGGGACAGTCTCCCCCAGTACTTCACAAGGATTCATTCAATGAGTGAACGCAGGATCGTCGTGCGCCAGTCGGGCGTGCACGGCAAGGGCGTGTTTGCGGCGGTCCCCATTGCGACCGGCGAACGACTGATCGAATACAAGGGCGAGCGCATCTCCTGGAAGGAAGCGCTGCGGCGTCATCCGCATAATCCTGACGAACCGAATCACACGTTCTATTTCGCGCTGGACGACGGTGACGTGATCGACGGCAAGGTGAAGGGCAACAGCGCGCGCTGGATCAATCATTCGTGCGCGCCGAATTGCGAAGCCGAGGAAATCGAAGGACACGTCTATATTCACGCGCTGCGCGATATCGCTGAAGGCGAGGAGCTTTTCTACGACTACGGCCTCGTGATCGACGCGAAGCAGACGAAGAAGCTCAAACGCGAATACGAATGCCGATGCGGCGCCCGCAAGTGTCGCGGCACGATGCTCGCGCCGCCCGACGACGACAAGTCCGGGAAGGGCGCGAAAGCGTCGAAAGGCAAGAGCAAAAAGAAGAAGTAAACGGCGCAGCGCGCGTCGCACCGTATCAAGCATAAGGGCCGCATGAGCGGCCCTTGTCGTTTTCCCGGCACCTGCAGCGTCAGAGATCGATGCTCGCCTGGTGGCTCGGTTTCTTCTCGCGCGGCGCCTCGCCGGCCTCGACCGTATGCAGGTGGGCGGCCTCGAAGGCGGCGGCCTCCTTGCTGTCACTGCGGTCTTTGGCGTCCTTGCCGCCAGGGATGCCGCGATGCGCGAGCGGCACACGCACGATGAAACGCGCGCCGCCTTCGGGGGCATCTTCGTAATGCACACTTCCCCGGTGCAGCGTCATGATGTCGTGCACGATCGCGAGGCCCAAGCCCGCGCCGCTATCGACACCGCTTTCGCTCTGACCGTCGCCGCGGAAGAAGCGCTTGAAGAGATCCGCCTGCTGCGAAGCGGGCACGCCGCCGCCGTTGTCTTCCACGACGATCTCGGCCATCGGCACGCCGTCCGCGGAGGACTGCGAAACGGTGACGGTGATGCGCGCGCCTTCGAGACGCACGGGCGGCAAATACTTGAGCGCGTTGTCGAGCAGATTCGCGATGACCTCGTGCAGCAGCACGGGGTTGCCGCGCACCATCAACGGCGTGTCGTTTTCGGGATCGTCGAGGCGCTGGAAGCCGAGGTCGACGTGGCTCGCCAGCGCCCGCGGCACCCACTCGGCGCCTGTTTCGAAGGCGAGCGCGGCCATGTCGATATCGACGAAGCGCGCAGCCTGTTCACCCGGCTCCGCACGCGCGAGCGAAAGCAGTTGATTGGACAGACGCACCGCGCGGTCGGCGGCCGCACGCAGCTCGCGCACCGCGTCGGTGACCTTCTGCGGCTCGCGCGCGTTCACGGCCTGCTCGGCGTGCAGCTTCACCGCCGTGAGCGGTGTACGCAGCTGATGGGCGGCGTCGGCGATGAACTTGCGCTGCGCGTCGAGCGCGGTCTTCAGGCGGCCGAGCAGCGCGTTCAGCGCGCCCGTGAGCGGACGGATCTCGACGGGCACGTAGGTCTCGTCCACCGGTTCGAGGGACGTGTGCGTCTGGCGGTTGAGCGAGTCGGCGAGCGCGGTGAGCGGGTTGAGCTGCTGATTGACCACGCGCCACACGATGACCCAGCCGGCGAGCAGCAGGAGCAGCAACGGCATCATGATCGCGACGAGAAACTCGGCCGCGATGCGAAAGCGATGGTGCACCGGCTGACCGACTTCCACGACGATCGGATTGCCATGCGCCTGCGGCACGCGTACCTGGGCGACACGCACGGTTACGCCCTGATAGATTGTTTCGAACACGTACGCGTAGTGCATGCGGCGCACGTTGGTGCCCTGCAGCGGCAGGTCATGGTCGCCCGCGATTTCCGTTTCGCCGTTGCTGATGCGATAGACGAGGTCCTCGACGGGGTCGGAAAACATCGCCTGGGCGAGCGGTGGGACGATATTGGCAGCATCGTCGCCGGCGATCTGGATCTGCCGGGAGATGGCCGTGGCGAGGTCGGCGAGTGAGCGGTCGACCACGTGCTGCGTGTACTGCCAGGCGAGCCAATAGGCGATCAGGCCGCTCATCAGCGCGAGCAGCGAAAGCGGGGCGGCGAGGCGCCGTAGCAGCGTGCGCCGCAGGCTCGTTGCGGCAGGTGAGGGCATGATGGCTTCGGGGCGAATGATGAATCGTAGGTGCGGCGGCGTGCGCGGCACGGGACCGATCCATTGTACGCGGGCCGCGGGCGTGGCGGCTGATGCGCCAGTGAGACGCCAGAAGCCGGCGCTTACAAGCGCAAACGGCGGCGGATTGCTCCGCCGCCGCTGGCTGCCCAGAAAAACGAGGCGGATCAGGCCGCCTGGCGGATTTCCTGCAGCAGATAGCCGAAGCCACGCACCGTGACGATCTCGACACGGCAGTTTTCCAGCTTCTTGCGCACCCGGTGCACGTAGACTTCGATCGCGGTGTCGCCGAGGTCGCCGCCGAAGTGCGTGAGGTGGTCCTGCAGTTGCGCCTTGCTCACCACGCGGCCGTGACGCAGCAGCAGCATTTCGAGCACCGCGAACTCACGCGGCGAGAGTTCGAGCGGCTTGTCGTCGTTGAAGATGCGGCGATCGACGCCCGACAGGCGCACGCCGCCGAGCGACACTTCGGGGCGCGGCACGTCGCCGTGCGGCCCGCTGCGGCGCATCACGGCGCGAATGCGCGCTTCGAGTTCGGCCGGTTCGAACGGCTTGAGCATGTAGTCGTCGGCGCCGGAATTCAGGCCCTGGACACGGTCGTTCAGTTCGTCGCGCGCGGTGAGCACGATCACGGGCGTATGCCGGTTGCTCTGGCGAAAGCGCGAAAGCAGCGTCATGCCGTCGATGCCCGGCAGCCCCAGATCGAGGATCACGAGCTCATGGCGATTTTGCGTGAGGGCCTGTTCGGCGAAGATGCCGTCGTGGACCATGTCGACCGTAAAGCCGGCTTGTTCGAGGCTGGACTGGATACCGCGTGCGATAGGGCGGTCGTCTTCGATCAGAAGGAGTCGCATGGGATTCGCTCAAGTACAATGGGTTTTAGCGTTCAGGCACGCAGTTCGCGAAGCGTCGCTTGCTGGTCTCGAGGCACAGCCCGACGGTTGCGCGATCACGATCCACATGTCCGATATTTCAATCACCGAACTCGAAGCCGCGATCAACTTCTGGCGCAACCGCTCGCCTTCGATTGGCGATGAACTCGCGTTGTGCCAGGAGGCAAGTGCGCTCTCCAAGCCTTATGCGCTGCTGATTGTACAGCGTCAGAACACCATATCACCGGAACGTTTAGACCCGATTGCCCGCGCTGCCTGGGAGTCTTACGTATCCATCAAGAATAGCCTTCAAAGCTGAAGGTTTGAAGGCCCCGCACCCTGCATTATGCTTTCACGGCGCGCTGTGCGCTCGCTGTGTGCACTCGCCGTGCGCACAGCGTACCCATGATTAGTACCGCTGCTTATGCGCTGAGCGGCCCCGGCGCGATCGAGTCGATGAAGCGCGCGAGTTCGATGTCGCGCGAGGTGAGGCCGTCGGCTTCGTGGGTGGAAAGCGTGATCTCCACACGGTTGTAGACGTTGAACCACTCGGGGTGGTGGTTCATTTCCTGCGCCTTGATGGCGACGCGCGTCATGAAGCCGAACGCTTCGTTGAAGTCGGCGAAGCGGAAATGGCGCTGGATCGCATCGCGGCCGGCGACGGCCTGCCAGCCGCGCAGGTCGGCGAGTTCGGATGCGCGCTCTTCGGATGTGAGTCGGTTGATCATCATTGCACCTGTATTGAGCTTGAGGCCCGGCGTGCGCCGTGAGCCGATCAGCCATTTTTTCACGTATGGGGCACGCGTGCGAGCGCTCGCATCAAGGAACGCGCGCGTGCTGCGGCGCAAAGCCCGCATGTCGTTCAGACGTCGCCGTCGTCGAGCCAGCCCTCGCGCGTGCCGCGCGTGATGATCGTGTCGCTTTGCAGCACGTCGCCGGCCGCGTGCGGCTGCACCGCGATGAGCGCCGCCGGATCAGCCAGACGCGAAGCAATGCCCGCGCCCAGCGCGTCGAAAAGCTGCGCGAACGAGTCGATCACGAAGTAGGTCTTCTGGAACGTGTCGATGCGATAGCGCGTGCGCAGCACGCGGTCGAGGTCGAACGCGAGCCGGTTGGGCGCCGCGCTCTCCACGCTGTATAGCGTCTCGCCCTTGCTCGAGACGATGCCGGCGCCGTAGATCTTCACGCCGTAGGGTGCACTCGGGTCGCGCATCAAGCCGAACTCCACCGTGTACCAGTAGAGCCGCGCGAGCAACGGCAATGCGCGCTCCTCGACGCCGAGCGCAGCGCGGCCATAGGCGTGAATCGCATCGGCGAAAGTGGGGTCGGTGAGCAGAGGGACATGGCCGAACAGGTCGTGGAAGCAGTCGGGTTCCTCCAGATAGTCGAGCTGGTCGGGCCTGCGCATCCACCAGGTGACCGGAAAGCGCCGGTTCGCCAGGTGCTCGAAGAAGATGCGCTCGGGCACGAGACCCGGCACGGCCACGATGCGCCATCCGGTTGCAGCCATCAGGCGCTCGCTCACCTGCGCGAAGGACGGAACGTGGGCAACGTTCAGGCCGATGCGCAACGCGCCTTCCATGAAGGCGTCGCAGGCGCGGCCTTCGAGCAGGGCGCGCTGGCGCCGGTAGAGCTGGTCCCAGACGGCGTGATCGGCCGCGCCGTAGCGCTCGCGCGGCTGGTCGATCGTGAAATCGGGGCGGGTGGTGAGACCCGCGTCGAACTGCTCCTGCAGTTTCGCGGTCGCGGCGACCATGTTCGTAACGCTCCACTAAAAAGGCTTGCTGTCATGCAAGTCTAGAGCGGATGGCGCGCGGGATGTGCGCGTACTCCATGGGTTACGGCTGGTGTATGCAATAATCGAGCGCAATACAGTCAATTAATGCGGACTCCATTCATGCTTGAACTCGACCATTTCGATCTGGCGCTGCTCGACGTGCTGCAGCGCTTTGGCCGCGCCACCCATCAGCAGCTTGGCGAGCAGGTGCCGCTCTCGCCCTCGCAGATCGGCAGGCGGCTGCAGCGCCTCGAGGCGTCAGGGGTGATCGACGGCTATCGCGTGGTGCTGCGGCCCGAAAAGCTCGGGCTGGGCGTGACCGCGTTCACGAGCCTCAAGCTCAAGCATCATGGAGATTCGATCATCGAGCAGTTCCAGCAGCAGATCGACGTGCTGCCCGAAGTGCTCGAATGCCATGCCGTGGTGGGGGACGCCGATTATTTGCTGCGCATCGTCGCGCCCGATCTGAACGCGCTCTCGACCTTCGTCATGAAGAAGCTCATGCGCGTGCCCGGCGTGGACAGCGTGCGCTCGAACATCGTGCTCACCACGTTCAAGCGCAACGGGCCGCTGCCGCTCGGGCATCTGGAGCCGGGCGCGCCGGCGGCGTGAGTGGCATGGGAGGGAAGGCGTAGCGGGCCGCAAGGGCCCGCTATGCCAATTGCAGATGTCAGGCCGCGTTGGCCGTATTGAGCAGATCCACGTAAGCCACCGCGACGAGATCGCTTTCGTCCACGCCGAGCTTCGCGAACACCGCGTGCGCTTCGGCTTCGCCGCCTTGCTCGTCGTCCTCGGGGCCGAGCACCACTTCCAGTTCGACGAAGTCGCCGAGACCATCCACGCGGTCCAGATGGATGCGCGTGCGGCCCGCCAGATACACGTGGCGCTCCTTCGAGACGATGCCGCGCGTGGTGAGCGCCGTGGCGAGCAGTGAATGCATGGCCTCGGCATTGGTGACGGGGCTGCGCGTGTAGTACGAGGCCTTCGGGCCGTCGCGGTCGTCGCGCTGATAGAAGATCAACTCGGGCGGCGTGCCGTCGTCGAACTGGCGCAGCTTCAGGCGGCCGCGCGGTACGTCATAGAAGAAGTCCTGCTGGCGAAAGATCAGCGGCGCTTCGGTGGCGAGCTGGGAAGCGCGGTCGCGCAAGGCGTCGAATTGACGAGCGCGGGCTTTGATTTCGATGTTGCGGGCCATGCAAGGCTCCTGTCGAACGAAGAGAACAAGGGGAACGATGGGAGAAGCGGGGAAACGCGCCGCGCAGGGTGAACACACCCGTGGGCGTGCCGAAAACGCGGAGCGGATTCCCAATCTATCAAAACTTGGGCGACAGCGCTGTTACGCGACCAGGCCTGCGCTTACGTCAGACATGAACGGGGCGCGCGCGTCTTCATGAGCGCGGCTCATATCGCCCACTGCGTTTCGATCGACTTCAGTGCCGCCGCGATGGTGGGCTCGTCGCGCCGCGCGGCGAGCGTGATGAAGGTGAGTTCCGTGGGCACCGTCACGCCTTCGACGATGGTGAGCCCGTGCGCGTGGGCTTCGGCGAGGGCCGTGGAATCCCGTGCGAGCGTGAGGCCCACGCCCGACTTGACGAGATCGAGCATCGACGGCTCCTGGTCCACCTCCGCCACCTTCACCGGCTTGGCGTGCGCGGCCTCGAACAGCGTGGTCAGCAGGCGATTGTGCGCGGAGGCGGGCGGAGTCCAGATCCATGGCAGCGCGGCGAGTGCGCGCCAGTCGCGCGCATCCTTCACGCGGTCTTTCCAGCCTGCCGGCGCGAGCACGCGGTACTGGAAGCGCGTGAGCGTGATGGCGTGGAAGGTGTCGGGGTCGGGCACGGGCTGGCCGATGTAGTAGCCCACGTCGAGCTCGCGCGAGCGCACCTGCTCGAGCACCCAGCCCGACATGCCGTGGCGCAGCGCCGTTTCGATCTGCGGCCAGGTTTCGACGAGCTGGCGCAGAAAGCCGCCGAGGCGCAGGAACGCCGGATCGAGAATGGTGCCGATGCGCAAGCGCCCGCGGACTTCGTGCCGCAGCGCAGCAGCGGCGCGCTGCACGTCGCCGGCGGCGGCGAGCGCGCGTTCGGCGTGCGGCAGCAGCGCCTGGCCGTCGCGCGTGAGCGCGAGCCCGTGCGAGGTGCGAGTGAAGAGCGCGATGCCCAGCGCCTCCTGCAAATGCTTGATCTGCAGGCTCACGGCCGGCTGCGTGAGATGCAGACGGGTGGCCGCGCGCGTGAGGTTGCCCTCGCGCGCGACCGTGACAAACGCTCGGAGCAAGGTCAGGTCCATATCCTGATATTAAACCGCCTTATATCGCTGTTGAGCATTAATCATTGGATCGCGCCCCAGCCTCGCGATTACGCTACCTGGATCGAGGCTTCACGACAAAAGAGGCACACCCATGGGCGAGACACATCAAAACGAAGCCGGCGTCCGCATGCTGACCCACTTCGTCAACGGCAAGCCGCTGGCTGGAACGAGCGAGCGTCATGGCGACGTTTTCAATCCGGCGTTCGGCAAAGTGAGCGCGCGCGTGCCGCTCGCCACCGTGGCGGAGGTCGACGCCGCCGTTGCCGCCGCGCAGGCAGCCTTTCCCGCGTGGGCGGAAATGGCCCCTATCAAGCGCGCGCGCATTCTCTTCAAGTTCAAGGATCTGCTCGACCAGCATCACGACGAACTCGCCGAACTCATTACGCGCGAACACGGCAAGGTGTTCTCCGACGCCAAGGGCGAGGTGATGCGCGGCATCGAGGTGGTCGAGTTCGCGTGCGGCATTCCCAATCTGCTGAAGACTGATTTCACCGACCAGATCGGCGGGGGCATCGACAACTGGAATCTGCGCCAGCCGCTGGGCGTCGTCGCCGGCATCACGCCGTTCAACTTCCCGATGATGGTGCCGTGCTGGATGTTCCCGATCGCGCTCGCGTGCGGCAACACGTTCGTGCTGAAGCCTTCGGAGCGCGATCCTTCCGCTTCGGTGCGGCTTGCCGAACTGCTCAAGGAAGCGGGGCTGCCCGACGGCGTGTTCAACGTCGTGCATGGCGACAAGGTGGCCGTGGACGCGCTGCTTGCGCATCCGGACGTCACCGCGCTGTCGTTCGTCGGCTCGACGCCGATCGCGGAGTACATCTACACGGAAGGCACGAGACACGGCAAGCGTGTGCAGGCGCTGGGCGGCGCGAAGAATCACCTCGTCGTGATGCCCGACGCGGACCTCGACCAGGCCGTCGACGCGCTGATCGGTGCGGCCTATGGCTCGGCCGGCGAGCGCTGCATGGCGATTTCGGTGGCGGTGGCCGTGGGCCATATCGCCGACGAACTCGTCGAGCGGCTCACGCCGCGCGTGAAGGCGCTGCAGATCGGCAGCGGCATGGACGGCGCGTCGGAAATGGGGCCGCTCGTCACGGGCGTGCATCGCGCGAAAGTGCAGGGCTATATCGAGGCCGGCGTGGCGGCGGGCGCGAAGCTCGTCGTGGACGGGCGCGGCCACAAGGTGGATGGTCATGAGGAGGGCTTCTTCCTCGGCGGCACGCTGTTCGACGACGTGAAGACCGACATGACGATCTACAAGGAAGAGATCTTCGGTCCGGTGCTGTCGGTCGTGCGCGTGCCCGATTTCGCGAGCGCCGTCGAGTTGATCAACGCACACGAATTCGCCAACGGCGTGTCGTGCTACACCTCGGACGGCGGCGTCGCGCGCGCCTTCTCGCGCCAGATCAAGGTGGGCATGGTCGGCATCAACGTGCCGATTCCGGTGCCGATGGCGTGGCACTCGTTCGGCGGCTGGAAGCGCTCGCTGTTCGGCGACCACCATGCCTACGGCGAGGAAGGCGTGCGCTTCTACACGCGCTACAAGAGCATCATGCAACGCTGGCCCGACAGCATCGCCAAGGGCGCGGAGTTCACCATGCCGGTGGCGAAGTAGGCGGCCGGGAGCCGGGCGCTTCGAAAGGAATCCGAAGCGTTCGATGCCGTCCGGCGCAGTAATCGCAGTCCAAAAATACAACATAAAGAGAGCAGTCATCGCTGGAGACACATCATGCCTGCACCGAGCGAAGCTCAGGCCGCGCGCCGCCTCGAAGGCGAATTCGACTACGTGATCGTTGGCGCGGGCACCGCGGGCTGCGTGCTCGCCAATCGCCTGACCGAGGACGCGGACGTTTCCGTGCTGCTCATCGAGGCGGGCGGCGCGGACGACTATCACTGGATCCACATTCCCGTGGGCTACCTGTATTGCATCGGCAATCCGCGCACGGACTGGCTCTACAAGACCGCCGCCGAAAAAGGCCTCAACGGCCGCTCGCTTTCGTACCCGCGCGGGCGCGTGCTGGGCGGTTCGTCGTCGATCAACGGCATGATCTACATGCGCGGCCAGCGCGAAGACTACGACAACTGGGCGCGCGAGACCGGCGATTCCGGCTGGTCGTGGGACAGCGTGCTGCCCGTGTTCCGCCGCAGCGAAGATCATCACGGCGGCGCGAGCGAGTTTCACGGCGCGGGTGGCCAATGGCGCGTGGAGAAGCAGCGTCTGCGCTGGCAGATTCTCGAATCGTTCGCGCGCGCCGCGCAGGAGCAGGGCATTGCCGCCACCGACGACTTCAATCGCGGCGACAACAGGGGCGTGGGCTATTTCGAAGTGAACCAGAAGCGCGGCGTGCGCTGGAATGCGTCGAAGGCGTTCTTGCGTGCGGCGATGAAGCGGCCCAACCTCACGGTCGTCACCGGCGCGCTCACGCAGCGGGTGATCTTCGAAGGCAAGCGCTGCGTGGGCGTGGAGTATCGCGGCGACGTCGACTACGTCGCGCGGGCACGTTATGAAGTGATCCTCAGCGCCGGTGCCGTGAATTCGCCGCAATTGCTCGAGCTTTCTGGCATCGGCGACGCTGCCCGGCTCGCGCAGCTCGGCATTGGCGTCGTACAGGATCTGCGCGGCGTGGGCGAGAACCTTCAGGACCATCTGCAATTGCGCATGGCGTTTCGCGTGAACGGCGTGCGTACGCTCAACACGGCCTCCGCGCACTGGTGGGGCAAGCTGATGATCGGCATGCAGTACGCGTTCTTCCAGAGCGGGCCCATGTCGATGGCGCCCTCGCAGCTCGGCGCATTCGCGAAATCGGACCCGAGCGATCCCACGCTCACGCGGCCCGACCTCCAGTATCACGTGCAGCCGCTTTCGCTCGACCGCTTCGGCGAGCCGCTGCATCGCTTCAACGCGTTCACCGCCTCGGTGTGCAACCTGCGGCCCACGTCGCGCGGCTGCATCCACGCCGTGTCGGCGGACCCGTCGCAGCCGCCTGCGATCGCGCCCAATTATCTGTCGACCGATCGCGACCTGCGCGTGGCGGCCAACGCGATACGGCTCACGCGGCGCATCGCGGCTTCGGGCGCGCTCGCGCGCTACCAGCCGCATGAGATTCTGCCGGGGCTCGCGTTCCAGACTGAGGAGCAACTGCGCGAGGCGGCGGGCAATGTCGGCACGACGATTTTTCATCCCGTCGGCACCTGCCGCATGGGCCGCGCCGACGACCCCGACGCCGTGGTCGACGCGCGCCTGCGTGTGCGCGGCGTGGAGGGCCTGCGTGTGGTGGACGCCTCGGTCATGCCGACCATTACCTCGGGAAACACGAATTCGCCGACGCTGATGATCGCGGAGCGCGCCGCCGAGATGCTGCGCGCCGACCGCCGCGAGGGTGCGCGTGCGCAAACGGAGGCCGCCGCCGGTGTCACGCTGACGACCGCCTGAGGGCATGGAGCGACGCGCAAGATAGCGTCGATTCGAAGACTATGTGGGACGAGAGCGCAAGCGCTTCCGCTCGCGTGCTTTTGTACGGCTGTGAGTTTCGGGTTTGCGGTGATCGTGCGCCTAACGTGTAGGCATCTTTCATCGTACTGTCGTCAACTTCCGGTCGTAATGTTCGCTGTCCTTGTGGCGCTCCCTTAAGTGCAAATCCCAATGATTGCGCTGCATCATTGGCGAGACAATGACGCGAAAGTCGGCAGGCGCGCGTTGCGCGCATCGGGAGGCGCGCCGCCACGTCCGCGCCGGACCTCACCGTGCACCACGAGTCACGGACGGTCTGCAGTGTTACGCCTTACCACGCTCGGAAGGGGACATGATTCTCGGCGACACGATTCTGGAGACGCGCGACCTCACGAAACAGTTCAAGGGCTTCACGGCCGTGAACGGCGTGAACCTGCGCGTGTGCCGCGGCTCGATCCATGCACTGATCGGACCGAACGGCGCAGGCAAGACCACCTGCTTCAATCTCCTCACCAAATTCCTCGTGCCCAGCGCGGGGCGCATCGTTTTCAACGGCATCGACATTACGCATGAGCGGCCCGCGCAGATCGCGCGGCGCGGCATCATCCGCTCGTTCCAGATTTCGGCCGTATTTCCGCACCTCACGGCGCTCCAGAACGTGCGCGTGGGGCTGCAGCGCTCGCTCGGCACCGCCTACCACTTCTGGAAGAGCGAACGCACGCTCGCTGAGCTCAACGATCGCGCGATGGATCTGCTCACGCAGGTGGGCCTCACCGATTTCGCCGATGTGCCCACGGTCGAGCTCGCCTATGGCCGCAAGCGCGCGTTGGAAATCGCCACGACGCTCGCGATGGAGCCCGAGCTGATGCTGCTCGACGAACCGACCCAGGGCATGGGCCACGAAGACGTGGACCGCGTGACGGCGCTCATCAAGAAAGTATCGAGCGGGCGCACGATCCTCATGGTCGAGCACAACATGAACGTGATTGCCGGCATCTCCGACACCATCACGGTGCTTCAGCGCGGCGAGGTGCTCGCCGAAGGCAGCTACGCCGAAGTCTCGAAGAACCCGCTCGTCGCCGAGGCCTATATGGGCAGTGCGGACGCAGCCCTTACGGGGGCGCACGCATGAATACGGTCACCGAACGCGAAACGACTGCGGCCGCCGGCGCGACCGAGAGCGCGAAGGCGCTGGAGATTACGGGGCTGCAGGCGTGGTATGGCGAGTCGCACATCCTGCACGGCGTGGATCTGTCCGTCGGGCGCGGCGAGGTCGTGACACTGCTCGGGCGCAACGGCGCGGGGCGCACGACGACGCTGCGCGCCATCATGGGGCTCACCGGGCGGCGCACGGGCTCGATCCGGATTGGCGGGCGCGAGACCATCCAGATGCCCACCTATCGCATCGCGCACTGCGGCGTGGGGTATTGCCCCGAGGAACGCGGGATTTTCGCGAGCCTCTCATGCGAAGAGAATCTGCTCCTGCCGCCGCACATCGGCACGAAAGGGGCGAAGTTGGCGCAGGGCATGTCGCTCGACGAGATCTACGCGATGTTTCCCAATCTCGCCGAACGGCGCAACAGCCAGGGCACACGGCTTTCCGGTGGCGAGCAGCAGATGCTCGCCGTGGCGCGCATCCTGCGCACGGGCGCGAACCTGCTGCTGCTCGACGAGATATCCGAAGGGCTGGCGCCGGTGATCGTTCAAACGCTCGCGCGCATGATCCTCACGCTGAAATCGCGCGGCTACACGATCGTGATGGTCGAGCAGAACTTCCGCTTTGCGGCGCCGCTCGCGGACCGCTTTTACGTGATGGAGCACGGGCGCATCGTCGAGCACTTCGGCACTGCCGAACTCGAGGGAAAGATGCCGGTGCTGCACGACCTGCTGGGCGTTTAATTTTTGGTCTGGTTTTGCGCGCGACGTGAGCGTGAGATGAGCGCCGCGCGAATCGCTTTGCCTCCGATGTTCATGGAGTATTCCTGATAATTACGCAACCAAGGAAGGAGACTGCAATGAAGAAAACCACGTTCGCGCGGCTCGCGGGCCTTTTTGCCGCCTCGGCAGCTGCGATGGCGTTCAGCGCGGGGAGCGCGCAGGCCGCCGACGACGCGGTGAAGATCGGCTTCATCACGGACATGTCCGGCCTTTACGCCGACGACGACGGCCAGGGCGGCCTCACGGCGATCAAGATGGCGGTCGCGGACTTCGGCGGCAAGGTGCTCGGCAAGCCGATCCAGATCGAGTACGCCGATCACCAGAACAAGGCCGATATCGCCGCTTCGAAGGCGCGCGAATGGTTCGACCGTGACGGGCTCACCATGCTGCTCGGCGGCACGAACTCGGCGACGGCGCTGGCGATGAACCAGGTCGCGCAAGAGAAGAAGAAGGTGTACTTCAACACGGGCGCGGGCACGGACGCCCTGACGAACGAGCAGTGCACGCCGTACACGGTCCACTACGGCTACGACACGGTCGCGCTCGCGAAGGGCACGGGCCTCGCGGTGCTCAAGCAGGGCGGCAAGAGCTGGTTCTTCCTGACCGCAGACTACGCGTTCGGCAAGTCGCTCGAGAAGAACACCGCGGACGTCGTGAAGGCGAACGGCGGCCAGGTGCTCGGCGAAGTGCGCCATCCGCTCTCGGCGTCGGACTTCTCGTCGTTCCTGCTACAGGCGCAAGCCTCGAAGGCGCAGATCCTCGGCCTCGCGAACGCGGGTGGCGACACGGTCAACGCGATCAAGGCCGCGAAGGAATTCGGCATCAACAAGACGATGAAGACCGCGGCGCTGCTGATGTTCCTGCCCGACGTGCACAGCCTTGGGCTCGACACCACGCAGGGCCTCGTGCTGACGACCGGCTGGTACTGGGACCAGAACGACGACACGCGCAAGTGGGCGCAGCGCTACTTCGACCAGACGAAGAAGATGCCGTCCGAACTGCAGGCGGCTGACTATTCGGCGGTGACGAACTATCTGAAGGCGGTGCAGGCGGCCGGCACGACGGACTCCGACAAGGTCATGGAGCAGCTCAAGAAGACCAAGGTCAACGACTTCTATACCAAGGGCGGCTACATCCGCCAGGACGGCGTGCTGATCCACGACATGTATCTC
This sequence comes from Paraburkholderia sp. BR10882, assembly GCF_040948855.1. Lineage (NCBI taxonomy): Bacteria > Pseudomonadati > Pseudomonadota > Betaproteobacteria > Burkholderiales > Burkholderiaceae > Paraburkholderia > Paraburkholderia sp. BR10882. Next base: position 188,793 of record NZ_JBFPKP010000011.1, on the reverse strand, counting down.
GTCGAGGTGAAGAAGCCGTCGGAGTCGAAGAAGCCGTGGGACTACTACAAGGTGCTGCAGACGATCCCGGGCGAGCAGGCCTATACGACGAAGCAGGAGAGCAAGTGCGCGCTGTGGAAGTAAGCGCGAGCGCGTAAATGCTGCAGTCGGATGCCGCGCCCGGCGCCCCGAGGTGGTGCGCCGGGCGCGGCATGATTGCGTAATCCGTTAATGCATTCATGGCGGCTCTCATGACGATTTTTGGCATTCCGCTTCCGGCAATGCTGGGCCAGTTGCTGCTCGGGCTCGTGAACGGCTCGTTCTACGCGATCCTGAGTCTCGGTCTCGCGGTGATCTTCGGCATGCTCAACGTGATCAACTTCGCCCACGGCGCGTTGTTCATGCTGGGCGCGATGCTCACATGGATGGGGCTCGCGTACTTCGATCTGCCGTACTGGGCGATGCTCGTCGTCGCTCCACTCGTGGTCGGCCTCTTCGGCGTCGTGATCGAGCGCTCCATGCTGCGCTGGCTTTATAAGCTCGATCATCTGTACGGACTCCTGCTCACTTTCGGCCTCACGCTCGTGGTGGAGGGCGTGTTCCGCTCGATCTACGGCTCGTCGGGGCAGCCCTATGATGTGCCCGGCCTGCTCGCCGGCGCGACCAATCTCGGCTTCATGTATTTGCCCAACTACCGCGCCTGGGTGGTGGTGGCTTCGCTTGCCGTGTGTTTCGCGACCTGGTTCGTGATCGAAAAGACACGCCTTGGCGCGTATTTGCGCGCGGGCACGGAGAACCCCAAGCTCGTCGAGGCGTTCGGCATCAACGTGCCGCTCATGATCACGCTCACCTACGGCTTCGGCGTCGCACTCGCGGCGTTTGCGGGCGTGCTCGCCGCGCCCGTGATCCAGGTCTCGCCGCTCATGGGCCAGCCGATGATCATCACTGTATTCGCCGTGGTCGTGATCGGCGGCATGGGCTCGATCATGGGCTCGATCCTCACCGGCCTCATGCTCGGCGTGATCGAAGGCTTCACACGGGTGTTCTGGCCCGAGGCCTCCGCGACCGTGGTGTTCGTAATCATGGCGATCGTGCTGCTGATTCGCCCCGCTGGTCTCTTCGGCAAGGAACGATGATGCAAAGAAAAGCGCTCTATGGTTTGTTGCTGATCGGGCTGATCGTCGCGCCGTTCGCCGGCGCCTATCCGCTCTTCGTGATGAAGGTGCTCTGCTTCGCCCTGTTCGCCGCGGCGTTCAACCTGCTGATCGGCTACACGGGCCTGCTTTCGTTCGGCCATGCGATGTTTCTCGCGAGTGCGGGCTACACGGCAGGCTACGCGATCCAGTCGCTCAACTTCAGGCCCGAGGTGGGCGTGCTCGCGGGCACGGCGGTGGCCACCGTCCTCGGGCTCGTGGTAGGCATTTTCGCGATTCGCCGGCAGGGCATCTACTTCTCCATGGTCACGCTCGCGCTCGCGCAAATGGTCTACTTCGTGTTCCTGCAGGCGCCGTTCACGCACGGCGAAGACGGTCTGCAAGGCGTGCCGCGCGGCAAGCTGTTCGGCGTGCTTTCGCTCGGTTCCGATCTCTCGCTCTACTACGTCGTGCTCGTCGTGATGGTGCTCGCGTTCGGTCTGATCGTGCGCATCGTGCATTCGCCGTTCGGGCAGGTACTCGTGGCGATCAAGGAGAACGAGCCGCGCGCCGTCTCGCTCGGCTACGACACCGACCGCTTCAAGCTGCTCGCGTTCGTGTTGTCGGCGGGGCTTGCGGGTCTGGCCGGCGCGCTCAAGGTGCTCGTACTCGGCTTCGAGACGCTCGGCGACGCGTACTGGACCATGTCCGGCCTCGTGATCCTCATGACGCTCGTGGGTGGCATGGGCACGCTGTTCGGGCCGCTGCTCGGCGCGACGCTGATCGTCGCGCTGGAGGACCGGCTGGGCGACATCGGCACGGCGCTCGCGAGAGGGACGGGCGTGGAGTGGTTCCGCTCACTCGGTGAGTCCACAACGATCGTCACGGGCATCATCTTCATTGCCTGCGTGCTGGCGTTCCGGCGCGGCATAGTCGGCGAGGTCGTGGCGCGCGTGCGGCCCTTGCGCGCTTGACGAACTGGCGTGCCAGGACTGCTCTGCACTGCGATAGAATGATCGCCGGTCGGCGCGAGCTGGCATAGCGCGCGCAAGGACGTCGCGCTGCGGCATCCCGCAGCGCCCCGTTGTGCGACAAACCTGTGGCGCCACGCCCCATTTCGGTGCCGCACTGCACCACTAGGGTAAATGCTAGTTGCTGCAGAGGGGGGTGAAGTTTAAAGTTGCGCTTAGTTCTGATGCACCGAATTTGCAGGTGGAGAACGAGGAGACAACTGAGGCACCAAGTGCCCGGACAAGGAAGCGCTGTTGGATGAGAGTCCAACAGCGCTTTTTATATTTCTACGCCTGTTTTCAACGGCGAGCCGATTATCTTTTTTCCGCTGCGAGGCATGCGACTTACGCTGCTTCGTACGCACCGATTATCCCTTCCCGTATTACGCAAATCAGGCCGCGCGGCAGCACTTTGCCCACTGCACAAGCGTTTGCGCATTACGCAAAAGGCGCGCGCAATCCTGCTCACTGTAAGCAGATGGAAAGCGCTTGCCATCCGAATGCGCAGACCGCTACACTCGCCAATCACCGACCATGCGGTCAGCATTTTTGCGTTGATTTCCCGCAGACGATTATCGGTCTGACTATGAGGTGATCGGCTGCGGTGCGCCACAAATCCGTAGCAATAAAGAAAACGAATATAGAAGGAGTGGAGATGCAGTTGGTTTTGCGTTGGATGGGGGCGGCTTGCGTCGCGACCGGGGTGCTCGCGGCGACGGCCGGCGGGGCGTATGCAGATGTGAAGATCGGAGTGACGCTGTCGGCGACGGGGCCGGCTGCCTCGCTCGGGATTCCGGAAAAGAACACGGTTGCGCTGCTGCCGAAGGAAATCGCGGGCCAGAAAGTCGATTACATCGTGCTTGACGACGCCACCGATTCCACGCAGGCGGTGAAGAACGCGCGCAAGCTCACAAGCGAAGATCACGTCGACGCCTTGATCGGCTCGACTGTCGTGCCGAACTCGCTCGCCATGATCGACGTGGCCGCGGAAACGTCCACGCCGATGATCTCGATGGCCGCAGCGGCCTCCATCGTCGAACCGATGGAGGCCAAGCGCTCGTGGGTCTTCAAGACGCCGCAGAACGACGCGCTGATGGCCGGCGCCATCGCGCAGCACATGGCCGCGCACGGCGTGAAGACGGTGGCCTTCATCGGCTTCGCAGACGCCTATGGCGAGAGCTGGTACAAGGAATTCAGCGCGGCCGCTTCGAAACAGAACATCAAGGTTGTCGCGAACGAACGCTTCGCGCGTAACGATGCCTCGGTCACGGGCCAGGTGCTCAAGATGATCTCGCAGCACCCCGACGCGGTGCTCATCGCGGGTGCGGGCACGCCGGCCGCGCTGCCGCAGAAAACGCTCAAGGAGCGCGGCTACGCGGGCAAGTACTACCAGACCCACGGCGTGGCCAACAACGACTTCCTGCGCGTGTGCGGCAAGGACTGCGACGGCACATACCTACCGGCAGGGCCGCTGCTCGTCGCCGATCAATTGCCTGACTCGAATCCCGTGAAGCAATCGGCGCTTGCGTACAAGGCCGCGTATGAAAAGGCCTATGGCGCAGGCTCGATTTCGACGTTCGGCGGTCACGCGTGGGACGCGGGCCTCCTGCTCCAGCACGCGATTCCGGTCGCGCTGAAAGCGGGTCAGCCGGGCTCGAAGGCCTTCCGCGAAGCGCTGCGCGCCGCGCTTGAAAACTCGCACGACGTGGCAGGCGCGCACGGCATCTTCACCATGAGCACGACGGACCACGCGGGTCTCGACCAGCGTGCCCGCGTGATGGTGGAGATCGTCGGCGGCAAGTGGAAACTCGCCGGCGATTGAGCGCCGGTTGAATGACGCACGAAACACGAAAAAGGCACGCTCGATCGAGGTGCCTTTTTTGTTGCCGTGACAACGGCTTTGCAGCAGTAGGGGAGCAGGCGACAAAGCGGAGAGCGCACCCTGGCGCGCGGCGGCTTGTGCGGCGCGGCAGGCAGGGAAAACCATGCATTACACGCGCGATCCCGATTACTACACTCAAAGGCCGGCGCCGATTCACGAACATCCTAGTAATCGGCGCAGGATCAATCGACAACACGCAGACCAAGCGTTTGGAGACGCGCAATGAAAACGAAGAAGTGGGTATTGAGCTCGATTAGTGCCGGACTCGCAGCGGCGCTGATGGGCACGGCGGGCATCGCCGCCGCGCAGGTGAAGATTGGCGTGACGCTTTCGGCAACGGGGCCGGCCGCGTCGCTCGGCATTCCCGAGAAGAACACCATCGCGCTGCTGCCCAAGGAGATCGCGGGCAAGAGCGTGCAGTACATCGTGCTCGACGACGCCTCGGACACGAGCAAGGCCGTGCAGAACACGCACAAGCTGATCGACGAAGACCACGTGGACGCCATCATCGGCTCGTCGGTCACGCCGAACTCGCTCGCCATGCTCGACGTCGTCGCGCAGGGCAAGACGCCGATGATTTCGCTCGCCGCATCCGCCGCGATCGTCGAGCCGATCGACGCGAAGCGTCAGTGGGCCTTCAAGACGCCGCAGAACGACAGCCTGATGGCCGACGCGCTCGCGAGCTACATGGAGAAGCAGGGCGTGAAGACGGTGGGTTTCATCGGCTTCACCGACGCCTACGGCGACAGCTGGCTCAAGGAGTTCACCAGCGCGGCCGGCAAGCACAACCTCAAGATCGTGGCGAACGAGCGCTATAACCGCACCGACTCGTCGGTGACGGGCCAGGCCCTCAAGCTGATGTCGGCGAACCCCGATGCGATCCTGATCGCCGGTTCCGGCACGCCCGCGGCGCTGCCCGCGACCACGCTCAAGGATCGCGGCTACAAGGGCAAGATCTATCAGACGCACGGCGTGGCGAATAACGACTTCCTGCGCGTCTGCGGCAAGGATTGCGAAGGCGAGCTGCTGCCCGCAGGCCCGATTCTCGTGGCCGACCAGTTGCCCGATTCGAACCCCGTGAAGAAGTCGGCACTGGCCTACAAGACGGCCTATGAGAAGGCCTATGGCGTTGGCACGGTGGCGACCTTCGGCGGTCATGCATGGGACGCCGGCCAGTTGCTCCAGCGCGCGATTCCGGTCGCGCTGAAGGCGGGCCAGCCGGGCACCGAGGCGTTCCGCGTGGCGCTGCGCGCCGCGCTCGAAAACTCGCAGGACGCGGCGGGCGCGCACGGCATCTTCAACATGAGCTCGACGGATCATGCGGGCCTCGACCAGCGCGCACGCGTGATCGTCGAGATCGTCAACAACAAGTGGAAGCTGCAGAGCGAATAACGTGCGGCGCACGGGAAAGCGCAGTGCGTTTTCCCGTGGAACACGCGCGCGCGTTACAGCGTCATTCTGGCCACTGAGAATCACGTACGAGCATGACCGGTGCGCAGCTCCGTTGCTGCGCACCGGCTTTTCACAGCCGAAGGCCGAACAGCGCCTTCGGCGGTTCTTTCCCGCATTGCCGTTTTTCGACGCCGCTGTTTTTCCAGGTTCCAGAAGGTTTCAGGAAGAGGGGAGTATGGATTTATCGATCGCCGCGATCCTCGCGCAGGACGGCATCACCACCGGTGCGATCTATGCGCTGCTAGCGCTCGCCCTGGTGCTGGTGTTTTCCGTGACGCGGGTGATCTTCATTCCGCAGGGCGAATTCGTTTCATATGGCGCGCTCACGCTCGCCGCGCTGCAATCGCAGAAGTTTCCGGCCACCTGCTGGCTGCTCGTCGCGCTCGGTGCGGCGTGCTTCCTGGTCGAGACCGCCGGGCTCGTGCGTCGCGCCGAGCGGCGGCGCCACGCGGCGCGCACGCTCGTGACGCTTGCCGGCAAGTATCTGCTCTTTCCCATCGCGCTCTATGCGGTCACGCGCGGCGTAGCGAGCCAGCAGTTGCCGATGCTCGTACAGATCGCGCTCACGCTTGCGATCGTCGTGCCGATGGGGCCGTTCATCTATCGCCTCGCCTATGAGCCCATCGCCGAGGCGACCACGCTGCTGCTGCTGATCGTAGCGGTGGCCGTGCACTTCGCGATGGTGGGCCTCGGGCTCGTGATGTTCGGCGCGGAAGGCTCGCGCACGAACGCGTTCTCCGACGCCACGTTCAACATCGGCAGCCTGTCGATCTCGGGCCAAAGCCTCTGGGTGATCGGCACGGCCGCCGTGTTGATCGTCGCGCTGTATCTCTATTTCGATCGCACGATCTCGGGCAAGGCGCTGCGCGCGACCTCGGTGAACCGGCTCGGCGCGCGGCTCGTCGGCATCGGCACCACGCAGGCCGGGCGGCTCGCGTTCACGCTCGCCGCGGGCCTCGGCGCGCTGTGCGGCATCCTCGTCTCGCCGCTCACCACCATCTACTACGACTCGGGCTTTCTGATCGGCCTCAAGGGCTTCGTAGGCGCCATTATCGGCGGCCTGGTGAGCTATCCGCTGGCTGCGGCAGGGTCCGTGCTCGTGGGCCTGCTGGAGTCTTACTCGTCGTTCTGGGCGAGCTCTTACAAGGAAGTGATCGTGTTCACGCTGATCATCCCCGTGCTGCTGTGGCGCTCGCTCTCGACGCCGCACGCCGAAGAGGAAGAGGAGTGACGCGATGAAACGATTCGTCATGCACAACCGCTTCTTCTGGCTGTTCCTCGTGGTGATGTTCGCGTTGCCCGTACTGCCGCATCCGGTGCACGTGCCCGAGTACTGGATCACGCTGCTCAACTATATCGGCCTGTATTCGATCGTCGCGATCGGGCTCGTGCTGCTCACCGGCATCGGCGGGATGACGAGCTTCGGGCAGGCCGCGTTCGTCGGGCTCGGGGCTTACGCGACTGCTTATCTGACGACGCAGTACGGCGTTTCGCCCTGGTTGGCACTCATCGTCGGCGTGGTGATCACGGCGCTCGTGGCGCTCGTTCTGGGGCTCGTCACGATGCGTCTGTCGGGCCACTTCCTGCCGCTCGGCACGATCGCCTGGGGCCTCGCGCTGTTCTTCCTGTTCGGCAACCTCGACATGCTCGGCAAGTACGACGGCATCAACGGCATTCCCGTGCTGAACGTGCTGGGCATCGACCTCGAATCGGGCCGCCATATCTACTACCTGATCTGGGTCGTGGTGCTTGCGTCCGTGGTGTCCGTTCAGAATCTGCTTAATAGCCGCATGGGGCGCGCGATTCGCGCGCTGCGCGGCGGCGGCATGATGGCCGAGGCCATGGGCGTGAACACCGGCTGGATGCGTGTGGTGATCTTCGTCTATGCGGCCGTGCTCGCAGCCGTTTCGGGCTTCCTGTACGCGCACTTGCAGCGCGCGGTGAACCCGACGCCGTTCGGTCTGAATCACGGCATCGAATATCTCTTCATGGCCGTGGTGGGCGGCGTGGCGCACGTCGGGGGCGCAGTGCTGGGCGCGGCGATTCTCACCGTGCTGCAGGACTGGCTGCAAACCCTGCTGCCGAAGCTGCTTGGCGAGAACGGCAACTTCGAGATCATCGTGTTCGGCATTCTGATGGTGCTGCTGCTGCAATACGCGCGGCGCGGCGTCTGGCCGTTCGTGGCCCGCTTCTTCCCGCGTGGTCCCCAGGCACATGTGCCCGAGCATGCCGAGGCTTTGCCGCAGCGCAGCAAGCCGGCCACCGGCGAAATGCTGCTGACGGTGAACAAGGCGCGCAAGCAGTTCGGCGGTCTCGTGGCGGTGAACGACGTGAGCTTCGAAGTGAAGGCGGGGCAGATCATCGGCCTGATCGGTCCCAACGGTGCGGGCAAGTCGACGACCTTCAATCTCGTGACCGGCGTGCTTCAGCCGACCAGCGGTGAGATCACGTTCCGCGGCGAGCGCATCGACCGCCTCACTTCACGTGAAATCGTCGCGCGCGGTATTGGCCGCACGTTCCAGCACGTCAAGCTGCTGCCGACGATGACGGTGCTCGAGAACGTCGCCATCGGCGCGCACCTGCGTGGTCGCGCGGGCGTGTTGCACAGTGTGGCCAAGCTCAATGCCACGGAAGAAGGGAGGCTCATGAGCGAGGCCGCAAAGCAGATCCGTCGCGTGGGCCTCGAACAGCATATGTATGACGAAGCGGGCAGCCTCGCGCTCGGTCAGCAGCGCATCCTCGAGATTGCCCGCGCGCTGTGCTGCGATCCGACCTTGCTGCTGCTCGACGAGCCTGCGGCTGGCCTGCGTTACAAGGAAAAGCAACAGTTGGCGGCATTGCTGCGCAAGCTGAGAGAAGAGGGGATGAGCGTGCTGCTGGTCGAACACGACATGGATTTCGTGATGAATCTCACCGACCGCCTCGTGGTGATGGAGTTCGGCACGCGTATCGCGGAAGGTTTGCCGCAAGAGGTGCAGAAGGATCCGGCCGTTCTGGAAGCGTATCTGGGCGGGGTGGAATGATGACGGCACCCGTACTGGAAGTTTCCGGACTCGCCGTTCGCTACGGCAAGATCGAGGCGCTGCACAAGGCGGCGATCAGGGTGGGCGCGGGGCAGATCGTCTCCGTGATCGGTCCCAACGGCGCGGGCAAGTCCACGCTGCTCAACGCCATCATGGGCGCGCTGCCCGTGACGGGACATGCGAGCGGCCGCATAGCTTATATGGGCGAGGAGATCGGCGCGCTGCCGATCGAGCGGCGCGTGGCGCGCGGCATGTGTCTCGTGCCGGAAAAGCGCGAGTTGTTCGCCTCGATGACGGTGGAGGACAACCTCGTGCTCGGCGCGTATCGCCGCAAGCGCGCCGGTGAGCGTAATTTCCTCGACCAGCTCGAACCCGTTTTCACGCTGTTTCCGCGCTTGAAAGAACGCCGCGCACAGGCGGCAGGCACGCTCTCGGGCGGCGAGCGCCAGATGCTCGCAGTCGGCCGCGCATTGATGGGCAAGCCCGATCTGCTGATGCTCGACGAGCCGAGCCTCGGTCTCGCACCGCTGATCGTGAAGGAAATCTTCCACATCATCAGCGCGCTGCGGCAAACGGGCGTCGCGACGCTGCTCATCGAGCAGAATGCGCGCGCTGCACTGCAGATTTCCGACTACGGCTACGTGCTGGAAACTGGCGACCTGGCGCTAGAAGGACCGGCGGGGGAGTTGGCGCAGAACCCGCGCGTGATCGAAACGTATCTCGGGTTGGCGAAGAAACCGGTCTGACTTCGTCTATCGCTGTAGAAATGAGCGGCGTGTTTCACGTGAAACACGGCGCTTTTTTTTGTTCAACGCCGGCGCGTCTGGGGAACAAAATTCGGGTGTGAACGGCCGAAAACCCGAAACCGTTATAATTCGCGCATACCACTTTTTCCGAGAAGGCTCACGCGGTCGTTTCGTCCTTGCGTGAGGTCCCGCCATGCTTTATCCCACAGAGTTTGACGTAATCGTCGTCGGCGGCGGTCACGCCGGAACCGAGGCTGCGCTTGCCGCCGCCCGCATGGGCGTCAAGACGCTCCTGCTCACGCACAACATCGAAACGCTGGGCCAGATGAGCTGCAATCCGTCGATTGGCGGCATTGGCAAGGGCCATCTGGTCAAGGAAGTCGATGCACTCGGCGGCGCCATGGCCGCTGCGACGGACGAGGGCGGGATCCAGTTCCGCATTCTCAATTCGTCCAAGGGCCCGGCGGTTCGGGCGACGCGCGCGCAGGCCGACCGCATTCTTTATAAGGCGGCGATCCGGCGACGTCTCGAGAATCAGCCGAATCTGTGGCTGTTCCAGCAGGCCGTGGAAGACCTGATGGTCGAAGGCGACCGCGTCGTAGGCGCCGTCACGCAGGTGGGCATCCGCTTCCGCAGTCGTGCAGTCGTGCTGACGGCGGGGACTTTCCTCGACGGCAAGATCCACGTGGGCCTGAACAACTACACGGGCGGCCGCGCTGGCGATCCCGCTGCCGTGACGCTCTCGTCGCGCCTCAAGGAGCTGAAGCTGCCGCAGGGCCGTCTCAAGACGGGCACGCCGCCGCGTATCGATGGCCGCACGATCGACTTTTCGGTGCTCGAAGAGCAGCCCGGCGACCTCGATCCGGTGCCGGTGTTCTCGTTTCTCGGCCGCGCGGAGCAGCATCCGCGCCAGATTCCGTGCTGGGTCACGCATACGAATGAGCGCACCCACGACATCATTCGCGGCGGTCTCGACCGCTCGCCGATGTACACGGGCGTGATCGAAGGGGTAGGGCCGCGCTATTGCCCGTCCATCGAGGACAAGATTCATCGCTTCGCGTCCAAGGAATCGCACCAGATCTTCCTCGAACCGGAAGGCCTGACTACGAACGAGTTCTACCCGAACGGCATCTCCACGAGTCTGCCGTTCGATGTGCAGCTCGAGCTCGTGCACTCGATGCGCGGCCTCGAGCACGCGCACATCCTGCGTCCGGGCTACGCGATCGAATACGACTACTTCGACCCGCGCGGCCTCAAGGCTTCGCTCGAAACCAAGGTGATCAACGGCCTGTTTTTTGCGGGCCAGATCAACGGCACGACGGGCTATGAAGAAGCGGCAGCACAAGGCTTGCTCGCCGGCATGAACGCAGGCCTCCAGGTGCAGGGCAAGGACGCATGGTGTCCGCGCCGCGATCAGGCGTACCTTGGCGTGCTGGTCGACGATCTGGTGACGCGTGGCGTTTCCGAGCCGTATCGCATGTTCACGAGCCGAGCCGAATACCGCTTGAGCCTGCGTGAAGACAATGCGGATATGCGCCTGACGGAGATCGGCCGCGAACTGGGCGTGATTGACGACGTCCGTTGGGACGCCTTCTCCCGTAAGCGTGATGCTGTTTCACGTGAAACAGAGCGTCTGAAGTCGACGTGGGTGAACCCCAAGACGCTTTCGGCGGAAGAAGCGACGGCATTGCTCGGCAAGGCGATTGACCGCGAATACAACCTCGCGGACCTGCTGCGCCGCCCGGGCGTGACCTATGACGGCGTGTGCGGTCTGCGCGAAGGCGCTTGCGCGCCGGAAACCCCGCTCGCCGACGATGAAGTTTTGCGAGCCCAGATCAAGGAACAGATCGAAATCGGCATCAAATATCAGGGCTATATCGATCGCCAAGCCGACGAGATCGAACGCAACGGCGCGCAGGAAAATACCCGTCTGCCTGAAGGCATCGATTACGCGGAAGTGCGTGGCCTGTCGTTCGAGGCGCGCCAGAAGCTGAGCCAGTTCCGCCCTGAAACGATCGGCCAGGCGTCGCGCATTTCGGGCATTACGCCCGCCGCGATTTCGTTGCTGATGGTTCACCTCAAGCGTGGCCTTGGCCGCCGTCGCCAGAATCCGGGTGCTGCAGACGAAAGCGGCCCCGACTCGACGCCGGTGGCGCAATGACGGGGCGCTCGAGGCAACCCGGCATTGCGGACCGCGACGCGCTCGCTCGTCTGCTGAAAGAGGGCGCTCAGGCGCTTGGCGTCGAACTCACCGAGCGGCAGCACGAGCAGTTGCTCGACTACGTTGCGCTGCTCGCCAAGTGGAACGCCGTGTACAACCTCACGGCGATTCGCGATCCGCGCCAGATGCTGATCCAGCACATTCTCGATTCGCTCTCGATCGTGCCGCACCTGCCGGCGCGCGCCGACGCAACGGTGCTCGATGTCGGCTCCGGCGGCGGACTGCCCGGCATCGTGCTCGCGATCGTGCGTCCGGACTGGCAGGTCACGCTCAACGATATCGTGCAGAAGAAGTCGGCGTTCCAGTCGCAGGCGAAGGCTGAACTCGGACTCGCGAACCTCTCGGTAGTGACCGGCCGGGTCGAATCGCTGCGTCCCGGCATCGAAGTATCGAAAAAATTCGATTTGATCGTGTCTCGGGCATTCGCGGATCTCGCCGATTTCGTTACACTGGCCCGTCATCTCGTTGCCGAGGGTGGCGCGATCTGGGCCATGAAGGGTGTGCACCCCGAAGGCGAGATCGAGCGTCTGCCGGCCGGCACCCGGGCGCTGAACACGATCCGCCTGAGCGTGCCGATGCTCGATGCGGAGCGCCACTTGATCGAAGTGTCGGTTGAGTCGGTCGCCGCGGCCTGAGCCGATCCGGCGATGGCCAATCGGCCGAAAGGTGCGCGAAGCAGTTGCGTCATAACGTAAGCAAACTTCTTAAGGCAGTAAAAGGGACACACAAAAGATGGCAAAAATCTTCTGCGTTGCGAACCAGAAGGGCGGCGTCGGCAAGACGACGACAACGGTCAATCTCGCCGCGAGCCTCGCATCGCAGGGACAACGTGTCCTTCTCATCGACCTCGACCCGCAGGGCAACGCCACGATGGGCAGCGGCATCGACAAGGCCGCGTGCGAGAACACGGTCTACGAGGTGCTCGTCGACGGTGTCACGGTGAACGCCGCGCGCACGCGACCGGAACAGGTCGGTTACGACGTCCTGCCGGCCAACCGCGAGCTGGCCGGCGCCGAGGTCGAACTCGTGACGGTCGAGCAGCGCGAGCGGCGCCTGAAGGCCGCGCTCGCCGAAGTCGACGCCGATTACGACTTCGTCCTCATCGATTGCCCGCCGGCGCTTTCGCTGCTCACGCTCAACGGCCTGTGCGCCGCCCATGGCGTGGTAATCCCGATGCAGTGCGAATACTTCGCGCTCGAAGGTCTTTCGGATCTCATCAATACGATCAAGCAGGTCCACGCGAACATGAATCGCGACCTGAAGGTGATCGGCCTTCTGCGCGTGATGTTCGATCCGCGCATTACGTTGCAGCAGCAGGTTTCCGAGCAGTTGAAAGAGCACTTCGGCGACAAGGTCTTCGACGCCGTGATCCCGCGCAACGTCCGCCTCGCTGAAGCGCCGAGCTACGGCTTGCCGGGCGTGGTGTTCGATCGCGCCTCGCGCGGCGCACAGGCCTATGTGCAGTTCGGCGCGGAAATGATCGAGCGCGTGCGCGCACTCTGACGAGACTGGGGAAGCACGATGAATGCAGTAGCACGGAAGAAGGGGCTGGGCCGGGGGCTGGAAGCATTGCTCGGCGGCAGCGCGGACATCACCGAGGCGGTGAAGATCGACGGCGCGCCTAACACGCTGCCGCTCACGCAGATGCAGGCCGGCAAGTATCAGCCGCGCACGCGCATGGACGAGGGCGCGCTCCAGGAGCTGGCCGCGAGCATTCGCGCGCAGGGTCTGATGCAGCCGATTCTCGTGCGCCCGGTTGCGACGGGGCGCTATGAAATCATCGCGGGCGAGCGGCGCTTCCGTGCTGCGCACATCGCTGGCCTCACCGAAGTGCCGGTGCTCGTGAAGGATGTGCCCGACCAGGCCGCCGCCGCCATGGCACTGATCGAGAACATCCAGCGCGAGGACCTGAATCCGCTGGAAGAGGCGCAGGGCATCCAGCGCCTGCTCGACGAGTTCAGCTTCACACACGAGCAGGCGGCCGAGTCGGTCGGACGCTCACGCAGCGCGGTGTCGAACCTGCTGCGTTTGCTCAATCTCGCGGCGCCCGTGCAGACCATGCTGCTGGCCGGCGACCTCGACATGGGCCACGCCCGTGCGCTGCTCGCCGTGGACGCGGCCACGCAGATCACGCTGGCGAACCAGGTGGTCAACAAGCGGATGTCGGTGCGCGAAACGGAGAAGCTCGTTTCGGCCACCACGAAGGCCGCACCGGCAGTCAAGGCGAAGGCCGCGCACGATGGCGGGCGCGACACGCGCCGCCTCGAAGAGGAATTGTCGGACCTGCTCGCCGCATCGGTGAAGATCAAGCTCGGCCGACGCGGGCGAGGGCAGCTCACGGTCGACTTCGGCGACCTCGACGCGCTCGACGGCATCCTGCTGCGCCTGCGCGGCGAAACGGCCGCGTGATGGGCGCGATGCACGTCGCCACGGCAAACGCGCGCGCCGGCGCATAAAGCCGGTGCGCGAATCGGAGCAGGGCGCGCCTGAGCCCTTGAGCCTGTTGCGCCGCATCGGCGCATTCGCCGTTTCGGAGCCGGTGCTCGCGATCCTCATCGTGGCGTTCGTGGCGTTGCAGATTTACGCACCTCGTCCCATCGCCTCGCTGCCCGCACTTGTCGACTGGCAAACGGTGATGACTCTCGCGGGTCTGCTCATTCTGACGAAGGGTATCGAATATTCAGGACTGCTGACCTGGCTCGCGCACAAGCTCGTCCACTACATTCACTCGGAGCGCGGGCTCGCGTTGCTGCTCGTCGCGCTGGCCGCGGTGCTGGCGATGATCGTCACCAACGATGTGGCGCTTTTCGTCGTGGTGCCGCTCGTGCTGTCGCTGCACAAGCTCACGCCGCTGCCGCTCAAGCGCCTCGTGATCGTCATCGCGCTTGCCGTGAACGCGGGGTCGGTGCTCACGCCGCTCGGCAACCCGCAGAACCTGTTTCTCTGGCAGGTGAGCGGGGTATCGTTCGGACGCTTCGTCGTGGGGCTCGCACCGCTTTGCGCGTTGCTCATGGCGATGCTCATCCTGCTCACGGCGTTTCTTTTCAAGGCCATACCGCTCGATCTCTCGAAAGACGCCGCGCCGCAGCGCGTCGACCGGGCGCTTGCGAGCGTGGCGGCTGTGCTCTTCGTCGCGTTCGTGCTGCTCGCCGATGCGCACCACGCAGGCGTTGCACTTGCCGCCGTCGCCGCGGGCTTTGTGATCTGGCGCATTCGCATCGTGCTCAAGATCGACTGGCTGCTGCTGCTGATCTTCGTGCTGATGTTCATCGTCCTGCGCAGCGTGGCCGCGCTGCCCGCCATCCATCACGCGCTGACGTCACTGTCGCTGCAAACGCCGATGCGCGCTTTTGCCGCAGGGGCGGTGCTGTCGCAAGTGATTAGCAATGTTCCGGCCGCCATTGTGCTCGCGGGTTTCACGCACGACTGGCGCGCGCTCGCGTTCGGCGTGAGCGTGGGGGGCTTCGGGGTGGCCATCGGCTCGCTGGCGAACCTCATCGCCGTGCGTCTGTCCGGCCAGCGCGGCGTGTGGTTGCTGTTTCACCTGGTCGCCGTGCCGTTCTGGATCGCGGCCTTTTTGGGCGGCGCGCTGCTGCTGCATCTGTTCTGACGGCATCCCGTCCCACATCCTGGCGCATAGCCCGGATTGCGCGCCAGATGGGCTCGAAATTACCTGGTCATCCTGATGATTGCGCGTTGCCTGCTGCGTCCCTTACAGTTACCGGTCACACCCTCGCGGCGCGGAGTTTTCCGCATCATGAAGTCGCATTTCACGGGTGTTATTGAAGGGCCTAAAGTCTTGAATTGCCTGCAACTATCGCTTACAATCGCCCGGATTTATTTGGTTGGCGATGCCGTAAGTACGCTGTAATAAAACGCGTGCAAGGCGAATTTCCGGAATAAAGCGATGGTGGGTCAGAGGCCAGACGAAGCGCCACAGGCGCATGAAGGGCCCGATGTACCGCCGGGCGCAGCCGGAGCATCCAGCCGGGGGCAGGATGCAGCGGCAAAAACTTCCGGACGCGTTGTTTCCAAAGCGGATCACAACGCGCGCTGGGATGAACTGGACGCCAGCCAGCAAGATAACAACGACATCGTTCCGCTCACCCGGGCCGAAGCCGAGCAAATTTTCGGCGCACAGGTGAGTCGCCCATCGCGCGTCACGCCGTTTCGTGTCGTCGCGGCGCAAGTGGTTTTGTCCCTGGTTGCAACGTTGGCGTGGTGGCTGTTTTATAAGCCGCCGGGCAGTGCTGCGTTGTCGGCCTTCCTGGGCGGAGCGATCTGCTGGTTACCCGGTGCGCTGTTCGCGGCGCGCCTGAAGCAGTTGAGCAGGGCGGGCACCGTATTTAACTGGATGCTCGG
Source organism: Paraburkholderia sp. BR10882 (assembly GCF_040948855.1). Lineage (NCBI taxonomy): Bacteria > Pseudomonadati > Pseudomonadota > Betaproteobacteria > Burkholderiales > Burkholderiaceae > Paraburkholderia > Paraburkholderia sp. BR10882. The sequence continues at coordinate 172,985 of NZ_JBFPKP010000011.1, read as the reverse complement.
TGAAGCCTTCAAGATGGGGGCGACGATTGCGATGTTCGTCGCCATCGCGTTCTGGTATCACGACGTGCTGTGGATTCCGCTGCTCGTCACGTACCTGATCGCACTAAAGACATACTGGATCGCGCTCGCGTGGCGCTGACCCGCCAACATCGCGCCGCCTCAAGTCAGGGCGTCGAAGCGATGACGGTGGAAGTTAGCTGGCCGATGCGAAGCAGATAAGACACGATCCACGGCGGCGTGTTCCCGCAATACAGTATTGCGGCGGGAACGGCCGAAAACGATTTTCGACAATTTGGGTGGCTCTAACGATATGGCAGCTAGCGAAGGAACGAGCGGACCGGGTCCGTCCGAGTACATTGCTCACCACTTGCAGAACTTTGCGACCTCGCACCAGACGTCGATCGTCGACTTCAGCGTCTGGAACATCGACACGCTGTTCTGGTCGATTCTGTGCGGCGTCGTGACGATCCTCATCCTGCGCCTCGCTGCGCGCAAGGCGACCCCGGGCGTACCGGGCCGCTTCCAGTGCGCCATCGAAATGCTGGTCGAGATGGTCGAGGACCAGTCCAAGTCCATCGTCCATGGCAACCGCGCATTCATCGCACCGCTCGCGCTGACCGTGTTCATCTGGGTCGCGCTCATGAACTCGCTCGACTTCATTCCCGTCGACCTGCCCACGCGCGTGATCGGCTGGCTCGGCCTGTCCGAAGCGCTGCCGCACCAGCGCATCGTCCCGACTGCCGACCTCAACGGCACGTTCGGCATCGCGCTCGGCGTGTTCGTGCTGATGATTTACTACAACCTCAAGATCAAGGGTCCTGGCGGCTTCGCACACGAACTGCTCTCGGCCCCGTTCGGCGCGCATCCGCTGCTGTGGATCCCGAACCTTGCACTGAACATCATCGAGTTCGTCGCCAAGACGGTTTCGCTCGCCCTGCGGTTGTTCGGCAACATGTATGCAGGCGAGCTGCTGTTCCTGCTGATCGCGCTGCTGGGCGGTCTGTGGAGCTTCGGCGCGGACACGACGGTGCTTGGCTTCATCGGCCACGTGATTGCGGGCAGCGTCTGGGCGATCTTCCACATTCTGATCGTTCTGCTGCAGGCGTTCATTTTCATGATGCTGACGCTGGTGTACATCGGCCAGGCACACGACAAGCACTAAGTGCTCGTCAAACCAGATTTGCAGTTTTAAATCCCCAGTTCCAGAAAATCTCAATAAGGAGTGATCATGCAAGCTTTCATCGCCAACATCCAGGGTTTCACGGCCATCGGTATCGGCATCATCATCGGCCTGGGTGCAATCGGCGCCTGTATCGGTATCGGCCTGATGGGCGGCAAGTACATCGAAGCCTGCGCACGTCAGCCTGAACTGATGAACCCGCTGCAGACGAAGATGTTCCTGCTGGCTGGTCTGATCGATGCAGCGTTCCTGATTGGCGTTGGTGTTGCAATGCTGTTCGCGTTCGCTAACCCGCTGCTCTCGAAGCTCGCGGGCTAAGTTCCCTGGAAGGTTGCGCCTGACCTATAAAGGGTAGTGGGCGCATGGCGGAACGGGAGACGAGGCGCTGATCGAGTTTCACAACCGATGAGCGCCTTGCCGTTTCAATTCCCCGGAATAGCAACGATTAAGGAAACACCGTGAATCTCAACGCAACCCTGTTTGCGCAAATGGTCGTGTTCCTGATCCTCGCGTGGTTCACGATGAAGTTCGTGTGGCCGCCGTTGATCAACGCCCTCGACGAGCGCTCGAAGAAGATCGCAGACGGCCTCGCCGCTGCGGAAAAGGGCAAGGCGGAACTCGAAGCGGCGCACAAGCGCGTCGGCGAAGAGCTCGCTACGGCCCGTAACGAGGGTCAAAGCCGTATCGCCGACGCTGAAAAGCGCGCACTGGCGGTCGCAGAAGAAATCAAGGCCCAGGCACACGCCGAAGCGGCGCGCATCATCGCTCAGGCGAAGGCCGACGCCGACCAGCAGGTGGTCAAGGCACGCGAAGCCCTGCGCGCCGAAGTCGCCGCCCTCGCCGTGCAAGGCGCCGAGCAGATCCTGAAGCGCGAAGTCGATCAGTCGGCCCACGCCGAACTGCTGAATCAACTGAAAGCCGAGCTCTGATCATGGCCGAACTTGCAACCATCGCCCGCCCGTACGCAGAAGCATTGTTTGGCGTGGCCGAAGCTGGTGACACCGCCGCCTGGTCCACGCTCGTTTCGGAGCTGGCACAGGTTGCGGCCTTGCCCGAGGTGCAGTCGGTCGCGACGAGCCCGAAGGTGAGCCATGCCCAGGTCGCCGAGCTGCTGCTCGCGGCGGTGAAGTCGCCGGTCAAGGAATCGGCCGAGGTGAAGAACCTCGTGCAGATGCTGATCGAGAATCATCGCCTGGCGCTGCTGCCGGAAATCCAGACGCAGTTCGAAGCGCTCAAGAACGCCAAGGCAGGTGCTGCTGACGCAGTGATCGTCAGCGCGTTCCCGCTCGAAGGCGCCCAGTTGAACGACCTCGTCGCCAGCCTCGAACGCAAGTTCAAATGCAAGCTGAAGCCGACCGTCGAGATCGACAACTCGCTCATCGGCGGCGTGCGCGTCACGGTCGGCGACGAAGTGCTCGATACCTCGGTCCGCGCGCGGCTCGCCAGCATGCAGGCGGCGTTGACCGCCTGAGCGCCTCGATTCCAGAAATCGGGCGCGGCGGCTGGCACGCAACAGAATTGAACATCAGGAGCGAATAATGCAACTCAATCCCTCTGAGATCAGCGAGCTGATCAAGAGCCGGATCCAGGGCCTTGAAGCGAGCGCAGACGTTCGCAATCAGGGCACCGTGATCTCCGTGACCGACGGTATCGTGCGTATCCACGGCCTGTCGGACGTGATGCAGGGCGAAATGCTCGAATTCCCGGGCAATACCTTCGGCCTCGCGCTGAACCTCGAGCGCGACTCGGTCGGCGCCGTGATTCTGGGTGAGTACGAGCACATCTCGGAAGGCGACATCGTCAAGACGACGGGCCGCATTCTCGAAGTGCCGGTTGGCCCCGAACTGATCGGCCGCGTGGTCGACCCGCTCGGCAACCCGATCGACGGCAAGGGCCCGGTCAACGCCAAGATGACCGACGCGATCGAAAAGATCGCTCCGGGCGTGATCTGGCGTGAAGGCGTGTCGCAGCCGGTGCAAACGGGTCTGAAGTCGATCGACTCGATGGTGCCGATCGGCCGTGGCCAGCGTGAGCTGATCATCGGCGACCGTCAGTGCGGCAAGACCGCGGTGGCCGTCGACACGATCATCAACCAGAAGGGCAAGGACCTCATCTGTATCTACGTCGCCATCGGTCAGAAGGCTTCGTCGATCCAGAACGTGCTGCGCAAGCTCGAAGAAACGGGCGCGATCGAATACACGATCGTCGTTGCCGCTTCGGCTTCGGAATCGGCCGCGCTGCAGTACCTCGCGCCGTACGCCGGCTGCACGATGGGCGAATACTTCCGCGACCGCGGTCAAGACGCCCTGATCATCTATGACGACTTGACCAAGCAAGCCTGGGCATACCGTCAGATCTCGCTGCTGCTGCGCCGCCCGCCGGGCCGTGAAGCTTACCCCGGCGACGTGTTCTATCTCCACTCGCGTCTGCTCGAGCGCGCCGCGCGCGTGTCGGCCGATTACGTCGAGAAGTTCACGAACGGCGAAGTGAAGGGCAAGACGGGTTCGCTCACGGCACTGCCGATCATCGAAACGCAAGCCGGCGACGTGACCGCATTCGTTCCGACGAACGTGATCTCGATTACCGACGGCCAGATCTTCCTGGAAACCGACCTCTTCAACGCGGGCATCCGCCCGGCAATCAACGCCGGCGTGTCGGTGTCGCGTGTGGGTGGTGCGGCTCAAACGAAGGTCGTGAAGAAGCTGTCGGGCGGTATCCGTACCGACCTCGCGCAGTACCGTGAACTGGCTGCATTCGCCCAGTTCGCATCGGACCTCGACGAAGCGACCCGCAAGCAGCTCGAGCGCGGCCGCCGCGTGACGGAACTGCTCAAGCAGCCGCAGTATCAGCCGCTGCAAGTGTGGGAACTGGCTGTTGCGCTGTTCTCGGCAAACAACGGCTACCTCGACGACATCGACGTCAAGGACGTCCTGCCGTTCGAAAAGGGCCTGCGCGAATACCTGAAGTCGAAGCACGCTGACCTCGTCGCGCGCATCGAGGACAAGAAGGACCTGTCGAAGGACGACGAGAACGCGCTCCACGCGGCTCTCAAGGACTTCAAGAAGTCCGGCGCATATTGATCCGTCCGGGAATCAAACACGATAAACGGACTGGGACCCGGGTAAGTGCCGAATGAAGCGCTGACCCGGGTCGACAAAGGAGCAAAGCAATGGCTGGAATGAAGGAAATTCGCGGCAAGATCAAGAGCGTGCAAAACACGCGCAAGATCACCAAGGCGATGGAAATGGTCGCGGCGTCGAAAATGCGCCGTGCCCAGGAGCGCATGCGCGCCGCCCGCCCGTATGCCGACAAGGTCCGCGACATCGCTGCGCACATGAGCCGTGCGAACCCCGAGTACCGCCACCCGTTCATGGTGGAAAACACCGGTGCGAAGGTCGCAGGCGTGATTCTCGTCACGACCGACAAGGGTCTGTGCGGCGGGATGAACACCAACGTGCTGCGCGCGACGCTGCAGAAGTTCAAGGAGCTGGAAGCATCCGGCACGACGATCGAAGCAACTGCGATCGGCAGCAAGGGCCTCGGTTTCCTGAATCGTCTGCGCGCGAAGGTCGTCTCGAACGTTGTGCAACTCGGCGACACGCCGCACCTCGAAAAGCTGATCGGCGCGATCAAGGTGCAGCTCGACCAGTACTCGGAAGGCAAGCTTTCCGCCGTGTACCTCGCGTACACGCGCTTCGTCAACACGATGAAGCAGGAGCCTGTAATCGAGCAACTGCTGCCGCTGTCGGCCGAGCGTCTGGAAGCGGATGACGACGGCACGACGCCGAAGTCGGCGTGGGACTACATCTACGAGCCGGATGCGCAAACCGTCGTGGACGAACTGCTGGTGCGCTATGTCGAGGCCCTGGTCTATCAGGCCGTGGCGGAAAACATGGCTTCGGAGCAGTCGGCCCGTATGGTGGCGATGAAGGCGGCGTCGGACAACGCGAAGACGGTCATCAACGAACTGCAGCTCTCGTACAACAAGAGCCGCCAGGCCGCGATTACGAAGGAACTTTCGGAAATCGTCGGCGGCGCAGCAGCCGTTTGATCAAGCGACGAGCGCGAACCGATTGCGAAACCGCGCCGGTGTATGCCGGTGAGCGAGTGAAGAATTCAGGTATCTAAAGGAAAATCGATGAGTACAACTGCTTTGGTAGAAGGCAAGATCGTACAGTGCATCGGCGCGGTGATCGACGTGGAATTCCCGCGCGAGAGCATGCCGAAGATCTACGACGCGCTGATTCTCGAAGGGTCGGAACTGACCCTGGAAGTGCAGCAGCAGCTGGGCGACGGCGTCGTCCGCACCATCTGTCTGGGTTCGGCTGACGGCCTGCGCCGCGGCACCGTGGTCAAGAACACGGGCAACCCCATCCGCGTGCCGGTCGGCAAGCCGACCCTCGGCCGCATCATGGACGTGCTCGGCCGTCCGATCGACGAAGCTGGCCCGATCGTGAGCGAAACGACGCGCTCGATCCACCAGAAGGCTCCGGCGTTCGACGAGCTGTCGCCGTCGGCGGAACTGCTCGAAACCGGCATCAAGGTTATCGACCTGATCTGCCCGTTCGCAAAGGGCGGCAAGGTCGGTCTGTTCGGTGGTGCTGGCGTGGGCAAGACCGTCAACATGATGGAGCTCATCAACAACATCGCCAAGGAACACGGTGGTTTCTCCGTGTTTGCGGGCGTGGGCGAGCGTACCCGTGAGGGCAACGACTTCTACCACGAAATGAAGGACTCGAACGTTCTCGACAAGGTCGCGCTGGTGTACGGCCAGATGAACGAGCCGCCGGGCAACCGTCTGCGCGTCGCGCTGACCGGTCTGACGATGGCCGAGCACTTCCGCGACGAAGGCCTCGACGTGCTGTTCTTCGTCGACAACATCTACCGTTTCACGCTGGCTGGCACCGAAGTGTCGGCACTGCTCGGCCGTATGCCGTCGGCAGTGGGCTATCAGCCGACGCTGGCTGAAGAAATGGGCAAGCTGCAAGAGCGCATCACGTCGACCAAGAAGGGCTCGATTACGTCGGTTCAGGCCGTGTACGTCCCTGCGGACGACTTGACCGACCCGTCGCCGGCTACGACCTTCGGCCACCTGGACGCAACCGTCGTGCTGTCGCGTGACATCGCCTCGCTGGGTATCTACCCGGCAGTCGACCCGCTCGACTCGACCTCGCGCCAGATCGACCCGAACGTGATCGGCGAAGAGCACTACTCGATCACGCGCGGCGTGCAGCAAACGCTGCAGCGCTACAAGGAACTGCGCGACATCATCGCGATTCTGGGCATGGACGAACTGTCGCCGGAAGACAAGCTGACGGTGGCCCGCGCTCGCAAGATCCAGCGTTTCCTGTCGCAGCCGTTCCACGTCGCGGAAGTCTTCACGGGCTCGCCGGGCAAGTACGTGCCGCTCAAGGAAACGATTCGCGGCTTCAAGATGATCGTTGACGGCGAATGCGATCACCTGCCGGAGCAGGCGTTCTACATGGTCGGCACGATCGACGAAGCCTTCGAAAAGGCCAAGAAGATCCAGTAAGGGTTAGTTGCCGAAGTGCGGATAAGTCGCGCGACTTATCCGCCACAGCAGCCAATTAATCCCCAAGGAGTCGACACATATGGCAGCAACCATCAAGGTAGACGTCGTCAGCGCCGAAGAGAGCATCTTCGACGGCCAGGCGAAGTTCGTCGCGCTTCCGGGCGAGGCGGGCGAGCTGGGCATTCTGCCGGGGCACACGCCGCTCATCACGCGTATTCGTCCGGGTGCAGTGCGCATCGTGGCGGAAGACGGCGGTGAAGAGTTCGTGTTCGTCGCCGGCGGCATTCTCGAAGTGCAGCCGGGCGCCGTCACGGTGCTCGCCGACACCGCGATCCGCGGCAAGGATCTCGACGAGGCGAAGGCTACGGAAGCGCGCAAGCGCGCTGAAGAGACGCTGCAGAACGCCGGCTCGAACCTCGAGTACGCCACCGCCCAGGCCGAACTGGCCTACGCGGTCGCGCAGCTCGCGGCGATCCAGCGCCTGCGCAAGATGAACCAGCACTAATGGGTTCTCGTACGCGCCCCCTCGTGGGGCCGCGTTCGAAGCAAAAAAGGGCTCCCCGGTTGGGGAGCCCTTTTTGCATGTGCGCGCCGGTGGGCGGGCACGGCCCAATGGCACCGCGATGAAAAACGCGGCATAAATGCCGTGAGCCACGGAGGTCGACCAAAACGCTCCGGCATACTTGACGTTTACGGAAAGGTAATGCCAAATCATGCGTTCGCAGCCGGCCCAGACCCTGCGGGTAAGACTTGATGCCGCCCCCAGTCAAGCCGGTGGCACAATGGTTTTCAAATTCATTTCAAACGCGGGAGTGACGCTCCCCAGGAGACAGCCATCATGGCAATCGACGCAGCAGGCGCGCGCGCCGCGCCCGGTGTACATGAGCCGCTCATCGCGCCGAAAGACGGGCTTTCCTACGTGCGAGGCACGTCCGACGTACCGCTCAGCGACGCGACTCTCGGCACGTTCCTGCAGGAGACCGCCAACCGCTTCCCCGAGCGGCCTGCCGTGGTGTTCCGCGAGCAGGGCATCCGCTGGAACTGGCGCGAGTTCGCCGCAGAAGTGGACGTGCTCGCGGCCGGTTTTGCCGAGCTAGGCATCGTCAAGGGAGATCGCGTCGGCATCTGGTCGCCCAATCGCGTCGAATGGCTGCTCACCCAGTTTGCGACCGCGCGCATCGGTGCGGTGCTCGTCAACATCAATCCCGCCTATCGTCTTGCCGAACTCGAATACGCGCTGAACAAGGTCGGCTGCAAGGCGATCGTCTCGGCGGAGAGCTTCAAGACCTCGAAGTATCTGGAAATGCTGCAGACGCTCGCGCCCGAGCTTGCGAGCGCCACGCCCGGCCAGTTGCAGGCCGCGCGCCTGCCCGAACTGCGCGCGGTCGTGCGCATGTGCGACACGGCCACGCCCGGCATGCTCTGCTTCAGCGAACTCGTGGAGATGGGCCGCGAGCGCATCGCGCGCGACGGCACGGCGTGGCTCGACGCCATCAACGCGACGCTATCGCCCGACGAGGCCATCAACATCCAGTTCACGAGCGGCACGACCGGTAATCCGAAGGGCGCGACGCTCACGCACCGCAACGTGCTCAACAACGGACGTTTCATCGCCCAGGCGATGCGCCTCACCGAAGAAGATTCGCTTTGCATTCCGGTGCCGCTCTATCACTGCTTTGGCATGGTGCTCGCGGTGCTCGCGTGCGTATCCGTTGGCGCGAACATGGTGTTCCCCGGCGAGGCGTTCGATCCGCGCGCGACGCTCGAAGCCGTCTCGGAAGAGGGCTGCACGGCCTTGCACGGCGTGCCCACGATGTTCATCGCGGAGCTCGATCATCCGGAGTTCGCACGCTTCGATCTTTCGAAGCTGCGCACGGGCATCATGGCCGGCTCGCCGTGCCCGATCGAGACGATGAAGCGCGTGGTCTCCAGGATGCATCTCGCCGAAATCACGATCGCCTACGGCATGACGGAAACGAGCCCGGTGTCGTTCCAGAGCTCGACCACCGACCCGCTCGACAAGCGCACGACCACCGTGGGCCGCATTCAGCCGCATCTCGAAGTGAAGATCGTCGACGCGCTCGGCAATATCGTGCCGGTGGGCGAAACGGGCGAGCTGTGCACGAAGGGCTATTCGGTGATGCAGGGCTACTGGGGCGACGCGGAGAAGACGGCCGAGTCGATCGTCGATGGCTGGATGCATACGGGCGATCTCGCGACGATCGATGCCGAAGGCTACTGCAACATCGTCGGTCGCCTCAAGGACATGCTGATCCGCGGCGGCGAGAACATCTATCCGCGAGAGATCGAAGAGTTTCTGTTCCGCCACCCGAAGGTGCAGTCCGCGCAGGTGTTCGGCGTGCCCGATGCGAAGTACGGCGAGGAAGTGTGCGCGTGGATCGTGCTCCGCCCGGGCGAAGCGGCAACGGCCGAGGAGATTCAGGCGTTCTGCCAGGGGCAGATTGCCCACTACAAGATCCCGAAGTACATCCGCTTCGTCGACGAACTGCCGATGACCGTGACAGGCAAGGTGCAGAAGTTCGTGATGCGCGCGCGCATGATCGACGAACTCAAGATCAACGAGCAGAAAACGGCTTGATACGAGGTTCGATGCAATGCCGCTGCGGACGATTCAAGGCGTCGCTGCGGCATTGCAGAACGCGCAAAAATAGTCGGACACCGAACGATCATTTGACGCTGGAGGGAGTGGGGGCAGAGCGATGCCTGTTGAATAACGAAACGTACAGGCGAAAAAAAAGCGGGCCTGGAGCCCGCTAAAAACCACACGCTACGGGGTTAGCGCGAGGAGACCAAAGGAGGAGCCGGGTCATGAAACGTCTTCGACGCCGGTCACGGCTCCAACAAGGATGCCCCTCGAGAGGGCTTCGGCGTAGGGCCGACCGGCTGGTGTTTTGTGTCCGCTCACACTGGCACCGCGCCACATCCGTGTTGAAACCGTTGAAGGCATTGTGGGCGAATTAAGATAGGTTCGCGGTAACAAAGTGTTTCAGGTTGTAACGCCCGTCAGATAAGGCTCTGCGGCGCTTTTTGCCATCCTGAGCGTTTCGCGGAAGTCATTTTTACCGCTATTTTTCGAGGCTGCCTGACAGCCTTAATCGCAACTCGCGCGCGAGGATTCGAATCGCATGAAGGAAGGCCCACCGCATGGGCCTTTTTACGCATGACGCGTACGGTACAGATTTACCGGGTGCGCACATGCGCAATGCGTCGGCATTGCGCTCGCGCGTGGAATGCAAACTTTGCGTGCCTCGTGTGACCCATGTTCTGCAACTCATCGTAGCAATTCGAAGGGCCATAACAATGCGGCGCGATTCAACACTTCACTTCAGCCACTTGTCGGAGATTGCCTGATATTCGCCGCTCGCGCGCGCAAGGTGCAGCCACTGATCGACATACTGCTGGAACACCACGTCGCCGCGCGGCACCATCCACGCTTTTTCGCCGTACTGAAACGGCTTGTCGGGATGCACCGAACACAGCCCCGGGTTGAGCTTCTGCTGCAACATGGTCTCGGAGGCGTCGGTCACCATTACGTCGGCCTTGCCCGCGAGAATCTGTTTGAAGATCGTCACGTTGTCCGGGTACATGATGAGATTCGCATTCGGCAGGAACTGCTTCGCGAAGCGCTCGTTCGTGCCGCCCGGATTCACGATCACGCGCACCGAAGGCTGGTTGATCTGCTCAACGGTCTGATACTTCTTGACGTCCGCGCATCGCACGATCGGCGTCTTGCCGTCGACTTGATAGGCCTCGGTGAAGAACGCGCGCTTCTGGCGCTCGAGCGTCGTGGAGACGCCGCCCACTGCAACGTCGCACTTCGCGAGGAAGTCGTTCATGAGGTTCGACCACGACGTCTTCACGAACTCGGCCTTCACGCCCAGCGACTTCGCAAGCGACTGGGTCATGTCGATGTCGATGCCTTCGAACGTGCCGTCCTGCCTGTAGAACGAGTAGGGCTTGTAGTCGCCGGTCGTGCAGGCGCGCAGCGTGCCGCGCGCGATGATTTCGTCGAGGCGCGACGGGGCCGTGGCGCTCTGCGCACCGTTGGCGGGGGTACCGGCGGACTGGCTCGTGGCGCACGCGCTCAGCAAAGCGGCGCTAACGATCGTCAGGCCGAGGGCGGCTTTATTCATCGTGTCTCCAGATCTGGTTTTGGTTGATGTAATGTTTTGGAAAGCCGTCTGATGATAGTCCTCGCGTACGCGGCCGTTAAGCGCGGACTTACCTAGGTAGGCAGGCCTATACTTCAGTGGCATTGCGCTTTCTGATCCCGCCCATCAGGGGCATGACGCGACGGCCGCTCCGGTAAAATGGCCGCTTGCTTCCGAACCTTGGCGCGACTTCGCGCATCCAGCACGTGGCCCACACTCTCCTGAACGACACCTTCCTGCGCGCGCTGCTGCGCCAGCCGACCGAGTACACGCCGATCTGGCTGATGCGCCAGGCAGGCCGCTATCTGCCGGAGTACAACGCCACGCGCAGCCGCGCGGGCAGCTTCCTCGGCCTCGCGAAGAATCCCGATTACGCGACGGAGGTCACGCTCCAGCCGCTCGAGCGCTATCCGCTCGACGCCGCGATCCTGTTCTCCGACATTCTCACGATTCCGGACGCGATGGGCCTTGGCCTCTCGTTCCAGGCGGGTGAAGGGCCGAAGTTCGCGCACCCCGTGCGCACCGAAGAAGACGTGGCGCGGCTCGCCGTGCCGGATATCGGCGCGACGCTCGGCTACGTGACCGACGCCGTACGCGAAATCCGCCGTGCGCTCACCAATGCAGAAGGGCGCCAGCGTGTGCCGCTGATCGGCTTCTCGGGCAGCCCTTGGACGCTCGCCTGCTACATGGTCGAAGGTGGCGGCTCGGACGACTTCCGCACGGTGAAGTCGATGCTGTACGCGCGCCCCGACCTCATGCAACGCATTCTCGAAGTGAACGCGCAGGCGGTGGCGGCCTATCTGAACGCGCAGATCGAAGCCGGTGCGCAGGCCGTGATGATCTTCGACACCTGGGGCGGCGCGCTCGCGGACGGCGCGTACCAGCGCTTCTCGCTGGCGTACATCGCGCAGGTCGTGGCGCAGCTCAAGCGCGAGCACGACGGCGAGCGCGTGCCCGTGATCACCTTCACGAAGGGCGGCGGCCTCTGGCTCGACGAAATCGCCAATACGGGCGTGGACGCCGTTGGCCTCGACTGGACCGTCAACCTCGGGCGCGCGCGCGAGCGCGTGGGCGAGCGCGTGGCGCTGCAGGGCAACCTCGACCCCACGGTGCTGTTCGCTTCGCCGGCCGCGATTCGCGAGCAGGCGCGCGCGGTACTGGACAGCTTTGGCGCGCACCCGGGCCACGTGTTCAACCTCGGCCACGGCATTTCGCAGTTCACGCCGCCCGAAAGCGTGGCCGAACTCGTGGACGAAGTGCATCGCCACAGCCGCGCGATCCGCGCGACCGGTGCGTGACGTTTTTGATGCGCCGCACCAAGCTGGGCTCCGGGCGTCAGGGTATGACCGGGCTCAAGAGGCCATCCAGACGCCATCGCGGTCCTGTCAAGACTTGACTTATACACACTTGCCTCGTTGCGGCGCGCAAGAGGGAAAGGTTGTCGCAGGCGCCCGTTCAGGTCTGCGCAGAATCAATCAGACCCTTGACAGACAAGGCTTTCGGCGCTCCACGGCGCTGTGTGCGGTATCCCACATAACGACGACACGCGGGCGCGCTGCGGCGGCGCCCGGGAAGTTCTCAACAAAGTTATCCACAGGCGCAGATTCGGGGGCGCGATTGTTCTGCGGAATCCAAAACTTAGCGCGAAATCTCAAGTATTACTTGAGGTTTGCATGTCTGTGCGGTGGCGTACGGAACTTCCCTGGGAGTGAGGCATGACAGGGCAGTACGTGCGCGTGGCGCTGGACCATCCACTGGATGCGCTCTACGACTATCGCTATGGCCTCGACAGCGCGCCGGAGCCCGGCATGCTCGTGCGCGTGCCGTTCGGACGTCGCGACGTCGTCGGCCTGATCTGCGAAGTGACCACTCACAGCGACGTGCCCGCGAACAAGCTCCGCGACGTGAGCGCGGTGTGCGCCGCCTGTCCGCCGCTTTCGGCGCAATGGCTCGCGCTGGCTGGCTTTGCCGCCGACTACTATCAGCGGGGCCTGGGCGAGGTCGCGTTGCCGGCGCTGCCACAGGCGCTGCGCGATCCGTCGCGCTGGGCGCGCATGCTCGCCCCCGAGGAGCGCTACCGTCTGTCGCCGCAAGGGCGCGCCGAGTTGCCCGACGCGTTGCCGGCGCGCGCCCAGGCGCTGCGCCGTCTCGCGCAGGCGCTCGTTGATGCCGGCGAACTCGACGCCGCCGCGGCCCGCGCGCTGCATCCGAAGGCGATTGCGACGCTCGAAGCCTGGTGCGAAGCCGGCTGGGTCGAGCACGAGTCCGTCGAGGTCGGCGCGGCCGCAAGTGCAGCCCACAGCGCACCGCAGACTGCGGCCATGGTGGACGTCCCGCGCCTGAGCGACGAACAGGCCGAAGCCGTGGAAGCCATCGGCGCGGCGAGCGGCTTCGCGCCCTTCCTGTTGCACGGCGTGACGGGCAGTGGCAAGACCGAGGTCTATCTGCGCGCGCTCGCGGCGCTGCTCGAGCGCGACCTGGGCGCGCAGGCGCTCGTGCTGGTCCCGGAAATCAATCTCACGCCGCAGTTCGAGGCGGCGTTTCGCACGCGCTTCGCGGCCACGCTCGCCGACGAGGCCATCGTCACGCTTCACAGCGGCCTCGCGGAAGGCGAGCGCGCCCGCAACTGGCTCGCGGCACACACGGGCCGCGCGCGCATCGTGCTCGGCACGCGGCTCGCGGTGCTGGCCTCGCTGCCGCGTCTCTCGATGCTCGTGATCGACGAGGAGCACGACCCCGCCTACAAGCAGCAGGAAGGGCTGCGCTACTCGGCGCGCGACCTCGCGGTATGGCGTGCGAAGCAGCTGGGCGTGCCGGTCGTGCTCGGCTCGGCCACGCCGTCGCTCGAAAGCTGGTGGCAGGCCGAGCAGGGCCGCTACACGCGCCTCACGCTCTCGCGCCGCGCAATTGCCGACGCGGTGCTGCCCACCGTCAAGCTGATCGATCTCGAAGAGGAGCGCCGGCGGGGCCGCGCTTCGTTCGAAGGGCTCTCCGGGCCCCTGGTCGCGGCGATGAAGGCGCGCCTCGAGCGCGGCGAGCAGAGTCTCGTGTTCCTGAACCGTCGCGGTTATGCGCCTACGCTCGCTTGCGACGCCTGCGGCTGGGTGGCGGGCTGCCCGCGCTGCAGCGCGTACGTCGTGCTGCACAAGCCCGAGCGCGCGCTGCGCTGCCATCACTGCGGCTGGGAATCGCGCATTCCGCATTCGTGCCCCGAGTGCGGCAACGTCGACATCGCGCCGATGGGGCGCGGCACCCAGCGCATCGAGGAGGCGCTCGCGAGCGCGGTGCCGGGCGCGCGGGTGCTGCGCATCGACGCCGACAGCACGCGCCGCAAGGGCAGCGCGCAGGCGCTCTTTTCCGACGTGCACGCGGGCGAGGTCGACATCCTGGTGGGCACGCAAATGATCGCGAAGGGGCACGACTTCCAGCGCGTGTCGCTCGTCGGCGTGCTGAACGCCGACAATGCGCTCTTTTCGCACGATTTCCGGGCGAGCGAGCGCCTGTTCGCGCAGTTGATGCAGGTGAGCGGACGGGCGGGGCGCGCCGGCCTGGCTGGCGAGGTGCTCGTGCAGACGCGCTATCCGCGCCACGCGCTCTATCACGCGCTGGCGCGTCAGGACTACGTGGGGTTTGCGAATACGCAGGTCGCGGAGCGGCGCGACGCGCACCTGCCGCCGTTCGTCTATCAGGCGTTATTGCGCGCCGAAGGGCGCACGCTGGAAGCGGCGCTGGCGTTTCTCGCCCAGGCCGCGGAGGCGCTCACCGCGATTCCGGGCGCCGAGCGTGTCATGGCCTACGACGCGGTGCCGCTCACCATCGTGAAGGTGATGAACGTGCATCGCGCGCAACTGCTCGTGGAAAGCCAGTCGCGTGCCGCGCTGCAGGCAACGCTGCGCGCATGGCAGCCCGCGCTGCGCGCGTTGCGCGGCGTGCTGCGCTGGAATCTCGAAGTCGATCCGCTCGATATCTAGCCGCGGACAGCCGCCGCCATGGCCCCGTTGCCGCAACAGCGGGGCCACCCGGTATCAACTTCCCGTTTCTTCCTTACTGGCCGACCGTATCGGCCGCATCAGTGCGCGCCGCGCGCTTCAAACTCATGCGGCGTTCATCCGGCGCCGTCGCGCCGCGCATGAACAGCACGGCGCACGTGGCGCACAACGTCCAGATCCCTGCAATTACCAGCAGCTTTTCCATTTTTTGGTCCCTACGCATTTTCTTGTGATCAACAACCCCGCTCTGTTTGTATAACGGCACGGCCGCGGAATCGATTAGGGTTGTCCAGCGTGTTGCTGGGCCAGGGAAAATACCGAATGCGACCCGCGCGGCCCGGTGGGCGGTCATCGGCCGCAAACCCAGGCTGCACAAGGCCTCAACCGTGGTGCAACCATTTTGCGAGAGTGGTTGCACCTTTTTATTGGTAGGGTTACGATTCGCCAACTTTTTGGTCACCGCCGGTGCGGGTCTGCCGGCATATGAAGGAAACATGGCTAGCACCACACTTGGCGTCAAAGTCGACGATCTCCTCCGCTCGCGCCTCAAGGACGCCGCCACGCGGCTCGAGCGCACGCCGCACTGGCTCATCAAGCAAGCCATCTTTGCCTACCTCGAGAAAATCGAGCACGGCCAGCTGCCTCCCGAACTCAATGGTCATGTCGGCGCGACCGATCTCGCGGAAGGTGCTACCGCTGACGACGACGAAGCGGCGTCGCACCCGTTCCTCGAATTCGCGCAAAATGTGCAACCGCAGTCGGTGCTGCGCGCGGCCATCACGGCGGCGTACCGCCGTCCGGAGCCGGAGTGCGTGCCATTCCTGATCGGTGAAGCGCGCCTGCCGGCCAACCTCACGGGCGACGTGACGAAGCTCGCCACGAAGCTCGTCGAAACGCTGCGTGCGAAGGGTACCGGCGGCGGCGTGGAAGGCCTGATCCACGAGTTTTCGCTGTCGAGCCAGGAAGGCGTGGCGCTGATGTGCCTCGCCGAAGCGCTGCTGCGCATTCCCGATCGCGCGACGCGCGACGCGCTCATCCGCGACAAGATCAGCAAGGGCGACTGGAAATCGCACGTGGGCCACGCGCCGTCGCTGTTCGTGAACGCCGCCACCTGGGGCCTCATGATCACCGGCAAGCTCGTCACGACGAACAGCGAGACGGGTCTGTCGTCGGCGCTCACGCGCATGATCGGCAAGGGCGGCGAGCCGCTGATCCGCAAGGGCGTGGATATGGCCATGCGCCTGATGGGCGAGCAGTTCGTCACGGGCGAGAACATCTCCGAGGCGCTGGCCAACAGCCGCAAGTTCGAAGCGCGCGGTTTCCGCTACTCGTACGACATGCTCGGCGAAGCCGCGACGACGGAAGCCGATGCCCAGCGCTACTACGCATCGTACGAGCAGGCGATCCACGCGATCGGCAAGGCCGCGGGCGGCCGCGGCATCTACGAGGGCCCCGGCATCTCGATCAAGCTCTCTGCGCTGCACCCGCGCTACTCACGCGCGCAGCAGGAACGCACGATGGGCGAGCTGCTGCCGCGCGTGCGCGCACTCGCCGTGCTCGCTCGCCGCTATGACATCGGCCTCAATATCGACGCCGAAGAAGCCGACCGCCTCGAACTCTCGCTCGACCTGCTCGAAGCGCTGTGCTTCGATCCGGAACTCGCGGGCTGGAACGGCATCGGCTTCGTGGTGCAGGCTTACCAGAAGCGCTGCCCGTTCGTGATCGACTACATCGTCGATCTCGCGCGGCGCAGCCGTCACCGCATCATGGTGCGCCTCGTGAAGGGCGCGTACTGGGATACGGAAATCAAGCGCGCCCAGGTGGACGGCCTCGAAGGCTATCCCGTGTACACGCGCAAGATTTACACGGATGTCTCCTACCTCGCCTGCGCGAAGAAGCTACTCGGCGCGCCGGATGCCGTGTATCCGCAGTTCGCCACGCACAACGCGTACACGCTCTCGGCGATCTATCACCTCGCGGGCCAGAACTACTATCCCGGCCAGTACGAATTCCAGTGCCTGCACGGCATGGGCGAGCCGCTGTACGAAGAAGTCACGGGCCCGCTCTCGCAGGGCAAGCTCAACCGTCCGTGCCGCGTCTACGCGCCGGTCGGCACGCATGAAACGCTCCTCGCGTATCTCGTGCGGCGTCTGCTCGAAAATGGCGCGAACACGTCGTTCGTGAACCGCATCGCCGATGCCTCCGTGCCGGTCGCCGAACTGGTCACGAACCCCATCGACGACGCCGCCAAGGTCGTGCCGCTCGGCGCGCCGCACGCGAAGATTCCACTGCCGCGCGAGCTGTATGGCAACGAGCGTTTCAATTCGATGGGCCTCGATCTGTCGAACGAGCATCGTCTCGCGTCGCTCTCGTCGGCGCTGCTGGCGAGCGCGCATCATCCGTGGCGCGCCGCGCCGATGCTCGCCGACAGCGAGATCGCAGACAGCGCCGCACGCGACGTGCGCAACCCCGCCGATCATCGCGATCTCGTCGGCACCGTAGCGGAAGCGACGAGCGAGCACGTGAGCGCCGCGCTCTCGCACGCCGTGGCCGCCGCGCCGATCTGGCAGGCCACGCCCGTCGAAGCGCGCGCGGATTGCCTCGCACGCGCCGCCGATCTGCTCGAAGCGCAAATGCATACGCTGATGGGCCTGATCGTGCGTGAAGCGGGCAAGTCGCTGCCGAACGCCGTGGCCGAAATCCGCGAAGCGATCGACTTCCTGCGCTACTACTCCACGCAGATCCGCGAAGAGTTCTCGAACGACACGCACCGTCCGCTCGGCCCGGTGGTATGTATCAGCCCGTGGAACTTCCCGCTCGCGATCTTCATGGGCCAGGTGGCCGCCGCGCTCGCAGCCGGCAACACGGTGCTCGCGAAGCCCGCGGAACAAACGCCGCTGATCGCCGCGCAAGCCGTGCGCATCCTGCGCGAAGCCGGCGTGCCGGCGGGCGCGGTGCAACTGCTGCCGGGCAACGGCGAAACCGTGGGCGCGGCGCTCGTCGCCGATCACCGCACGCGTGCCGTGATGTTCACGGGCTCGACCGAAGTCGCGCGCCTCATCAACAAGACGCTGTCCGAGCGCCTCGATTCCGAAGGCCGCCCGATTCCGCTGATCGCCGAAACCGGCGGCCAGAACGCGATGATCGTCGATTCGTCGGCACTCGCGGAGCAGGTCGTGGCCGACGTGCTGCAAAGCGCCTTCGACTCGGCCGGCCAGCGTTGTTCCGCGCTGCGCGTGCTGTGCCTGCAGGACGACGTGGCCGACCGCACGCTCGAAATGCTCACGGGCGCGATGAAGGAACTCGCGGTGGGCAATCCCGACCGCCTCTCGACCGACGTCGGCCCCGTGATCGACATCGACGCGAAGCGCGGTATCGATACGCACGTGGCAGGCATGCGCGAAAAGGGCCGCAAGGTCCAGCAGATGCCGACGCCCGACTCCTGCGCGCAAGGCACATTCGTGCCGCCTACGCTCATCGAGCTCGACAGCCTCGACGAACTCAAGCGCGAAGTGTTCGGCCCGGTGCTGCACGTGGTGCGCTATCGCCGCAGCCAGCTCGACAAGCTGCTCGAGCAGATCCGCGCAACGGGCTACGGCCTCACGCTCGGCATTCACACGCGTATCGACGAAACGATCGCGCACGTGATCGGCCGCGCGCACGTGGGCAACATCTACGTGAACCGCAACGTGATCGGCGCGGTGGTGGGGGTGCAGCCGTTCGGCGGCGAAGGTCTCTCGGGCACGGGTCCGAAGGCGGGTGGCGCACTGTATCTGTCGCGTCTGCTCGCGAAGCGTCCGGCCGGTTTGCCGAAGTCGCTCGCCGATGTGCTCGTCGTCGACGCGCCGCAAGCGGCTGACGGCAACGGCGCGCCGCAATCGGCACAGGCTGCGCTCACGACGCTGCGCGACTGGCTCATCGCCGAGCGCGAGCCCGCGCTCGCGGCACGCTGCGACGGCTACCTCGAATACGTGCTCGCGGGCGCCACGGCGGTTCTGCCGGGC
The DNA here is from genome assembly GCF_040948855.1 of Paraburkholderia sp. BR10882. NCBI lineage: Bacteria > Pseudomonadati > Pseudomonadota > Betaproteobacteria > Burkholderiales > Burkholderiaceae > Paraburkholderia > Paraburkholderia sp. BR10882. Next base: position 154,107 of record NZ_JBFPKP010000011.1, on the reverse strand, counting down.
CCGACGGGCGAGCGCAACACCTACACGCTTTCGGCGCGCGGCACGGTGCTGTGCGTGCCGTCGACGGCCACGGGCGCCCGCGCACAGCTCGCCGTTGCGCTCGCAACGGGCAACCGCGCGCTGTTCCAGGGCGCGGCAGGCGAAGCGCTGGTGAGCGCGTTGCCGGCGGCACTGAAGGCGCACGTAGCGATCAAGAAGACGGCGGATGCCGACTTCGATGCGGTCCTCTTCGAAGGCGACAGCGACGAGCTGCTCGCACTCGTGAAGGAAGTGGCCAAACGTCCTGGCCCGATCGTCTCGGTGCAGGGCGTGGCAGCGCACGCGCTCGCCAACGGCGATGAAGATTACGCTCTCGAACGACTGCTCGCGGAACGTTCGGTCAGCGTGAATACGGCAGCAGCGGGCGGTAATGCAAACTTGATGACGATCGGTTAAGCACCAGCCATACTGTCGGTCGTCTCAAGACAAGGAAGCGGCAAGGTCCATTGAAATCCGAAGCCGCTCGTTCGATACCTGGTACCAAGGAGAAGCAATGCAACACACGATGAAGCAGCTGGCAGGCGCAACGCTTGTTGCCGCCCTGTCGCTGGCGGGGACTGCGCAGGCACAACAAGCCGAAGACGTGAAGATCGGTTTCGCCGGTCCGATGACGGGCGCGCAGGCGCACTATGGCAAGGACTTCCAGAACGGCATCACGCTCGCAGTCGAAGACATGAACGCGACGAAGCCCGTGATCGGCGGCAAGCCGGTTCACTTCGTGCTCGACTCGGCCGACGATCAGGCCGACCCGCGCACGGGCACGACGGTCGCGCAGAAGCTCGTCGACGACGGCATCAAGGGCATGCTCGGTCACTTCAACTCGGGCACGACGATCCCGGCTTCGCGCATCTACGCGAACGCAGGCATCCCGCAGATCGCCATGGCGACGGCGCCTGAGTACACGCAACAAGGCTTCAAGACGACGTTCCGCATGATGACCTCGGACACGCAGCAGGGTTCGGTCGCCGGCACGTTCGCAGTGAAGAACCTCGGCTTGAAGAAGATCGTCGTGATCGACGACCGCACGGCCTACGGCCAGGGTCTCGCCGACGAATTCTCGAAGGCTGCAAAGGCTGCCGGCGGCAACATCATCGACCGTGAATACACCAACGACAAGGCCGTCGACTTCAAGTCGGTCTTGACGAAGGCGAAGGCGATGAACCCCGACCTGGTCTACTTCGGCGGCGCGGATTCGCAAGCGGCACCGATGGTCAAGCAGATGAAGTCGCTGGGCATCAAGGCCCCGCTGATGGGCGGCGAAATGGTGCACACGCCGACCTTCCTGCAGATCGCGGGTGACGCGGCGAACGGCACGGTGGCGTCGCTCGCCGGCCTGCCGCTCGACCAGATGCCGGGTGGCAAGGACTACGTCACGAAGTACAAGAAGCGCTTCGGCGAAGACGTGCAGACGTACTCGCCGTACGCCTACGACGGCGCCATGGCGATGTTCGACGCGATGAAGAAGGCCAACTCGACGGATCCGGCGAAGTACCTGCCGTTCCTCGCGAAGACCAGCATGCCGGCAGTCACGACGTCGGACCTCGCGTACGACACGCGCGGCGACCTGAAGAACGGCGGCATCACGCTGTACAAGGTCGTCGACGGCAAGTGGACGACGCTGCAAAGCGTGGGCGGCAAGTAAGCGCCTGAGCTTTAGCTGAAGTAAAAAGCCCCGCAGAATCGAAAGATCTGCGGGGCTTTTGTTTGTGCGCTCACTGCTGCTCGTCCAGCGCGACAGGTGAGCTTGTTCAGGATTTCTTTTCAGTCATTCTCCGCGCATTTTCTTGCCCGCTTCGCGAATCTGTTCGAGCGTGGCCGCAGGCGTGCTCGCTTCCTTCGTCACACGGATCTCGATCAGCGCGGGCTTGCCTGCCGTGAGGGCACGCTCGAGCGCGGGGGCGAATTGCGCCGTGGTCGTGACGACTTCGCCGTGCGCGCCGAACGACTGCGCAAACGCCGCGAAGTCGGGGTTCGTGAGTTGCGTGCCGTGCACGCGGTTCGGATAGTGGCGCTCCTGATGCATGCGGATCGTGCCGTAGTGCGCGTTGTTCACGACGATGAACACGACATTCAGGCCGTACTGCACCGCCGTGGCGAGTTCCGAAGAGGCCATCATGAAGCAGCCGTCGCCCGCGAGCGCAACCACGGTGCGCGAGGGGTATTGCGACTTCGCGGCGATCGCGGCGGGCACGCCGTAGCCCATCGCGCCGCTCGTGGGTGCAAGTTGCGAGCGGAAGTGGCGATACGCGAAATGGCGATGCAGCCACGTTGCGTAATTGCCCGCGCCGTTCGTGACGATCGCATCGTCGGGCAGGCGCGCGCGCAGTTGCTGCATGACTTCGCCGAGCTGCACGTCGCCGGGCATCGGCAGCGGCTTGCGCCATGCGTGCCACGCCTCGTGTGCTTCCGCGGCGCTGCCGGCCCACGCGGGTTGAGCGGGCGCCGGGAGGGTTGCGAGCAGCGCCGCGAATTCCGCGAGGCCCGAAACGATTGGCAGATCGGCTGCATAGACACGGCCGAGCTCCTCCGCGCCCTGATGCACGTGGATGAGCGTTTGCTTCGTTTTGGGAATGTCGAAGAGCGTGTAGCCGCCCGTCGTCGATTCGCCCAGACGCGGACCGAGTGCGAGCAGCACGTCGGCTTCGCGGATGCGCTTCGCGAGTGCCGGATTGATGCCGAGGCCCACGTCGCCCGCGTAGTTCGGGTGATCGTTGTTGAGCGTGTCCTGAAAGCGGAACGCGAGGCCGACGGGCAATTGCCAGTTCTCGACGAAGCGCTGGAAGTCCGCACAAGCCTGCGGGTTCCAGCCATGGCCGCCCGCGATCACGAACGGCTTTTTCGCGCCCGCGAGCAGTTCGCGCACGCGCTCCATCTGCGCAGCGGAAGGCGACGCCTGCACGCGCTGCGCGCTCGGCGCGATGGGCTGCGCTTCGGACGCGGGAATCGCGCCGCTCAGCATGTCTTCGGGCAGCGCGAGCACGACCGGACCCGGCCGTCCCGACATCGCGACATGGAACGCGTGGCTCAGGTATTCGGGCACGCGGCGCGCGTCGTCGATCTGCGCGACCCACTTCGCCATCTGGCCGAACATGCGTCGATAGTCGATTTCCTGGAACGCCTCGCGGTCCATCTGCTCGCGGGCGACCTGGCCGATCAGGAGGATCATCGGCGTGGAGTCCTGAAACGCCGTGTGCACGCCAATCGAGGCGTGCGTGGCGCCCGGCCCGCGCGTGACGAGCGCGATGCCGGGCCTGCCCGTGAGCTTGCCGATCGCTTCCGCCATGTTCGCCGCCGCTGCCTCGTGACGGCACACCACGGTTTCGATCTTTGCGGTTTCGTCGGACAACGAATCGAGCACCGCAAGATAGCTCTCGCCCGGTACGCAGAACACGCGCTCGACGCCATTGGCGACGAGCGCATCGACGACGAGGCGAGCCCCGGTGGTAGTGGCTTCGGTGGTGGCGGATGCGTTCGGCTGCTGCATGGCGGTCAAGTCTCCTTCAATCGTTACGTGATTACGTTCGGATGCTTCAGGCAAGGCGACAGCGCTTCAGCGAATCAGCACTCGACGATGTTCACCGCGAGGCCGCCGCGCGAGGTCTCCTTGTACTTCGTCTTCATGTCGGCGCCGGTCTCGCGCATCGTCTTGATCACCGAGTCGAGCGAGACGTAATGGGCGCCGTCGCCGCGCAGCGCCATGCGCGCGGCGTTCACGGCTTTCACCGAGGCCATGGCGTTGCGTTCGATGCAGGGAATCTGCACCATGCCGCCCACGGGGTCGCAGGTGAGGCCGAGGTTGTGCTCCATGCCGATTTCGGCGGCGTTTTCGACCTGCAGCGGCGTGCCGCCCAGCACCGCGGCGAGCGCGCCGGCGGCCATCGAGCAGGCCACGCCCACTTCGCCCTGGCAGCCCACTTCGGCGCCCGAAATCGACGCGTTGAGCTTGTAGAGAATGCCGATGGCGGCCGCGGTGAGCAGGAAGTCGATCACGCCCTGTTCGTTCGCGCCCGGCGTGAAGCGCACGTAGTAGTGCAGCACGGCGGGGATGATGCCCGCTGCGCCGTTGGTCGGCGCAGTCACGACGCGCCCGCCCGCGGCGTTTTCCTCGTTCACGGCGATGGCGTACAGGTTGATCCAGTCGATCATCGAGAGCGGATCTTGCAGCGCGCGCTCGGGGTTGCTGGTCAGCGCGCGATGAAGCTGCGGCGCACGGCGCTTCACGGCGAAGGGGCCGGGCAGCGTGCCGTCGGCGTCGGGATTGTTGATGCCGCAACCGCGCGATACGCACGACTGCATCACGTTCCAGATGTGCAGGAGACCTGAGCGGATCTGCTCGTCGCTGTGCCAGACGCGCTCGTTTTCGAGCATCAACTGCGCGATGCTCTTGCCCGTCGAGGCGCACAGCGCGAGCATCTCCGCGCCCGTGGTGAACGGATTCGGCAATTGCTGGGCCGCCGCGAGCACCTTCGTGTTCGGCGCGCCGGCCGTGACGACGAAGCCCCCGCCTACCGACAGATACGTGCTTTCGCGCAGCGTGTCGCCGTTCGCATCGAGCGCGCGCAGCTTCATGCCGTTCGGGTGCTCGGGCAGCGCCTGGCGATAGAACGCCACGTGCTCCTTCGGAACGAACGCAATGGGATGGCGGCCGAGCAGCGCGAGCTGGCGCGAGGTGCGCACGGCTTCGAGGCGCTCGCTGATGGTGTCGGGATCGACGGTGTCGGGCGCGTCGCCCATGAGGCCCAGCATGACGCCGCGGTCAGTGCCGTGGCCCTTGCCGGTGGCGCCGAGCGAGCCGTACAGCTCGACCTTCACGGCGGCCGTGCTCGCAAGCAGACCGTCGCGCTCGAGTCCTTCGGCGAACATCAGCGCTGCGCGCATCGGCCCGACCGTGTGCGAGCTGGAGGGCCCGATGCCGACTTTGAAGAGATCGAAAACGCTTACTGCCATGGGTACTGCTCCTGCTTGTCTGACGTTGGTTTGTAGGGATGCGGCGCGTTCGGCGGCATCGTTATTTCCCGTGCCGCCGCCGCATCCCGCGCGCGTTTTACCGCGCCGGCAACGGCAGACAGACGGCGAGCCACGCGGGCGGCGTGGGCGCGAGTTTCAGCGCGACTGGTGCAAAGCGGCCGTCGAGTCGCGCCGCGAGGTGAAACAGTTCGGCGGCGTTTTTGGGGTCCCACTGGCCGAGCGCATACGGCGTGAGCCAGTCGAGCGCGCCCGCGAGCGTCGCGCCGTTGGCCGCGCGTTCGGTCAGCCAGTTGCGGTTGTGGCGGCGCGCGGCGAGCGCGGCGGTCACGAGCGGCTGCAAATCGTAGGTCACGTAGTGCAGTGCATCGCGCTCGGAGAAGTCGAGTGTCGAGCCGTCGGGCGCGACGTTGTCGCCGAGATGCTCGACGAAGAGCCGCTGCGCCGTCGCGATCATCTTGCGGTTGTCGAGCGTGAACGCGATCATCGCTATCAGTTTGACCCGATGGCTCTGCCAGTTGTTCGCAAAATTTCCCTTGAGCGGGCGCGGCTGCGCGTCGATCTGCGCGATATAGCCGGTCGCGAAGCTGTTCAGGAACTGCATGGTCGCGTTGCGCGTTTTCACGGGCAGCGCGCTCGCGGTCATGTCGTAGGCGAGTATCAGCCCCTCGAAACGCGTTTCGTCGATGGGATTGAAGCTCGGCTTGTACGTGGTGACCCAGGCGAGCAGAAAGCGGTCCACGAGCTTCAGGAAGCGCTCGTCGCTCGTCGCGCGCCACGCGAGCGCGGCGTTGCGCATGAGGTCGAGTTCCTTCGCCGCCTCGACGCTCTGGTCGTAGATGCCCTCGTGCGGCAGCGTGCCCTCGGTGTGCAGGCGCGGCAGCGGGCGCGGCGTGTCGTTCACGTGCGTCAGCACCTCGGCCACGAGCGCCTTCACGCCCGGATCGGAGTTGGTGCGCTCGCTCGATTGCAGCGCGGGGGCCGCGCAGAAGTTCATGGCCGCATGGGCCGCACCGGCGAAGGTCGCGGTGAAGGTGGCGCAGGCAAGCGCCAGCGCAGCGGCAAGGCGCTGCGGGCGGCGTAACAGCGCACCGCGCGCGTGCCGGGCCTGCCGGACCGAATTCCGCGTTGCGGCATGCGGCAAGTCCCGCACCGAGTTCCGCAATGGAACCATTCGCACCTTCCGCGCCATGCGCGACTCCCTGATTCAAGGCTGACAGGTGTGTGATGTTAGCGGTTTGCGGCGGCAAATGTGAGAGGGATGACCGCCGCCGCGTGAGCCGAAGGTCACGCGGCGGCTTCACAAGGGCTTATTCGCCGGCGGTTTCGTCTGCATGTTCGCCCGCATATTCGCTAAGCGGCACGCACGAGCAGAACAGGTTGCGGTCGCCGTAAGCGTTGTCGGCGCGGCCGACCGGCGGCCAGTACTTGCGCGCGACGAGCGATGCGACCGGGTAGGCGGCCTGCTCGCGCGAGTAGGCGTGCTTCCAGTCGTCGGCGACCACCACGGCGGCCGTGTGCGGCGCGTGACGCAGCGGATTGTCTTCCTTGTCCGCGCGGCCGTCTTCCACGGCGCGGATTTCCTCGCGGATGGCAACCATCGCGTCGATGAAGCGGTCGAGCTCCTCCTTCGACTCCGACTCGGTCGGCTCGACCATCAGCGTGCCCGGCACCGGGAAGCTCATGGTCGGGGCGTGGAAGCCGTAGTCCATCAGGCGCTTGGCCACGTCGTCCACGGTGATGCCGCTTGCATCCTTGATGGGGCGCAGGTCGAGAATGCACTCGTGCGCGACGAGCCCGCCCGGGCCGCTGTAGAGCACCGGGAAGTGCGGCGCGAGCTTGTTCGCCACGTAGTTGGCGTTGAGGATCGCGTTTTCGGTCGCAGCGGTCAGGTTGGCCGCGCCCATCATGGCGATGTACATCCACGAGATCGGCAGGATCGAGGCCGAGCCGTAAGGCGCCGCGCTCACCGCGCCGATGCCGTGACCCTTATCGGTCGAGCGCTTGTAGCCCGACGAAAGCTGGTTCGGCAGGAACTGCGCGAGGTGCGCGCCCACCGCCACCGGACCGACGCCCGGGCCGCCGCCGCCGTGCGGAATGCAGAAGGTCTTGTGCAGGTTCAGGTGCGAGACGTCGCCGCCGAACTGGCCCGGCGCCGCCAGACCCACCATCGCGTTCATGTTCGCGCCGTCCACGTACACCTGGCCGCCCGCCGCATGCACGATCTCGCAGACTTCCCGCACGTTCTCTTCGAACACGCCGTGCGTGGACGGGTACGTGATCATGATCGCCGCGAGCTTGGCCGCGTGCTGTTCGGCCTTGGCCTTGAGGTCGGCGAGATCGATGTTGCCTTGCGCGTCGCACGCGACCACGACCACCTGCATGCCGGCCATCTGCGCCGATGCGGGGTTCGTGCCGTGCGCCGAAGCGGGAATCAGGCAGACGTTGCGATGCGCTTCGCCGCGCGAGGCGTGGTACGCCTGGATGATGAGCAGGCCCGCGTATTCGCCCTGCGAGCCTGCGTTCGGCTGCAGCGAAACGGCGGCGTAGCCCGTTGCGGCCACGAGCATCTGTTCGAGCTGATCGACCATCTCGCGATAGCCAACCGTTTGCTCCGCAGGCGCGAACGGGTGGATGCGGCCGAACTCGGGCCACGTCACCGGCAGCATTTCCGAGGTCGCGTTGAGCTTCATCGTGCACGAGCCGAGCGGGATCATCGAGCGGTCGAGCGCGAGGTCCTTGTCGGAGAGGCTGCGCAGGTAACGCAGCATTTCCGTTTCCGAATGGTGACGATTGAACACCGGATGCGTGAGGTACGCGCTTTCGCGCACCAGCGCGGCCGGGAAGGTCAACGCGGCGGCTTGCGTGAGTTCGGCGTCGAGCTTGTCGACCGACGGCGCTTCGCCGGCGAACGCGGCTTGCGCGAACACGGCGAGCAGGTCGGCCAGATCGGCGCGCGAGGTGGTTTCGTCGACGGACACGCCCACACTCGTCTCGCTCACGTGGCGCAGGTTCATGCCGCGCGCGAGGGCCGCGTCGTGGAGCGCCTGGGTGCGCGGGCCGGCTTCGAACGTGAGCGTGTCGAAGAACGCTTCGTTCACGAGCGTGTAGCCCAGTTGCTTCGCGCCCGCGGCGAGGATCGCGGCGACGCGGTTCACGCGTTGCGCGATGCGCTTCAAGCCTTGCGGGCCGTGGTAGACGGCGTACATGCTCGCCATGATCGCGAGCAGCGCCTGTGCCGTGCAGACGTTCGACGTCGCTTTTTCGCGGCGGATGTGCTGTTCGCGTGTTTGCAGCGCGAGGCGCAGCGCCGGGTTGCCTTGCGCGTCGATGGTCACGCCGACGAGACGGCCCGGCATCTGGCGCTTGAATTCGTCCTTCACCGCGAGGTAGGCGGCGTGCGGGCCGCCGAAGCCCATCGGCACGCCAAAGCGCTGCGAGTTGCCCACGGCCACGTCCGCGCCCCATTCGCCCGGCGGCGTGAGGACGGTGAGTGCAAGCAGATCGGCGGCGGCGATCACCGCGCCGCCGGCTGCGTGCACGGCTTGTGCGAGCGCGCGGTAGTCGCGCACGTCGCCGTTCACGCCCGGATATTGCAGCAGCACGCCGAAGGCACCTGCATTGACTGCTTCAGCGGCCGGACCGACCTTTACCTCGATGCCGATCGGCTTGGCGCGCGTTTTCACGACTTCGATGGTCTGCGCCAGCACGTCGTCGGCGACGAAGAACACGTTCGACTTCGACTTGCCCACGCGCTGCACGAGCGTCATGGCTTCGGCGGCGGCAGTGGCTTCGTCGAGCAGCGACGCGTTCGAGATCGCGAGGCCGGTCAGGTCGGTGATCATCTGCTGGAAGTTCAAGAGGGCTTCGAGGCGGCCCTGCGAGATTTCCGGCTGGTACGGCGTGTACGCGGTGTACCACGCCGGGTTTTCGAGCACGTTGCGCAGGATGACGGCCGGCGTGTGCGTGTCGTAGTAGCCCTGCCCGATATAGGAGCGGAACACCTGGTTCTTGTCCGCGAGCGCGCGCAGGGCGGCGAGCGCCTCGGCTTCCGAGCGCGGCTGCGAGAACGGCCCGAGCGGCAGCGTCTCGTTGCGGCGGATCTTCGCCGGAATCACCGCATCGATCAGCGCGGCGCGCGAGGCGAAGCCGAGCGCGTCGAGCATCGCCTGCTGGTCGGCCGTGTCGGGGCCGATGTGGCGGGCGGCGAAAGCGTCGTGCGCTTCAAGTGCAGCAAGCGAGAGCGGGGAGTTCATCAGACGATCCGGGTGTTCGAGCTTCATAGGGATTCCTGCGGGCGCGGGCGGCGTTCTGAGCGCGCCGCCGCGCCATGGCGGTTAAGGCAAGGTTGCGATTTACGCGCCGATCGCCTTTTCGTAGGCGGCGGCGTCGATCAGCGAGTCGAGCTTGGCGTCGGCGGCGGGCTTGATCTTGAAGAGCCACGACTCGTACGGCGCGCCGTTCACCTGGTCGGGCGTGTCGACGAGCGACGTGTTCGCTTCGATGATTTCGCCTGCGACCGGCGCGTAGATGTCCGAGGCGGCCTTGACCGACTCGATCACGGCAACGGCGTCGCCGGCCGTGACGGCACGGCCCGCTTCAGGCAGTTCGAGGAAGACGATGTCGCCGAGCGCTTCCTGCGCGTGGTCGGTGATGCCGATAGTCAGCGTGCCGTCGGCTTCGGTGCGGATCCACTCGTGCGATTCGGTGTATTTCAGTTCGGCCGGGATGCTCATGGTTGCTCCAGTGCGTGGTTCGGTTTTTGTTGCTCGAAAGGGGGAGGGCGTGCGCGCTGGCAGGATCCTCGCGGATCAGGCGGCGAGCACCTTGCCGTTGCGCACGAACGGCAGTTTTACCACGCTTGCGGGAAGGGCTTTGTCACGGATCTGCACCTGCACGACATCGCCCGGCTGCACGCCCTGCGGCACGCGCGCGAAGGCGATCGATTCCTGCATGCTCGGCGAGAACGTGCCGCTCGTGATCTCGCCCGCGCCGTGCGGCGTGAGCACTTTCTGGTGCGCGCGCAGCACGCCGCCGGCCTTGCCGTTTTCCTTCTGCAGGATCAGGCCGACGAAGGCCGAACGCGAACCGTTCGCCTCCAGCGCGCCGCGGCCGACGAAGTCGCGCGGCTCCTTCATGTCGACGGTCCAGGCGAGGCCGGCGTCGAGCGGCGAGACGCCGTCGTCCATGTCCTGGCCGTAGAGGTTCATGCCCGCTTCGAGGCGCAGCGTGTCACGCGCGCCGAGGCCGCAGGGCTTCACGCCCTGGCGCTGCAGGGCGTCCCAGAGTTCGCAAACGGCGGCGGCGGGCACCACGATTTCGAAGCCGTCTTCGCCGGTGTAGCCCGTGCGCGCGATCATCAGCTCGCCGAACGGCGTGGCTTCGATCTTCGCGGCGTTGAAGGGTTTGAGAACTTCGGTGGCGCTGCGCGACGAGGGCGCGACCTGCCAGACCTTTTCGCGCGCGTTCGGGCCCTGCACGGCGACGATCGCGAGATCGCGGCGCGGCGTGATGGTGAGGCCGAAGCCGCCTTCGGCGTTGAGCTTCTCGAACCAGGCGATGTCTTTTTCGGCTGTGCCGGCGTTGACGACGGTGCGGAACTGGTCGTCGGCGAAGAAGTAGACGATCAGGTCGTCGATCACGCCGCCTTCGGGGTTCAGCATGCACGAGTAGAGTGCGCGGCCCGGCGTGGTGAGCTTGGCGACGTTGTTGGCGAGCGCGCGGGAGAAGAACTCGCGCGTCTTCGGGCCCGAAAAGTCGACGACGCACATGTGCGAGACGTCGAACATGCCGGCGTCGGTGCGCACGGCGCGATGCTCGTCGATCTGCGAGCCGTAGTTGACGGGCATGTCCCAGCCGCCGAAGTCGACCATGCGGGCATTCAGCGCGCGGTGCGTGTCGTTCAGCGGGGTGCGTTTGAGTTCGGTCATGGGGCCTCAGGCGGTCGCGAAAATTCGCGCGAAAACGAAAAAGGCCATGCAGGAAGCGCCGCAGGCACGATGCCCGTGGTCGGTTCTTGCATGGCCCCTCTGTCCTCGGTACCTGAGAGATTGCGCCCTGTTGCAGTTGGCGCGCGCCCCTTCGGTGGGCAGCCTGAACGCGTGGGGGTTACGATCCGCCGCCGCCGGTTCTACTGCCGCTCTCCAGAGTTGCGGACTGTGTGCCGCTTCGCGTCATCTCGCGCAAAAAGCGCAAAGGCAGCGAATCAGCGGTCCGGCGCGCACGGTCCTTTTGCCTGAGAGTTTGTGGGTTGCCCCTTCGGCGGCGCCGGTTGCACTTGCGAAAGCAAGCTAAGGCAAACGGCGCGCTCTCCCGGCGCGCGCAGCGATTGTGCGCGACGCCTCGGGGCTATGTCAATGCGGAAAAATTCTGCGCGCGGCGCCAGCAAAGGGGCGTGAGCCTTGCTGGCATTGGCTTGCGCAGATGAATAACGCGCCATGCATCGCGCCGGAGAAAAACGGGGGCGGTTCGGGTGGGCAGATGGGTCGGCACGAGCCGCGAGCGCGCGGTCCGTGCCGACAGGCCAATGCGTGTGGCGCTTACTCGCCGATGGCACGAGCGGCCGTGTCGAGTTCCTCGTTCAGAACGTGTTGCTCGTCGGGCGAGATGCCGCCGCCGTGCTGCGCGGCCATGTCGTGAGCTTCGCCGCGGATCGTGTCGAGGCGGTGATGGAGCGCGCCGCCTTGGGGCGGCGGGTAGTAGCCCTGGCTCACGCGCATATCGATGCGATGGCCCAGGTTGTCGATGCGGCTGTCGACCTGATGCAGGCGATCGACGGCGACTTCGTGGGGATTCGGGCCGGGCGGCGGCGGTGCAGCGGCGTGGTGCGCCGGCTGGTTGACCACGCACGCGGCGAGGGTCGAAACGAGCGCGCCGGCGGCGATCAGGCGTAGAGCGTGGATGTAGCGGGTCATTCAGACTCTCCTTGGCTTGTCGTTGCTTTTTTGGGTCTTGCATGTCCACAAACGTCTGGCGATTGCCGCGTGATGACCCCACCGCGGCAACCAGATGTAACCATTTGTATGGACCTTTCAGCGGCGTCGGCGCCATGCAAGGTCGACGTCGCAGCCGAAAGCGCGCGCCGGTGCGCTCAGGACTGGCGCACGAACGCCAGCGTGCGGCCGTCCTTCGCGCTTTGCATGGCGAGTTCGATGAGCGTCATGACGTCGATGGCGTCCTGCGGGCTCACCGGGAACGGCTTGTCTTCGCGGATCGCCGCCGCAAGCGCGCGGTACAGATCGGCGTAGTTGCCCGCAGCGTTGGGCACTTCGAGATCGGCCTCCTGGCTGTCGTCGCGCAGCACGTGCAGGCGGCCCGTCTCATTGCCCGCGCCGAAGCCGGCCTGACCGGGGCGCAGGCCGTCCTTGAGCTGATCTTCCTGAGTGTCGAGCCCGTTCTTCAGATAGCTGCCGCGCGTGCCATGAATCGCGAAGCGCGGCGCGTACGCGGCGAGCGCGCTGGCGTGCAGCACCGCGTCGTGGTGCGGGTAGCGCAGCACGAGGTGCGCGTAATCCGGCGCGCTCGCGTTTTCGCGGCGCGTGTGAACGAATGCGGTGATCGACTCGGGTGCGCCGAAGAGCGCGAGCGTCTGGTCGATCAGATGCGGGCCGAGATCGTAGAGCAGGCCGCCGCCGCGCGTGGCGTCTTCGCGCCAGCGCTGCTTCACTTGCGGGCGGAAGCGGTCAAAGTGCGATTCGTAGTGCGTGATGCGCCCGAGTTCGCCGCGCTCGATCAGCTCGCGCACGGTGAGGAAATCGCCGTCCCAGCGGCGGTTGTGGAACGGTGCGAACACGAGGCCGCGCTGCTTCGCGATGGCCGCGAGCGTGCGCGCTTCCTCGGAAGTGAGCGTGACCGGCTTGTCGACCAGCACGTGTTTGCCGCGCTCGAGCGTGCGGCGCGCGAGGTCGTAGTGCGTGTCGTTGGGCGTGGCGATCACGACGCATTCGATGGCGTCGATCGAGAGCAGCGTGTCGAGGTCGGGCACGATCGCGGCGTCGGGGTAATCGGCCTGGGCGCGTTCGGCCTGGCTCGTGGCGATGGCGGCGAGCTGCGCGGCGCCGCTATGCGCGATCACGGGGGCGTGGAAAGTCTGGCCGGCGAAGCCGTAGCCCATCAGGCCGATTTGCAGCGGTTGCGGTGCAGTCATTGAGCGCTTCCTCTTTCCAGCGAGTGCGGGTGGCGGGAGCCCGTTATTGTGGCACGGCGCGTAGAGCGTGCGGAGCGAGGCGAGGGACGGGTGAGCTGTGGAAAGAGGAACATCGGGGGCGCCATCGGCGTATCGCTGTACCGTGTTAACATCGCACCTCCCGCGTGAGAGGCCGCTGCGACGTACGCACGCCTCGCGCCGTGCGGCGTCACGAAAGGCTACGCGCCCCGTTCGCACGCCTCCCAGCCGTACCACCCGTTTTTCCAATCCAGCAACGATGTCCGCAGGCCTCAATTCCGCCCAAAACGAAGCGGTGCGCTATCTCGACGGTCCCTGTCTCGTGCTCGCCGGCGCGGGCAGCGGCAAGACGCGTGTCATCACGCAGAAGATCGCGCACCTCATCGAAGCGAAAGGCTTCGAGCCGCGCCATATCGCCGCCGTCACCTTCACCAACAAGGCCGCCGCCGAAATGCGCGAGCGCGTGGGCAAGCTGCTCGAAGGCAAGACGCTCACCACGCCCGGCAAGGAAGGCCGCAAGGTGCCGACCAACCAGCTGACGGTCTGCACGTTCCACTCGCTCGGCGTGCAGATCCTGCGCCAGGAGGCGGAGCACCTGGGCCTGAAGCCCCAGTTCTCGATCATGGACGCCGACGACTGCTTCGCCATGATCCAGGAGCAGGTGGGCTCGACGGACAAAGGCTTCATCCGCAAGATCCAGTCGATCGTCTCGCTCTGGAAGAACGGACTCGTGATGCCCGAGCAGGCGCTGGCCACGGCCTCGAACGAGGACGAGCACCAGGCGGCCATCGTCTATCGCAACTACATGGCGACGTTGCACGCGTATCAGGCGGTGGACTTCGACGACCTGATCCGCCTGCCTGCCGAGCTGTTCGCGAAGAACGAGCAGGTGCGCGATCGCTGGCAGAACAAGCTGCGCTACCTGCTGGTCGACGAATACCAGGACACCAACGCCTGCCAGTACGAACTGCTGAAACTGCTGGCGGGCCCGCGCGCGGCGTTTACGGCCGTGGGCGACGACGACCAGGCCATCTACGGCTGGCGCGGCGCCACGCTCGAAAATCTCGCGCAGCTCGGCAAGGACTTTCCGAAGCTGCACGTCATCAAGCTCGAGCAGAATTACCGCTCGACGGTGCGCATTCTCACGGCCGCGAACAACGTCATCGCGAACAATCCGAAGCTGTTCGAGAAGAAGCTGTGGTCCGAGCACGGCATGGGCGACACCATCACCGTCACGCCCTGCAACGACGAAGAGCACGAAGCCGAGTCGGTCGTGTTCCGGCTTTCGGCGCACAAGTTCGAGCGCCGTGCACAGTTTCGCGATTACGCGATTCTGTATCGCGGCAATTTCCAGGCGCGCATCTTCGAACAGGTGCTGCGTCGCGAGCGCATTCCCTACGTGCTCTCGGGCGGCCAGTCGTTCTTCGACAAGGCCGAGATCAAGGACATCTGCGCCTACCTGCGTCTGATCGCCAACCACGACGACGATCCCGCGTTCATCCGCGCGATCACCACGCCGCGCCGCGGCGTGGGCAACACCACGCTCGAAGCGCTTGGTTCGTTCGCGGGGCAGGCGAAGGTGTCGCTGTTCGAGGCCGTGTACATGGGCGGTATCGAGGCGCGGCTTTCGGCGCGCCAGGTCGAGCCGATGCGCGTGTTCTGCGATTTCATGCAGCGCCTCGCCGAGCGCGCGCAGAAGGACCCGGCGACGGTCGTGCTCGACGACCTCATGGATGCGATTCACTATGAGGCGTATCTCTACGACGCCTTCGACGAGCGCCAGGCGCAGTCGAAGTGGCAGAACGTGCTCGAATTCCTCGAGTGGCTCAAGCGCAAGGGCACCAAGCCCGAGCAGGAGATCGGCGAAGACAGCGAAGCCACCGGATATGACAACGCCGACGGTCTCGCCGACACCGGCAAGAACCTCATGGGGCTGATTCAAACCGTCGCGCTGATGTCGATGCTCGAAGGCAAGGAAGAGGACCCGGACGCCGTGCGGCTTTCGACCGTGCATGCGTCGAAGGGACTGGAGTATCCGCACGTGTTCCTGGTTGGCGTGGAAGAGGGGATCATGCCGCACCGCGGCGGCTCGGAAGACGATGTGATCGACGAAGGACGCATCGAGGAAGAGCGGCGCCTCATGTACGTGGCGATCACGCGGGCGCAGCGCAGCCTGCATCTGAACTGGTGCAAGAAGCGCAAGCGGGCGCGCGAGACGGTGGTGTGCGAGGCGTCGCGCTTCATTCCGGAGATGGGCCTCGACGACGCGCCGCCGCCGACCGCCGAAGAAGCGCCGATGACGCCGAAGGACCGGCTGGCGAGTTTGAAGGCGTTGTTGCAGAAGGGGTGATGACCCTGGCATGCAGCGGGTGTTTGCTTTTTTGGGACGCGGGCGGCTGTAGAGTGAACGCCTCTGACCCGCTCGCTGCCGCAGATGGAAGATCCATTACTCCAGCATTACCGTCACGCGCTTGAAACGTATATCGACGCGAAGGACAACACGAAGCCCGCACGGATTTACGAAGCGTTCGCGCAGGATGCGGAACTGACGTTCTCGCTGGCCACACCGAACATCGCGTTTCCGGCGCGCAGCGTCGGCGCCGAAGCGATCGCGAAGACGCTGGTCAGCGATTTCGGCGAGCGCTATTCGCGCTGCCGCACCTACTACCTTTGCGAGGCCACTGCGCTCGTTGCGCGCGAGCGCACGATCGAAGCGCTGCCCTGGCTCGTCGTGATGCGCGAGGACGCGGCGGGCGCGCTGCGCATCGGTCACGGCACGTATCGCTGGACTTTCGATTCGAACGACATCGCGCCGCGCGTATCGGCATTCCACATTCACATTGCCCGGATGGACGTGATCGACGACCCGGACGGTGCGCGGCTCGAGCGCCTGCAACAGGGCTTGAGCTATCCGTGGCTCGCTCCCGCCGAACTGGCTGCGCGTTACGGCGCGCTCGCCGGGGACGCTTCGGGTGCGTTCGCTTTTGCCCGCGAATTCGCGCGTCCCGTGCGCTGACGCGCGACCGCTGTTTCATCGACGCAGATAAAAATCCCCGCCCCGTATCGCTGCGGGCGGGGATCGTTTTGCGCTTTGGCGCGCGCGTGACGGCTTACTTCGCCGCGCTGACCATGTAATCGACGGCGGCCTTCACGTCGGCGTCCGATGCCGTCGAGCCACCCTTGGGAGGCATCTGGCCCTTGCCGTGCAGCGCGTAGTTGTAGACGGTGTCCATCGGGTCCTTCAGGCGCGGCGCCCAGTCGGCCTTGTTGCCGAATTTCGGCGCGCCCAGTACGCCCGCGGCGTGACACGCCTGGCAAACCTGCTGATAGAGTGCCTTGCCCGCCTGCGAGGCGTCGGCGCTTTGCGAGCCGCCACCTGCTGCGGGAGCGGACGAAGCCTGCGGGATGGCCGCGATCGCCGCTGCGGCGGCTTGCGCCTGGGCGGCGTTCGCATCGGCACCCGATGCGCCGGAGGCCGGTGCAGCGCCCGCCGCGCCCGAAGCCGCATTGGCTGCATTGGCAGCGCCTGGCGCGGGCTTGGGCGGATCCTGGAAGTTCGCGCCCGCGTGGTTCGCCATATAGGCGACGGCGAGGCCGATTTCGTAGTCGCTGTAGTCGTCGGGGCTCGTGCCGCCGCGCGGGGGCATCGCGCCCTTGCCGGAGAGCGCCGTTTTCCACAGCGTGTCGAAGCCCTGCGCGATGCGCGGCGCCCAGTCGCCCGAGTTGCCGAACTTCGGCGCGCCGGCGGCGCCCGAGGCGTGACACGCCGAGCAGACAGCCTGGAAGACCTGCTCGCCGGTCTTGTAGACGTGCGGCGCGTTGGCGTCGCGCACGTTGACCTGCGCGACCGGCGCGATGCGCGCGGCGACCTGCTGGGTGGAAAGTTCGTCGGTGCCCGCGCCGGTGCGCGTCGTGTTGTCGACGTAATAGACGAGCAAAATGATGATGACGATGGGGACGGCAAACCCGGCGATGACAGCGGCGATCAGCTGGCCGGGCGTTTTGATCGGGGCTCCGTGGGGTGCTTCGCTCATGCTTGTCTCGACTCCCGTTGGTTTTATGGTGAGCGGTACAGCAGGACGGCAATGGCCATGCGGCAGATCAAACACCGACGATTATAGACGGAAGGTTTTCCGGCTGGTGGCTGGGCGCGGAGGGAGTTCAGCGGGCGTTTACCCGGAGCGGACCGGCGGTGGCCTGCGCTGTTTCGCCTGGGTTGTGCCTCGTGGAGATGCGACCCTTAATAGTCTGTGCGGTGGACGGTTTAACCGAAACCGGTTATTCTCTCGGTCTCTCTTCGGCGCTGCCTTTTCCGTATTCTTCGGTCAGTCGGCGGCGCCAGCAAGTCAACGCGCCCGTAGCTCAATGGATAGAGTACTGCCCTCCGAAGGCAGGGGTTGCTGGTTCGATCCCAGCCGGGCGCGCCAAAGTCTGTCGAAGATTTCAGCGATTTTCTACGCCGCGCGCATACGCCGTGCGGGAGTTCTCCAGCGAATTTTTCCGTCCGGCTTCGGGTCGGTAGCGACCTTGCGCGACGTTGCGTAAAGCCCCCGGCAGTTCGCCGACTCTCACCGGCGACGTGCTGCGACCGAGCCCGCCGATCAACTGCGCGCGGGCACCAGGCAATAGAACCGAGCCCAACGCCAAAGGTGCAGCGGATGGCGCTTGGCGACCCGCAAACAGTCGCATTGAGCGCCATAGCAAGGGATGTCGAAATTACATAGTCGCCGGGTTTTCAACCATGGCGCAAGTAATCGGTGCTTGCCGCTGTCCTTGCGGACGACGTTCGAACGCAACGATGCTGTCGTAGCAGGCGATGTAATCGGTACTCTTCGTGAAGGTTGAAATTGGGATTTTGCCTCTCGAATGAACCGCATTCAGTTCGTCGATCTTGTTCTTGGCAAATTCGATAAAACTCCCAGGCCTCCCCACGCCGCCCTGATATTCAGGCCAGTAGCAGGTGTGAGTGTCCTCCACCATATAAATTCCGTTCTTGTGAAGCCGGTCATACATCAGCTCGAAGGAAGAGATCATGTGATTCATGACATGGCTTCCGTCATCGAGAACGATGTCGACTTCCGGATATTTGCGGAATATCTGATCGATCAGGGCAGGGTCGTCCTGGCTGCCGATGAAAATCTCGATACCCTCTGCTTCATGGGCCTTGCACTGAGGATTGATATCGACCCCTATGATTCTGGATCCGGCTCCGAAGAACTCCTTCCACATTGCCAGTGATCCACCGCCAAATACGCCGATTTCGATCATCACGGGCGCTTTATTTCTGAAGCGCGTGAAGTGACGCTCATAAATGTCAAAGTAATGAATCCACTTATGCAGTCGCTTGTCCGGGTTATTAAGAAAATACTTGTGCAGAAAGCCGTCCGTCATTTCCATGCCTTGGTCGGTGCAACGAATGGGAATATTTAAAGCTGAGGAGGTACGACCGCCCGAAACACGAACTGGAACGCCTTCGCGTCCTCGACCGCTGCGTTTGCATCGGCACCCGCTGCGCTCGCCATAGCACGAATGACGGGCAAAAAGGCCTCGCGTTGCGGCTCGTGGAAGATCCGCGCCTTGCCAGCATCGACGACAAACCCCGCGTCGCGAAACATCTCCAGCATCGTGACGCGCGTGAACCAGCGGATATGTGTGCGGTCGAACAAGCCGGAGTCCTGATACCGGAAATCGCCAAAGCTCAGACGAGCCTGCACGCTCCAGTGCTGCGCATTGGGAATGCACGCAACAACGCACCCGCCGCGATCCATCGTCCCGCGAATTTTCCTCAGTAGTGCCCAGGGATCGTGAAGGTGTTCGAGCACGTCCCCGAAGACCCAGCAATCGGCATTGAGGTCCGAACGAATTTGCTCGACAGTTACCCGCTCGACGTCTACATCGATTACGCGGTCGCAGTGTTCGCGTGCCATCTCGGCATAAGCCGGGACAATCTCGATCCCGGTGTAGTGCACACCCGGATTTGTTTTTTTGTATTCGCGCGCCAGCGCTCCGGAACTGCAGCCGACTTCCAGCACGCGGCGTGCGCCTTGCGGCATGAGGTTAAGTAAGTCCGGATTGTGATGCTGATGGACAGGAGTTTGATCCAATATAGGCTCCGGTGGATATCGCTGTGAGAGGCAGTGAAGGCGTTTCGACGACGGCGGTATCTCGACAATTACGACTACCGCCCGCCGCGCGCCTCACTCTCCATATTTGCCCAAATAAGACGCGTACCCTTCCCGCCAGGTGGGTGTCCCAAAGGCTCCGCCACTCTCGTGAACCACGCTCAGTGGCCAGGTTCCCATGCGGAGCCCCTTTAGTTCAGCCTGGCGGCAGAAGTCCATATCGTAAAAGTGGAACTTGAACTGCTCGTCGAAGCGCAGGCCGCTCTTTACCAGCGTATCGCTATCCGCGATCAGCAACAGGCCGTCGAGGAGCTTGCATTCCTGTCCGGAAGGCCCGAACGTCGACGCGATGTTGCACGGAAAACCCGTGCCGTGACCCACGGTTCCGCTCAGATATTTGCGCTCGTCCCACTGCAGATCGGGCGTGGCGAAGGCCCATGCAGGCTGGCGCGGCACGCGGCGCAGGTTGCCGGCGAGCCCCACCACCTCGAAACGGGCGAGGGATTCGCGGATGCGCTCGGTCCAGAAGAAGTCGTTGAGCCAGACGTCGTCGTGAATGAAGACGAGGATGGCCGGGCGCTGCTTAGCCTCTTCGATCGCCGTGTTGTAGATGCTGGACAGTCCGCGCGTGTTGTTGTCGAACAGTTGGAGTTCGACGTTTGGCAGGTGCGCATAGAGCTTTAGCGAGCGGCCAAGCGCCGTTTCATTCGAGAACTGCTCACGGGTGCGACGGGTGCCGCAGACGATACGGATGGGTTTCATCGCTGCGGGGATGTCGGTCACCGCGTCGATCGACGTGATCGATCCAGCTGTCGGCGCAATGTCCGGTTGCTGCTGCTCGCGCGCCGGTTCCACAACTGGCTCCGCCGATGCATCTTGCGGCTGCGCCAGGACCTCGAAATGCTCGGGTGCAAGCCCGTCGCACCAGCGCCGCCACATGGTGCGCAGTGCACGCGATACGGCGTTGGCGATCGTGCTCGCGCTGATGATGGGCGACTGCATGCAGTGCTGGCGCAACTCGCGGCGTACCGTTGCGAGCGCATCGAGATCGTCAGCCAGCGCGACGCACTTGCTCACAAAGTCGTCCTTGTCGCGCGCGACGAACGCCTCGTTGAGCCCGAGGTGCGAGAGCCATCCCGTGCTGCCACGGCTCGCCATCGAAACGCCGGGCAGCGTCACAGTGGGAACGCCCATCCACAGGGCGTGCATGGTCGTGGTCGAGCCGGCGAACGGGAACGCGTCGAGACAGACATCGACCTGCTGGTGCTGTTGCAGGTAGACCTCGGTATTCTTGCGCTGCATAAAGCTGATGCGGCTCACGTCGATGCCTTCGCTTGCGAACAGCTTGGCCAGTTTGTTCATTTGTTCGACCGACGTGATCGCGCCAATGAGCATGCGCGAAGTCGGTATCTCGCGCAGCACGCGCGCCCAGAGCGCCACGACTTCCGGCCCGATCTTGACCAGACGGCTGAAGCTGCCGAACGTCACGAAGCCATTTTTCAAGGCGGGCAACTCGTTCACGTCCGGCGCTTGTTTGTACGGCTTGAATGGCGCGAGAGCAGGCAGAAACACGAGCTTTTCCGTGAAGCAGCTGGCGAACTGTTCGAGCGGCGTGACGAACCGGTCCGACATGTAATAGTCGATGGACGTCAGGCCGGTCGTGGCCGGATTGCCGATCCAGCTCACCTGAATGGGCGCGGGCTTATGCGCGAAGGCCACGAGGCGGTTGCGACCTGTATGGCCGGACAGATCGATCAGGATGTCGATACCGTCTTCGCGAATCTTTTCCGCGACCGCGGCGTCGGTCATGCCGAAGACTTCATGCCACTCTTGCGCGTGCTCCCGGATCGTATTCGTGAACGCGTCGGTGATCACGTAATTCGAATAGACGTGCAGTGACAGGCTTGTATCGCGGGCCAGATGCTCTACGATCGACTGGAAAAAATAGGCGACCGGGTGATTGATCAGGTCGCCCGAAACGAAGCCGATTCGCAGTCGCCGCGCGGGGTCACGAACATTGGTGTGCTCCGAACGCTGCGCACGCAGGGGGGCTTCCTGGCGCTTCCCGAATTCGCTGAATTCGGCGAATGCGCTTTTTGCATCGAGATCGGTCTTGTGCATCAGGCAGAACAGCAGGTTGCTGTGCGTTGCAGCCTGCATCGGCGCGAGTTCGAGTGCCTTGCGGAAGGCGCTTTCCGCTTCATCGTACTGGCCATCCTCGTTCAGCGCGTTAGCCAGCGCGTCGAGTTCGATAGCGTCACGAGGTGCCAGTTCCACGGCGTGGCGCATCTGGGCGATGCCCTCGCCTGTTCGGCCCGTTGCCTGCAGGGCGGCGCCCAGTGTGCGATGCAGCTGTGGACTCTCGGGATGCTTTTCGAGCGCTTTGCGGCAGTGCGATACGGCTCGCTGGGACTGCCGCGTGATATGCAGCGCGTCGGCCAGCATGATCTGAGCGGGGAGACTATTGGGCAGCAGGCTGGTGGCACGCTCGGCCGACGTCACGGATTCCGCATACTGGCCTGCGCGCTGCAGGGCGTGCGTGAGCATAATCCAGCATTCGCCATGCGAGGGGTTTTGTTTCGTCAAGCGACGGGCAAGCGTCAGCGCAGCCTCGGTCTCTTTGCTGTTGAAGAGATCTGCAAACTTACGCAACTCCGTCGCGCTTGCGCGGCGTGGATCGATTTTCGCTGCGGGCGTGTCCGCCGTCTGCTGTTTCGGCATAGCTTCGATCGCTTCGGCCGTGTGCGAAGGTTCACGCGCGGGCGCCGACGCGGCGTCAAGCTGGGGCAGGCGAGCCTTCAACGCATCGATGGCGTCCGCAGGAACGCCGCATTTCTGCGCCACGTCGAGCGCCATCCGCGCGGCTTCGAACTGGTTGCTGGCGGTCAGGGCGTTGAAGTAGTAGACCCACAGTTGCGCGAAGTTCGGCGTATGGCCGAGCACTGCTTCGAAGTGCGGCACGGCCTCGGCTGGCCGGTCCGTTTGCATATACAGCACGCCCATGTGGTAGTTGGCGTCGACATGATCGCTATCCGCTTCCAGCACAATGGCGTAGAGCGCTTCAGCTTCGTCGTATTCCTGCTTGCGATGGTGCTCGATCCCGGCTTCCATGACGAGCTGAATGTCGCTCCCCATTTGCGATTGGGGGACGAGCGCGGTGAGGTCGGTCGGAGTATGGAAAGCGGTCATGACGAAGGCGTGCTTGCGCCGCAGGTAGCAGAAGTAGGGCAATTATCCAGGGCGCCCCGTCGGAACGAATTGCCGAGTTGACGTCAAAACGCCCGCCAATTCGGTTGGCGCGAGCAACGGGCGAAAATGAAGCTGGGTAGTCGGCCGTGGCGGCCCGAGCCGTGTGTAATGAGGGCGCGTAAAAGAAAAGCCCGCACGAGGCGGGCCGAGGTACGCAAATGCGCCCCGAAAGGCGCAATGGTTGGTTGTTATTTCTGGACGCTGTGCGAGGTCCGGACTTCAGAACTGCGCAACGCGCTGATACAGATTCACGTTCCGCGTTGCCTGCATGGCGCAACGATACTCGGCGCTAAGCGTGCTTTGTGCCGACTCCGCCGCCGCGGCGACAAGTGTATCGACCGCGTGAACCTGCTTGAGCACCTCGAGCGCGGCGCCCGTTTGCTTCGCGGAGAGCGACATGAGAAGGGGTGAGCGCTCGTTCGCAAGCTCGGCCGCCTTTTCCCATTCGCCGACGGCTGCCGCCTGCTCGATGTCTTTCGTGATCTGCCAGATGCGATCGATGGGCGCCCCGAATTCCATGTCGTCTCTCCTGCTGGATGCGCTCAGCTCTTGTTGGTGGCCAGCGCGCCTGCGCTGTTGGTGCCGCCGAAGAGCTGCGTGAGGTATTGCTGGTTGTTGTTCATCGTCGCCATCAGCGTGTTGAGCGCGGTGAATTGCGCAGTGTACATGCTGGTGAGCTGCGACTGGTATTCCGCGAGATTGGACTGCTGCGTCGAAAGGTTCGTCAGGTCAGTCTGGATCGCGTTCGTACGCGTCGTGATGACGCCCGTGCTCGACTGATAGCTCGTGATGTTGTTATTCAACTGGGCGGCGACGCCGTTAGTCGAATTGAACAGCGCCGCCACGGTCGACTGATTGTTTTGCAGTGCCGTATTCAGCGTGTCGCTGTCGACCGAGAGCGAGCCGTCCGAATTCAGGGTGACGCCAATCGATGCCAGGCTGGTCGTCGTATTGCCGCTCTTCACGCCCGTCGCCACGATCGTCGCGAGCTGGTTCTGGATCATGTTCAGCGTCGAGTCGCCAAGCAGCACGCCCTGCGACGTCGAGGTCGAACTGAAGGACGTGAGCGTCGACATCGTCGTCACGAGCGTGTTGTACAGCGTGACGAAATTGTTGATCGCGCTGGATTCCGCGCTCGTGTTCTGCGCAACCGTAAGCGTTTGTGCGCCGCTGCCCGTGCTCGACGTGTCGACCGCCGCTGCGGTGAGGGTCAGCGTCACGCCAGACAGCGCGGTCTTTACGGTGTTCGTCGTGCTGGTCGCGCCCGTGCCGTCGATCGTGAAATAGGCGTCCTGTGCGGCCGTGGACTGTGTCCAGTTGGTCGTGTTGGAGATCGTCGACTGGTTAGCGGTGAGGTTGGCGGAAGTCGCGCTCGAGCTCGTGATCGCCGTACCTGCCGTGGTCGTCACGGCGAGGTTCTTCAGTGCGTCGCTGGAATTCGAATCGCTGATCGCGATGCTGATGCCGTTCTGCGAACCGGTCGACGTCGAATGCAGCACAAGGTGCGCGCCGTCGGCGCCGTTGACGACCGTTGCCGTCACGCCCGGATTGTTGGTGGCCGAGTTGATCGCCGATGCAATACCCGCAACGGTGCTGTTGGTGCTGTCGAGCGAGATCGTGGTGCTGGCGCCGTTAACCGTCAGCGTCATCGTGGACGAGCCCGACGCGAGCGCCGTTGTTGCACCGTAGCCGGTCGAGGTGAGCACCTGGGCTTGTGCCACCTGCTTGACATCGAGCGAGTATGACCCTGCTGCCGCGCCGCTGCCTGCTGTGGCGGTGATGCCGGTGCCGCTGAGCGTCGTGCTGAATGCGCTGAGGGTCGTGCCATCCGAGAGCGGCGAGAGGCCTGCCTGAAGTGCGGAAAGCGCGGCGGAAAGCGCGCCGTACGCGGAGATTTCGGTGTTGTCCTGCGTCTGCTCGGCGCTGATCGTGGCGGCCTGGCCGGCGATCTTGGAGTTGACGAGCGCCGTAACGAGCGAATTCACGTCCATCGACGAGTTGCCGGTCGAGCCGCTGACGATCGACTGGGCTGCTTGCTGCAGAGCGGCGTTGCTCGCTGCGGTCGTGGCGGCGACGCTACTTGCGATCGTGCTGGCTGTCGAGCTGGTTACGGTGGACATGAAGGGGCTCCGTGCGTCGGCGTTGCAGTGTGAATCGGTTCAGGTCTGGAAAATGCCAATCGGGAGGTGATCCTCCCGATTGGCTTGCGTTGCGCTCACGGGTATGGCGGCCGGGCGCGCAACGCTTGGGCTACAGAAGCTCGTATTACTGGAGGAGCTTCAGGATCTGCTGCGGCTGCGAGTTCGCTTGTGCCAGCACCGAGATACCAGCTTGCTGCAGCACTTGCGCCTTGCTCAGGTTCGCCGTTTCTTCCGCGAAGTTGGCGTCCTGGATCGACGACTGGGCGGTCGACAGGTCGGTCGACTGAGCTTGCTGCGTCGTGCCGATTGCCGTGAAGCGGTTTTGCGCTGCGCCGAGCGTTGCTTGCAGGTTGTTCAGCGTGTTCAGCGCGTTGTCGATCGACTCCATGGCCATGCTTGCGCCGCTTGCCGTGCTGATGTTGACGTTAGCAACGTCCGTCGGTGCGTTGTACGCGCCGATCTGCGTTTCCATGGCGACACCAGCGGCGGCGGCCGCTGCGGAACCCGCCGAGCCGGCTGCTGCAGCCATAGCCGCCGACATGCCGCCGTCGGTGAGCGTGACCGCCGTACCCGAGCCCTGGAAGCCGCCGCCGGTGCTGCTGGCTTCGTTGGAGGCCGTGAACAGAGCGCCGACCGCCGTCTGGCTCAGTGCCTGGTTGTTCTGGTCCGTGAACGTGAAGCCGCCGCTGCCGTCGGAGACCACATTGACGGAGGTGATCGTTGCTGCCGAGGCTGCGACCGTGGCGCCAGCCGAGCTCAGGCTCAGGCCGCTGAACGTGCCGAGCGTTTGGCCAGCTTGCGGCACGCCGCTGCCGATCGAAGCCGCCGACATGTTTTGCGTCAGGCTCAGGCTGATCGTCTGGCCGACGTTCGCGCCAACCTGGAACGACACGTTACCGAGCGAACCGTTCAGCACGTTCATGCCGTTGTACGTCGTTTGCGACGCGATACGGTTGATTTCCGAAACTTGCTGGTTCACTTCCTTTTGCAGTGCTGCGCGGTCGTCGGAGGTCATCGAGCCGTTGGCCGCTTGCGTAGCCAGCTGGCGGATACGTTGCAGGCTGCTCGTCAGCGACGACAGACCGCTCGATGCCGTTTGAACCAGCGAAACGCCGTCGTTCGAGTTCGACACACCCTGATTCAGACCGTTGATCTGGGTCTGCATGATGTTCGAGATCGCGAGGCCTGCTGCATCGTCAGCTGCGCTGTTGATGCGCTTACCCGACGACAGGCGCGTGATCGCTTGCGACAGCGCGCTGCCCGAGCCCGTCAGGTTCTGTTGCGCGACGAGCGAGTTGATGTTGCTGTTAATTCCGAGCATGGAAATTCTCCTAAGCGGGCTGAAAGCCCGTTACAAGCCACTATGGCCGCGGCGGGTGCAATCTTTCATTGCTGGCCGCCTCAGTGAAGGTTGTCGGCGTGGGTAAAAAAAACTTGAGGGGAAGCACCGACAATCGAGACCTCATTTGCGCGGTGCATAAAAAATCCGGTTGCGCCGCGCTTCGTGCTTCCCGCTTCCTTCACGCATTTCTGCGTCTTGCAGTTTGCAAGCGTGTTTACGGCAGGTATCGCGTGTGGTTTAGTGCAGGGCGCCGGTGCACTTCCGCGGCTGCGCGCCCTTGCCCGCTGCAGCGCGCCGCGAGGCGGCGTATCCTCAGCGATTCCCGTCCGCCCTTTCTTCTGGAGGCCCCATGGAACTACGCAGGATCGGCACTTCCTCGTTGCAGGTCGCCCCGCTCATGTTCGGCGGCAACGTCTTCGGGTGGACCGCAGACGAAGCCACCTCGTTCTCGATCCTCGACGCCTTCACCGACGCCGGCCTCAACTTCATCGACACCGCCGATGTGTATTCCGCGTGGGTGCCCGGCAACCAGGGCGGCGAATCGGAGACGATCATCGGCAAGTGGATCGCGAAAAGCGGCAAACGCGACAAGGTGGTGATCGCAACGAAGGTCGCAAAAGATGCACGCCGCCCGGGGCTTTCCGCCGCCAACATCGCGGCTGCCGTGGAGGATTCGCTGCGTCGTCTGCAGACCGATTACATCGATGTGTACTTCTCGCACGAGGACGACCAGAAAGTCCCGCTCGAGGAAACACTCGGCGTGTACCAACGGCTGATCGAGGCCGGCAAGGTGCGGGTGATCGGCGCGTCGAACTACACGGGCGCGCGCGTCGAGGAGGCGCTCGCGGTTGCGACGAAATCCGGTCTGCCCGCGTACCAGATCATCCAGCCCGAATACAACCTGTACGACCGCGCTCATTACGAGGCCGATCTCGAACCGGTGGCCATGGCGCAGAAGCTCGCGGTCGTGCCCTATTACAGCCTCGCGAGCGGCTTTCTCTCGGGCAAGTACCGTTCGCGCGAGGATCTCGCGAAGAGCACGCGCGGCTCGCGCGTCGAAAAGTACCTCGACCACCGCGGCATCCGGATCCTCGCGGCGCTCGACTATGTGGCTGAGCGTCACGGCAGCACGCTCGCGGCAGTTGCGCTGGCGTGGCTGATCGCGCGCCCGAGCATTACCGCGCCGATCGCGAGCGCGACCTCGCTGGATCAGCTGGAGAGCCTTGCAGCAGCGGTACGGCTGAAGCTCGATCCGGCCGACATCCAGGCGCTCAACGACGCGAGCGCCTGACGGCAAAGGCATTAACCCAGGTGTCCTAATCGACAGGGCGGGCGCGGCGGCCGCGGCAAGCCGCGCAAGTCCCTGAGTAGACTCAAGAAACCCTGGTCAGGCGGATCTTTTCCTGATATCATTGGGAGTGAATTGAGATCTTTGCCTGTTTTGTTGCCGTGTTCGTTACTGTTGGCGGCCGCAAACCGGCGGTCAGGTGTGTTGCAGCAAGGTCGACCTGATCGCGTTCCGCTGTGAACCCCCTACTTCTCTTTTCCGGCCTCCGTGGCCGCCTTGCCTCTCGTTCGGCCCCAGCGTGGCGAACGACCGGAGGGCCGGCGCGTGAGCGGCTTTGACGCTCGCGCCTTTGAACCGTATTAAGCGATTTGAGTTAGGAAATACATGACGACGATTCTTCTGAAGGAAAACGAGCCGTTCGAAGTGGCGATTCGCCGCTTCCGCCGTGCAATCGAAAAGAACGGCCTGATCGCCGAGCTGCGTGAGCGTCAAGCTTACGAAAAGCCGACGGCAGTTCGCAAGCGCAAGAAGGCAGCTGCTGTTAAGCGCCTGCACAAGCGCCTGCGCAGCCAGATGCTGCCGAAGAAGCTCCACTAAGCTTTTTCGCTTTTCGGTGTTCCGCCAGACGGCGGCGCATGCTTCGCAAGAAGCTGCGCCGCCGTTTGCGTTTGTGCCTATTTGCGCTTAGAAACTCCGCGCCGATGCGCAGCGCGTGTTGCGCGTGCCGGCCGATTTCAGGCAGCGTTCTTCAGCTGCGCGGGCGACAAGCCGAACTGCGCGGCAATCGAACAAAGGCGTTCGCGCCATTCCCACACGCCAAACACGTCGTGCACGTTCTGCAGGCAACTCAGCAGAGTGATCGTGGCGGGGTCGTATATGTTGATATGGGCGCGCAGCAGCGCCTTCTTCAGCGCGGCGACGCCCACATCCATATAGAGCGGCACGTCGTTCGTCTCACGGCCGAGGTAGCGCACGGGTATGCCTTCCATGGCGCTCATATAGTCGCGTGGCCGGATGAAGCTGCCGACCGGGCAACCGCCGCCATAGCTGTGCGCGCTGCCGGAGCCGCCGCCACAGCCACCGCCCCGGTAGGCGCCGCCTCCGCGTGGGAGAAGTGCCGCGCGCCCCTGGCCAAAGAGATGGGCCACCGCGCGGTCGAAGATTTCCTGATGACTCAGGAAGTGGACGTTTTTCATTTCAACCCCCTGTTGCCCAGCTGCCGGGCACAGGTTAATTCCCTTCTAATGCGGCGCCGCCGGCCTTCCAGCCGACATCCCTCACCGTTCCCCTGACGCGTCTGCATTCACTTCCCGTTATAACGGCACGCCAGCGGAAAACCGTGGGGTGGCGCACCGTAGCGATCAAAAATTGGGTTGGCCAGTGCCGGGCGCAGTCGCGCCGGCGTGCCACAAAGCCATGCGGGACGAAGGTTTCCAAGGCGCGTCCTGCCTCGCTCGGGAGTTACCCGAGTCGCGCAAGTGTCACTGCGCTCAGGAGCGGCGCTTCTTTTTGCCAAGCGCCGCGCAGGCCTTGCGGCACATGCAGTCGCGCTCATGGTCGTTGACCATGCCGACAGCCTGCATGAACGCGTAGCAGATCGTCGTACCAACGAATTTGCAGCCGTATTTTTTGAGCGCCTTGCTAAGGGCGTCCGAGACTTCGGTAGACGCTGGTGCGTCGCGATACGAGGCAAGGTCGTTCTGGATGGGCGTGTCGTTCACGAACGACCAGACAAACTTCGCGAGCGAGCCGTGCTCCGTCTGGATTTGCTGCACGGCGCGGGCGTTGGCGATGGCGGCCTCGATCTTGGCCCGGTTGCGCACGATCGAGGCGTCCTGCATGAGCGTTTCGACGTGTTTGGGCGTAAAGCGCGCAACCTTCTCGATGTCGAAGTCGGCGAAGGCGCGGCGATAGCCTTCGCGCTTGTTGAGTATCGTGGACCACGAGAGCCCTGCCTGCGCGCCTTCGAGCACGATCGTTTCGAACAGATGCTGGTCGTCCCGCGACGGCACGCCCCACTCCTCGTCGTGGTATTGCACATACTGCGGCGACGCGCCGGCCGATACCCAGTTGCAGCGGTGTGTCACGGTAAGTTCTCCTTGCGAGACATCGTTCGAGCCACGCAAGCATAGCGGATCGGTGCAGCGCCGCCACCCTGGCCGGATGGCCGATTGTGCGAACCCGGGGAAGCCGTTAGTCTCTGCGGCACGACAAGAATTTTGGCTTTCGAACCGGACTCACAGGCGCGCGAGGCGCGGCGGACACCATGCAGAAATACACCTGGTTGATTGGCGTGGACGGCGGCGGCACGGGCACGCGCATCGCGCTTGGCGACGCGAACGGCGTCGAACTCGCGCGCGCGGCTGCGGGGCCGTCGGGGCTCGGGCTCGGTATCGCGCGGGCCTGGCAATCGATCGAGGAGGGCTGCCGCGCGGCGTTTGCGCACGCGGGGCTTGCGTTCGACTGGTCGCAATGCGTGCTTGGCTGCGGGCTCGCGGGCGTGAACAACCCCGACTGGCTGGCGCCGTTTCTCGCTGCCGCTCCTCCCGTGGCCGGACTGGCGGTGGAAAGCGACGCCTACACGACGCTGCTGGGCGCGCACGGCGGCGCGCCGGGCGTGGTGGTCGCCCTCGGCACGGGCAGCATCGCAGCGGTGCTTGGTGAGGACGGTCAGTGCCGCATTGCGGGCGGTTTCGGCTTTCCCTCGGGCGACGAAGCGAGTGGCGCGTGGTTCGGCCTGCGCGCGATCGTCTGGGCGCAGCAGGCGCTCGATGCACGCGTGCCCATGGACGACTTCGCACGGGCCCTCCTCGCACACGCGCGGGCCACCGATCGCGACAGTCTCATCGTATGGCAGTGCGCGGCCAACCAGACAGCTTACGCCAGCCTCGCACCGGTCGTCCTCGCGCATCGCGAACATCCGTTCGTCGCTAAGCTGCTCGCCGAAGCCGGCGTGGAAATCGCGAAACTCATCACCGCGCTCGATCCTTCGGGCGAGCTGCCGGCGGCGCTCTCGGGCGGCCTTGGGCAACCGCTGCGCGAGTGGGTGCCGCAAGCGGTGCGCGATCGCCTGCGCGCGCCGCTCGCCGATTCCACGTCCGGCGCGCTTCGCCTCGCGCAGATGGAGGCCCAGCGGCTGGCGCGCGCTGCTGCGGACAACTGAGCGGCAAGTGAGAAAGGGCGCGAACGTAGGTCAAGGGCATAGCCGTGCCGCAGATGCTACGATTCAACGTTTCCCGCTGGCTGTCTGATCACCATGTACAAGGTCATTGCAACCGATCTCGACGGAACGCTGCTCAATAGCGACCATCAGGTCGATCCGTTCACGGTTGCCACGCTGGGCGCACTCGATGCGCAGGGGCTGCCGTTCGTAATCGCGACCGGCCGCCACTATTGCGACGTGGCCGGTATTCGCGACGTGCTCGGCATCCGGCCATATCTCATCACCGCGAACGGCGCGCGCGTGCACGCACCCGACGACACACTGATCCACGCGAGCAATCTGAGCGCGCCCATGGTCGAGCGTCTGGTCGCCGCCGACACCGTGGGCGAGCACGGCCGCGTGATCGTGAGCATCTATACCGACGACGCCTGGCTCATCGACCGCGACGCGCCCGAACTGCTCGCGTATCACCAGGACTCGGGCTTCGAGTACCGCGTGGCGGATCTGCGCGATTACGCGGGCGCAGGCATCGCCAAGGCGCTCTATATCGGCGATCCGGCAGATCTCGCGCACGTCGCGCAGAATCTCGCGCGCGAGTTCGGCGACGCGCTCTACGTCACCTATTCCCTGCCCGATTGCCTCGAAGTGATGGTGGCCGGCGTTTCGAAGGGCCGCGCGCTGCGCGTCGTACTCGACCGGCTCGGCGTGGACGCCGCGGGTTGCGTCGCGTTCGGCGACAACATGAACGATATCGACCTGCTCGAAACGGCGGGTCATCCGTTCATGATGAACAACGCCAATCCCGATCTCATCAAGCGACTGCCTCGGGTGCCGCGCATCGGCAACAACTTCGAAGCCGGTGTCGCGCATCATCTTCGCAAGCTGTTCGCGCTCAGCGACGAACTCGCGTCGTAATTCACGCGGGCGCGGTCGCTAGCGCCGCCACCACCTCGATTCCATTCGAACGATAACCGCGGGACGATTACTGCGCGGCGGGCAGTTGCGCGCACGGGCAGTCGTCCGCGCGACCGTCGAGCCCTTCGCGCTCGTGCGAGAAACGCGCGCGCGCGGCGCCGCCGCTCCAGTCGATACGCACCACGTAAATGCTGTCGAAGTCCGCGCTCTCCCAGCGCGGTACGTCGTTCGCGCTGCCGCCGTGCGCGGTGACGACGCGGCGTACGAGCGTCTCGATTTCCCGATGCTCCCATGCAACGAGCACGGTGCGGCCGCGCCACTGCGGATCGACGAGTGCGCTTTGCAGCGCGTCGATCTTCGAATAGCCATACGGCGTCTGGACCGGCATGCCGAACTGGATCGCGGTCGGCTCGATCGTCGCGAGCGGGCGCACGTAGTTGTAGGCATGGCCGTTGTCTTCCTTTTGCTCGCCGGGGTCGGGCGCGTAGATCGCATCGGGCTTGCCGTACTTGGCCGCGATCACGGCCGGCAGCGCAAGCGCTCGGTTCAGCCCCTTGCAGTTAAGTTGGCCGAATCCCTCTGGCGGCTTTTCACCGTGCCTCACGAAGATGAGCGTTTCGACGTTGCGCGTGGCTGGCGCGCTGCTCGCATTCGTCTGCGCTGTCTCGCCGGCGTTAGCGGCTCCGTTGGCGTGTGGCAGCGGCGCGCAGGCGCATAGCAGTGCGCTCAGCGCGGCGGCGAGCGTCGAGGCGATCCGGCCTGGCCGGGGGCGTGAGCGCTTCATGCTGGGCGTGATGCTCCAGGTCGCAAGACAATGGGAAGGTCGCCCGATTCTAGCAGCGCAGCCGTCACGGGCCCGGCCAGCAGCGCACCCGGAGCGCCCCGCGCTCAGCAAGACAAACGGGCGCCGAAGCGCCCGTTTGCAACTGCACGGAGAACGTGTCGCAATGCGGCGCGGCTCGGGCCGCGCGGACGTGTCAGCGCGCGTCAGAGGCCGTCAAGCCGTCTCGCGCGCGCCGACCGCCGCCACCGCTTCGCCCCGCCCCGCCACCGCCGGGTACACGATGCCTGCGATCACTGCGCCGACGATCGGCGCGACCCAGAACAGCCACAGCTGCGAGATCGCCTCGCCGCCCACGAACAGCGCGGGGCCGGTCGAGCGTGCCGGATTCACCGAGGTATTGGTGACGGGAATCGAGATCAGATGAATCAGCGTGAGGCACAGGCCGATGGCGATCGGCGCGAAGCCTGCGGGTGCGCGCTTGTCGGTTGCGCCGAGAATGACGAACAGGAAGACCGCGGTCATGACCGCTTCGCACACGAACGCGGCGCCCATGGCGTAGTGTCCCGGCGACTGCTCGCCGTAACCGTTGGTCGCGAAGCCGCTCGCGACGAGGTCGAAGCCGGGCTTGCCCGTCGCGATGAGCGCAAGCACGAAAGCGCCGATCACCGCGCCCACCACCTGCGCGGCGATATAGGGCACGAGGTCGCGCGCCGGGAAGCGGCCCGCCACGGTCAGGCCCACGCTCACGGCGGGATTCAGATGGCAGCCCGAAATGTGGCCGATGGCGTAGGCCATGGTGAGCACGGTCAGGCCAAAGGCGAGCGACACGCCCACGAACCCGATCCCGAGTCCGTGAACCGGCCCGGCGAAGTTGGCCGCGAGCACCGCGCTGCCGCAGCCGCCCAGAACGAGCCAGAAAGTGCCGATCAGTTCGGCGATGAGCCGCCTGGATAAGTGCATTGCGTGACACCTCGAAAAGTCGATTTTTGAAGGGGCCGCGTAAAGCACCGGCACCGGGAAATGCCAGATTCTAGGCAGTCGCCCTTTTCGATGCTGTCAAGGATTGTCAATTTCGACGTAATTGATCGAATTATTACGATCGATGTGTACGCAATTGCGCTGGAGTCGGTCGAACGTTAAATTGAAGAATAGCGTGAAAAAGCAGTATTAATAGCGATTGCGAATTCCGTTATTTACGTCTAATCTCCGATCGAGCCGGTTTCAAGAGCAGGTTTCAAGAGCAATGAAGGGGGAATAGAAATGTCGCAATATACAGAGATCAAGGCGCAGATCGCAAAACTCCAGGCTCAGGCCGAAGAGGCGCGGCGGACGGAGATCGCGGACGTCATCGCCACGATCCGGGAAAAGATCGCCGAATACGGCCTTTCCGCCCAGGACCTGGGCTTTGCCGAGGCCGCGCGCCGCGGGCGTCCGCCGAAAAAGGCGCCGCTGCCTGCGCGCTATCAGGACCCCAAGTCCGGCGCGACCTGGAGCGGCCGCGGCAAGCCGCCCAAGTGGATCGCGGGCAAGAACCGCGAACGCTACCTGATCGCCTGACGCATGCCGCCGGGGAACAGCCCGGCCGTCATAGCGGTGTAGCCGAAAATGCAAAAAGAGCCGCATGTTTCATGCGGCTCTTTTTTGTGAGTCTTCTGTAATCAACGCGTAATGGCGCTATTCAGCGACTCGCAAACGATTCACGTCGCGCATTCGTCTGGATTTATCGCGAAATCTGGAATGCTTCGCACTCAACCGGCGGCGACGCGACGCAGTACCGGACGCTGTGCGGCTTCGATCAGCGCCGTATAAGTGTCGACATAATTGCCGGCCATGATGTGCGACGTAAAGCGGTGTTCGAACTGGTTGCGAATCGCCACGCGCGAAAGCGAATCGATACTCTGGAGCGCGGCCACGGCGCCTTGCACGTCCTCGACGACATAGCCCGTCACGCCCGGGTCGATCACTTCCGGCACCGAACCGCGATTGAAGGCGATCACCGGCGTGCCGCAGGCCATCGCCTCGATCATCACTAGGCCGAATGGCTCGGACCAGTCGATCGGGAACAGCAGCGCTTTCGCACCCGAAAGGAACGCGGGCTTCTGCTCTTCGTTGATCTCGCCGACGAACTCCACGTGGGCCTGCGAAAGCAGCGGCTCGATCTCGGTCTTGAAGTAGTCCTGGTCGACCTTGTCGACCTTGGCGGCGATCTTCAGCGGCAGGCCGGAGAGCGCGGCGATCTTGATCGCCGTGTCCACACGCTTTTCCGGGCAGATCCGGCCGAGGAACGCCAGGTACTCGGGCTTGCGATCAGCTTGCGGCGTGAGCAGGTTCTTTGGCAGTCCGTGATAGATCGTGTTCTGCCACGCGGCCTGCGGCAACGGCTGGCGCTGCGAGTCCGAAATCGAGATGACCGGTGCGTTCGGGAACTGCTCGAATACCGGTTGCAGCTCCGGCAGGTCGAGGCGGCCGTGGAGCGTCGTCACGAACGGCGTGTCCATGGTCGTGAAGAGCGGGAACGGCAGATAGTCGAGGTGGAAGTGCAGCACGTCGAATTCGTGCGCGACGCGGCGCACGCGCTCGAGCAGCACCATGTGCGGCGCCAGCGCGTCGCGGATCGTGGGGTCCAGACGCAGTGCGCGCGGCCAGGCGGCTTCGAGGTTTGCCGAGGTGACCGAATCGCCGCTGGCGAACAGCGTCACGTCGTGGCCGAGGTCGACCAGCGCTTCGGTCAGGTAGGACACGACGCGCTCGGTGCCGCCATAAAGCTTGGGCGGAACGGCTTCATAAAGTGGCGCAATTTGTGCGATTCGCATTGTTCGATCTCCTGGCAAAAAAGCCGCGTGTGCAACGAACTCTGTGATGCGGCACTGCGGCGGTACAACGGTATCGGGTTATCCCTGAGACCGATTATGGCCATTTCGCGGCCCGACACACGCGGTTTTGCAAACGCTTAAAGTTGTTACAGCGGGATACAGCAGGTGTAAGAGGCCATTGCAAAGCGTGACGCGGCTTGGGCGCGCATTGCGCAAGCCGCGTGCCCGCTGCGCCGGAACAAGGGTCAAAAGGCACGCCGCGAGTGACGCGCGCGCAGCGAATAGCACGCACGCGTGACGCATCCATGAAAAAGCCTATAATTAACCGATAAATCCGCGGCCTATGCGCATGACATGACGCGCCCCGCCTCCCGCCGCTGCTCCCGCCTCTTTGTCAGAAAAATTCCTACACGTTTGCGAAACTTTTTCTCGCAACGCGTCGCGGCATCCGTCCGATTTCCATTTGTTCCCGCCCCAGCCACAATGGACCCACGACCATAAACAGGCCGTTCGGATGCACTTGAGTCGTATCTGGGCGAGCAAACGTTTTCCGCGGGCGGTCTGACCAGCCGCCGCGATTTGATTCGGGGGAATCCATGAGCGCGACGACGCACAGCGACATGCTCAATGAGATCAAGGAAGTGAACCTGTCGTATCTGTTGCTCGCGCAACGTCTTTTGCGCGAGGACAAGCCGACGGGCATGTTCCGTATGGGCATCTCCGAGCAGTCTGCCGAGGTGCTCGCTAATCTCACTTTCGCGCAGACCGTACGCCTTGCCGCATCGAACCAGCTGCTTTGCCGCTTCCGGTTCGACGACCACGCCATCCTGAGCGCGCTTGCCGACAAGGGCAAAACCGCGCTGACGCACTCGGCGATCATCATGGCGGGCCAGGACGTCGAACAGATCGGCTGAACCGCTTCGCCCAGCGCCGCAGCGCGCTGCGGCGCATTGCACCCTTGCTGCCCGCGAACGGCGGCAGGGGCCAGGCGCATTCCATTGCGGCTTCCAACGGGTGTCTATGGCGACAAAGAGTGTGGTGCAGGAGGTAAAAGAGATCGCGCTCGCAATCGAGCTGATCGAACTGGGCGCGCGTTTGCAACTGCTCGAAGCGGAGACCTCGCTCTCGCGCGACCGGCTCATCCGGCTTTACAAGGAAGTGAAGGGCGAGTCGCCGCCCAAGGGCATGCTGCCGTTTTCGACCGACTGGTTCATGACCTGGCAGCCCAACGTCCATTCCTCGCTGTTCTACAACACGTTCATGTTCATGAGCCGCCACGCGCGCTGCGAGCCGATCCACGCGATCGTGAAGAGCTACCGGCTCTATCTCGAGCACCTGCGGCTGCATGACGAAACGCCCGCGCTGAGCCTCACGCGCGCCTGGACGCTCGTGCGCTATTTCACCTCGGGCCTCCTGCAGATGACGCCATGCAGCCGTTGCGGCGGCCGCTACGTCGCTCACGCGCACGACCCGCAGCGTGGCTTCGTCTGCGGGCTGTGCCAGCCGCCCTCGCGGGCGGGGCGCACACGGCGCAACGCGCTTGCGTCGCAGATCGCCGCTTGAGGCAGATCAACGCCGCTTGTCCCTGATCGATGCGGTTTGCCGCACTCCATGCAGGCCGGGACTCCGGATAAACCCGGCCCGTCCCGGCGCAGAGGCCCCTGCGGCTTCGCCGGAAGGCGCGTGCCGCAAGCACGGCGCATCGTCACACGCAGTCATAGACACGAATTGCAATCCCTTCCCGCGCGGCTTTGCGAACCGGCCCCAGATTCATCCGGCATGTCGACGTCGAGCAGACGGCAGACGCCCGGCCGGCTTGCGATCCGCGCCCATTCAAACCCAAAGTTTTTCGCGCCGTTGCCGTAAACCCAGCTAAGGGCGCGGGCCGACGGCGGTTCGCGGCGCATTTCTAGTGAGGACCCGGCAGTGCTGATTATCGTTGGAACCCTCTTGACGATCCTTTGCGTCTTCGGCGGCTACGCACTCGAGGGCGGCCATCTGGCCGCACTCATGCAGCCGATGGAACTGCTCATGATCGGTGGTGCTGGCGTCGGCGCGTTCATCCTCGGCAACGGCATCAAGACCATCAAGGCCACCTTGCGCGTGCTTCCCACGCTGTTCAAGGGCGCCAAATACAACAAGGACGTGTACATGGAGCTGCTCGCGCTGCTCTATGTCCTGCTCGCGAAGGCGCGAAAGGAAGGCACGCTCACGCTCGAAGCGGATATCGACGATCCGCAGAAGAGCCCGATCTTCACGCAGTATCCGAAGATCCTGGCCGACCACCACATCGTCGAATTCCTCACCGACTACCTGCGTCTCATGGTGGGCGGCAACATGAACGCCTTCGAGATCGAAAGCCTCATGGACGAGGAAATCGAAACGCACCACGCCGAAGGCGAGGCGCCTGCCCACGCGCTCGCGAAGGTGGGCGACGCGATGCCGGCGTTCGGTATCGTCGCGGCGGTGATGGGCGTGGTTCACACCATGGCGTCCGCCGACAAGCCGCCCGCAGTGCTCGGCGAGATGATCGCCCAGGCGCTGGTCGGCACCTTCCTCGGCATTCTGCTTTCGTACGGTCTCATCGGCCCGCTCTCGAGCCTCGCGGAGCAGCGCGTGACCGAGTCGACCAAGATGTTCCAGTGCATCAAGGTCACGATCCTCGCGAGCCTGAACGGCTACGCGCCGGCGATTGCCGTGGAGTTCGGCCGCAAGGTGCTGTTCTCGACCGAGCGTCCGTCGTTCACGGAACTCGAAGAGCACGTGCGCCGCGTGAAGGCGAAGTAAGGGACGGCCCATGAGCAACAACAAGGACCGCGCAATCGTCGTCAAGCGCGCCGCGCCGAAGAAGGCCGGCCATCATGGCGGCGCGTGGAAGCTCGCCTACGCGGACTTCATGACCGCGATGATGGCGTTCTTTCTGCTGATGTGGCTGCTTTCGTCGGCTTCGACGGTGCAGTTGAAGGGCATCGCCGACTACTTCAACCAGCCGATGAAGATCACGCTCTGGGGCGGCGACCGCAGCGCGGAAGACTCGAGCATCCTGAAGGGCGGCGGCCGTGACATCTCGTCGCAGGACCAGGGCGTCACGCGCCGCAGCGACGGCGCGACCGAGCGCTCCGAGCGCAACCAGCCGAAGCACAACGACGACGACGCCACGAAGCAGCTCGAAGGCTCGCTCGAACGCAAGGAGCAGGTGCGCCTGCACGACCTGCAAGTCAAGCTGATGGCGGCGATCGAGGCGAACCCGGTGCTGCGCCAGTTCAAGCAGCAGATCCGCATCGACTCCACGCTGCAGGGCCTGCGCATCGAGATCGTCGACTCGCAGAAGCGCCCGATGTTCGCCACCGCGCGCGACGTGGTCGAGCCGTACATGCGCGACATCCTGCAGGCGATCGGCAAGACGCTCAACGACGTGCCCAACCGCATCGTCGTGCAGGGCCACACCGACGCCGTGCCCTACGCCGGCGGCGACAAGGGCTATAGCAACTGGGAGCTTTCCGCCGACCGCGCGAACGCATCGCGCCGCGAGCTGATCGCGGGCGGCATGGACGAATCGAAGGTGTTGCGCGTGCTCGGTCTCGCTTCCACGCAGAACCTGAACAAGGCCGATCCGCTCGACCCGGAGAACCGCCGCATCAGCATCATCGTATTGAACAAGAAGTCCGAAGACGCGCTCATGCACGACGACTCGACCACTACCACGCTCTCCGACGACGCAGCGGGTTCGGGCAAGAGCCTGCCCGCGCTCACGCCGGACGCCGGCATGGGCCGGGCGGCGCCGGCACCGGTCGCGATCGCGCCGAAGGTGGCGACCACGGTGGCGCCGGTGGGGCCGGCGGTCGCCCCGGCCGTCGC
This sequence comes from Paraburkholderia sp. BR10882, assembly GCF_040948855.1. Taxonomy (NCBI): domain Bacteria; kingdom Pseudomonadati; phylum Pseudomonadota; class Betaproteobacteria; order Burkholderiales; family Burkholderiaceae; genus Paraburkholderia; species Paraburkholderia sp. BR10882. Next base: position 115,264 of record NZ_JBFPKP010000011.1, on the reverse strand, counting down.
GCCGGCAGCGCAATGACAACGAGGAACGGATGATCAGGAACATTCTGGCGATCGACGATTCGGTGTCCATGCGGGAGATCCTGCAGGCGGCGCTCGGCTCGGCAGGCTACGAGGTGACGGTGGCGAGCGACGGCGAAGAAGGGCTCGAGCATGCGCTCGCCCAGCGCTTCGATCTCGTGCTTACCGACCTTTACATGCCGCGCATGGGCGGACTCGACCTGATCAAGCAGTTGAGGGCGAATCCTTCGTACTTCGAAACGCCCATCCTCGTGTTGACCACGGAATCGGACGAAGGCTTCAAGGCAGCCGTACGCGACGCAGGCGCGACCGGCTGGATCGAAAAACCGGTGGACCCCGAGCTGCTCGTCGATCTGGCGAGCGCACTCGGCGAGGCCCACCCTTGAGGTGCCGCGCGGCGAACGACCAGGCACCCCCCAGGCAATTAACGCGGTGAAAGAGCAATGACTCTCGACATCACTCAGTTCTATCAGACGTTTTTCGACGAGGCGGACGAGCTGCTCGCTCAGATGGAGCAGCTTCTCCTGAACCTGAACGTCGGTCGCCCGGATCCCGAGGATCTGGCGGCGATCTTCCGCGCGGCGCACTCGATCAAGGGTGGCGCGGCGACGTTCGGCTTCACGGCCTTGACCGAGACGACCCACATTCTCGAATCGCTGCTCGACCGCGCTCGCAACAACGAGCTCGTGCTGCGCAAGGACATGATCGACACGTTCCTCGAAACGAAGGACGTGCTTTCCGACCAGCTCGGCGCCTACCGCGCGAGCGCCGAGCCCGATGCGCAGGCAGCGGCCGCCGTGCGCACCAAGCTCGAGCGCCTCTACGCGGAAAGCCGCGGCGTACCCGCGCCTGAACCCGCACCGGCGCCGGCCCCCGCGCCCGCACCGGCTGCGCAGGCGAGCGCCGGCGATTCGGAAGAAGATCTCGAAGCCGCTTTCGAAATGCACAGCACGCTGGCCTCGGCAGGTTCGGGCGCGCCCGAGCACGTCGTGAGCGAGGCGATCGATGCGGCAGCGTCGGCGCCCGCAGCCGGCGCCGACGCTGCGGTGGAAGGTCCGCACCTGCGCGTCACGCTGCGTGCCGTCGACGCGAAGGACCAGGAGCTGCTCGTCGAAGAGCTCGGCAACCTCGGCCGCATTCTCGGCCAGGTGAAGACCGGCGACGACCTCACGCTGTGGCTCGAAACCGATGTGACCTCCGACGACATCATCGCGGTGTGCTGCTTCGTGATCGACGAGAAACAGATTTCGATCGGCCGTGGCGCCGCGCCGCAGGGCGACGCGCAACCGGCTGCGGCCGCACCCGCCGCCGCGCCCGCGGCAACACCGGCCGCGCCTCCCGCGGCACCGATGGCTGCGGCCCCTGCTGCGAGCGCCGTGATCCCGGCCCCGCCGCCCGCCGCGCATGCCGAACAAGACATGCCGCGCCCGCCCGCGAGCGCCCCGGCGCCCGCGCAAGCCGAAGGCGAGCGCAAGGCGCGACCGGCCGCCGCCGCCGCATCGGCGGAAGGCAGTTCGATTCGCGTGGGCGTCGAAAAGGTCGACCAGCTGATCAACCTCGTGGGCGAACTCGTCATCACGCAGGCCATGCTCGCGGAAACCACCAGCACGTTCGACCCGGCGCTGCACGACCGTCTCTACAACGGCATGGCGCAGCTCGAGCGCAACGCCCGCGATCTGCAGGAAGCGGTGATGTCGATCCGCATGATGCCGATGGATTACGTCTTCAGCCGCTTCCCGCGTCTCGTGCGCGATCTCGCGGCGAAGCTCGGAAAGGAAGTCGAGCTTGTCACCTTCGGTCAGGCGACCGAACTCGACAAGAGCCTGATCGAGCGCATCATCGACCCGCTCACGCACCTCGTGCGCAACTCGCTCGACCACGGCATCGAAACCGTGGAAGCGCGCCGCGCCGCGGGCAAGGACGCCACGGGCCAGCTCGTGCTGTCCGCCGCGCACCACGGCGGCAACATCGTGATCGAGGTGAGCGACGACGGCGCGGGCCTGCGCCGCGACAAGATTCTCGCCAAGGCGATCAAGCAGGGCATGCAGGTGAGCGACAGCATGTCCGACGACGAGGTCTGGAACCTCATCTTCCTGCCCGGCTTCTCGACCGCCGAGCAGGTGACGGACGTTTCGGGCCGCGGCGTGGGCATGGACGTGGTCAAGCGCAACATCCAGGCGATGGGCGGCCACGTGGAAATCACCTCGCACGCGGGCAAGGGCAGCACCACGCGCATCGTGCTGCCGCTCACGCTGGCGATTCTCGACGGCATGTCGGTGAAGGTCGGCAGCGAGATCTTCATCCTGCCGCTGAACTTCGTGATGGAGTCGCTGCAGCCGCGCCACGAAGACATCTACACGGTCACCAACGGCGACCGCGTGGTGCGCGTGCGCGGCGAGTATCTCCCGCTCGTGGCGCTGCATCAGGCGTTCAACGTCGAAGGCGCGCGCACGGACCCGACGCAGGGCATCGTCACGATCATGGAAACCGAAGGTCGTCGCTTCGCCATGCTGATCGACGAACTGGTCGGCCAGCAACAGGTCGTGGTGAAGAACCTGGAAACGAACTACCGCAAGGTGCACGGCATTTCGGCGGCGACCATTCTCGGCGACGGCAGCGTCGCGCTGATCGTCGACGTGGCCGCGCTCAATCGCGAGACGCGCGCCACGCATGGCGTAAGCGCCAGCGCAAATTCGGGTGCGTTCGCCGAATTCGCGTAATCGCGATGAAGTCCGGACGCACTCAACCCATCATCTCCCAACCGTTCAGGGGCTAACGTGGCAGAAGTCCAATCGATTCAAGGCAACGGCGCACACGGCGCGATTGCCGGCGCGCAACGCCGCGACGCGCTGCAGGCCGACGCAGGCGGCCAGGAATTCCTCGTCTTCACCCTCGGCGCGGAAGAGTACGGCATCGACATCCTGAAGGTGCAGGAAATCCGCGGCTACGACAGCGTGACGCGCATCGCGAACGCGCCCGACTTCATCAAGGGCGTGATCAACCTGCGCGGCATCATCGTGCCGATCGTCGACATGCGCATCAAGTTCCATCTGGGCCGCGTCGAGTACGACCACCAGACGGTCGTCATCATCCTGAACGTCGCGCATCGCGTGGTCGGCATGGTGGTGGACGGCGTCTCGGACGTGCTCACGCTGCAGATGGAGCAGATCATGCCGGCGCCCGAATTCGGCGCGACGCTCACGACCGAGTACCTCACGGGCCTCGGCACTGTGGAAGGCCGCATGCTGATCCTGATGGACATCGAAAAACTGATGACGAGCCGCGAGATGGCTCTGATCGAGGCGCTGGTCTAACGCGCCGAGAGTTAAACCGGGGGGCCGCGAGGCCAGCGTGAGAGAGAGCGGAAAGCCGCCGCCAAAGAGCGGCAAGCCGCCTTCGTTTTCGCGCGCGCTTCGCGCAGGGGCCCGGTCGCCGTGCCTATGCCGGCCGCGCTTGACCGCACAGCCCGCCCCGATTCGTACAGGACAGGAGCAAACGAGATGCTGCAAAGATGGTCGATCCGCACGACGCTCACGGGCGTCGGGGTCATTCTGGTTGCGCTGACCGTGCTGGTCGGCACACTCGGGCTCGTCGCGCTCGGGCGTGCGAGCGATGCGTTCACCGAAATCGTGCGAGGCGATCTCGTGGCGATGCATGCGCTGAACGACGCGTCGTCGTATCTGCTGCGCACGCGTGTCGCGATCGACCGCGCCAGCGCGCTCACGGCAGCAGGCCAGGCCGACGATGCGAAGAAGGTGATCGATCGCGCCCAGGAATTGCTCGGCAAATCCAACGAAGCCTGGCAAGCGTTCCAGAACGCGCCGAAGGGCGGTCTCGACGCCGCCGCGCTCGACGCGCTCGCGGCAAAGCGCGCCACGCTCATGCAAGACGGCGTGCAGCCCGAATTCGCGGCCCTGCGCGCAAACGATCAACCGGCCTATCACGCCATCGCCGACACGAAGATCAGCCCGATGTTCGTCGATTACGACAACGTCGCCGGTCCGCTCGCGCAGGCCCTGGAACAAAGCGCGCAGGCTCGCGAGGCTGGCGCGCACGACAAGATCGCCGTCATGCGCATCGCGATTGGCGCGGCGATCGCCGTGGCGCTCGTGCTCGTCGTGGTGATCCGCTTCGCCATGCGCGGCCTCATCGTGCAGCCGCTCGAGGACGCAGTGACGTGCTTCGAGCGCATCGCCCACGGCGATCTCACGCAGCCGGTCACGGTCTACAGCGACAACGAGATCGGGCGTCTGTTCAGCGGCATCAAGCGCATGCAGGAAAGCCTCGTCACGCTCGTGAGCGCGGTGCATACGGGCGCAAGCTCGATCGACGTGGGCGCGCGCGAGATCGCCATGGGCAACACCGATCTCTCGCAGCGCACCGAGCAGCAGGCCGCTTCGCTGCAGGAAACGGCGTCGAGCATGGAGCAGCTCACCGGCACCGTGCGCCAGAACGCGGAGAACGCGCGTCAGGCGAGCCAGCTGGCCGTCAACGCCTCCGACATCGCGACGCGCGGCGGCGAGGTGGTGGGTGAAGTCGTGAACACGATGCAGGGCATCGCGGCGAGTTCGGCGAAGGTCGTGGACATCATCAGCGTGATCGAAGGCATCGCGTTCCAGACCAACATTCTTGCGCTCAACGCGGCCGTGGAAGCGGCGCGCGCGGGCGAGCAGGGCCGCGGCTTCGCCGTGGTGGCCGGTGAAGTGCGCAGCCTCGCGCAGCGCAGCGCCAGCGCGGCGAAGGAAATCAAGGAACTCATCAACGACTCGGCCGAGAAAGTGCAAAGCGGCTCGCAGCTCGTGGGCCGCGCAGGCGCGACGATGGAAGAAATCCTTCAGGCCGTGCGTCGCGTGACCGACATCATGGGTGAGATCAGCGCGGCGTCCGAGGAGCAGTCGGGCGGCATCGAGCAGGTCAACCGCGCCGTCACACAGATGGACACCGTCACGCAGCAGAACGCGGCGCTCGTGGAGCAGGCGGCCGCTGCGGCCGCGTCGCTCGAAGAGCAGACGCGCCAGCTGCAGAACGTGCTCGGCACGTGGACGACGGGCGGCGCGTCGGCGCGCAGCGTGAGTGCAGGTCCCGCTCGCGTCACGCCGGCCGCGCCGGTTGCCGCGAAACGCGCGACGCCGTCTTCGGCTGCGGCGGGGGCGAAGCCCGCGGCGGCAACGTCGTCGTCGGCGTCGGTCGCAACGTCGGCGGCACCGGCGGACACCGCGAAGCCTGCGACAAAGCCCGCTGCGCAACCGGCAAACAAGGCGGTGGCAAAGCCTGCAGCGAAACCGGCCGCGCCTGCGCGCGGCGAGACGTACGTGAGCACGGCAGCATCCGCTTCGGACGATTCGGACTGGGAAACGTTCTGATCGAACGCGGCATGGAAGAGTAGTGAAGTACTGAACACGACGAGCAACTGCAATGCACATGAGCGCTACACAACGGCAAGACCTGCCGCGCCGGGCCCCACGGCCCGCGCGTGCTGCGCAGGCCGCCCATGCGCCGCACGCATTGCAACCGGGCAGGCGCGGCGCGCAGCAGTCCTGCGCCGCGGTATCCCATGCAGTGGGCGGCGCGCAATGCGAAGGAGCATCAGCATGAAAGCGCTGCGAAATACACGCCAGGACGCCGGCGAGACGGGCGGTTCGGGCGTCGAGAGCAACCGCGATTTCGATTTCACCTCGGCGGACTTCGAGCGCATTCGCGCGCTCATTCACCGCCGCGCGGGCATCTCGCTCTCGGACCACAAGCGTGACATGGCATACAGCCGCCTTGCGCGGCGCCTGCGTACGCTCGGCCTCGACAGTTTTCGCGAGTACCTCGACCAGCTCGAAGCGCGCAACGACGCGACCGAGTGGGAAGCGTTCACGAACGCGCTCACCACGAACCTCACGGCGTTTTTCCGCGAGGCGCATCACTTCCCGATCCTCGCGGATTTCGTGAAGCGCAGGGCGGGGGTGGCAGGTTCGCAGCCGGTTTCGGTGTGGTGTTCGGCGGCTTCCACGGGCGAAGAACCGTACTCGATCGCGATGACGCTCGTCGAAGCGCTCGGCGACCGCGCCGCGCGCGAGGCGCGCGTGCTCGCCACCGACCTCGACACCCAGGTGCTCGCCAAGGCCGACGCGGGCGTCTACTCGTTCGACCAGGTGAAGCATCTGTCGCCGGAGCGTCTGAAGCGCTTCTTCTTCAAGGGCACCGGCTCGCACTCGGGACTCGTGAAGGTGCGCCCGGAGCTGCGCGCGATGGTCAAGTTCGAGCAGCTCAATCTCACCGACGCGGACTACGGCTTGCGCACGACGTTCGACGCGATCTTCTGCCGCAACGTGATGATCTATTTCGACAAGCCGACCCAGGCACAGGTGCTCACGCGCTTCGAGCCGCTCATGAAGCCGGACGGCCTGCTGTTCGCGGGCCATTCGGAGAACTTCACCTACGTCACGCAGGCGTTCCGTCTGCGCGGCCAGACGGTGTACGAACTCACGCGCGGCGCCGCTGCCAGTGCCGCGCCGCGCCGCGCGAACGACGCGCTCGGAGTGCCCGCATGAGCGCCCGCCTTCCGATCGCGACGAACCGCTATTTCGACGCGCATTTCCAGCGCCCCGGCGTCAAGCTGCTGCCCAACGAGTTCTACACGACGGGCGAGGACATGGTGCTCGTCACCGTGCTCGGCTCGTGCGTGGCGGCCTGCATTCAGGACCGCACCGCCGGCATCGGCGGCATGAACCACTTCATGCTCCCCGACGACGGCGCGGACTCCGCCCACGCCCTCACCGGCGCCTCCGACGCCATGCGCTACGGCGCCTACGCGATGGAAGTGCTCATCAACGAGCTGATCAAGGCGGGTGGCCGCCGTGAGCGTTTCGAGGCCAAGGTGTTCGGCGGCGCGGCGGTGCTCGCGGGCATGACGACGATGAACATCGGCGACCGCAACGCCGTGTTCGTGCGCCGCTATCTCGCGACCGAGAACATCCGCATCGTGGCCGAGGACCTGCAAGGTTCGCATCCGCGCAAGGTGGCGTTCCTGCCGCGCACGGGCCAGGTGATGGTCAAGAAGCTGCGTCTCTCGCAGGACACGAGCGTGGCCGAGCGCGAGCAGCAACTCGCCGCGCAAACCGCCGAAGCGCGCGCCGAGCGGCTCGCGCGGGCGCGGGCGCGCGTCGAGCTGTTCGGCGTCGGCGGCGCGGGGCGCGCGGGCCCGGGCGCCACGTCGCCGGCAGCAAACTCGGCAGCTCATACGCCCCAGATTTCCCAATCCCAGCCGCAGGGCGCGCGCCCTCGCATCGAGCTGTTCGGCTCGAGCGTGTCGTCCGCGCTGCGCGCATCCGGTCAAGACAACGCCAGGACAGTAGAGGAGGCGTGAACGCTGTGCAAAAAATCAAGGTTCTCTGCGTCGACGATTCGGCGCTGATCCGCAGTTTGATGACGGAAATCATCAACAGTCAGCCCGATATGACGGTCGTCGCCACCGCGCCCGATCCGCTCGTCGCGCGCGAGCTGATCAAGCAACACAACCCCGACGTGCTCACGCTCGACGTGGAAATGCCGCGCATGGACGGCCTCGACTTCCTCGAGAAGTTGATGCGTCTGCGGCCCATGCCGGTCGTGATGGTGTCGTCGCTCACCGAGCGCGGCAACGAAATCACGCTGCGCGCGCTCGAACTGGGTGCCGTCGACTTCGTGACGAAGCCGAAGGTCGGCATTCGCGACGGCATGCTCGAATACTCGGAAAAGCTCGCCGACAAGGTGCGCGCCGCCGCGCGCGCGCGCGTGCGTGCGCACCATGCGCCCGCCGCCGCATCGGCGGGCGCGGCAGCGCACGCGCACGGCCACGCCGCTGCGCACCCCGCGGGCCCGGCGCCGATGATCAACAACCCGCTCGTCTCGACCGAAAAGCTCGTCATCGTCGGCGCGTCGACGGGCGGCACCGAGGCGATCCGCGAAGTGCTGCAGCCGCTGCCGCCCGACGCGCCCGCGGTGCTGATCGCGCAGCACATGCCGCCCGGTTTCACGAAGTCGTTCGCACAGCGCCTGAACGGGCTGTGCCGCATCACCGTCAAGGAAGCGGAGCACGGCGAACGGGTGCTGCCCGGCCACGCCTACATCGCGCCGGGCCACGCACACCTCTTGCTCGCACGCAGTGGCGCGAACTACATCGCGCATCTGTCCGACGACCCGCCGGTCAACCGGCACCGTCCGTCGGTCGACGTGCTGTTTCGCTCGGCGGCGCTGCACGCGGGCAAGAACGCCATCGGCGTGATTCTCACGGGCATGGGCCGCGACGGCGCAGCCGGGCTGCTCGAAATGCGCCAGGCCGGTGCGTACACGCTCGCGCAGGACGAGGCGAGCTGCATCGTGTTCGGCATGCCGCGCGAAGCCATCGCCATGGGTGGCGCCGACGAGATCGCCTCGCTCTCCGACATGAGCCGGCGCGTGATGACCCGACTCGCCTCGATGGGCGACAGGGTTCAGCGCGTCTAAGAAATTGCCGATATAGAGAGATCATGCAGGCCGCAAACGCTTGCTCGATCGCTCGCGATTAATTTATCTGGATAGGCAGTGCGCTTCTCTGGATAATTGCCCGGGTTTTCGCCTGGAGGAATGGAACGTGATGGATAAGGGAATGAAGATTCTGGTGGTGGACGATTTTCCGACGATGCGCCGGATTGTCCGCAACCTGCTCAAGGAACTGGGCTACTCGAACGTCGACGAAGCCGAAGACGGTGCAGCGGGCCTCGCCCGTCTGCGCGGCGGCAACTACGAGTTCGTGATCTCGGACTGGAACATGCCGAACCTCGACGGCCTCGCCATGCTCAAGGAGATCCGCGCCGACGCCAACCTGACGCATCTGCCGGTGCTGATGGTGACGGCCGAGTCGAAGAAGGAGAACATCATCGCTGCGGCGCAGGCTGGCGCGAGCGGCTACGTGGTGAAGCCGTTCACGGCCGCCACGCTCGACGAGAAGCTCAACAAGATTCTCGAGAAGATGGCCAAGACGGGGAGCTGACGTGAACGAGCCCATCAGTGAGCAGTCCGGCGCTCATTCCGGTGAGTGGCCGGAAGCCGATGGCATCGAGCCGCTCCCGCAGCCGCCCGAGTTCGACTTCGAGCCGTCCGCCGCGGGCGAAGCCGGCGAGCTGGCGACGGACCGCATCCTCGCGCGCATCGGACACCTGACGCGCAGCCTGCGCGACTCGATGCGCGAACTCGGCCTCGACAAGCATGTGGAGCGCGCCGCCGAGGCGGTGCCCGACGCGCGCGACCGGTTGCGCTATGTCGCGAACATGACGGAGCAGGCCGCCGAGCGTGTGCTGACCGCGATCGACATCGCCAAGCCGCTGCAGGAAACGCTCGAACGCGACGCAAAGGAACTGACGAGCCGCTGGGCGACCTGGTACGACGCGCCGATCGGCCGTGAGGAAGTGCGCCAGCTGATGGACGACACGCGCGCCTTCGTGGATGGCGTGCCGCAAGCCACCGCGGCGACCAACGAGCAACTCCTCGCGATCATGCTCGCTCAGGATTTCCAGGACCTGACGGGCCAGGTGATCAAGAAGATCATGGACGTGGTCTATCTGATCGAGCAGCAGTTGCTCACCGTGCTGGTCGAGAACATCGCGCCGGAGCGGCGCGAGCAGTTCGCGGCGACGGCGGCGGCGCTCGCGGAGACCCAGAGCAGCACGGGCAGCCCCGAAGGCCTGCTCAACGGCCCGCAGATCAATCCGGAAGGCAAGACCGACGTCGTGCAGGACCAGGCGCAGGTCGACGATTTGCTCGCAAGTCTCGGGTTCTGACCCCTAACGTGCAGCTAATCGTTCGGTTAGCTGCCGCATGTAGTCCAAGGCGGGCATACTAGTGCTCATGCCTTCGTGCCCTGCGGCGGCGAACGTCGCGGTGGGGCAACGAAGCATAGCCAGCCGTTGCCCGTCCTGCTGCGTCCCGCCGCGACCTTCCCGCGCGGCCCCGCCAGCGCATGGTGCAACGCGCCATCGCAAGAGGGAGGGGACGCCTTGTATCCATACACATCGTTCTGTGGCAAGGCGGCGCGCTCGTTTGCGCGCCGCGTCAAACGTGGCCGCGCACCCGGCGCGGCGCTTCTCGGTTCCCTGCTTGGTGTGCTGCTCGCGGCGCCGGCGGCTCACGCCGCGCTCGGCGGTGCGCCCATGCCCACGCCGGCGGGCGCGAACGTCAGCACCCTGAGCGCCGCTTCGGCGGCAGCCGCGGCCGGCAACGCCTCGGCCGTGGCGCGCGCAGCGGTGCAAGGCGCGGCGTCTGGCGCTTCCACGACTCCCGCCTATACCGTTCAGCAGACCACGCTCGCCAACGGCACCGTCGTGCGCGAGTACCTCTCGCAGGCCGGCACCGTATTCGGCGTGGCCTGGGACGGCCCGCAGATGCCCAATCTCGCCACGCTGCTGGGCGGCTATTTTCCCCAGTACACGGCCGGCGTGAAGGCGAGCCACGCCGCCGGTCACGTGCGCGGGCCGGGCGTGGTCGAAAACTCGAACGTCGTGGTGCATTCGGGCGGCCACATGGGCGCCTTCTCCGGGCAGGCATGGCTGCCGCAGGCGCTGCCTGCGGGCGTCAGCGCCTCCGATATCCAGTGACGAGCGGAGGCCGAACGTGCTGACTTCAGTGCTGACTTCACGCTATTCGCGCAACGTGTGGCTGCGCCCTTTCCGGTTCCTTTCGGGCGCCGCGCTCGTTGCCCTGGTTTCGCTCGTCGCCGCCTGCGGGGGCGGGGGCGGCAGCAGCGGTAGCAGTAGCAGCAGCTCGAGCGGCAGCAGTGGCGGCAGCGGCTCCGCGGTTCCCAGTCCCACACAGCAGCCCACCGCGGCTACCGCCGCGAATACCGTGGGCGTCGTCGTCAATCGCGGACTGACCGGCACGCTGCCCAATATTCCCACTGTCAGCGTGACGATCTGCGTGGCCGGCACGAGCACCTGCGAGACCGTCGACAACATTCAGGTCGATACGGCGTCGTTCGGGCTGCGCCTGCTCGCGTCGGCGGTGCCGAACCTGTTGGGCTCGCTGCCCAAGGCGACGGCCAACGGCGGCACCCTCGCCGAATGCACGGCCTTCGCCGACGGCTACACGTGGGGCACGGTGCGTCCCGCCGACGTGAAGATCGGCGGCGAAACGGCGTCCAATATTCCGATCCAGATCATCGGCGACCTGAACTCGAACACGGTGCCGTCGGCGTGCGCGAGCTTCGGCAGCGCGCAGGACACGGTGCAGGACCTGGGCGCGAACGGCATTCTCGGTATCGGCGTTGCGCCTTATGACAACCTCGGCACTTATTACTCCTGCCCCGGCGACACGAACTGCGTCACGGCAACGGTCACGCAAACCCAGTTGGTGGCCAATCCGGTGCCCAGGTTCGGCACGGACGGCAACGGCGTGATCCTCGAGATGGCCCCCGTATCCGATAACGGCGCGCCCAGTGCGACGGGCACGCTCGTGTTCGGCATCGGTACGCAGTCGAACAACGCGATGACCGCCGCGCAAAGCTACAACACGGACTCGTGGGGCAGGCTCAGCTCCACCTTCAACGGGCGCACGCTCCAGACCTTCCTCGACTCGGGTTCGAACGCGATCTTCTTCGTCGACAGCGCCCTGCCGCAGTGCGGCGGCAATCTCGGCACGTTCTATTGCCCTACGTCCACCCAGTCCTTCAGCGCTGCACTCGCGTCCAATAACGGCGCAACGACGGGCACCGCGACCTTCAATGTCGCGAACGCGAACGCATTGCTCGGCAGCGGCGCTAACTATGCGGCCAACAACCTGGCGGGGCAGCTCGGGTCGGCGGCGGCGCTCGACCTGGGGTTGTCGTTCTTCTATGGCCGCTACGTGTACTACGGCATGGACATGAGCGCGTCCGGCGGCAAGGCGCCGTTCGTCGCGTTCTGAAATCGCGGGCGCTGAGGGTGCGTAGGCCGTGAAGTTGGCGGCCCGCGAGCGCGCGCGCATCGTGTGCCGGCGTTCGCCGATGATGCCGCCCCGGTTCCATCGGCCGAAATACCCTGATTTCCCCGTCCTACTCCGCCAATCGCCGCTTGGCTTGCGCGGCAATAATCGCTGTCACTGAAAAAGGGCGCGCGCCAGCCGCGCAGCCGCGACGAGCGGCGCGTGCCCGCGACCGGAGCATGCGTGGCTGAGGACAGCGACCTCGAGAAAACCGAATCCGCCACTCCCAAGCGCCTCGAAAAGGCGCGGGAGGAGGGGCAGGTTCCGCGTTCCCGGGAGCTGGCGACATTCGCGCTGCTCTCGGCGGGCTTCTATGGCACGTGGATGCTCTCCGGCACGATCGGCGAGCATCTGCAAGCCATGATGCGCGGCGCGTTCTCGTTCAATCACGCGGGGGCGTTCGAAACCAGCCGCATGCTGATCGGCGCCGGCGTCGCGGCGCGCGAAGGTCTCATGGCGCTCATGCCGGTGCTCGCGCTCACGGGGCTCGCCGCGCTGCTCGCGCCGATGGCGCTCGGCGGCTGGCTCATCTCGACGAAGGCGCTGCAGCCGAACTTCGGCCGCCTCAATCCGATGTCGGGGCTCGGGCGGATCTTCTCCGTGAACGGGCCGATCCAGCTCGGCATGTCGCTCGCCAAGACGCTCGTGGTGGGCGTGATCGGCGGCTGGGCGCTGTGGAGCCGGCGCGACGAGATTCTCGGGCTCGCCATGCAGCCTGCGCCGCGCGCGTTCGCCGACGCGATGCATCTGATCGGCGTGTGCTGCGGCATGACGGTCGCCGGCATGTTCGTGGTCGCCGCGCTCGACGTGCCGTACCAGCTCTGGTCGTACTACCGCAAGCTGCGCATGACCAAGGAAGAAGTGAAGCGCGAGCACAAGGAAAACGAAGGCGATCCGCACGTGAAGGGGCGCATTCGCCAGCAGCAGCGCGCCGCCGCGCGCCGCCGCATGATGACTCAGGTGCCAAAGGCCGACGTGGTCGTGACCAACCCGACGCACTTCGCCGTCGCGCTCAAGTACGCCGATGGCGAGATGCGCGCGCCGAAGGTCGTCGCCAAGGGCGTGAACCTCGTGGCCGCGCGCATCCGCGAGATCGCGACCGAGAACAACGTGCCGCTGCTCGAAGCGCCGCCGCTCGCCCGCGCGCTCTATTACAACGTCGACATCAACCGCGAAATTCCGGGTCCGCTCTACGGCGCGGTCGCCCAGGTGCTGGCGTGGGTCTATCAGCTCAAGCGCTTTCGCGAGCATGGCGGCGACGTGCCGATGGAGCCGACCGACCTCGACGTGCCACCCGAAATGGACAAGGGCGCGATGAGCGACGAAGACGAAGCCAGCGAAGCCGACGAAGCCCTCACCCCCGAGGAGCGCGCGGCCGCCGAGGCCGCCAGTCGCGCGAACGCGGCAAATTCCACGAACGCAGCGAACGCGGCGAACGCAAACAACGCATCGAATACCGCTGGCCGCGCCGATGACAATCCGGCGCGCGACGGCACTGAAGGAGCAACAGAATGAACGCCCGCACCGGTTTCCTCGCGCGGCGCCCGGAGATGCTGCAAAGCACGAATCTGCGCGCGCTGGCGGGACCGATCCTGATCTGCATGATCCTCGGCATGATGATCCTGCCGTTGCCGCCGTTCCTGCTGGATCTGCTGTTCACTTTCAACATCGCGCTTTCGGTGATGGTGCTGCTCGTCAGCATGTACACCATGAAGCCGCTCGACTTCGCGGCGTTCCCGAGCGTGCTGCTGTTCTCCACGCTCCTGCGGCTCTCGCTGAACGTGGCCTCCACGCGTATCGTGCTGCTCGAAGGCCACACCGGCCCGGGGGCAGCGGGCCAGGTGATCGAGTCGTTCGGCCACTTCCTCGTGGGCGGCAACTTCGCCGTGGGTATCGTGGTGTTCGTGATCCTCATGGTCATCAACTTCATGGTGATCACGAAGGGCGCGGGCCGTATCGCCGAAGTGTCCGCGCGCTTCACGCTCGACGCGATGCCCGGCAAGCAGATGGCGATCGACGCCGACCTGAACGCGGGCCTCATCAACGAAGAAGCGGCCCGCAAGCGCCGCAGCGAGATTGCCCAGGAAGCCGAGTTCTACGGCTCGATGGACGGTGCGAGCAAGTTCGTGCGCGGCGACGCCATCGCCGGCCTGCTGATCATGGTGATCAACATCGTGGGCGGCCTGATCGTGGGCGTCGTGCAGCACGGCATGCCGCTCGCCTCGGCGGGCGAGACCTACACGCTGCTGACCATCGGTGACGGCCTCGTCGCACAGATTCCGTCGCTCGTCATCTCGACGGCGGCCGGCGTGATCGTCTCGCGCGTGGCGACCAACGAAGACATCGGCACGCAGCTCACCGGCCAGCTCTTCACGAACCCGCGCGTGCTGATGATCACGGGCGCGATCATCGTCATGATGGGCCTGATTCCGGGCATGCCGCACTTTGCGTTTCTGCTGCTCGGCGGCGGTGCGATCCAGCTCGGCCGCACGCTGAAGAAGAACGCCGCAGCGAAGAAGGCGAGCGCCGTGATCGCCGACGCCGCGCCCGCCGCGCTTGCGCCCGTAGAAAACGCCGAGGCGACCTGGGACGACGTGGCGCTCATCGACACGCTCGGCCTCGAAGTGGGCTACCGCATCATTCCGCTCGTCGACAAGAACACCGACGGCGAGCTGCTCAAGCGCATCAAGAGCATCCGCAAGAAGTTCGCGCAGGAAATCGGCTTCTTGCCGCCCGTCATCCATATTCGCGACAACCTGGAGCTGCGCCCGAACGCCTACCGGATTGCATTGAAGGGCGTGGAAGTGGGCACGGGCGAGGCCTACCCGGGCCAGTGGCTCGCGATCAACCCGGGCCAGGTGAGCGCGGTGTTGCCCGGCACGCCGACCACGGACCCGGCGTTCGGCCTGCCCGCCGTGTGGATCGATTCGAACGTGCGCGAGCAGGCGCAGGTGTTCGGCTACACGGTGGTGGATTCGAGCACGGTGGTGGCGACGCACCTGAATCACCTCGTCGTCATGCACGCGGCCGAACTGCTCGGGCGCCGCGAAGTCCAGGCGCTGCTCGAGCGCGTGCAGAAGGACACGCCTTCGCTCGTGGACGACCTCGTGCCGAAGGTGCTGCCGGTCACGACGCTGCAGAAGGTGCTGCAGAACCTGCTGGAAGAAGGCGTGCCGATCCGCGACATGCGCACGATCATGGAATCGCTCGCGGAGCACACGCCGCGCATCACCGACGCCCACGATCTGACGGCGGCGGTGCGCATCGCGCTCGGCCGCGCGATCACGCAGCAATGGTTCCCCGGCAACGCCGACATGCAGGTGATGGGCCTCGACGCGAACCTCGAGCGCGTGCTGTCGCAGACGCTCACCTCCGGCCCGAACCCCGGCCTCGAACCGGGTCTCGCGCACACGCTGCTCACGCAGACCGAGCAGGCGATGGGGCGTCAGCAGGCGCTGGGTCTCGCGCCGGTGATGCTCGTGCAGCACGCGCTGCGGCCCATGCTGTCGCGCTTCCTGCGCCGCAGTCTGCCGCAGCTCAAGGTGCTGTCGTATGCCGAGGTGCCCGATACGCGCAACGTGAAGGTGGTGAACGTGATCGGGGCGCACTGATCGCGCTGCCGCATCTGGACGAGAAAAAGCCCGCTTCTTGCGGGCTTTTTCGTTAGCCGCGCCGCGTGCGAGCCTTTCTGCACGTAATTTTTGCCTGTGCGCAGCCCCGCCACCGATTCCGCGAATTGCCCGCATTTCTCCGCCCTGATCCATCGATCATGGGGGGCTCACCTTCGAAATAATTCCAACATCGGAAAAGGCCTTGCACAGGACGCCAGGCCGGCAGCAATCCAGCGCCATTCCAGCAACAGACGACCGGCGGCGGCATTGGCCGCTCACCTCATCAGGGGCTTAGCTTGAACATTCGCAAATTCATCGGTGGCACCAGCCGCGACGCGTTACGGCTCGTACGCGAAGCGTTGGGTGCGGACGCCGTCGTTCTGTCGAACCGTACGCTCGACGACGGCAGCGTCGAAATCGTCGCGCTCGCGGACCGCGATCTCGCGGCGATCGCGCCGGCCGATGCTGCCGCCGCGCAAGGCCTGGGTGGCCTCGTGGCGCAAAGTGGTCAAGGCGCCCCGTTCGCGCAGCCCTCCGCCGCCATGACGCAGATGTCGCGCACGCCGCGCAGCGCGCCTGGCGCCGCTCCCGCGGCGCTCGCCGCCCCGGTGGGCGGTGCGAACCCCTACGCGAGCGGCATGCCGGACGTGTTCTCGTCGGTGTTCGGCGCGAGCCCGGAAGTGGGCGCCGAAAACGGCAGCGCGAGTGCCGACGCCGATGCCGATGGCGACCAGGCCGCCGACACCGCCGTCTCGCTCGGCAAGGAAGCGGCGGCCGCGTCGGCCGCCATTGCGCCGCTTTCGGCTTCGTCGCCTTCTTCGCGCGCCGCGGCAGGCCAGCAGGCCGCGCAATCGGCGATGCCGCCCACGCTGCAATCCGCGATGCAGGCCGCCCAATCGCAACAAGCTGTCCCGCATGCGCATTCGCCGCTGCAAATGGCGCTGCAGGCCGCGACCGAGTCGCTCGCCTCGCCGGCCTTTGCACCATCGTTTGCGTCCACGGCGCCGGCCGCCAACGCCAACGCCCAGGCCGCCGCACGTGAAGCCGCAGCGCGGCTCGAACAGGCCGCCGCCGCGCAGACGAGCGACGCGCCGCGCACCATGGCCGAATCGAACCCCTGGCTGATCGACCACGCCCGCCGTATCGCGAACCAGCAGAACGCGCCGCGCGTGCCGGGCATGACGCCTGCCACCGCCGCCGCGCGCGGCCTTGGCAGCGTCGCCGATCCGGTGCTGCCGCCCGACGTTGACGCCAGCACGCCCGACTGGGCGCTCGAGGCCGCTCATGTCGCCGCGCGCCGCGCCGCGCAGCGCCTCGGCCACGGTCCGGAAGCCGCGGGCCCCGCGCCCGGCAGCCGCAATGCGCAGGGCGCCGATGCGGCGCAAAGCGTGAGCGAAGCGATCCGCGCGCGCATCGAGCAGGTCGTCAACGAAACCGTGATGAACGAGCTCGCCTCCATGCGCGGCATGATGGAAGAGCAGTTCGCGGGCCTCCTGTGGGGCGAGCGCCAGCGCCGCAGCCCGGTGCAGGGCGCGCTCACCAAGCAGCTGTTCGCCGCAGGCTTCTCGGCGCAACTGGTGAAGATGATGATCGACCGGCTGCCCGACGTGCAGACCGAAGAGGCCGGCATGGAGTGGCTCCAGTCGGTGCTCGAATCGAACCTCCCCGTGCTCGAAGACGAACAGGCGCTGATGGAGCGCGGCGGTGTGTTCGCGCTGATGGGCCCGACGGGCGTGGGCAAGACCACGACCACCGCGAAGCTCGCCGCGCGCTGCGTGATGCGCTTCGGCGCGAGCAAGGTGGCGCTGCTCACCACCGACAGCTACCGTATCGGCGGCCACGAGCAACTGCGCATCTTCGGCAAGATCCTCGGCGTTTCGGTGCACGCGGTGCGTGACGGCGCGGACCTCCAGCTCGCGCTCACCGAACTCAAGAACAAGCACATCGTGCTGATCGACACGATCGGCATGAGCCAGCGCGACCGCGCCGTGGCCGACCAGATCGCCATGCTGTGCGGCGCGGGCCGCCCGGTGCAGCGCCTTCTGCTGCTCTCGGCGACCAACCACGGCGACACGCTCAACGAAGTCGTGCAGGCCTACCAGAGCGGCCCGGACAACGCGCCGCTCACGGGCTGCATCCTCACCAAGCTCGACGAGGCGACCAACCTCGGCAGCGCGCTCGACACCGTGCTGCGCTACAAGCTGCCGGTGCATTACGTCTCGACGGGCCAGAAGGTCCCCGAGAACCTTTACGTGGCGACGCGCCGCTTCCTGATCCGCAGCGCTTTCTGCATTCCGCGAGAGAGTTCGCCGTTCGTGCCGCACGAAGACGATATCCCGGCGCTGCTGTCGGCACTCTCGACGCGTACGAATTCGCAGGCTCCCGAGGTCAGGTTTGGATAAGTTCGTAATCGATCAAGCTGAAGGGCTGCGGCGGCTTCTCGCGCGTGAAGGCTCGCGCGTGGTCGCGGTGACGGGCGGTGCAGGTTCGCCCGGACGCACGACCACGGTGGTCAATCTCGCGGCGGCGCTCACCGCGCAGGGCAAGGACGTGCTCGTGATCGACGAGTGTCTGGGACCCCGCTCGGTTTGTGCGCTGGTGGGCGGTGTGCGCGGCGCAGGCAACTTCGCCGCCGTCGTGCGCGGCGAGCGCACGCTCGACGAAGCCGTGGGCCGCCATGCGCTCGGCTTCGGCGTGCTGGCCGCCTCGCGCGACAATCGCGCGCAGTACACGTCCGCCCAGCTGCAGAAGGTCATTTCGGGCCCCGCGGACATCGTACTGATCGACGCGCAGCTCGACGCCGATGGCGCGCTTTCGCCGCTCGCCATGCATGCGCACGATGTGCTGATCGTGATGCGCATCGGTGCGCAGTCGATCACGGACGCCTACGCGTGCATGAAACGGCTGCACTTCGCGCATGCGATCGCGCAGTTTCGCGTGCTCGCGAATCATGTGGCGAACGCGAGCGACGCGCAGGCCGCGATCGAGAATCTCGCAGGAGTGGCGAGCCGCTACCTGAGCGTGTCGCTCGACAGCGCCGGAAGCGTCGCCGCCGATCAGCACATGGCGCAGGCGCTCAGGCTTGCGCGCTGCATCGTCGATGCGTTTCCGTCGACGGCCGCCGCGCGTGATTTCCGCCACGTGGCCGCCGAGCTGCCGCACTGGCCGATGCGACCCGCGGTCTCGGCGTGCTCGCCGGCCACGGCACGCGCCAATGCACTGTTCGGCGCGAAGGACGAAGAACATGAAGCGGCGGGCCACGCACCCGTCGACGATCCGGACGGCGCGCCGCAAGCCGGCGTCCAGCCCCACGCTACCCAAGCAACAAACGCCGCACACAGCACGCTCGCCGCGAACGCCGATTCGTTCGTAGCGGCCGTGACGGGTGTGCATCCCGCACCCAACGCAACATCCGCGTCCGCTCCGGCCCATGTGGGCTGGCGGACCGATACGCCCGCGCAGCGGACGTCGCCGCAGCACGTCTGACGTGCGCACGACGACGCCAACAGGGAGATGAGAAGTGGAGAGCACGATGTATAACGCTCAAGGAAAAATTTCGCAGGCCGACGTGCTCGCGAAATACGCGCCGCTCGTCAGACGGCTCGGCTTGCAGCTCGTCGCCAAGATGCCGGCGAGCGTGGACCTCGACGACCTGATCCAGGCCGGCATGATCGGCCTGCTCGACGCGGCCAACCGCTACAAGGAAGATCAGGGCGCGCAGTTCGAGACCTACGCGAGCCAGCGCATTCGCGGCGCAATGCTCGACGAGTTGCGCAGCAACGACTGGCTGCCGCGCAGCCTGCGCCGCACCTCGCGTGAAGTGGAAAGCGCGGTGCACAAGGTGGAGCAGCGGCTCGGGCGCTCGGCGAGCGAGACGGAGATCGCCGAGCATCTGAGCATGCCGCTCGACGAGTATCAGAGCATGCTGCAGGAACTGCATGGCAGCCAGCTCATCTACTACGAAGACTTCGACCGCTCCGCCGAGGACGAACCGTTCCTCGACCGCTACTGCGTCGATCATTCGGACCCGCTTTCGGCCCTGCTCGACGACAGCCTGCGCGGCGCGCTCATCGAGGCGATCGACCGGCTGCCCGAGCGCGAAAAGCTGCTCATGTCGCTCTATTACGAGCGCGGCATGAACCTGCGCGAAATCGGCGCGGTGATGGAGGTGAGCGAGTCGCGCGTGTGCCAGCTGCACAGCCAGGCTGTGGCGCGACTGCGCACGCGGCTGCGCGAGATGTCGTGGGCCGGCCAGGAGAATTGAGGCGGTAGACGGCGCGCGCGGCGGCCAGCGCGAGCGGGACTAAAGTTGCAATGACAGAGCCGGGGTGCGAGAGCGCCCCGGCTTTTTTGTTGGTGGACTGGACTCGCGCAAAACAAAAAAGCCGAAGCATCACTGCTTCGGCTTTTGACTTTGGCGGACGATCTACGCGCGCTTACAGCCCGAACGCCGGCAACCGCCCATCGGGACCGTACAGCATCGAGCCGTTGCCCGTTTCGCCGCGCAGGATCGAGAGCGCGCGGCGGTTATGCTCCATGCGCGTGCGGATCATCATGCCAATGGTGAGATTCTTGCGGCGCGCGCGCTCGGTCGACCCCTTGAGCAGCGCCCACTGACTTGCCAGACGCGCGTCGCCGTCGCAGGCCATTTCGATGCCCTTGCGGCCGCCCGGCAGGCCGAGGCCGGCCAGTTGCGCGTCGCGCGCTTTTTCGAGGCCCGCGAGACGCTGCGTGAGCGTCGTCTTCTGCTCGACGATTTGCGGGAGCGCCTCCATGCCATCGGCCGACACGAGCGCCTTCTCTTCATAGGCGAGCAGCGACGCGAACGCCTCGACCGTGGCGTGTTCGTCGATCAGTGTGGCCAACAGGGCATCTTTCATTGCAAGGCACCAAAAAAAGCGAGGTTTGCGCGGCGCTCGCGCATCGGGCGTCAGTTGCCCGACGTCGGCTTCATGAGGTCGCGCGCGGTCTGGATCACGCCGTCGGCGATCTTGCCGGAGTCGATCTGCAACGTGCCGTTGCGGATCGCGTCCTTGATCGACTGCACGTGCGCCGTGTCGATGTCGGCGGAACCGCTCGCCGCGAGCGAGCGCATCGTCGACGAGAGCGACGACAGGCTCACGTTCGCGCCGCCTTGAGCGGCGGCGATCGTGCCGACTGCCGCGCCGGAGGTGGTAGCGGTGTCGGTGCTTACGCCGGTCGAATCGGCTTGCGAGCGCGCGAGGCCATCCTGCAGCGTGCGCGGATCATTGCGGGTGGAGGAGTCAACTTTCACGATGGGCGTTCCTGATCGATTTGACCTTGATAACGGCACAGGTCGGGCCGAACTTTAGCCGAAAAATCCCACCGTTACATGCTGTTACGTGTGCTGACGCACAAAGCCGGAGACGGCCGGATCGGGCCGCCGGACGGGGCTCGGCGCGCCCTGATCCGGCCCTTGCCAGCGCTTACGGCCCTAGATCTGCACCTGCACGGTACCCGCGTCCTTGACCACGCCCGAGATGATCTGGCCGCCGCTCGTGCGCACGCGCACCTGCTGGCCCGGCTCGGCGTTGTTGAGCGCGCTGCCCTCGGCGGAGATCGTGAAGTTGCTGCCCACGGCAATCACCTTGACCGTCTGGCCGATGACCACCGAGGCGGCGCTGCGCAGCATGTCGGTGCGCAGCGGCAGTCCCGCGGAAATCCGGGCGAGCGCGACGGCGCCGGTCGCCTGGTTGGGATCGGTGATGATGGTCTGCGGCAGGTTCGCGAGGTCGCCCGCGCGCGGCATGAAATCGGCGGCCGAAAGCGCTTCGCCCGCGCCGATCTGGCGCGAGGCCACGTAGTAGGTCACGTCCACCGCAATGCGCGCGCTCACATAGAGCGTCCACGGCTTCGCGCCGATGCAGCGCACGCCCACGGTCGTGTGGCCATAGGTGCGCGCGCCCGGCGGCATGAACGGCTCGAGTGACGTGCAGCCTGCGAGGCCACGCGGAAACACCGGCGCGACCGTGATGCTCACGTGGCCCGGCAAGCCTGCCGACTGCTGCTGCAGGAAGGCGAGCGCGGCGGCTCGGATCGATTCGCCGTCCTGCTGGCCCGGCGGCGTGGCCTGCACGTTCGTGGCGACGGCGCTGGTATTGGGATTCGGCGGCGCGCCGGCGCTTGCGCTGGCAACCGGCTTCGCGAGCGTCGCCGCGCCGGCGTCCACGACCACCGGGGCGACGCGGTTCGGTGCGGTAGACAGGTTCACGCGCTGCAGCGTGCCCGAATTGTTCGCGTTGGCCGCCGGCACGCGCATGGGCTGGGCGCTCGCGCCCGGCGCGGGAACCGTGACGATGCGCGGCGCGTCGCCTTGGGGCGCGCGCTCGCCGGGACCCGGAATCGTGATCATGCCGTTCGACTCGACGCCCGCGCGTGCATCCTCCGGCACGCCGCGCGAATTCAGATCGGCGTAGCTGGCCGCGCGCAACGGTGCGGCCTCATTGGCGGGAGCAACGCTGGCCACAGCCGCGGCGGGCTTCTTCACATTGCTCGCGAGCATCGCGTTCATCTGCGCGGCGTCGGCGCCCGAGCGGTCGCCGGGGCCCGCAATGAAGATCTGGCTGCCGGCGGCTTCAGGTTGCGCCGGAGTTTGTGCATGAGCGAGCGTGCCGCCAAAGAGCGCGCTGCCAAGGGCGCAGGCCAGCACGCATGTCCAGGACGCGCGCCACGACAGCGCGCGCGCACGCCGCTCCAGGCCGGCGTGCGGCCTACGGAAAGGGGCAGTCTGCGGCATTGTCGTTCTCCATCGATTGCATTGACACGCCTCGCATTCTAGGCGGCGCCCCCCGCGCGCTTGCGTCGAATAGAGGGGCGCTTTACCGGCTATTCGTCCGATTGGTTCTTGCCACCCCCGCCTAATATTCCACTCCATGCGCAAAGGCCTTCGGACCACGCGCCTAACGTTTGCGCCGGTTTCCCCGCCGCCTGGCGAGCCCGCCGCGCTCACGCCGAATCCTTTTTCGTTTCACGGAGAACGCCCGATGCTGGACAAACTCGATGCCGAGTTCGCCTTTGGGCGCGAAGCGCTCGATGTGCGCGCCACGCGGCAGGCATTGATCTCTTCGAACATCGCGAACGCCGACACGCCGGGCTACCAGGCGCGCGACGTGGACTTCGCGGCGTCGCTCGCCGGCGCTTTGCGCCAGCAGGGCGCCGGCGGCACGGTGGGCATGAAGGCCACCTCGGGCGGCAACGCCCAGCCGCTCGCCATGGCGCAGCCCGCGGGCGTGACGAGCGGCATGCAGATGGCGTCGACCAAGTCGGGCCACATGGCCGGCGACGCGAAGCTGATTCCGACGGGCGGCCCCGCCGACACCTACAAGAGCCAGCTCATGTATCGCACGCCGGTGCAGCCCGCGCTCGACGGCAACACGGTCGATCTCGACACCGAACGCGTGCAGTTCGCCGACAACGCGCTGCACTTCGAGTCGGGCATGACGGTGGTCTCGCAGCAGATCAAGACGATGCTCTCCGCGATCACCTCGGGTTCGAGCTGATCGCCGCACGCAACCGGAAGACGCAGTAACGAAGCCATGAACGACCAACGCGCGCGTGACGCGCACCTGATGTGAGGTCTACGAAACCATGCCATCCCTGATGAACATCTTCAGCGTTGCGGGCTCCGCCATGACGGCGGAATCGCAGCGCCTGAACGTGACGGCGTCCAACCTCGCCAACGCCGACAGCACGACCGGCCCCGACGGCCAGCCGTACAAGGCGAAGCAGGTCGTGTTCGCAGTGAACCCGCTCGGCGGCGCGCGCACGGCCTCGGGCCAGCAGGTGGGCGGCGTCAGGGTGACCGGCGTGGTGGACGACCCCACGCCCATGAAAGAGACCTACGACCCCGACAATCCCTCCGCCAACGCGGACGGCTACGTGACGATGCCGAACGTCGATCCGGTGCAGGAGATGGTGAACATGATCTCGGCGTCACGCTCGTACCAGGCCAACGTCGAAACGCTGAACACGGCCAAGACGCTGATGCTCAAGACGCTCACGATCGGAACGTAAAGCGGCAGCCTGAAGCACGGCAAGCCGCAGTCAGTACGGACACTGCAGTACATACAGAGACCAGCGGGCGCGAAATGAAGCAGCGCCTGCCACCACCACACGCCAAAGCACGAAGCGCAATCGAGGGAGAACGCGTTGAGTTCCAGCAACACAACCATCGGCGGCAGCACCGCCACCGTGTCGCAGCAACTGCTCGACACCATGAACGGCACGAGCTCGAGTTCGTCGTCGGCGTCGTCGAGCGGCACGAGCGCGAGCGACCTGCAGTCCACGTTCCTGCGGATGCTCGTCGCGCAGTTGCAGAACCAGGACCCGACCAATCCGATGGACAGCTCGCAGATGACCTCGCAGCTCGCCCAGATCAACACAGTGTCGGGCATCCAGCAGCTCAACACGTCGCTGTCGTCGCTCTCCACGCAGCTTTCGGCGGGCCAGAACGCGCAGGCCGCGCTGCTGATCGGCTCGACCGTGCTCGCCCCGGGCAGCAGCGCCGCCGTGTCGAGCGGCAGCGCGCCGCAGCTCGGCGTGACGCTGCCTTCGGCGGTCTCGGACGTGAAGCTCACGATCACCAATTCGGCAGGCCAGGTCGTCAACACGCTCGACCTCGGCGCGCAGTCGGCCGGCACCGTGCCGGTCACCTGGAACGGCAAGGACAGCTCGGGCAATACGGTCGCCGACGGCACCTACACGATCAGCGCCAGCGCGACGACCAACGGCCAGTCAGCCACGGCAACCGCGCTCGTCGCGAGCCAGGTGCAAGGCGTGGTCCAGAAGTCGGACGGCACCCCGAGCCTCTCGCTCGCCAACGGCAAGACCGTCGCGCTTACGAGCGTCGGCGCCATTCTCTGAACACGATAAACGCGGAGTAGACAACCATGGGCTACCAGCAAGGATTGAGCGGCCTCGCCGCGTCGTCGAACGACCTCGACGTGATCGGCAACAACATCGCCAATGCGAACACCGTCGGCTTCAAGCAGAGCACGGCGCAGTTCGCCGACGTCTACGCGAACACCATCGCGACGTCGGTGGGCAACCAGATCGGCCTCGGCGCCTCGCTCCAGACCGTGCAGCAGGACTTCGCGCAAGGCACGATCAGCACGACGGGCCAGGCGCTGAACGTCGCCATCAACGGCAACGGCTTCTACCAGATGTCGCACAACGGCACGATCACGTATTCGCGTAACGGCGTGTTCCAGCTCGACAAGAACGGCTTTATCACCGACGCGTCGGGCAACGACCTGATGGGCTATGCCGCCAGTTCGACGGGCGTGATCAACACCGCGCAGACCGTGCCGCTGCAGGTGCCGACCACCAACATCGCGCCGGTTGCGACCAAGAACATCACGGCGCAGCTGAACCTGAACGCGCAGGCCACGACGCCTACCACGACGACCTTCAGCGAAACCGACTCGACGAGCTACACGTATTCGACGTCGGTCACGGCTTACGACACGCTCGGCGGCGCACAGACGGTCAACATGTATTTCGCGAAAGACGCGACGAGCGGCCAATGGGACGTGTATGCCGGTCAGCCGGGCTCGGTGACGAAGCTCGGCACCGCACAGTTCAGCTCGTCCGGCGCGCTCCAGAGCATCACGGCCAGCGCCCCGGCAACGACCAACGGCACCACGTCGTTCAGCTTCAACATCAACCCGACGGACGGCTCCACGAAGCCCCAGTCGCTGACGCTCGACCTCGCGGGCACGACGCAGTACGGCTCGGCCAACGGCGTGAACAACCTCGCCCAGGACGGCTACGCGAGCGGCACGCTGTCGAACTTCTCGATCGCCGCGGACGGCACCATCACCGGCAATTACTCGAACGGCCAGACCATGTCGCTCGGCCAGATCGTGCTCGCCAACTTCAACAACCCGAACGGCCTTTTGAACCTGGGCGGCAACCAGTTCCAGCAAACGGCGGCCTCGGGCGTCGCGCAGGTCTCCACGCCGGGCAGCACGAACCACGGCACGCTCACGGGCGGCGCGCTCGAAGCGTCGAACGTCGACCTGACGAACCAGCTCGTCGACCTGATCACGGCCCAGCGCAACTATCAGGCGAACGCGCAGACCATCAAGACGCAGCAGACCGTCGACCAGACGCTGCTGCAGATGTAACGCGGCTAACCACGTACCGGGCACATCATGGACCGACTGATCTATACCGCGATGACGGGCGCGAGCCAGGCGCTCGAGCAGCAGGCCGTCGTCGCGAACAACCTCGCGAACGTCTCGACCACGGGCTTTCGCGCGCAGCTCGCCAACTTTCGCGCCGTGCCGATGTCGTTCGGCGACGGCTCGACGGTGAACGACCAGACCACGCGCACCTACGTGCTCTCGGCAACGCCTGGCTCGGACATGACGCCCGGTGCGATCTCGCATACCGGCAACCCGCTCGACATCGCGATTCAGGGCCAGGGTTTCATGGCCGTGCAGACGGCCGACGGCAACGAGGCCTATACGCGTGCGGGCAACCTGCACGTCGATGAAAACGGCCAGCTCGTCACGGCCAACAACCTGCAGGTGATCGGCGGCGGCGGCCCGATCGCGGTGCCGCCGGGCTCGGCGATCACGATCGGCAAGGACGGCACGGTATCGGCCATCGCGCCGGGCAGCCCCGCCAACGCGATCGCCATGATCGACCAGATCAAGTTCGTCAACCCGCCGGCAGGCGCGATTACGCGCGGTGACGACGGCCTGTTCCACACGTCGGACGGCAACCCCGCCGACGCGGACCAGACCGTCCAGGTCGCAACCGAGTCGCTCGAGGGCAGCAACGTGAACCCGGTGGCGGCGATGGTCTCGATGATCACCAACGCGCGCCAGTTCCAGATGCAGACCAAGCTGCTCCAGAACGCGGACCAGAACGAGCAGAGCGCGAACCAGCTGCTCAACTTCAGCTAAGCCATTTCAAGTTAAATGAAGGCCGCCTCGCGCCGCGCGCGAGGCCGGACCGGGAGAAAGACACCGTGAACCGATCGCTCTACATCGCCGCCACCGGCATGAACGCCCAGCAGGCGCAGATGGACGTGATCTCGAACAACCTCGCGAACGTGAGCACCAATGGCTTCAAGGGCTCGCGCGCGGTGTTCGAGGACCTGATGTACCAGACGCTGCGCCAGCCGGGTGCGAACTCGACCCAGCAAACCGAACTGCCTTCGGGCAGCCAGGTGGGCACGGGCGTGCAGCAGGTGGCGACCGAGCGTCTCTATACGCAGGGCAACCTGCAGCAGACCGGCAACTCTAAGGACGTGGCGATCAACGGCGCCGGCTTCCTCCAGGTGCAGATGCCCGACGGCACGACGGCCTACACGCGCGACGGCTCGTTCCAGACCAACGCGCAAGGCCAGCTCGTGACGGCGAGCGGCTACCAGGTGATGCCGGCGATCACGGTGCCCGCCAACGCCACCTCGCTCACCATCGGCAGCGACGGCGTGGTCACGGTCACCACGCCGGGCTCGAGCAACAACACGACCATCGGCACGCTGCAGCTCGCCATGTTCATCAACCCGGCCGGCCTGCAGTCGAACGGGCAAAACCTGTTGTCGGAAACGGCATCGTCGGGCGCGCCCACGGTTTCCACGCCGGGCCAGAACGGTTCGGGCACGCTCAATCAGGGCTACGTGGAATCGTCGAACGTGAACGTCGTGCAGGAACTCGTGAACATGATCGAGACGCAGCGCGCCTACGAAATCAACAGCAAGGCGGTCACCACTTCTGACCAGATGCTGCAAACCCTCAGCCAGATGCAGGTCTGAGGTTTCCCTGGTTAATCAAGTCGGTGAAGAATATGTCGCAGTCCGTTCGAAACCATCCTCGCATCCGCGCGCGGCATCCGGGCACCCCCCGGGCGTTCGTGGCGGCTGTGGCGCTCGCGATGCTGGCGGGCTGCGCCTACCTACCCAACCGGCAGCCGATCACGCAGCAGCCCATGACGGCCGTGCCGCCCCCGCCGCCCGCGAACACCTCGCCGGGCGCGATCTACAACCCCGGCTACGCGGGACGGCCGCTCTTCGAGGACCAGCGTCCGCGCAATACCGGCGACATCCTCACGATCGTCATCTCCGAAAACATCAATGCGACCAAGTCGTC
Source organism: Paraburkholderia sp. BR10882 (assembly GCF_040948855.1). NCBI lineage: Bacteria > Pseudomonadati > Pseudomonadota > Betaproteobacteria > Burkholderiales > Burkholderiaceae > Paraburkholderia > Paraburkholderia sp. BR10882. The sequence goes on along the minus strand of NZ_JBFPKP010000011.1, from coordinate 87,555 downwards.
GGGCGCGGCCACCAAGCGCGGCACCAGCGCCAGCTTCTCGGGCACCGCGAACTTCCTGCCGGGCTTCTTCAACCGCGCGAACCTGAATACGACGGGCGCGAACCAGTTCGACGCCACGGGCGGCGCGAACGCTTCGAACACGTTCACGGGCGTCATTACCGTGACCGTGACGAACGTGCTGCCCAACGGCAATCTCGTCGTGTCCGGCGAGAAGCAGATGCTCATCAACCAGGGCAATGAATACGTGCGCTTTTCCGGCGTCGTCAATCCGAACACCGTTGCCGGAGACAACTCCGTGCTATCGACCGACGTCGCCGACGCGAAGATCGAATACTCCGCGAAAGGCGTGATCGACGAGGCCGAGACGATGGGCTGGCTGCAACGCTTTTTCCTGAACATCGCGCCATGGTGAAGATCCGCTTCCATCGTTCGCGCCGCTCGCGCATGAAGGACGTGCTCGCCGCGCTCGGCGTGGCATTCGGCTTCGTGGTGGCCTGCGGAGCGCTCGTCGCCTACGCGACGCCGGCGCGCGCCGAGCGAGTGAAAGACCTCGCGACGTTCCAGGGCGTGCGTGACAACCCGCTCATCGGCTACGGCCTCGTGGTGGGTCTCGACGGCACCGGCGACCAGACGACCCAGGCGCCGTTCACGACGCAGACGCTCGCGAACATGCTCGCGAACCTCGGCATCTCGATCAACAACACGTCGAGCTCGTCGGGTTCCTCGTCGACGCTCAACAACATGCAGCTGAAGAACGTCGCCGCCGTGATGGTGACGGCCGTGCTGCCGCCGTTCGCGCGGCCGGGCGAGCAGATCGACATCACGGTTTCGTCGCTCGCCAACGCGAAGAGCATTCGCGGCGGTACGCTGCTGCTCACGCCGCTCAAGGGCGCCGACGGCCAGGTCTACGCGCTCGCGCAGGGCAACGTGGCCGTGGGCGGCGCGGGCGCCTCGGCCAACGGCAGCAAGGTGCAGGTGAACCAGCTCGCCGCGGGGCGCATTGCAGGCGGTGCGATCGTCGAGCGCGCGGTGATTTCGCCGGTTTCGCAGCAAGGCGGTCTGCTCACGCTGACCGTCAACGACATGGACTACGACACGACGCAGCGCATCGTCTCGGCCGTCAACAACATGTTCGGCCCGGGCACGGCCTCGCCGCTCGACGGCCGCACGATCCAGGTGCACGGGCCGGCCGATCCGGGGTCGCAGGTGGGCTTCATCGCGCAGATCCAGGACCTCAACGTGAATCCGGCCACGCCGGCCGCGAAGGTGATCCTGAACGCGCGCACCGGCTCGATCGTCATGAACCAGATGGTGACGCTGGAGAGCTGCGCGGTCGCGCACGGCAATCTCTCGGTCGTCGTGAACACGCAGACGGCGGTGAGCCAGCCCGGCGCGTTTTCCAACGGCCAGACGGTGGCGACGCGGCAGTCGCAGATCCAGCTGAAGCAGGACAACGGGTCGCTCAAGCTCGTGACGGCGGGTGCCAATCTCGCCGAGGTCGTGAAAGCGCTCAACGCGCTGGGCGCCACGCCGGCGGATCTGATGTCGATCCTGCAGGCGATGAAGGCGGCGGGCGCACTGCGCGCCGACCTCGAGATCATCTAAGGGGTGTAACTTGGATAATACGAAGAACATCGGCGGCGGCAGCCTCGACCTCACCAACCGCTTCGCGCTCGACGTGCAGGGCTTCGACTCGATGCGCGCCGCGGCGAACGCCTCGCCCCAGCAGGGCGTGAAGATGGCCGCGAAGCAGTTCGACGCGGTCTTCACGCAGATGATGCTCAAGAGCATGCGCGACGCGACGCCCGACGACGGCCCGCTCGACTCGCACGACGGCGCGCAGTTCACCTCGATGATGGATCAGCAGCTCGCCCAGCAGATGTCGAACAAGGGCATCGGCGTGGCGAACGCGATGCTCAAGCAACTCATGCGCAGCATGGGGGGCGCTGCCGGTGCCGATGGCGCGGGTGGTGCCGGTGGTGCGGGCGGCGTGGCGGGCGCGATCTCGGGGCTTTCGGGCAAGGACGCGAGCGAGGGCAACCTCGCCATGCTCAATGCGCTCGGCCGCGCCTACGGCAACGCTGCCGCCAATGGCGCGCTCGCCAACGGCTCGGGCTACAGCGGCAACAGCGCGCTCACGCCGCCGGTCAAGGGCAACGGCGACGCTTCGGTGGACGCCTTCGTCGACAAGCTCGCCAACGCCGCGCAGCAGGCCAGCTCGACCACGGGCATCCCGGCGCGCTTCATTCTCGGCCAGGCTGCGCTCGAATCGGGCTGGGGCAAGCGCGAGATCAAGAACGCCGACGGCTCGGCGAGCCACAACGTGTTCGGCATCAAGGCGAGCAAGGACTGGACCGGCAAGACCGTCTCGACGGTCACGACCGAGTACGTGAACGGCCAGCCGCATCGTGTGGTGGAGAAGTTCCGCGCCTACGACTCATACGAAGACGCGATGACCGACTACGCCACGCTGCTCAAGAACAATCCGCGCTACGCGTCGGTGATCAACGGCTCGAAGAGCGCCGAAGGCTTCGCGCACGGCATGCAGCGCGCGGGCTACGCGACCGACCCGCACTATGCGAAAAAGCTGCTGACCATCATGCAGCGGATGGCCTGAAGATCGATTCGACGCCCGGCGCCGCGGTTGACGTCAATTAGGCAACCGCAAACGTTGGCTCGGCGCAGTTGCCGGAAGAAGTTGCGCACGCGTGTTTCATGCAGGGAAAAGGCACATTTTTTTTGCGCCCAATCCCTAAATTTTTCGTCATGTCTGCCGCTAATGCAGGCGAGATGGAAAAGCAATCCGGGCGGTCGGACCGCCCGAACGGCGCGGGCGGAAAGGGTCCGCTCTCGCGCCGGCACGTTCACGAATTTCCGGCAGGCCGATGAATACCGTTCAGTCGAATCCACAGGAAGCAGGCGAGGGCGCCGAGGGTGCCGACGGCTCCCACGATTTTGGGCGCCGCAATCCGCTCGAGATCGGCGTCCAGCTACGCAATCTCGTCAATCGCGGCGACTTCCTGACCCTCCAGTATCGCGGCGGACAGCTCGTCACGCGCATTCTGGCCGTCAACGGGCGCGAGCGCACTTTCGTGTTCGACTGGGGTGCGATGCCCGAGCAGAACACGGGCGTGCTCGCGGCGCCCGAGTGCCTGTTCCACGCCTCGCCCGACGGCGTACGCGTGGAGTTCAAGACGGCTACGCCGCGGCGCACCGAGTTCGAAGGGCACCCCGCGTTCGAAGCCGATTTCCCCGAAGTGCTGTTCTACGTGCAGCGGCGCGAGTACTTCCGCGTCGACACGCCCGTGCTCGAGCCGTGCATCTGCCGCGGCGAGCTGCCGAGCGGCGGCCCGCGCTTTGCGTACGAGGTGCATGACCTCTCGCTCGGCGGCCTCGGACTGCGTACGACCGAGGAGCGCGTCGCGGACCTCGCCATGGGGCTCGTGCTGCCCGACGTCGAACTCGACCTGCGCGCGCACGGCAAGCTGCGCGTGGATCTCGCGCTCGTCGTGCTGCGCTTCATCGATCTGCCCAACGGCGACCGCCGCTATCACATGGGCTTTCGCTTCGACGCGCTGCCCGGCGCCTCCGAGAACACGCTGCAGCGCTATATTACGCAGCTCGAGATGAAGCGCCGCGCGCTCGCGCGTGCCTGAGCGGCACGCGCCTCGCCCGCACGATCCGCCACACCCCGGACGGCGCAGCGCATGCTGCGCCGGTTCGCCCGCCGCGCGGCAGCCGCGCACGCGCCCACTCGCTAACGTTTTCGTCCCCATCGGGCGCTCAATTTTTGCAGTGCGTTGCCGTTATACCGTGAGTACACCACGCGGTTTGCCAGGGGGGCAGGCCGCTTTCGAGGATTACGCATGTCCAACATTTTCTCGATCGGTCTGAGCGGCCTGCAGGCGGCGCAGATTGGTATCTCGACCACCGGCGAGAACATCAGCAACTCGACGACCGCGGGCTACACCGTCGAGAAGCCGGTGTACCAGGAATCGGCAGGCCAGTACACGTCGAACGGCTATCTCGGCAGCGGCGTCACTACCGCCACCGTGCAGCGCGCCTATAGCCAGTACCTCACGACGGCCGTCAACAATGCGCAGACGGCCAGCAGTTCGTACACGGCTTCGTACAACCTCGCCACGCAGCTCTCGAATCTCGTGGGCAGCCCGACCTCGGGCATCGCCACCGCGATCACGAACTTCTTCACGGGCCTGCAGAACGTCTCGAATTCGCCTTCGGATACCGCAGCGCGGCAAACCGTGCTCTCCGACGCGCAGACGCTCGCCACCCAGATCAACGCCGCGAGCCAGCAGTACGACGCGATGCGCCAGAGCGTGAACACGCAGCTCACGAGCGCTGTCTCGCAAATCAACACCTACACGCAGCAGATCGCGAACCTCAACGCGCAGATCACGTCCGCGAGCTCGAGCGGCCAACAGCCGAACCAGCTGCTCGATCAACGCGATCAAGCGGTCGCGAACCTCTCGCAGCTCGTGGGCGTCCAGGTCGTGCAGGGCAGCACCGGCTACAGCGTGTTCCTCGGCAACGGCCAGCCGCTCGTGGTCAGCAGCCAGAGCTACAACCTCGGCACGCAGCCTTCGAGCACCAACCCGCAGGAACTGGCCGTGACCTGGCAGGGCCTGAACGGCGCGAGCGCCGCATCGCAAGGCGCGCCGCAGGTGCTGTCGTCGGCCGCACTGCAGGGCGGCACCGTGGGCGGCCTCGTTTCGTTCGTCTCGTCCACGCTCGATCCGGCGGAGTCGCAACTGGGCGCGATCGTGACGAGTTTCGCCGCGCAGGTGAACTCGCAGAACGCACTCGGCCTCACGCTCTCGGGCGGTGCGGGCGGCAATCTGTTCACGGTGGGCAACCCACTCGTCACGGCCAGCTCGACGAATCCCGACACGCAGACCACGGTCAGCGCGACGCTGACGAACAGCACGCAGCCGCTCACCGACAACTACAAGCTGAGCTACGACGGCACGAACTGGAACCTCACCGACACGACGACGAACTCGCTGGTCGCGACCCAGCCGAACGGCACCGCGCCGATCAAGATCGGCGGCTTTTCGATTACGCCTTCGGGCACGGTGAGCGCGGGCGACTCGTTCATGATCCAGCCGACGGCCGGCGCACTCGCGAGCTTCTCGGTCGCGACCAGCGACCCCGCGGCGATCGCGGCGGCCACGCCGGTCGTCGTGTCGGCGTCCACGACGAACGCAGGCACGGCTACCGTGACGCAAGGCGCGGTGGGTACGGGCTATTCGACGACGAACCTGCCGGTCACGCTGACGTACAACTCGACGTCCGGCACACTGACCGGTCTGCCCAACGGCACGACGGTCACCATCACGACGCCGGGGTCGACGACCACCAGTACCGTGACGATCAACAGCGCCGCGACGCCGCCGGTGACCGGCGTGCCCTACAACCCGACCACGGGCGCGACCTTCACCATCACGAACCTCACGGATCCGGCCGGCGCGAACGCCACCGCGACCAACGTGAGCTTCACGATGACGGGCACGCCCTCGAACAACGACACGTTCACGGTGGCGGGCAACAAGAGCGGCACGCAGGACGGCCGCAACGCGCTCGCGATCGCGAACCTCACGTCGAGCACGGCGTACACGGGATCGACCACGCTCACCACGGCGTATGCGAACTACGTGAACTCGATCGGCGACACGGCAAGCCAGCTCAAGGCGTCGAACACGTCGCAGCAGTCGCTCGTGACGCAGCTCACCTCGCAGCAGCAGTCGGTGCAGGGCGTGAACCTTGACGAGGAAGCGGCGAACCTGCTGCAGTATCAACAGCTCTATCAGGCCAACAGCAAGGTGATCCAGACGGCGGCATCGCTGTTCCAGACCCTGCTCGGCATTTTCCAGTGAGGCGCTGACCCATGCGTATCGCGACTTCCCAGATTTTTTCCTCCAGTCTGTCGACGATGGAGAACCAGCAGTCTCAGCTCCTTCAGGTCCAGCAGCAGATCTCGACCGGCGTGGCGATTTCGAACCCGGGCGACAATCCGCTCGGCGCCGCGCAGGCCGTGACGCTTTCCGCCACGAGCGCGACGCTCACGCAGTACACGTCGAACCAGACCACGGCGCTCACTGCGCTGCAGCTCGAGGACACGACGCTCTCGAGCGTGACGAGCACGATGCAGAGCATTCACTCGCTCATCATCGAAGCGCAGAACGGCTCGCTCACGGACCAGGCGCGCCAGGCGATCGCCCAGCAGATGCAAGGCGACCGCAACCAGCTGCTCACGCTCGCCAATACCACGGACGGCGCGGGCAACTACATCTTCTCGGGCTTCCAGAGCACCTCGCAGGTGTTTTCGAACAAGTCGGGCGGCGGCGTGACTTACAACGGCGACGCGGGCCAGCGCGTGATGCAGGTGGCCGGCACGCGCAACATCGCGGTCGGCGACACGGGCACGACGGTGTTCCAGAGCGTGCAGGCCGTGGGTTCGGCCAACGTGGCCTCGGGCAGTTCGTCGAACAAGGGCACGGGCGTGATCAGCGGCGTGACGGTGACGGACCCGACCCAGGCGACCAACAACGACCACTACTCGATCGCGTTCGCCACCGACGCGACCACGGGCGCGCTCACCTACACGGTGACCGACAACAGCGTCAGCCCGGCGACGACCACGACGCCGGCCAATTACACCGAAGGCAATCCAATCTCGCTCGGCTCGGGCATGAGCGTGACGATGTCGGGTACGCCCAGTGCGGGCGACTCGTTCTCGGTCACGCCGGCGACGGCGTCGCAGAACACGGACGTGTTCGCGAGCATCGACAGCATCATCGCTGCGCTGAACACGCCCACGAGCGGCTCCACCGCCGCGGTCGCGAACCTCAACAACGCGCTGAACACGGGCCTCACGCAGATCGGCAACTCGCTGTCGAACGTGATCACGGTGCAGGCTTCCGTGGGCGGCCGCGAGCAGGAAGTGAAGGCGCTGCAAACGGTCACGTCGACCAACTCGCTGCAGGTCACGTCGAACCTCTCCGACCTCATGAGCACCGACACGGTGGCCGCGATCAGCCAGTTCGAGCAGCTGTCGAACGCGCTCACGGCTTCGCAAAAGAGCTTCGCGGCAACGCAAAATCTCTCGCTGTTCCAGTACATCAATCCTTGATCGTGAGGCATTGAGCGGTCGAAAAAAAAGCGGACTCCGATCCGCTTTTTTATTGCGCTGCGCGCGCGTCGTGCGAAGCGCGTTTCAACCGTGCGGCCGCAGCGCGCCGGCCACGCGGCCCATCTGGTCGATACCGCTGTCGAACAGGCGCGCGAAGTAGGGAATCAGGTTCGGCATCATCAGCTGAATGAGCAGCAGGCCCACGAGCATCGTGAGCGCGAAGCCGATCTGGAAGATACCGATTTGCGGGGCCGCGCGGTTCAGAATGCCGAGCGACAGATTGGTGATGAGAAGCGCGACCACCACCGGCAGCGAAAGCAGCAGGCCCGAGGTGAGGATCGTCGCGCCATAGCTGGCGATCAGCTGCCAGCCCGAGGCGCCGAGCACGCTCGCCGTAACGGGCAGCGTCTGGAACGTGGCGACGAGCGCCGCGATCATCTGCAGATGGCCGTCGAACACGAGGAAGGCCAGCATCGCCATCATGTTCAGCCAGGAGGAGAGCGCGGGCGAACTGGTGTTGGCCTGCGGGTCGAAGAAGCTCGCGAAGCCCAGACCCATGCCGAGGCTCATCATGTCGCCCGCCGCGGTGACGACCGCGAACACGAGCTGCATCGTGAAGCCGAGCGCAACGCCGATCAGGAACTGGTTGACGAGGATCCACACGCCCTCGGCGGAAAACACCGTGACTTGCGGCATGGCGCCGAGCGTAGGCGCGACGATCAGCGTGATGAAGCCCGCGAGGCCGATCTTCACGCGCGTCGGCACGGAGCGGTTGCCCACCAACGGCGCGACCGCCACGAGCGCCAGAATGCGCGTGAACGGCCAGAGGAAGGCCGTGAGCCAGGCGTTGAGCTGCGCGTAGGTGACCGTAAACATCGTGTGCCGGAAGACGAGCGCCGAAAGCGCAGAGGGGCGGCCGGGGCTGCGCTTAGCCCGCGAGCTGCGGAATGCTCGTGAAGATGCGGTGCATGTAGTCGAGCATCGTCGTGAGCATCCACGGGCCGGCGATCACGAGCGTGACCGCGATGGCGACCAGCTTCGGGATGAATGCGAGCGTGGATTCGTTGATCTGCGTGGCCGCCTGGAAAAGGCTAACCACCAGGCCCACCACGAGCGCGACGAGCAGGAGCGGCGCAGCAAGCAGGAGCGCCACATACATCGCCTCGTGAGAGAGCGTCATGACCATTTCGGGCGTCATGTCTGTGTCCTCAGGTAAAGCTCTGCGCGAGCGAGCCGATCAGCAGTTGCCAGCCGTCCACCAGCACGAACAGCATCAGTTTGAACGGCAGCGAAATCGTCGCGGGCGACACCATCATCATACCCATCGACATCAGCACGCTCGCCACCACCAGGTCGATGATGAGAAACGGGATGAAGATCGTGAAGCCGATCTGGAAGCCCGTCTTCAGCTCGCTCGTGACGAACGAGGGCACGAGCAGCGTGAGCGGCACGTCCTCGGGTCCCTGCATGGGCGCCGCGTGCGAGATGCGCGCGAAGAGCGCGAGGTCGGACTCGCGGGTCTGGCGCAGCATGAAGGTCTTGAAGGGCGCGACACCCCGCGCCACGGCGTCGTCCATCGAAATCGTGCCGGCCGAGAACGGCTTGTAGCCGTCGTTGTAGGCCTTGTCGAGCACCGGCGACATCACGAACAGCGTGAGAAAGAGCGCCAGGCCCACGAGCACCTGGTTGGGCGGCGTGGTCGTCGTGCCGAGCGCCTGGCGCAGCAGCGAGAGCACGATGATGATGCGCGTGAAGCTCGTCATCATCAGCACCATCGCCGGCAGGAACGACAGCATCGTGAGCAGCAGCATCGTCTGCACGCTCAGCGAGTACGTCGTTCCGCCGTTGGGGCCGGGGCTCGTGTTGAAGGCGGGGAGGCCTTGCGGGCCGCCCGCGCTCTGCGCGTGCGCCAGGTGCGGCAGCGCGAGGGCGAAGGCGCCCGCGCCGAGCATCAGCGCGAACGGAAGCGCCGTTCTGGCGATCTTCGCGAGGGTAGCCGCGCGCGCGCGGACATCGCCGCCTGCGCCCGGCGCATGAAGGGAACTGCCGTGCATTTACTGCGCTCCGCCGTCGTGACGCATGAAACGCGCGTTGATGCGTTTGTTCGCCTCGCTTTTCAGCGCGTCACGAAAGCGCTGTGCGAAGGTGCCCGAGAGGGCAGGGGCGTTGGGAGCGGCCGCTGCGACGCCTGCGGGAAGCTCACCCGCGGGCAGCGTGTGGAGCAGGCGCACGTTGCCGGGCGCGGCGCCCAGCACGAGCCAGGTATCGCCGATCTCGACGACGGCCACGCGCTCCTTGCCGCCGAGCGATGCGCCGCCCACGGTCTTCACGAGCGCGTTCTTCGGGCCGCCCTGGAGGCCGAGACGCCGCGCGAGCCAGGCGCAGCCGAATACCACGGCAATCACGAGCGCCAGACCCAGCACCGTCTGCACCACCGCGCCGAACCCGAGCGCGGGGACCGCGCTGCCGGCGATCACGGCGGAGGCGCCCGAAGCAGCCGATGCCGCGCGCGTGGCTTCGTTGAGCGCCTGAAGGTCGGCGGCTCGCGCGCTCATGACCGCGAAGACGGCCGCGCCGGCGAGCGAAAGGTGTACAGCGAGGCGCCACGAGAATCGCAGCACGCGCGCGCCGCGGGACTTCTGCGTGCGTCGCGCGTTGGCGCCGGGAACAGCCTGGGGTTTCATCGGTTCAGCTTCCGGATCCGCTCGGACGGCGTGATGATGTCGGTGAGACGAATGCCGAACTTGTCGTTCACGACCACCACTTCGCCCTGGGCGATGAGGCAGCCGTTCACGAGCACGTCCATCGGCTCGCCGGCCATGCCGTCGAGTTCCACGACCGAGCCCTGCGCGAGTTGCAGCAGGTTGCGGATGGCGATCTTGGTGCGGCCCAGCTCCACGGTCATCTGGACGGGAATGTCCAGAATCATGTCGATGTCGTTGGCCGTCCTGGTCGAATCGACCTTCGAAAGCGGCTGGAACACGGCCGCCGGTTGCGCGGCGGGCGCTTCGTTGCTGTTCTGCTCGGCAAGCGCGCTCGCCCAGTCGTCCATCGAGTCGCTGCCCGCTTCCGGCGCCGCAGCCTCGAAACCCGGGTCGAGCACCGGCTCGTCTGCGCTCGTGCCGTTGATGTCACTCATATCCACCTTCCTTCATCGTGTCGGCTGCGCTGATCATCTTCTGGACCCGCAACGCGTATTGACCATTGAAAATTCCGTAGCCGCACTCCATCACGGGCACGCCGTCCACCTTGGCGGTGATGTGCTCTGCGATGTTCATGGGCAGCACGTCGCCCTTCTTCATGTTCAGGATCTGCTCGAACGTCACGGGCACCTGCGCGAGGTCGGCCGTGAGCTCGACTTCGGCGGCCTGCACCTGCTTCGAGAGCACGCGCACCCAGCGGCGATCCACGTCGAGCACTTCGCCTTGCAGCGGCGAGGCGAGCACGTCGCGGATCGGCTCGATCATCGAGTACGGCATGCAGATGTGCAGCGTGCCGCCCGTCGGCCCGAATTCGATCGAGAACTGCGTGACGATCACGATCTCGTTGGGCGTGGCAACGTTTGCGAACTGCGTATGCATTTCAGAACGCACGTATTCGAACTGGAGCGGCCGCACGCTTTTCCACGCGGTCGTGTAGTGGTCGAACACGAGATTGAGCAGCTTGCCGATGATGCGCTGTTCGGTCTGCGTGAAGTCGCGGCCTTCCACTCGCGTGTGAAAACGGCCGTCGCCGCCGAACAGGTTGTCCACGACGAAGAACACGAGGTTCGGGTCGAACACGAACAGCGACGTGCCGCGCAGCGGCTTCACGTGCACGAGGTTCAGGTTCGTCGGGATCGGCAGGTTGCGGGTGAACTCGCTGTACTTCTGCACGCGCACCGGACCGACCGAGATTTCGGCGGTGCGGCGCATGAAATTGAAGATGCCGACGCGCAACAGGCGCGCAAAGCGCTCGTTGATGATTTCGAGGCCGGGCATCCGGCCGCGAACGATACGTTCCTGCGTCGCGATGTTGTAGGGCCGTACGCCCTGCTTCTCCGAGCCGCTCGAATCGGAATCGACTTCGCCGGTGACGCCTTTGAGGAGGGCATCGACCTCCTCCTGGGACATGAACTCGTCGTGACCCATCGTCATGATGACTGGCCCTCCATCGCGGGAATCATGTCAGTCACGCTCACTGGACGACGAATTCGGTGAACAGCACGTCGTCGACGTGCATCGGCTTCTCGTTCGCGCCGGCAGGCTGCGAGATCAGCACGGCGAGTTCCGTGGCGAGCGCACGCTTGCCGTCGAGCGGTGCGAGGTCGGACGGATGCTTGTTCGAGAGCGCGAGCAACAGGCGGCTGCGGATCTCGGGCATGCGCGCGACGAGCGCGTCCTGGGTGGCCTGGTTGTCGAGCTTGAGCGTGAGGCCGATGCGCAGGTAGTGCGACTCGCCGTCGTCGGCCTGCAGATTGACGGTCATCGGCTCGAGCGCGTAGTACACGGGCATTGCCGGCGGCGCGGCGGTCGGCGTGACCGGCGCGCTCGCCGTGTGGCGCGACATGAAGAACCACGTCGCGCCGCCCGCCGCGGCGGCGGCGAGGATCGCAATGAGCGCGATGACGATAATGCGCTTCATCGGTCCGGGTTTCGCGCCCTGGGGCGCGGCTTGCTGGGATGCGGTGGTGGTCGCCATGTCGAAAGTCAGCCTGGATGCTTGCAAGGGTCCGGGGCACCGACCTGGTGGTCAGTCCGGGCATGCTGCATTGTTCCGGCTTTTGCCTTTCAGCGATGGGAGGAATAGACGGGGGAATTCCGGCTATCTCGTGGTTTTGTTGCGCGCCGCGGCAAGCCGGGCGCGCAAGGACGAGAGGTCAGGGCGCGCAGCCGCTGGGCGCGGCTGCGTAAGGCAGGGTGTCAGAAAGGTGTCAGGCGAAGGTGTCGATCAGGCCGACGGAGCGCTGCGTGACGCTCGCGGCGCTGCTCGTCTCGTCCACGGCATCCGTTGCGGCGAGCGTGCTGCCCGAGCCGGAGCCGGAACGGCCGGAGCGGCCCGAACCGCTGCCGTCCTGCTGCGCCTGCTGGTTCATCTGGCGCGAGAAGCCGTCGCTCACGCTCGCGCTGCCAAGGCCGATGCCGTTTTGCTCCATGGCCTCGCGCAGCTTCGGCAGGGCCGCCTCGACGGCCTCGCGCACCTGCTGGTGCTGCGAGACGAAGAGGGCGTGCGCGTGGGTGTCCGAGACCTGCAGCACGACCTGGAGCGGACCGAGATCCTTCGGATTGAGCGTGAGTTCCGCCGACTGCTGGTGTGCGTTCGAGAGGAACACGACCTTCTGGCTGAGCGCGTCTTCCCAGTCGTTCGTGCCGACCTGCGGCGCGATCGACGCGGAGGCGGCCGCCGCCGCCGGATTCGCGCTTGCGCTGGCCGCCTGGGCGGCCTGAGCCTGCGCGGCCGTCGCGGCGGCGACCGCTGCGGCCTGGGTCGCGGCGAGCGCGTCGGTCGTCGCGGTGCTCGCCGTGGCGTCGGTCTGCGTGGCGGCGCCTGCCTGCTGCTGTGCCGCTGCCGTGAGCGCGTCGGTGGCGGCCTTCGCGGCGTCGGTCGCGGCCGTCGTGGCGCCCTTGGCCGCGTCGGCGCTCGCGCCGCTGCTTGCGGCCGTGCTGAACGCCTTGCTCTGGGCGGTCGCGCTCAAATGCGAGGCGAAGCTGCTGACGATGTTCGAACCCGAGCCCGTGCTGGCCGTGGTTGCGCCATTCGCAGCCGATCCGGCCGTGCTCACCGCATGCGTGGCGAGCGTAGCCGCGCCGCCGCGCAGTTGCGCGAGCGCGGCTTGCAGGGCGTCGTGCACAGACGTCGAGGCGCTGCTCGCGGCGCTGCCCGTGGCCGTGCCGTCGCCTGCCGCGCCGGCAACTGCTGTGGCTGCCGTGGCGGCCGCTGCTGCCGCCGCGGAGGCGACGCCGGCGAGCGTGCTGTCGCTGCTCGCCTGGCTGCCGTCGGCGTTCGCGTCGGTGCTCGTGCTGTCCTGGGTCTGCTGGCCCTGCTGCGCTTGCTGCGCCTGCTGGGCTTGAGCCGCGGCGGCCTGCGCGCCTGCGTCAGTGGCCTGCTTTTGCTGGGTGCGCGCGGCGGCGGCGCGGCGATCGGCGCTCGAGGTGCCCTGCGAGGCCTGGCTCGAGCTCGAGCTGGGCGTCTGCGAAGCACTGCTGTTGCTGCTGCTGCTTTGCGAGGCGCTGCTGCTCGACGTGTTCGAATTGGACTGCGCCGACGCATTCGACTGCGCGCTTTGCGCCGCCTGGGCGTTCTGGTTCGCCTGCGCGCTTTGCGCGTTCATCTGCTGCTGCAGCGTCTGCGCAAAACCCTGGCTGGCGGCATCGGCCTGGCTAATGGAGTTCGCTGCCGTGTTCGACACGGCGTTCGAGGTGGAATTGCCCGTCACGGCGTCCGTGGCGGCGCCGAACAGCGAAGAAAGGGAAGAGAGGAGCGACATACTGGCGGCCTCGAAAACGTGTTACGGATGTTGCGACGTGCGCATACGCAGCACGCGGGCGGCGTGCTCGTCGGCGTCGCGCTGTTCGCGGCGGGCGTCCTTGCGGGCCTGCACATCGTCATGGCGGGTTTGCAGCACCTCGTACGAGCCGAGCTTCTGCTTGCTGCGCTGCCACTCGGGCTTGGCGGCCTCCACGCGCGCGGTGGCCTGCTCGAGCAGGCGCCGCTGCTGTTCGATCGCCGCGTCGAGCGTGTCGATGAACGCCTGGAAGTTGCGCACGTTGCCTGCAGCCATGCCGCTGCGCGCCGATTCGGTGAAACGCGTGTGGTACTCGTCACGGTAGGTGATGAGCGCCTGGAGCTGCTTTTCGACCTCGACGCGCTCGCGCTGCACGCGCCCGAGCTTCTGCGTGGCGGCGTCGACGTCGTCTTGCGCGAGGCCGATCAAGGTTTGCAGCGCGGTTTGTTTCGTCATGTCCTGGCTCCAATCAGCTGGCCGAGCATCTCGACGCTCTGATCATAGTTCGCGGTTTCGCGAAAACCCTGCTGAAGAAAGGCCTCGATGCGCGGATACAGCGCGATCGCGCGGTCGAGCACGGCGTCGCGCCCGCTTACGTACGCACCCACGTTGATGAGGTCGCGGTTGCGCTGATAGCGCGAAAGCATCTGTTTGAGCGCGCGCGTCTGGTTCAGATGCTGGTCGTCGATCAGCGCGGTCATCGCGCGGCTGATCGAGGCCTCGATGTCGATGGCGGGATAATGCCCCGCTTCGGCGAGCGCGCGCGAGAGCACGATATGGCCGTCGAGAATCGCGCGCGCCGAGTCGGCGATCGGGTCCTGCTGATCGTCGCCTTCGGTGAGCACGGTGTAGAACGCCGTGATCGAGCCGCCGCCCTCGGGGCCGTTGCCGGTGCGCTCGACGAGCGCCGGCAGCTTGGCGAACACCGAAGGCGGATAGCCCTTGGTCGCGGGCGGCTCGCCGATGGCGAGCGCGATCTCGCGCTGGGCCATCGCGTAACGCGTGAGCGAGTCCATGAGCAGCAGCACGTGCTTGCCCTGGTCGCGAAAATATTCGGCCAGCGACGTCGTGTACGCGGCGGCCTGCAAGCGCAGGAGCGGCGAAACGTCGGCCGGCGCGGCCACGACGACCGAGCGCGCGAGCCCATCCTCGCCCAGGATCTGCTCGATGAATTCCTTCACTTCGCGGCCCCGCTCGCCGATCAGGCCGATCACGATGACTTCCGCGCTGGTTGCGCGCGCCATCGTGCCGAGCAGCACCGATTTACCGACGCCCGAGCCCGCGAAGAGGCCCATGCGCTGGCCGCGCCCGACCGTGAGCAGCGAGTTGATCGCGCGCACGCCCACGTCGAGCACCTTGTGGATCGGCTCGCGGTTCAGCGGATTGATGACGGGCGAGGTGAGCGGCGCATCGGCCTCGGTGTTCAAGGGGCCCAGGCCGTCGAGCGGGCGGCCCGAGGCATCGACCACGCGGCCGAGCATGCCCCAGCCCACCGGCAGGCGTTTCGCACCGGCCTTCGGGTCGGCGATCGGCGCGGTTTCCAGCGGCCAGACGCGCGCGCCGGGCAACAGGCCCGCGACTTCGGTCGTCGGCATCAGAAAGAGCTTGTCGCCGCCGAAGCCGACCACTTCCGCTTCGGCCATCGGCAGCGAGCTGCCCGGCGGCAGCTCGATCATCACCTCGGCGCCCACGGAGAGGCGCAACCCCACGGCTTCGAGCACGAGGCCCGCCGCGCGCGTGAGGCGCCCGCAGCCGCGCAGCGGCAGGGCGAGCGCGTTGCGCTCGCGCACGCCGCGAAGTTGCGCGTTCCACGAGGTCAGGAACGGGTTGGCCGGGTCGTAGTTCGCCGGCGGTACGTAGGGTGCGCTCGGGGTTTCGGCCGCCACGACCGGCGCGCCGTGATCCGTCATGCCTGGCGGCGCATCGGCGGCGTCCGCGGCGAGCGCGGCGTCGATCGCATCGATGGCGCCTTGCTCGCGTGCCTCGCGTTTGGCCGGAATGCCCGGAATGTCGAGGTCGCCCACGAGCAACGCGCCAAGCTGTGCCGGGTCGCTCGCGAGCGGGCCGAACGAGGCGAGCGCGAGTTCCTGCTCGAGCGGCGTGAGACCGCCCGTGTGGATGGTCTGATGGCTCGGCGGTTGCGGGTGGTTCACCATGGCCGTGCCTTGCCGAGCGCGGCCGTGACGCGCTCCCAGCGCGTGCGGATGCTGGCGTCGGTTTCGCCCGTCGCGGCCTGCGCGCGGCAGCCGCCGCGCTCGATGGTCGGGTCGGTGCGCACGCTCCAGCCGCGCGTCTGAAGGTCGTCCAGCAGATAAGCCTCGACGATCGGCAGATCGGCGGGGCTCACCACGAGCTGCGGGGAACCGGCGAGCTGCGGCTCGGCCACGAGCACTTCGCGCGCGACCGCGACGAGCGCCGTCGGGTCGTGCTGGACGTGCTGGCGCACGACCTGCTGCGCGATGTCGAGCGCGAGTTCCACGAGCGTCTCGGCCACGCCGGCCTGCGCCGTTTCGAGCGCGTCGCTAAAGCGGCTGGCGAGCGCCGCGAGCTGTGCAGCTTGTGCGCGCGCTTCGGCCTGGCCCTGCTCGAAGCCCTGCTGGCGGCCCTGTTCGTGCCCGGCCTGATAGCCGAGCGCCTGGCCCGCCACGTGCCCGGAGCGCAGCCCTTCCTGGTGGGCCGCGTCGCGCAGCGCATGGAGCTGGGCCTCGAACGCCGCGGTTTCGTCGGGCGTGGGCGGCGGCGGCGGGGGAGGCGGCGGGTCGAACGAGGCCATCTCCCAGCGCTGGTACGCCGAGCGATGGCTGTTCGCGGAGCTCGTGTCAGACATAAGCGTCTTCTGCCTTGCCGCCTAGAACGATCTGGCCGCTCTCGGCGAGGTTGCGCACGATCTGCAGGATGCGGCGCTGCTGTGCCTCGACTTCCGACACGCGCACCGGACCGCGCGCGTCGAGGTCTTCGGCGAGCAGTTCGGCCGCACGCTGCGACATGTTCGAGAGGAACTTGGTGCGCAGCGCGGGCGGCGCACCCTTGAGCGAAATGATGAGCGACTCCGACTCGACTTCCTTGAGCAGCAGCTGGATCGCGCGGTCCTCGAGGTCGAGCAGGTTCTCGAACACGAACATCTGATCGATGATCTTCTGTGCGAGTTCCGCGTCGTACTGGCGGACGTTCTCGATCACCCCTTCTTCGTGCTGGCTCGTCATGAAGTTGAGGATTTCGGCCGCCGTGCGGATGCCGCCCATCGGGCTGCGCTTGAGGTTGTCGCTGCCCGAGAGGAGGTTCGTGAGCACGTCGTCGAGTTCGCGCAGCGCCTGCGGCTGGATGCCGTCGAGCGTCGCGATACGCAGCAGCACGTCGTTGCGCAGGCGCTCGGTGAAGCACGAAGCGATTTCCGATGCCTGGTCGCGGTCGAGGTGCACGAGGATCGTCGCGATGATCTGCGGGTGCTCGTTCTTGATGAGTTCGGCCACCGACCCCGAGTCCATCCACTTGAGGCCTTCGATGCCGCTCGTGTCGCCGCCTTGCAGAATGCGGTCGATGATCGCGCCGGCCTTGTCCTCGCCCAGCGCCTTGTTGAGCACGTTGCGGATGTAGTCGTTCGAGTCGAGCGAGAAGGCGGTGTGCTGCTCGGCTTCCTTGACGAATTCCTGCAGCACGACTTCGATCTCTTCGCGCTTGACGTTCCTGAGCGCCGCCATGGCGGCGCCGATTTTCTGCACTTCGCGCGGACCGAGGAACTTGAAGACCTCGGAGGCCTCTTGCTCGCCGATCGACATGAGCAGCAGCGCGCTCTTGGTTGCGCCTTCAGCGTTCATCGTTCACCCAGCTTTTCACGACGGTTGCGACGATCTTCGGATCCTGGCGCGCGATGTTGCGCGCGTATTCCAGGTTGCGTTCGAACTTGTTCTTCTCGTTTTCGAAGGCGAGCAGGGCGGCTTCGCTTTCCGCGCTGTCTTCGCCTTCCGCGCCGGTGCCGCCGATGCGCACCGCTTCGGGGAGACCGTCGAGCATCAGCGGCTCGCCGTCGCCCATGCCGGGCAGCGCGGGCGCAACCGGCTCGGGCGGCGGGAACGCGCGGCGCAGCGCCGGCTTCACCATCACGAAATAGAGGAAGAGAGCCACCGCGCCAATGCCGAGCCACGTCGCAATCTGCTTGGCAAGGGCGAGGATGTCCGGTTGACGCCACCACGGCAGGTTCGCGTTCGGGTCCACTTCGGTCTGGAACGCGGCGTTCACCACGTTCACCGAGTCGCCGCGCTTGGCGTCGTAGCCCATGGCGTCCTTCACGAGCTGCTCGACCTGCGCGAGCTTCTGCGCGTCGAGCGGCTGCATGGTGGCGTGGCCCTTGGCGTCCATCTTCGGCTGATAGTTCACGATCACGGCGACCGACAGGCGCTTCACGTCGCCCGGCGCTTGTTGATAGTGGCGCACGGTCTTGTCGAGCTCGTAGTTCGTGGTGGTGTCGCGATGATCGGAGACCGGCACCGGAGCCGACGCGCCGTTGGCACCCGCCGGCGCGCTGATGGGCGCCGAAGCCGGCTGCGGCGGCTGGTTCGTGAGCGCGCCGGGCACGCCGCCCGCGCCGCTTTGCTGCATTTCCGTCGAAATGTTCTGCTGCTGGCTGCGGATGGCGGCGGCCTGCGGATTGGCGTTCGGACCGTAGGCCTCGGAGGTCTGCTCGAGCTTCGAGAAGTCGAGGTCGGCGCTCACCTGCGAGCGTGCGTTGCCGGCGCCGAACAGGGGCGCGAGGATCGCATCGATGCGCGCCTGCGTGTCGTGCTCGACCTGGCGCACGTACTTGAGCTGCGAGGCATCGAGGCCTACGCCCGTGGCGCTCTGCGTGAGCAGGTTGCCGTCCTGGTCGACCACCGTCACGTTGCGCACCGGCAGGTCCGGCACGGCCGAAGCCACCATGTGCGTGATCGCGGCGACCTGGCCGTCGTCGAGGATGCGGCCCGGATACAGGTTCACGAGCACCGAGGCGGAGGGCGCTTCGCGCTCGCGCACGAACACCGAGGGCTTCGGAATGGCCAGATGCACGCGCGCCGACTTCACGCTCGCGATCGACTGAATCGTTTGTTCGAGCTCGCCTTCGAGCGCGCGCTGGTAGTTCACCTGCTCGGCGAACTGGCTGATGCCGAACTTCTGGTTGTCCATCAGCTCGAAGCCGACCGAACCGTTCTTCGGCAGGCCCTGGGAGGCGAGGCGCAGGCGCATTTCGTTGACCTGCTCGGCGGGCACCAGAATGGCGCCGCCGGCGTCCGAGAATTTGTAGGGAACGTTTGCGGCCTGGAGCGCAGTAATGATGGCGCCGCCGTCGCGGTCCGACAGGTTGCTGTACAGCACCTTGTAGTCGGGCGCGCGCGACCACAGCACGAGACCCGCGACCACGGCCACGAGCACCGCCACGGCAAATATGAGCGGCGCGCGCGGGTTGCCGCGCACGTTGCGCAACGACGAGAGCGAGCCGAGGCGTTGCGCGAAACCGCCGCCGAGGTCATCCGCGCCGCCCAGGCCTGCGCCCGCGCCAGCGCCGGGCGCGGCGCCCGCGCCAGAGGTGGCGAGGCCCATGCGGGCGTCGGGGTTGATCAAAGAATTGGCAGTCGAATCCATGCGACGGGTATCTCCGGAGGCTTCCAGGTCTCGCCTTGCATGGCGGAGACTTTCACGAGACGCATTATCCGGGGCC
Source organism: Paraburkholderia sp. BR10882 (assembly GCF_040948855.1). Taxonomy (NCBI): domain Bacteria; kingdom Pseudomonadati; phylum Pseudomonadota; class Betaproteobacteria; order Burkholderiales; family Burkholderiaceae; genus Paraburkholderia; species Paraburkholderia sp. BR10882. Next base: position 68,232 of record NZ_JBFPKP010000011.1, on the reverse strand, counting down.
ACTGGCAAGCCGATTGCGCGAATAGAGCCGGGTTTTCCCCCTAGTTTCGGGGCTGCCGAAACGGACCCGCTGCTATGCTCTCCTCCAGATTCGGCCTCTGTCGGTGCGCCGTCTCGGCCGGGCCCGCAGGATCGCTGTGCAATCGCTGAAGATTGCGGCGCAATCGCTGAAACTCCGGCATTGGGGCTCGTCCCCGGAATACCCTGCCGTCCCCTTTTCGTGGAGCAAACATGACCGTGCCAGTATCCCCGCTCACGTCCGCCTTGGCGCAAATGCAGTCGATGGCGACCCAGGCGGCCGGCGGCCCCACCGCAGCCGACGAAAAATCGGGCGCGGCCACGGCCGGCGGGTTCGCGGCGGCGCTCAAGTCGTCGCTCGACCAGATCAGCGACGCCCAGCAGAAGGCTGTTGGCGAGTCGCAGGCGTTCGAACTGGGCGCGAACAACGTGTCGCTCAACGACGTGATGGTCGACATGCAGAAAGCCAACATCGGCTTCCAGTTCGGCTTGCAGGTGCGCAACAAGCTCGTGGCCGCCTACACCGACATCATGCAGATTCAGGTGTGACGGTGCCCGAAGCCTTTGCCCGCGCAACGCGCTAAAGCTTCTCCCCCTACGTTCCGATAACCCGGCTAGAAGAGTCCGTCGCTCGTGCTTGCACAGCGCGTCGGACGACCGCATTCAAGCCAAACGTATCAAGGAGAAGCGCCGATGTTTTCCCCTGCCCAATCTGGAGCTAACGCCTATGCACGCGTGGGCGTCGAAACGGGGGTCATGGGTGCGAGCCCGCACAAGCTGATCGTTCTCCTGTACCAGGGAGCGCGCCAGGCCATTGCGCAGGCACGTATGCATTTGCAGGCCGGCAACGTCGGGCCGCGTTGCGAGGCGATCGCCAAGGCGATCCGGATTATCGAGAGCGGACTTCAGCTCGCGTTGAACGTCGAGGCGGGCGGCGAGATCGCTCAACGCCTGAATGCGCTGTACAGCTATATGACGAAGCGCCTGCTGGAAGCCAATATTAAACAGAGCGAGACCATGCTGGTCGAGGTCGATCGACTGCTGGCTACGCTCGAAGAAGCCTGGTTGGGGATAGCGCCGGAAGTGGCGAGGATGGCCGAACAGGCATCCGCGTCAGCGTCCGGCTCATTGATGAGATGAGTTCAAAAGCAGACTACTTCGCCCGCTACGAAGCGATAGCGGCCGTGTCGGAGCAGATGCTCCATGCGGCGCGCGATGCGCACTGGAACGATCTGATCGGCTTGCAGGAGGAGTACCGGATCCTCGTCGATGCCTTGAAGGACGCCGAAGCCGCGGTGCGGCTCACGGTTACCGAACGGGCTCGCAAGTACGAGCTGATCCGCCAGATCCTCGCCGACGACGCCGCCATTCGCGATCTCGCAAGCCCTTGCATGGCACGGCTTTCGGCGCTCTTTTACGGCACCGTGCAGCCCGCGCGGGTCTTGCAGGAAATCTACGGCGCCCGCTAGCGCGGCGCGTGGTGCCTCGCGAGGCAACGGCGCGCAACGCCCCATGAACCGGCAGATCAGCGCCGTGCGCAGATCCGGAACACCATGAACGGAATCGACACCGGAGCCGCCGCGCTCCTCGCGAGCCGCATTGCGGCGCTCACGCCGGTCGGGCCGCAGAGCGCCTCCGGCGCGGCGCAGACGGGCGTCTCCGCGCTCGCAACGGGCACTGCCGCACTCGCCGACACCGCCACCAACACCAGCAGTACGCAGGACTCGACCGAGACCGTCCTTTCGGCGGTTGCGCTGGCGCTCGACGCCATCATCCGCTCGGGCGGCGAAGCGACGCCCGCCGTAGTGGGCCGCGCGCCGCTCTGGGCCAGCCCCGCTGCCGACGCGGCGCCCAGCGGCGCGGCCACGTTGCCGCTGCCGGGTCTCGCCGGCGAGCAGGCGCAGGCGGCACAAGCGGCGCTGCTCGCGGACGTGGCGCTCGCGGCCCAGGGTCCGGCCGGCGAAGCGCTGGCCGCGGCGGCCGACGCCGGGTCCGATGCTTCCGCGCAGACGGCGTCCTCGCAAAACCCGCAGGCCGGACAAACCACCCAAACCGCGCAAACCGCCGCCGCGGCGCAAGCCGGCCCGGTCGCCGCGCTCGCGGCGTCGCTCGCGCAGACGGTCAGCTCGAGCGGACTCTTCTACGAAGCCCACCTCGCGCAATGGTTGCGCGGCCAGCTCTCGCCCGCCGACCTTGCCGACGAGCCGCAAAACCGTCTGCTCGGCGCGCACTCGCAACTGCCGCTCGACTGGAGCCCGGCCGACGACGAGATCGACGACGTGCAATGGACCGAGACGTTCGCCGACGCGCCGGGCGCCGCGCGCGGCGAAACGGGCAATGCCCAGAACGCGGCAAACGCGCTCAATGCCGCACTGGCACGAGCCTTTCCCGGGCTGGGCGATCTGCACGGCGACGCGGCCGCGAACCAGGCCCAGGCGCGCGCGACGCTCGCCGACACCCTGTTGCCCGCGATGCATGAGGCCGCCGCGCAGGGCGCCGGGCCGACGGTCCATCCGGCCGTGATTCCGCTCGTGCGCCAGCAGCTCGATCTGCTCGCCACCGGTGAGTTTCGCTGGAACGGCGAGGCCTGGCCGGGCGTGCGAGTGGACTGGAGCATCCAGCAGGACGACTACGATGCCCGCGACCCGCGTTCGGGCGCAGGCGGTGTGGATGCCGACGACATCCCATGGCGCACGCGGCTCACGCTTGCGCTGCCGAAGCTCGGCACCGTCGACGCGGAACTGACGCTCACAGGCTCGACGCTCGCCGTGCGCGTGCAGGCGAATGCGGGCGGCGCCGCGCGCCTGACCGCAGAAAGCGAATCGCTGCGCGGTCGGCTCGAAGCGCTCGGGCTCACGCTCGCGGGGCTCTCGATCCGCGAGATCGGCAGCGGCCCCGCGGCAAGTCCCGCCGAGGCGGCCAGGGCAGCGAGCGCTGCGAGCGCCTACGCCGCACAAACCACTTCCGCCGCATCCACCACGCAGACCGCGCAGGCTGGCGCCGCGGCGGAGGCGTCCGCCGCGCGACCGGGCGCCGACGCGACCGATCAGCGGAGCCACCGCCTCGACCACGACTGGGAGTTGTGATGAGCCGCACGCACCGCAAGAGCGCCGCCGCGCTCGCCTACGACGCCCCCGACGGCGACGGCGCGCCCCGCGTGGTCGCGAAGGGCTACGGCCTCGTCGCGGAGATGATCGTGCAACGCGCGAAGGAAGCGGGCCTCTACGTGCACGAAGCGCCGGAGATGGTCTCGCTGCTCATGCGCGTGGACCTCGACGCCAAGATCCCGCCGCAGCTCTATCAGGCGGTGGCCGAACTGCTGGCGTGGCTGCACCGCCTCGAAGCGGAAAACGACGCGAAGGTCAAAGCCGCCGCGCAAACGCAAGCCGCCGGAGCGACAGCCGGCGGCGCCCCACGCGATATCAGCGACATCCGCAGGATCGCCGGCACCCGCCCCGCGCTGCCCTTCAATCCCTCAACATCAACTTGATCAGCCAGCCGACGCGCTTGCCGTAGGGCGGCGCGATGAGCCCGCGCGCATTCAGCCGCGCCTGGGTGAAGACCGGCTTCATCTTCGAGAACGTGACGAAGCCCTCGTAGCCGTGATACGCGCCCATGCCGCTCGGGCCGACGCCGCCGAACGGCAGCCCCTCGGCGGCGATATGCATGAGCGTCTCGTTCACCGACATCCCGCCCGCCACCGTTTCGTGCGTCACGCGCTCGACCGTGCGCGGGTCGTCGGCATAGAGATAGAGCGAGAGCGGGCGAGGGCGCGCATTCACGTAGCGCAACGCTTCGTCGAGCGTGTCGTAGGGCACGAGCGGCAAGAGCGGCCCGAAGATTTCCTCCTGCATGAGCGCCGTCTGCGCGCCGGCGTTCGTCACGATGACGGGCGCGAAGCGCCGCGTGGCCGCGTCGTGCGTGCCGAGCGCGTGCAGTTGCGCGCCGTTCGCCTGGGCTTCGTCGGCGAGGCGTTGCAGGCGCTCGAAATGGCGCGCCGAAATGATCGACGTGTAGTCGCGGTTGTTTGCGAAGTCCGGATAGAGCTGCGCGAAGCGCGTGCGCGCGCGAGCGATGAACGCCTCCTCCTGGCCGCGCGGCAGCAGCACGTAGTCGGGCGCGATGCAGGTTTGCCCCGCGTTCAGCGTCTTGCCGAGCAGCAGGCTGTCCACGGCGTAGTTCAGGCGCGCGTCTTCACCGATGATTACGGGCGACTTGCCGCCCAGTTCGAGCGTGACCGGCGTGAGGTTCGCGGCAGCCGCGCGCATGACCTCGTGCCCCACGCGCGTCGAGCCGGTGAATAGCAAATGGTCGAACGGCAGCGCGCTGAAGGCGGCGCCCACCGACGCGTCGCCGTTTACGACCGCCACGTGGTCGCGCGCGAAGGTCTTGCCGATCAGCTCCGCGAACAGCGCGGACGTGCGCGGCGTCAGCTCCGACATCTTGATCATGGCGCGGTTGCCCGCCGCGAGCGCGCACACGAGCGGGCTCGCGGCCAGCTGCAGCGGATAGTTCCACGGCACCACGATCCCCGCCACGCCAAGCGGCTGCGGCACCAGCTTCGCGCGTCCGGGCAGCAGCCATTTACCGACCGGTCTGCGGCGCGGCTTCATCCAGCGCGCGCCGTGCCTGAGCGCCGCGTCGATCTCCTGCTTGAGGACGACGAATTCCGCGAGCGCGACCTCCGCCTTCGAACGCTGGCCGAAGTCGGCGTTCATCGCCTCGGCGAGCGCGTCGCGGTTCGAGAACAGCACGTCGCGCAGCGCCCTGAGATGGCGCGCGCGTGCGTCCCACGACGGGAACGGGTCGCGCAGGAAGGCTTCGCGCTGCGCGGCGAGCAGCGTGTCGAGCGCGGCGCGCGGGCCGTCGGGGGCGTCGTGTGCGTTGATCGCGAAGTCTTCAGGCAGGTCCTGCTTCATGGTCGGTCCTCTTGGGTTCGCCCACGCTTTGGCGCGCGGGCGAACGGAAAAATCGGTTCGTGCTATCGGTTCGTGCTGAGTGGTCACCCCGGGCGCGACGGAAACGCCCGCTCGATGATCGCGGCGTGATCGAAGCGCGCGGGCAGCGTGCCGAATACGCGGTCGCAGTCGGCGTCGTGCTCGTCGAGGCGCGTGGCGATGAACGCTTCGGCGATCTCCGGCGGACCGTCGCGCAGCAGCATGGCCTGCGCGATCAGCACGATCTGCTGTGCGATGCGCCGCGCGCTCGCCTCGCGCGTGCCCGGCGCGCCATTGAGCAGCACCGAGAGACGGTCGAGCGCGGCGTTCAGAACCGGGTGAGTCTGCGCGTCGCGCCGCCACGCGAGAAAGAGCGCCTGGGTGGCGTCGGCCTCGCGCTCCAGCGCGCGCAGCACGTCGAGGCACATCACGTTGCCAGAGCCTTCCCAGATCGAATTGACGGGCGCTTCGCGATAGAAGCGCGCCATCGGCCCTTCCTCGACGTAACCGTTGCCGCCCCAGACTTCCATGGCCTCGCCCGTGAACGCGAGCGCGCGCTTGCAGACCCAGAACTTCGCCGCCGGCGTGACGATGCGCCGCCAGGCGCGTGCTTCGAGCAACGTGTCGTCGGTATCGCCGGGTTTCGCTTCGGCGCTGTCTTCGAAGGCGCGCGCAAGCCGCATGAAGAGCGCCGTCGCCGCTTCCGATTCGAGCGCGAGATCGGCGAGCACGTTTTGCATGAGCGGCTGCTCGGCGAGCACGCGGCCGAACGCGCTGCGGAGGCGCGCGTGGTGGATCGCCTGCACGAGCGCCGCGCGCATGAGCGCCGCGCTGCCGATCACGCAGTCGAGCCGCGTGTAGTTCGCCATCTCGATGATGGTCGGCACGCCGCGGCCTTCGTCGCCGATCATCACGCCGTACGCATCGAAGAACTCCACTTCGCTGCTCGCGTTCGAGCGGTTGCCGAGCTTGTTCTTCAGGCGCTGCACATTGACCGCGTTTTTCGTGCCGTCCGGCCGGTAGCGCGGTACGTAGAAGCACGAAAGGCCGTCGTGCTCCGTGGTGCGCGCGAGCACGAGATGCGCGTCGCACTGCGGCGCCGAGAAAAACCACTTGTGGCCGGTGAGCAGATACGCCGCGCCGCGGCCGGCTTCGATGCCCGCGGGGCGCGCCTCGGTGCGGTTGCTGCGCACGTCCGAGCCGCCTTGCTTCTCCGTCATGCCCATGCCGATCATCATCGAACGCTTCTGCGCGAGCGGCAGGTCGCGCGCGTCGTGCTCGCGCGTGTAGAGCGGCGCGCGCAGCGTTTCGAACAGCGCCGGTTCGCGCTGCAGCACGGCGATGCTCGCGAACGTCATGGTCAGCGGGCACAACGACCCCGATTCGAGCTGCGCGTGCAGGAAGTAGCCTGCGCAGCGCGCGGCCATCGCGCCAGGCTGCGGGTCCGAATAGGGGAGCGCGTGCAGGCCCTGCTCGCGCAGCAGCGTGAGCAGCTCGTGCCAGGCGGGGTGGAATTCGATCGCGTCGATACGCTCGCCGCGCGGGCTATGCGTGTGCAGTTCGGGCTCATGGCGATTGGCGAGATCCGCGAGCGCGAGCGTTTGCGCCTTGCCGAGGGTCTCGCCATGGCGCGCTAGCGTTTCGCGGTGCCAGTTCGCGCCAGCGCGCGCGAGGGCCTCGCCGAGCGCTGCGTCGGTGGTGAAGAGGTTGTAGTCGGCGAGCGGCGGCGCCTGGTTCGTCACTTCGTGGGTCGTGCCGGGGCGATGCGTGACTTCCGTCGGGTTCATCTGCCTGTCTCCGATGCAAGGCTGCTGCGTGCGACGTGCTTCACGCGCGGCCGTTCGTGTTGTATTCGCTCTCGTGACGGGGGAGGCGTGCGCAGCGGCCGCTCCATGGGAAGCGTCCGTGAGGTGAGTGATTCTTGTGCGCTCCAGCGCTCCCTTTGCCGCTTGCTGGAATCTCGCGGGTTTCAGCTCTGGCGGCTGAACCGCCTTCCATCATAGGCGTCGATCCGCTGTCAGGTTTAGAGGAGATGCTCTGACATAAAAGCTGACCTCAGAATCAGACGCTTCCTACAATGCGCCATTGAAGCCGAAACGAACGAGCGTGCAATTAGCGCGCCGGGCCTCGCAAGAGGCAGGCATGGGGCAGGAGACGGAGACGATGCAATACGACTACATCATCGTAGGCGGCGGCTCGGGTGGCGCGTCGCTGGCGGGCCGGCTGGCCGACCGTTGCCCGCAGGCGAGCATCGCGCTCGTCGAAGCCGGGCCGCATACGGCGCGCAACCCGTTCGTCAACATGCCGCTCGGCGTCGCCGCGCTCGTCCCGTTTCGCACGAAAAACAACTACGCCTATGAAACCGTGCCGCAGCCGGGACTCGCCGGACGGCGCGGTTACCAGCCACGCGGCCGCGGCTTCGGCGGGTCGAGCACCATCAACGCGATGATCTACACGCGCGGCCATCCGCTCGATTACGACGAATGGGCGCAGCTTGGCTGCACGGGCTGGGCGTGGCGCGACGTGCTGCCGTACTTTCTGCGCGCCGAGGACAACGAGCGCGGCGCGAGCGCCTGGCATGGCGCGGGCGGCCCGTTGGGCGTCGCCGACCTGCGCGAGCGCAATCCGGTGGCCGCGCGCTTCGTCGAGGCCGCGCGCGAGGCGGGCTTTCGTATGAACGACGACTTCAACGGCGAGGAACAGGAGGGCGTCGGCTTCTATCAGGTGACGCAGCGCGGCGGCGAACGCTGCACGGTGGCGCGCGCGTATCTGTATGGGCGCGAGCGGCCGAACCTGCATCTGATCGCCGATGCGACGGTCCTGCGCGTGCGCTTCGACGGCGCGCGCGCGAGCGGCGTGGAGCTTGCGCGCGGCGGTGCGATCGAGACCCTGCGGGCGCGTGCCGAGGTGATCCTCGCGGCGGGCGCGTTCAACTCGCCGCAGTTGCTGATGTGCTCGGGCATCGGCCCCGCCGACGAACTGCGCGCGCTCGGCATTGCGGTGCGCCACGACGCGCCCGAGGTCGGCCGCAACCTGATCGACCATATCGATTTCACCTTCAACAAGCGCGTGCGTTCGAGCGACACCGTGGGCTACTCGCTGCGCGGCGCGGCGCGCATGACGGCGGGCTTCGTGCGCTATCTGCAGGGGCGGCGCGGCATGCTCACGACCAACGTGGCGGAGGCGGGCGGCTTTCTGAAGAGCCGCCCGGAACTCGACCGGCCCGACCTGCAGCTGCACTTCTGCACGGCACTCGTCGACGATCACAGCCGCCGCCTGCATTGGGGCCACGGCTATTCGCTGCACGTGTGCGTGCTGCGCCCGGCGAGCCGCGGCACGGTCACGCTCGCGAGCGCCGACGCGCGCGTGGCGCCCACGATCGACCCGCGCTTTCTCTGCGATCCGCGCGACCTCGACGCGCTCGTGCAGGGCGCACGGCTCGCGCGGCGCATACTCGACGCGCCCGCGCTCGCGCAGCTGGGCGGCCGCGAACTCTACACGCATGGCGAGCAGAGCGACGCGCACTTGCGCGAGACGATCGCCCGCCATGCCGACACGATCTATCACCCCGTCGCGACCTGCCGCATGGGCGGCGACGCGCGTTCCGTCGTCGATCCGCAGTTGCGCGTGCGCGGCGTGACGGGGCTGCGCATCGCCGATGCCTCGGTCATGCCGACACTCATCGGCGGCAACACGAATGCGCCTTGCGTGATGATCGGCGAGCGGGCGGCCGACTTCATCGCACAAACGAGATGCGAGCGCGATACGGCGCTTCAGCACGTCGACGCCTGAGGGTTCGCCCTCGCTCGTCGCAGGTTTCAGCCAGGCTTGCCCGGCTGCTTTTCCATCCCCGGCGGGTGCACGAAGTCGTCGAGAAACGTGAAGGGCTTGCCGTATTCCGAGCGCGCGACGTCGAGCCAGGCGCGCGCCGCGTGCGAGAGATAGCCGCTGCGTTTCCAGCCGATCGCCATGTCCCAGGTGATCTGCGGCTCGCTCACGGGCAGGCAGGTGAAGCGCTCGGCGTCGAGCCGGCGCACGTACGGCGCAGGCAGCAGCGCAATGCCCACGCCCGCGAGCACGAGTGCGGCCATCAGGTCCCAGTGGCCGCTGCGTCCCACCACCTGCGGCACGAAGCCGGCCGTGCGGCACGCGTTCAGCACGACGTCGTTGAGCGCGAGGCTTTCGCCGTAGAACACGAACGGCTCGCCGGCCAGCTCCGCGAGCGGCACGGCGAGCTTGTTGTCCCAGCGCGAGCCGCGCCGCGCGACGAGCCACAGCACCTCGTGCGAGATCGGCAGGACGTCGATCAGCGCGGGATCGACGGGCAGCAGCACGCCGCCCAGTTCCAGCTCGCCTGAGATCAGCGCGGCTTCGATGGCACGCGACCCCTGCTCGAAAAGCTTCAGCTCGATCTTCGGATAGCGCTGGCGAAACGTGGCGATGGCGGGCGTGAAGAGCGAGCCGCCCATCGGCGGGATGCCGATGGTGAGTTCGCCGCGCCCGAGGGTGCCGAGATCGGCGAGTTCGGCCTGGAGCTGCGCCTGCGCGGCGAGCACGTCCTGGCCGCGCTGGTAGACGATGCGCCCGGCGTCGGTGAGCACCATCTGGCGCGCGTCGCGCAGCAGGAGCTGGGTGCCGGTCTCGTCTTCGAGCGCCTTCACCATCTTGCTGATGGTCGGCTGGGTGACATGCAGTTTTTCGGCCGCGGCGGTGAAGCTCTGTTGCCGCACCACCTCGATGAAATAGCGAAGCGCGCGCAGTTCCACGATCGGGACTCCACAAATGTGCAGAAAACACGCTCAGCCGGGTGCTGAGTTGGTGCATTCCAATATGGAATGTAGCAGATGATCCTAAGTCATTATGTTTATGCTGCGCTGCACCCTATACTGACTTCCATTCCAGTGTCACTTAGGGTTTGCCATGACTACCTCCAACGCGACCGCGAAAGTCTCCGAAAACGCCGAGCGTAAAGCGGGCGGCATGGCGAGCTTCGGGCGCCGTATCGGCCGCATTACCGTGCAATCGGCGCTGCTCGCAGGCGTCTGGTACGCCGCCGACGCCCTCACGCGCTTCACGCACCTGCCGGTGCCGGGTGGCGTGGTGGGCCTCGTGCTGCTGCTCGCACTGCTCTTTTGCGGCGGCGTCACGCCGCGCTGGGTCAAGGCGGGCGCCGACTGGCTGCTTTCCGACATGCTGCTGTTCTTCATTCCGGCTGCCGTCGCAGCCGTGAAGTACGGCGGCCTCTTTCGCGCCGATGGCTGGCGACTCGCGCTCGTCGTGGTCGGCGGCACGCTGATGGTGATGGTGGCCGTGGCGTTTGCGGTCGAACAGGCCGCGAAGCTCGAGCGGCGCCTCGCGCTGCGCCGCGTGCGCGATTCGCGGCACTCGCGCCATCTGGCGCGGGCTTGAGGCTGCAACGTCCTGAATAGAGTGAGGATGATTCCGTCATGAACACGTTTTATTCGTCCCTGTTCGCCGACGACGCGGCGCGGCTCATCGCCGCCGGCTGCTTCATCCTCACCGTTGCGCTCTATTTCGCCTCGAAGGCGCTCTATGCGCGCTTTCGCTCGCCCTGGCTCACGCCACTCGTTGCGGTGCCCGCCGTGCTCGGCGTGTTCGTGCTGGTGCTCCATATTCCGTACCCCGTGTACTTCCAGGACACGCGCTGGCTCATGTGGCTGCTCGGGCCGGCCACCGTGGCCTTCGCGGTGCCGATCTACGAGTACCGCGACCTGCTCAGGCGCCACTGGATCTCGCTCACCGTGGGTGTGACGGTCGGCATCATCGTGGCAGTGGGCGGTTCGCTCGCGCTGGCCAAGCTCCTGCACCTGTCGCCCGATCTGCAGCGCAGCCTGATGACGCGCTCGATCTCCACGCCGTTCGCGCTCGCGGTGTCGGACAAGATCCACGCGCCGCGTGACCTCACCGCGCTCTTTGTGATCGCCACGGGCGTGTGCGGCATGCTGTTCGGCGAACTGGTGCTGGGCCTCGTGCCGCTGCGCACGCGCCTCGCGCGCGGCGCGCTCTTCGGCGCGGCGGCGCACGGCGTGGGCACGGCGAAGGCGCGCGAGCTGGGCAGGGAAGAAGGCGTGGTGGCGAGCCTCACGATGATGATCGCGGGCGTGGTGATGGTGCTGCTCGCGCCGGCGCTCAGTTTCTTGCCGGTTTGAAGTCCTGCGGGCGCGTTCGCGCCCGCTTTTATGGGCAATGCGCGCACGCGCGGACGCCATCCCGATTTGCTACAATCTCGGCTCGCTTTCGAGGAGCGTTGCGACGGGTTTTCTGTAACCCGCCAGGCTCGAAAGTGCTTCAATCCGGTTGACTCCACTGAATCAACCGCACTGAAACGGCGCTCACGTCTTTAATTTCTAGTCACTTTTAGAAAGGAGGGCGTGATGAACGCCGCAGTTCCGCAAGATCAAGCCAAAGATTTCATCGTCGCCGATATGTCGCTTGCCGCCTGGGGCCGCAAGGAACTCAATATCGCCGAGACCGAAATGCCGGGTCTCGTGCAAACCCGCGAAGAGTACAAGGCGCAGCAGCCGCTCAAGGGCGCGCGCATCGCCGGTTCGCTGCACATGACGATCCAGACGGGCGTGCTGATCGAGACGCTCACCGCGCTCGGCGCCGACGTCCGCTGGGCCTCGTGCAACATCTTCTCGACGCAGGACCATGCCGCCGCCGCGATCGCGCAGGGCGGCGTGCCGGTGTTCGCGTTCAAGGGCGAATCGCTCGACGAGTACTGGGAGTTCTCGCACCGCATCTTCGAATGGCCGAACGGCGAGTTCGCCAACATGATCCTCGACGACGGCGGCGACGCCACGTTGCTGCTGATCCTCGGCTCGAAGGCTGAAAAGGACCGCTCGGTCATCGCCAAGCCGACGAACGAAGAGGAAGTCGCGCTCTACAAGTCGATCGCCGCGCACCTCGACGTCGATCCGCAGTGGTACTCGAAGCGCCTTTCGCACATCCAGGGCGTGACCGAAGAAACCACGACGGGCGTGCACCGCCTGTACCAGATGGAGAAGGAAGGCCGTCTGCCGTTCCCGGCCATCAACGTCAACGATTCGGTCACGAAGTCGAAGTTCGACAACCTGTACGGCTGCCGCGAGTCGCTCGTGGACGGCATCAAGCGCGCGACCGACGTGATGATCGCGGGCAAGATCGCGGTCGTGGCCGGTTACGGCGACGTGGGCAAGGGCTGCGCGCAGTCGCTGCGCGGTCTCGGCGCCACGGTGTGGGTCACGGAAATCGATCCGATCTGCGCGCTGCAGGCGGCGATGGAAGGCTACCGCGTCGTGACGATGGAATACGCCGCCGACAAGGCCGACATCTTCGTGACGGCCACGGGCAACTACCACGTGCTGAACCACGATCACCTGAAGGCGATGCGCCACAACGCGATCGTCTGCAACATCGGCCACTTCGACTCGGAAATCGATGTTGCGTCGACGCGCCAGTACCAGTGGGAAAACATCAAGCCGCAGGTCGACCACATCATTTTCCCGGACGGCAAGCGCGTGATCCTGCTGGCCGAAGGCCGCCTCGTGAACCTCGGTTGCGCCACGGGCCACCCGTCGTTCGTGATGTCGAACTCGTTCACGAACCAGACGCTCGCGCAGATCGAACTGTTCACGCAGGGCAAGAAGTACGAGAACAAGGTGTACGTGCTGCCGAAGCACCTGGACGAAAAGGTTGCACGCCTGCACCTCGCGCGCATCGGCGCGAACCTGACCGTGCTGTCGGACGACCAGGCTTCGTACATCGGCGTCGACAAGAACGGTCCGTTCAAGCCGAACCACTATCGCTATTAAGCCGATACAACGCGATACAAAGCGGGCTGCTGTTTTAAGCCCGCTTTAAGCGGTCAGGCGGATGCTGACCCCAATCCCTGCGCGCGCAACGCGTGGGGACTGCGGGCGGCATCCGCCGCCGGCACCTGGCGATACAAAAAGCAACGACGCAAAAGGAGTCCTTATGACCGTGCTGCTGACCTGGCTGATCAACGCGCTCGCGCTCCTGATCATCACCTGGCTCGTTCCGTCGATCCATATTCGCAGTTTCGGCACCGCGCTCATCGTCGCGATCGTGCTCGGACTCATCAACGCCGTGCTGCGCCCGCTGCTGATCGTGCTCACGCTGCCCGTGACCATCCTCACGCTCGGCCTCTTCATCCTCGTGGTGAACGCGCTGTGCTTCTGGCTGGCGGCGTCGCTCCTCAAGGGCTTCGAGGTGTCGGGCTTCTGGTCGGCATTTTTCGGCTCGATCCTGTACAGCATCGTGTCGTGGCTGCTGTCGGCGCTGATTTTCGGCAACCGCAGCCTCGGCTGACGCGGGCCGGGCCGCCCACGTTCGCGGCCCGGCCTCACTGGCCTCATCAACATGAAACCGATCGAACTCTCATTCGAATTCTTCCCGCCGAAGACGCCGGACGGCCTGGAAAAGCTGCGCGCTACGCGGGCGGAACTTGCCACGCTCAAGCCGAAGTTTTTCTCGGTGACGTTCGGCGCGGGCGGCTCGACGCAACAGGGCACGCTCGATACCGTCGTCGACATCGCGAAGGCTGGCATCGAGGCGGCGCCGCATCTCTCGTGCATCGGCTCCTCGAAAGAGAGCCTGCGCGCGATTCTCGGCGAGTACCGCTCGCACGGCATCCGCCACATCGTGGCGCTGCGCGGCGACTTGCCCTCGGGCATGGGCGCGGTGGGCGAACTGCGCTACGCGTCGGAACTCGTCGCGTTCATCCGCGAGGAAACCGGCGACGCGTTCCACATCGAAGTGGCCGCGTATCCCGAGTACCACCCGCAGGCGCGTTCGCCGCGTCACGACCTCGAAGCGTTCGCGCAAAAGGTGAAAGCGGGCGCCAATTCGGCGATCACGCAGTACTTCTTCAACGCAGACGCGTATTTCCGCTTCGTCGACGACGCGAAGAAACTGGGTGTGGATATTCCCATCGTGCCCGGCATCATGCCGATCACGAACTACTCGCAGCTCATGCGCTTTTCGGAGATGTGCGGCGCCGAAGTGCCGCGCTGGGTCGCGAAGCGTCTGGAAAGCTTCGGCGACGATCGCGAGTCGATCCGCGCATTCGGGCTCGACGTGGTGACCGACCTGTGCCGCCGTCTCGTCGAGGCAGGCGTGCCGGGCATCCACTTCTACACGCTCAACGCGGCGCCGGCCACCAAGGCCATTTGCGAGCGGCTGGGGTTCTAGGGCCCGCACGCTCGACCCGCCAAACGGCAACAAACCGCGCGGTTCCCGGACTCCCGGGCCGCGCGGTTTTTTATTGAGACGCGATTGCGCGATTTGCATCAGCAAGGCTGCGCGTCCCGGCTGCGCGCGTCATTTCGGCGCGCTATGTTCCTGATCGGCAAGAGAAAAAGAGGGGTGAAGCTACGTTGCACCGCAGCATGCTGCAACCGCAACGCCTGTCAACCCGGCGTTTTCCACAAGCGACGGGACTTTTGGCTTGCTTGTGACTGCGGCACCTGCTGTGTAAGATCGCGCTACGCTGGCGCAAGCCGGCACTGAACTGGAGGAAACATGAAAGAAAACAAACTGTTGCGTGCTGCACGAATGACGTCTCTCGTGGCGCTCGCAGCGGCATCGATTGCTGGAGCCCCGCTCGCGCACGCCGCGCAAAGCATTCCGAACAAGACGCTCGTCTATTGCTCGGAAGGCAGCCCCGCTGGCTTCGACCCGGCCCAATACACGACCGGCACCGACTTCACCGCGAACACGTTCACCGTCTACAACCGCCTCGTCGAGTTCGAGCGCGGCGGCACCAAGGTCGAACCGGGTCTCGCAGAATCGTGGGACGTTTCGCCGGACGGCAAGACCTACACGTTCCATCTGCGTCATGGCGTGAAGTTCCAGACCACCTCGTTCTTCAAGCCCACGCGCGAATTCAATGCGGACGACGTCGTGTTCTCGTTCGACCGCATGCTCGATCCGAACAATGCGTTCCGCAAGGCGTACCCGGTGTCGTTCCCGTACTTCACCGACATGGGCCTCGACAAGCTGATCGCCAAGGTCGAAAAGGTCGACCCGTACACGGTCAAGTTCACGCTGAACGAGCCGAACGCGCCGTTCATCCAGAACATGGCGATGGAATTCGCCTCGATCCTCTCGGCTGAATACGCGGATCAACTGATGAAGGCCGGCAAGGCCGCCGACATCAACCAGTTCCCGGTCGGCACGGGTCCGTTCATCTTCAAGAGCTACACGAAGGACGCGACGATCCGCTACGACGGCAACCCCGACTACTGGAAGCCGGGCGCTGTGAAGCTCTCGAAGCTGATCTTCTCGATCACGCCGGACGCCAGCGTGCGCGTGCAGAAGATCAAGCGCGACGAATGCCAGGTGATGAGCTATCCGCGTCCCGCCGACATCGCGCCGCTGAAGGCCGAGCCGAACATCGCGATGCCGTCGCAGCCGGGTTTCAACCTGGGCTACCTGTCGTACAACGTCACGCACAAGCCGCTCGATAACGCGGACGTGCGCCACGCGCTCGACATGGCGATCAACAAGAAGGCGATCATCGACTCGGTGTACCAGGGCGCGGGCCAGCTCGCAACCAACCCGATGCCGCCGACGCAGTGGTCGTACTACAAGAACCTGCCGGCCAATTCGTACGATCCGGAAAAGGCCAAGGCGCTGCTCGCGAAGGCGGGTCAGGGCAACGGCTTCGAGATCACGCTGTGGGCCATGCCCGTGCAGCGCGCCTACAACCCGAACGCACGCTTGATGGCCGAAATGATCCAGGCCGACTGGGCGAAGATCGGCGTGAAGGCGAAGATCGTGACGTATGAGTGGGGCGAGTACATCAAGCGCGCTCACGCAGGCGAAGACGATTCGATGCTGATCGGCTGGACGGGCGACAACGGCGATCCGGACAACTGGCTCGGCACGCTGCTCGGCTGCGAAGCCGTGAACGGCAACAACTTCGGCAAGTGGTGCTACAAGCCGTTCGACGACCTGATCCAGAAGGGCCGTCAGACCTCGGACGTGGCGCAGCGCACCAAGTTCTACCAGCAGGCGCAGCAGATCTTCGCGCAGCAACTGCCGTTCTCGCCGATCGCTCACTCGACCGTCTACCAGCCGGTCAGCAAGAAGGTGACCGACATGCGCATCGAGCCGCTTGGCTACGCGCGCTTCGACGGCGTGGGCATGCAGTAAGGATAATCGGGTAAGACTTTCCGCTCGGTCCGCATATCAGCCAGGACCGGCGGAAAATGGTCCGGCGACCGGGGTCACGAGCCCCTGTCGCCGGTTGCGTTTCATTTCAAGCTTTTGGGGGAACACCACATGTTCCGCTTCGTATTGCGCCGCATCGGCATGGTCATACCCACGTTCATCGGGATCACCATCCTTGCGTTCGCACTCATCCACCTGATTCCGGGCGACCCCATCGAAGTGATGATGGGCGAGCGCGGCGTCGATCCGCAAATGCACGCCGAGGCGATGCACCGCCTGGGGCTCGACGAGCCTCTGCCGATGCAGTATGTGCACTACGTCTGGCACGCCGTGCACGGCAATCTCGGCACCTCGATCATCACCAACACGAGCGTGATGGGCGAGTTTCTCGCGCGCTTTCCCGCCACCGTCGAGCTGTCGATCTGCGCGCTCGTTTTCGCGCTCGTGATCGGCTTGCCCGCCGGCGTGTTCGCGGCGCTGCGGCGCGGTACTGCCGTCGATCACGGCGTCATGGGCACCGCGCTCACCGGCTACTCCATGCCGATCTTCTGGTGGGGGCTCATCCTCATCATGGTGTTCTCGTCGAAACTCGGCTGGACGCCGGTGTCCGGCCGCATCGCGGTGGAATTCGACATTCCGCGCGTGACCGGCTTCATGCTGATCGACTCGCTGCTGCCCGGCACCGACGAAGGCGCGTTCAGGTCGGTGCTGAGTCACCTGATCCTGCCGGCCATCGTGCTCGGCACGATTCCGCTCGCCGTGGTCGCGCGCATGACGCGCTCGTCCATGCTCGAAGTGCTGCGCGAGGACTACATCCGCACCGCGCGCGCCAAAGGTCTTTCGCCCGTGCGCGTGATCGTCGTGCATGCGCTGCGCAACGCGCTCATTCCCGTGGTGACCGTGATCGGCCTGCAGGTCGGCACGCTGCTCGCGGGCGCGGTGCTCACCGAAACGCTGTTCTCCTGGCCCGGCATCGGCAAATGGCTGATCGACGCGATCAGCCGGCGCGACTACCCGGTGGTGCAAGGCGGCATTCTCATGATCGCGACGCTCGTGATCGTCGTGAACCTGTTCGTCGATCTGCTGTACGGCGTGCTCAACCCGCGCATTCGACATACGAGGTAAGCGAGCCATGAAAATGCGAACCCCACAACACACCATTCAACACCAGGAGGCATGATGGCTGACATTCAGAACACCGTGCCTCGCGCCGTCACGCCGCCTTCGGGCCGCGCGCTCGTGCTGCGCGAATTCTGGGCGAACTTCTCGCGCAACAGGGGCGCCGTGGGCGCGGGCGTGATCGTGCTCGCGCTGATCGTCATCGCGATCTTCGCGCCGCTGATCGCGCCGCACAGCCCCATCGAGCAATACCGCGACTACGTGAAGATTCCGCCCGCGTGGCTCGACGGCGGCAACTGGAAGTTCATCCTCGGCACCGACGAAGCGGGCCGCGACATCCTCTCGCGTCTCATGTACGGCGCGCGGCTTTCGCTGTGGATCGGCTGCGTCTCAGTCGTGCTCGCACTGATTCCGGGCATCGTGCTCGGGCTCGTCGCCGCGTTCTTCGAGAAGTGGGCCGACACGCCGATCATGCGTCTCATGGACGTGCTGCTCGCGTTGCCTTCGCTGCTGCTCGCGGTGGCCGTGGTCGCGATCATCGGTCCGGGTCTCACGAACACCATGCTCGCGATCGCGATCGTGGCGCTGCCCGGCTACGTGCGTCTCACGCGCGGTTCGGCTCTCGGCGAACTGCACAAGGAGTACGTGACCGCTTCGCGCGTGGCAGGTGCCGGCACGCTGCGCCTGATGTTCTCGCAGGTGCTGCCCAACTGTACGGCTCCGCTCATCGTGCAGGCGACACTCGGCTTTTCCTCGGCGATTCTCGACGCCGCCGCGCTCGGCTTCCTCGGCCTCGGCGTGCAGCCGCCGCGTGCGGAGTGGGGCGCGATGCTCGCCTCGGCGCGCGACTACATCGACAGCGCATGGTGGATCGTCACGATGCCGGGTCTGTCCATCCTCATTTCGGTCCTCGCGATCAACCTGCTCGGCGACGGGCTGCGCGACGCGCTCGATCCCAAGCTCAAGCGGATGGCCTGACATGAAAACGACCCCCACACTCCCTTCGGTCGTTGCCCCCCGAGGGGGCGTCAGTCCTCTTGGGGCGGCCCGGCGAGGACTGACATGAACAACGAACTTTTGACCATCCGTAATCTGGCGGTGAACTTCAACGGCCTGCCCGCCGTCGACCGCGTCAATCTGTCGGTCGCGCCTGGCGAAGTGCTCGGCATCGTCGGCGAATCGGGCTCGGGCAAGAGCGTGACGATGATGGCGCTGATGGGCCTCATCGACGCCCCCGGCAAGGTGAGCGCGGATTCGATCACCTTCGACGGCCGCGATCTGCTAAACGCCACCGGCAAGGAGCGCCGCCGCATCGTCGGCAAGGACATCGCCATGGTGTTCCAGGACGCGCTCACGAGCCTGAACCCGAGCTACACCATCGGCTATCAGATCAAGGAAGTGCTCAAGCTGCACGAAGGGCTGCGCGGCTCCGCGCTCAACGCGCGCGCGCTGGAACTGCTCGACCAGGTCGGCATTCCCGACGCGAAGAACCGCATCGACAACTTCCCGCACCAGATGTCGGGCGGCATGAACCAGCGCGTGATGATCGCCATGGCCGTGGCCTGCAACCCGAAGCTGCTGATCGCCGACGAGCCCACCACGGCGCTCGACGTGACGATCCAGGCGCAGATCATGGAACTGCTCGTGCGTCTGCAGAAGGAGCGCGGCATGGCGCTCGTGCTGATTTCGCACGATCTGGCCGTGGTGTCCGAAGTCGCGCAGCGCGTGGCCGTGATGTACGCGGGCGAGATCATCGAGACGAACCGCGTGCCGGACATCTTTTCGCGTCCGCATCATCCGTACACGGAAGCGCTGCTCGCCGCGATTCCCGAACACAACAAGGGGGCGATGCGGCTTGCCGCGCTGCCCGGCATGGTGCCCGGCCGCGACGACCGGCCGAGCGGCTGTCTGTTCGCGCCGCGCTGCAAGTATGTGGTGGATGACTGCATGAAGGCGCGGCCCGCGCTCGACGCGGTGACCGATGAAAGCGGCTATGCGCAAGTGCGCTGCATCAAGCCGCTGAACGCGGCGGTGACTCAATCCAGTGGAGGCGCGCGATGAACGCAGTCCAGCAACACGCGGCTCGTCAGGACCATCAGGACGACAAGGTTCTCGTCGCCGACGATCTCAAGAAGCATTACACCGTCAAACGCGGCATGTTCGGTACGGGCACCGTGAAGGCGCTCAACGGCGTGTCGTTCTCGCTCACACGCGGGCGCACGCTCGCCGTGGTGGGCGAGTCCGGCTGCGGCAAATCGACGCTCGCGCGCCAGCTCACGATGATCGAGCCGCCCACCGCGGGCAAGCTGACCATCGACGGCGAGGACGTTGCGCACGCAAACGCCGCGAAGATCGCCGCGCTGCGCCGCCGCGTGCAGATGGTGTTCCAGAATCCGTTCGCCTCGCTCAATCCGCGCAAGACCGTGGAGCAGACGCTAGGCGAGCCGCTCGCCATCAACACGCGCCTCACGGCGAACGAGCGCGCGGACCGCATCGCGCACATGATGCGCATCGTCGGCCTGCGCCCCGAGCACGCCAAGCGCTATCCGCACATGTTCTCGGGCGGCCAGCGCCAGCGCGTGGCGATCGCGCGGGCCATGATTCTCGACCCGCAGATCGTCGTGGCCGACGAGCCGGTTTCCGCGCTCGACGTCTCGATCCAGGCGCAGATTCTCAATCTGTTCATGGACTTGCAGGAGCAGTTCCGCACGAGCTACGTGTTCATCTCGCACAACCTGGCCGTGGTCGAGCACATCGCCGACGACGTGATGGTGATGTACCTGGGCGGCGTGGCGGAACTGGGCGACAAGGACACGGTGATCTCGCGGCCGCGCCATCCGTACACGCGCTCGCTGCTTTCGGCCACGCCCGCGATCTTCGAAGCGGACCGCCGCGTGAAGATCAAGCTCGAGGGCGAATTGCCTTCGCCGCTCAACCCGCCGTCTGGTTGCACGTTCCATCAACGTTGTCCATACGCAGTCGAGCGGTGTCGTAAGGAAGTGCCTGTTCTTCGCGAAGTGGACGGCCGTCAGGTATCCTGCCATCGTGCAGAGGAGGTGGGGGAAGAGGATGGGCGGCCCATGCCGGCCTGAAGCGACGGCGGCGCGTCGTTTTATTGCTACGCGCCGCCAGTTGATGGGCGGCCGTCGTGCCGCCTTTTTCACTGGTTTTCCCACCGTTTTCTCCGCCGCTCTTTCAATCGTTCCGGCTGCCGCCGTTATCGTGGCGGCCGGGCTGGGTACGGCTGTTCGGGTGACATTCGGTGTGGCTTTTGGTGTGGCATTCGCGGTGGCGTTGCGTGCGGCGTTGAAGCAGGCGTCGAGCGCTGCGGCGCGCGCGGCGCTCACGCTGGTCCTGGCGATCGGCGTTCTCGCGGGCGCCTCGGGCCCGGTGTTCGCTGGCGGCGCCGTCGCCAACACGCCCGGTGTGCATCCGGCCGTGCCCATGCCGCCCGGCACCGCACGCGGCGCGAACGGCGGCATTCCCGGCTTTCACGCCGCGCCCGCCGTGCCGAGCTACGCATCGGGCACGACGGCTGGCGGCCCGGTGCGCACCCAGCCTGCGCGCATGCCGTTCTATGTCGCCACGCGCGGCAACCTCACGATCTATCTGCTCGGCACGCTCCATGTGGGCGACCCCGCCGACTACCCGCCCGCCCAGCCGTTTCGCCCGCAGATTCTCGCGGCGCTCGCCGCGTCGCCCATTCTCGCGCTCGAGCTGTCCCCCGACGATCTGCTGGTTTCCCAGGACGACGTCTCGAAATACGGGGTGTGCAAACGGCCCTGCCTGCCGGGCCTGTTGCCCGATCCGCTCTGGCAGAAACTCGAGGCGCGCATGCGCGGCAATCCCGAGGCGCTCGCCGAGATCCGCAAGATGCGGCCGTGGCTCGCCTCGCTGCTGGTCGAAACCTATGATTCGCTGAGCGCCGGCCTGCAGACCGAGTTCGGCACCGAGGCGCAGTTGCAGAACGTGTTCCTGCGCTGGAAGGGCCGCCGCATCGTCGGCCTGGAGACGCTCGGCGAGCAGATGCGCGCCTTTACGAATCTGAGCCTCGCGCAGCAGCGCGAGATGCTCGCCCAGGACCTCGCGCAGACGCCGGCGCAAAACGTGTCCGACGTGCAGACGCTGCTGCACCTGTGGCGCGTGGGCGACGCCGACGCGATCGCCGCATGGGAATCGGCGCGCACCGAAAAGCTCTCGCACGACGCGCGGGTGGCGGCGTCGGTCGACAACCGCATCGTCTACGAGCGCAACCGGCGCTTCGTTTCGCGCATGCAGCAGTACGTGGCGCCCAACAAGCCGCTCTTCGTCGCCGTCGGCGCGTTGCACCTGGGCGGACCTAAAGGCGTGCTCCAGCTGTTGCGCCAGCGTGGGTTCAACGTCGACCCGGGTTGAGCCAGGCCGGGCCTTTGCGCTCGCATCTTGTGCTCGCGCGCGGCCTGAATGCGGAAAAGCCGGCTTTCGCCGGCTCTTCTTGCGAGCGCATGCGTACGCGGGTCAAAACCCGAGCACGTTCAGCAGTACGATATTCGCCGCGAGGATGCCGAGCGCCGTGGGCACCTGCACGCGTATCACCGCGTTCTTGTCGGGCAGTTCCAGCAGCGCGGCGGGCACCATGTTGAAGTTCGCGGCCATCGGCGTCATGAGCGTGCCGCAGTAGCCCGAGAACATGCCGATGGCGGCCATCATCGCCGGATTGACGTGGAACACGCCCACCAGCACCGGCACGCCCACGCCGCCCGTCATCACCGGAAACGCGGCGAAGCCGTTGCCCATGATGATCGTGAAGAGCGCCATGCCCACGCAATAGACCACCACGGCCACGAAGCGCACGTCCATGTTGATGTACGACGTCGTCACGTGCGCGACGGCCTTGCCGACGCCCGCGTCCGAGAACACGAGGCCGAGCATGCCGAGCATCTGCGGCAGGACGGCGGCCCACGAAAGCGCGTCGACGAGGCGGCGCGTTTCCTTCATCGACTGGCCGACGCTGTCGCGCGTGATGATGCAGGCAATCGCGAGCGCGATCACGCAGCCGATGCCGAAGCCGATCAGCGTGACGTTCTTCGGGTCGAAGAGCGGCTTGCCGCCGAAGACGAGATGGCTGGCCGCGAGCGTGAGCACGACGGTAATGACGGGAATGGTGAGCGCGGGCACGAAGAGCTTGTTGCCCAGTCGCTTCGCGCTGGCGATACGCGTTTCGAGCGCGAGCACCTTGGGCTTCGCGGCCGTCACGCCGCCGAGGCCGGCGATCAGCGCCATGGCGAGCACGAGCACGCCCACGACTTCGGCGGGCAGCAGATCGCCGACGAGAAAGATGAGCGCGTAGAGCAGCCAGAAGCCGCCTGCCGTGAAGCGGCGCGGATGCTCGCGATCCATCACGATCATGCCGCCGACGATCAGCAGCACGATGCCGAGCAGCCAGAAGAGCCAGTTGAGGGTGAGCGTCATGCTTCGTCTCCTTGTGCGCCGTTTGCAGCCTTGGCGTCGCTCGCGTTGCGCATGGCGCCCAGTTCGCGTTCGAGCTTGCGGTCGAGCAGCCAGAGCCGGAAGCCGTGAATCAGGAACGCGCAGATCGCCGTGGGAATGCCCCAGAACGCCACGTGGATCGGCTCGACCGAAACGCCCGCTTCCTTGAGCAGCGTGACCATCAGCACGATCGCGCCGAACGCGACGAAGATGTCCTCGCCAAAGAAGAGACCCACGTTGTCGGTCGCGGCCGAGTAGGCGCGCAGCTTGTAGCGCACGGCGTCGGAGAGCTTGCCGAAGCGGTTTTCGGTGGCGCCTTCGGCCATCGGCGCGATGAGCGGGCGCACCATCTGCGGATGGCCGCCGAGGCCCGTCAAGCCGACCGCGGCGGTCAGCTCGCGCACGAGCAGATAGACAATGAGCAGACGCCCGGCGGTGGCCGCCTTGATGCTGCCGATCCAGATCTGCGCGCGCTCACGCAGGCCGTGGCGCTCGAGCAACCCGATCACGGCGAGCGGCAACAGGATGATGAGCGGAATGTTGCGGGTCTTGATGAAGCCGGTGCCGATGGCGGCGAGAATCTTCGCGACCGGGAAGCCCCCGGCAAAGCCTGTGACGACGGCCGCCGCGGCGACGATCAGCATCGGATTGAAACGTAGCAAGAAGCCGGCGATGATGACGGCCACGCCGATCAGCGGCCATAAGTTGACGGTGCTCTGCATGTAGATCTCCAAACGTATTGGCTTGTCGTTGATTGCCGCGGATAGCGGCGTTGACTTCACGGCTCTGACGGCCGTTCGCACAACTACGAACCTGCTCGGTACAACTACGCCTGGCAAGCTTGCGCTGCCGGGGGTTTGCCTTGTGAAAACCTTCGGTGATACGTCTCTAGCGGCGCGCGGCGCATGCCGCGCGCTTTGCTGCGTTCGAACGCGCGTGGGTCAAACTTCGCCGGCCCCCGCCGCGCGCACGCCGATGCCTGCGTCGTCCAGCGCCGTGCGGATGCGCCGCGCGAACGCGAGCGCGTGCGGGCCGTCGCCGTGCAGGCAAATGGTCTGCGCGTTCAGCGGCACCCAGGCGCCGTTTACGGCCTGCACGCGCTGCTCGCGGATCATCGCGAGCGTGCGCGCAAGCACGGTGTCTTCGTCGTCGAGCAACGCGCCCGGCTCGCTGCGCGGCACGAGCGAGCCGTCCGCGCGATAGCCGCGGTCGGCGAACACTTCCTCGATCGCGACGAGCCCCGCCTCGCGCGCCGCCGTCACGAGGCCGCTGCCCGCGAGCGCGAACACCGTCACGGACGGATCGAAGTCGTGCACGGCCGAGACGATGGCCTCGGCGATCTGCGGGTCACGCGCGGCCTGGTTGTAGAGGGCGCCGTGCGGCTTCACGTGGGCGATGCGGCCGCCTTCGGCCTGGGCGATGGCGGAGAGGGCGCCGAGCTGATACAGCACGCCCGCGTAGATTTCCTCGGGCGGCAGGTTCATCTCCTTGCGGCCGAAGTTCTCGGGGTCGTTGAAGCTCGGATGCGCGCCGATCGACACGCCTTTCTCCACGGCCCAGCGCACGCATTCGCGCATGGCGTTGGCGCCGCCCGCGTGCCAGCCGCACGCGATGTTGGCGGAGCTCACGAGGTCGAGCAGCGCCTCGTCGGAGCCGCAGCCTTCGCCGAGATCGGCGTTCAGATCGATGGTGGTCATGATGGGTTCCTCTTACTGCCTGTCTTACCGATGGTGCTTGAAAATCACGCGCTCGCGGCCGCGTTCGCGCGGCGGTTCGCAAGGCGTTCGTCGTGCATGGCGATCGCGGTGTCGATCTGCCGCAAATACGCCCGTTCCTCTTCCAGCGCCGCGCGCGCGGCGGCCGGCGTCGCTTCCACGAAACGCACGCCACCGGTGAGCCGCACCTGGGCGAGCTTCCACCAGTCGGCGCGAATCACGGAGCCGATCTTCGGGTAGCCGCCCGTGGTCTGCGCGTCGGCCATCAGCACGATGGGCTGGCCGCTCGGCGGCACCTGGATCGTGCCGGGCAGCACCGCGTGCGACAACAGATCCACGCCGTTCGCGCGCACGAGCGGCGTGCCCGTGAGCCGAAAGCCCATGCGATTGCTGTTGGGCGTGATCTGCCATTCGTCGGACCAGAGCGCGCGCCGCGCCTCGGGTGTGAAGCTGTCGTACTCGGGGCCGCGCAGCACGCGCACGGGCACGGCCCAGGCCATGCCGTCCGGATGGCGTCCGCGCCGGTGATGCGGCTCGTCCGCGAGCGCGAAGTTGCACCACACGGGCGCCTTCACGCCGAAGGCCGGCGCGCCCGGGTCGAGCGCAGCGCGCTCGCGGCCCGGCGCGAACGAGGCGCCCGTGGCGAGACGGTCGCCGTCCTTGAGCGCGCGACCTGCGAGGCCGCCGAAGCCCGCCGCGAGGTCGGTGCTGCGCGAGCCGAGCATGGGCAGCACGTCGACGCCGCCGGCCACGCACACATAGGCGCGCATGCCGCGCTTCGCGCCGTTCAGCACGAGTTCCTCGCCGGCGGCCACGGGCAGGCTCCACCACGACCAGACCGGGCGCCCGCCGAGCGTCGCGCCGAAGTCGGTGCCGGTAATGGCGATGCGGGTGGCGCGCGCGAAGCGCAGCGCGACGGGGCCGAAGGTGATTTCCACGCCGGCGGCGTCGGGCCGGTTGCCGACGAGACGGTTGCCCACCTCGAGTGCGAGCGTGTCGAGCGCGCCGCCGGTGGCGACGCCCAGATGCCGGTAGCCGGGGCGGCCGAGATCCTGGACCGTGGTGAGCAGGCCCGCGCGCAATACTTCGATCATGCGTGGAGCTCCGCGATGGTGAAACGCACGCGGTCGCCTGGCATGAGCAGCGAAGGCGGATTGCGCGAAGGGTCGAACAACTTCGCGGCGGTGCGGCCGATCAGTTGCCAGCCGCCTGGCGAGGCGGCCGGATAAATGCCCGTCTGCTCGCCGCCGATGCCCACCGATCCGGCGGGGACGGCCAGGCGCGGCTCGCGGCGGCGCGGCGTGTGCAGCGCGGGTTCGAGACCGCCGAGATAGGCGAAACCGGGCTGAAAGCCGAGGAAGAACACCGTGTAGACACCCGCGGCATGGCGCGCGGCGACGTCGGCGGCGGCGAGCGCGCAATGCTGCGCGACCGCTTCGAGATCGGGGCCGTCTTCGCCGCCGTAGACCACGGGTATCTCGACTTCACGGCCTGCCGCGCTCGCGTCTTCGGCCTCGCGCCATGCGTCGCGCAGCGCGAGCGCGAGCGCCGCGGCGTCGGCCGAGAGCGGATCGAAGGTGATCGTCAGGTTGTTCATGCCGGGCACCACTTCGCGCACCGGCGCCCAGCCGCGCGCCAGCGCGGCGACGGCCCAGACGCGGCGCTGGACCTCGAGCGTGGCGGGCGGCGGCGCTTCGCAGACGAGCGCTTCGTCACCGAGAGGAAAAATGCGAGGGTCAGAATTCGGCATGTTGGATCGATCAAGGGACGGTTCGACCGGTCGGAAATAAGCGCACGAAAGATGCACAGGCGGTGCCGGTGCCATTCCTTCCTAGCGTACATTGTCGATAAATTATCTACAAATTATCAATAAGCGTTTTCGCCAGGCGCACGGCAGTCGCGCTGCAATTACACTCACGCCACGCCGCTTTGCCTTTTCTAACACCGACTACCGGGTTATCTGCCATGTCGCGCCAGCCGACCAAGATCGTTTCGTCCGAACATCTCGTCTCCGAGTCGAGCGCCGAGCTTTCCGAATTCGAGTACGCGCTCATCATGGCGAGCAATGCGTTCAACCGCTGGATGGTGCGCTGCATGTCGGCGGCGGGCGTGAAGGACATGACGCCGATCGAGGTGTCGCTGCTCCATCACGTCGGCCATCGCGAGCGGCGCAAGAAGCTCGCGGATATCTGCTTCGTGCTCAACATCGAGGACACGCACGTGGCCACGTATGCGTTGAAGAAGCTCGTCTCAAGAGGGTATGTAAAAAGCGAAAAGACCGGCAAGGAAGTCTTCTTTTCGGTCACGCCGGAAGGCCAGGCGCTGTGCCTGCGCTATCGCGACGTGCGCGAGAGCTGCCTCATCGCGACGCTCAAGGAAAGCGGCCTCACGAATCAGCAGATCGGCGATGCCGCGCAACTCATGCGCAATGCGTCGGGGCTCTATGACACGGCCGCGCGCGCGGCGGCTTCGCTCTGAGCGATCAAGGCGCGTTCAGCGTTCAACGTTCACGTGAACGTTGGCAAAGGTGCGTGGCGGCTTCCGTCACCACGGCGTCGAGCGGCAGGTCGTGCGCCTCGCGCGCAAGCACGCCGTCGTCGATGCGGCATGCTTCATACGCAATGCCAACCGTGACGGGCAACGCAACGCCCGGCCAGGCGGCCAGCGTGCGGTCGTAGTAGCCGCCGCCGTAACCGAGGCGATAGCCGTCGCGATCGAAACCCACGCAGGGCACGAAAAGAAGATCAGGCACGATCACTTCCTGCGATTGCGGCTCGAGGATCCCGTGATGGCCTTCGCACATCGGAGCATCGGGCGTCCAGGCGTGAAAGACGAGTGGCGTATGGCGCTCGGGAATGGCGGGGAGGGCGGCGCGGCGTGACGCATCGGCGGCGAGCCAGGCGGTGATCCAGGCGCGCGCATCGAACTCGCCGCGCAAGGGCCAGTAGAACCCGATCGAACGCGGCGAAAATTGCGCGACGAGCGCATCGAGACGAGCCGCGAGTGCCGCACCGATTGCCACGTCGGAAGCCGCCTCAATTCGCCGAGGAAGCAGCCTTGCACGCCAGTCCTTTTTGGATTCCGTGTGAGGGTTGCGTGCTATGCTTGGGTTCACCTCGCGCTCCAGAAATAACGATGTCCAAACGCCTTGTCCGAGTATATCGCGTGGTCGGTCTCGCACTGACTGCCGCGGCGCTCGTAGCATGCAGCACGGCGGACGCCGTGCGCCCCGTCGCACTGCCCATAGGCGCAGTCCTTTCCAACGACGATCAGACTTTCATCCAGCTTCGCGAAGCCGCGCGCAACAACGATCCCGCGCGCGCCGCGCAACTCGCTGCGATGATTCCCGACTACCCGGCGCCGTCGTACCTCGAATACTTCCAGCTCAAGCCGCAGCTGTTCGATTCGCAGGGCCATGCGCGCATCGACGCGCCCGACGCGCCGGTGCTGTCGTTCCTGCAGCGCTACGACGGTCAGGCGATCGCCGACCGCATGCGCAACGACTATCTGACCGTGCTCGGCGCGCGCCACGACTGGACGAATTTCGACCAGCAATATTCGCGCTTCGTGCTCAACGACGACACGCAGGTGAAGTGCTACGCGCTGGAGTCGCGCGCGGCGCGCGGCGAGAACGTCGCGAACGACGCGCGTGCGCTGCTCACCGAGCCGCGCTATTACGGCGACGGCTGCGTCGATCTCATCACCGCGCTTGCCATCAAAGGCCAGTTCTCGAGCGACGACGTGTGGCAGCAGATCCGCCTCGCCTACGAGCAGAACCAGACCTCGACCGGCGCGAAGCTGCTCGACGGCCTTTCGCAGCGCCCCGACCCGACCGCGTTCAGCCAGGCCGTGAGCACGCCGCCGCTCACGCTCGCGCAAGGCGTCACCGCCGACCCGCAATCGCACCAGCTCGCGCTGCTCGCCGTCACCGTGATGGCGGCCAACGATCCGGCCATGGCAGCGGCCACCTTCGCCACTGTCGCACCGCAGCTCAGTTCGCCGGAGCGCGCGACAGGCTGGGGCACGATCGGCTATCAAGGGGCGTTGAAGCGCCTGCCCGCTTCGCTCGGCTGGTACCGCCTCTCGGCCAATGCGCCTCTCTCGAACCCGGCTTACGAATGGCGTACGCGCGCCGCGCTGCTGGGCGGCGACTGGACCATGGTGCGCTGGTCGATCGAACAGATGCCGGCCGCGCTGCGCGCGCAGCCGTCGTGGGTGTACTGGCACGCACGCGCGCTCAAACAGGCCGGCGAAACGGGCGCAGCGAACCAGGAATTCGCGTCGATTTCGCAGGGCTATCACTTCTACGGCCAGCTCGCCACCGAAGAACTCGGCCAGAAGATCACCATCCCGCCGAAGACCACGGTGAGCGACGCCGAGATCGCCCAGGCTGCGCAAACGCCGGGCTTCGCGCTCGCGCAGCGCTTCTATGCGCTGAATCTGCGGCTCGAAGGCAATCGCGAATGGAACTGGCCGCTGCGCGGCATGAGCGACCGGCAGCTGCTCGCCGTCGCCGAATACGCGAAACGCATCCAGTTGCTCGACCGCACTGTCAACACGGCCGACCGCACGCAAACGGAGCACGACTTCTCGCTGCGCTATCTCGCGCCGTTCCGCGACGTCGTGGAGCGCGACGCGCAAACGAGCGGCCTCGACGTCGAATGGGCCTACGGCCTGATTCGCCAGGAATCGCGTTTCATTCTCAATGCGAAATCGGGCGTGGGGGCGAGCGGCCTCATGCAGATCATGCCGGCCACGGCGCAGATGGTGGCGAAGAAGATCGGCCTCGGGCCCCTGTCGCGCGACCAGCTCAACGATCTCGACACCAATATCCTGCTCGGAACGAATTATTTGTCGATGATCTACAATCAGTTCGACGGCTCCGCCGTGCTCGCCACCGCGGGCTACAACGCCGGGCCGGGCCGCCCGCGCGCATGGCGCCAGACTTTGCAGGGCGGCGTCGAGGGCGCCATCTTCGCGGAAACCATTCCGTTCCAGGAAACCCGCGATTACGTGAAAAACGTGTTGTCGAACACGGTCTACTATGCGGCGCTGTTCGAGGGCCGTCCGCAATCGCTGAAGGCGCGTCTCGGCTATATCTCGCCGTAAGCGCCGGGCCGTTGGACCGCGCCGCTTCCCTTCATACGGAAACGCGCACGGCAGACGGCACGCTGCGTGCTCCGTCTTCTGACTGGCGCGCCGCGGGACGAACCGGACCTCGTACGCGGCGGCGCCGCCTGCCCGAGGAGGTCGAAGATGCGACATCAAGCCATTGCGGTCATCGGCGGTTCGGGATTCATCGGCAGCCATCTCGTCAACGCGCTCGTCGAGGCGGGCAAGGACGTGCGCGTCGCCACCCGACGCCGCTACAACGCCCGCCATCTCACCCTGCTGCCCGTCGACGTGATCGAGGCCGATGTGTCCGATCCGGTCGCGCTCGCGGCGTTCGTCGAAAATGCGGACGCGGTCATCAATCTCGTCGGCACGCTCAACGGCGGGCGCGGCGATCCCTACGGCCCGGGCTTCGCGAAGCTGCACGTCGACTTGCCCACGAAGATCGTCGCCGCCTGCGAGGGCAAGGGCGTCCATCGCCTGATCCACGTGAGCGCCCTCGGCGCCGACCCGCGCGGGCCGAGCATGTACCTGCGCTCCAAGGGCGACGGCGAGAAAGCCGTGCACGCGGCCCCGGCGCTCGCTACGACCATCTTCCGGCCTTCCGTCGTGTTCGGTCCCGAGGACACCTTCCTCAACCGTTTCGCGCTCCTGCAGCGGCTCTTCCCGATGATTCCGCTCGCTATGCCCGACGCGAAGTTCCAGCCGGTGTTCGTGGGCGATGTGTCGAAGGCGATCGTCAACGTGCTCGATCTCGACGCCGCGAGCGGGCACACTTACGAACTCGGCGGCCCGACGGTCTACACGCTCGAACAGTTGCTGCAGTATTGCGGCGAAGTGGTGGGTCGGCACGCGCGCATCGTGCGGCTGCCCGACGCGTTCGGCCGCCTGCAGGCGCTCTCGTTCGAAATGGCGCCGGGCGTGCCGGTGCTCACGCGCGATAATCTCGATTCGATGAAGGTGGACAGCGTGCTGACCGGGCCGCTCGCCCCCGAGCTCGATATCGAGCCCGCGAGCATCGAGACGATCGCGCCGCTCTATCTCGCCGACGCCTCGCTGCGTTCGCGGCTGAACATCTTTCGCGCCAGTGCCGGCCGATAGCCCAACGCGGACTCTCAGCCGGCGCTTATTCAACTCACAACGGTCATTGGAACAATGAAGCTCGTACTCGGAGACAAGAACTATTCGTCGTGGTCGATGCGTCCGTGGGTGCTGCTCAAGCACTTCGGCATTGCGTTCGAGGAGGTGTTGATCGAGCTCGACGAGCCGGCCACCAGGTCGTCGATCCTCGCGTTCTCGGCCTCGGGCAAGGTGCCGTGCCTCGTTGGCGACGACGGCTTTGCCGTGTGGGATTCGCTCGCGATTGCCGAGACGCTCGCCGAGCGCTTCCCGCAGCACGCGCTGTGGCCGCGCGACGCGAACGCGCGCGCCCGCGCGCGCAGTGTGAGCGCGGAGATGCATTCGGGCTTCGGCGAAGTGCGCAACCACATGCCGATGAACATCCGCAAGGTGAAGCCGGGCGCCGGCGCGACGCCGGGTGCGCTCGCCGACGTCGCGCGCATCGACGCGCTCTGGCGCGAGTGTCTCGCCGCGAGCGGCGGGCCGTTCCTGTTCGGCGAGTTCAGCATTGCCGACGCGATGTACGCGCCGGTCGTCATGCGCTTCAACAGCTACCAGCCGAAGCTCTCGCCCGAAGCGGCGGCGTACGCACAGCGCGTGAGCGCACTGCCGGCGGTGACCGAGTGGGTCGAGGCGGCGCGCCGCGAAACGCACATCGTCCAGGACGACGAGCGCGACGACGAATGAAGATCTATGTCGTAGGCGGCGCGATCCGCGACGAGATGCTCGGGCTGCCCGTGCGCGACCGCGACTATGTCGTGGTGGGCGCGACGCCCGAGCAGATGGCCGCGCAGGGCTATCGTCCGGTGGGCAAGGACTTCCCGGTCTTTCTGCATCCCGAAACGCACGCGGAGTACGCGCTTGCGCGCACCGAGCGCAAGACGGCGGCCGGCTATCACGGCTTCCAGTTTTTCTACGCGCCTGACGTGACGCTCGAGGAAGATCTCGCGCGGCGCGACCTCACCATCAACGCGATGGCGCGCGAAGTGCAGCCGGGCGGCGTGCTCACTGGGGAGGTCGTCGATCCGTTCGGCGGCGCGCGCGATCTCGAGGCGCGCGTGTTCCGCCACGTGAGCGACGCGTTTCTCGAAGACCCCGTGCGCATTCTTCGTATCGCGCGCTTTGCCGCGCGATTCGCCGATTTCACCGTCGCGCCCGAAACGCTCGAACTCATGCGCGAGATGGTCGCTTCGGGCGAAGTCGATTCACTCGTGCCTGAGCGCGTCTGGCAGGAAATCGCCCGCGGTCTCATGGAAGCGAAGCCGTCGCGCATGTTCGAGGTGCTGCGCGATTGCGGCGCGCTCGCGCGCGTGCTGCCCGAGGTCGACGCGCTGTGGGGCGTACCGCAGCGCGCCGACTATCACCCGGAGATCGACACCGGCGTGCATGTGATGATGGTGATCGACCATGCGGCCGCGCAGGGCTACACGCTGCCGGTGCGCTTCGCGGCGCTCACGCACGATCTCGGCAAGGGCACGACGCCCGAGGACGTGCTGCCGCGTCACATCGGCCACGAAGGGCGCAGCGTCGACCTGCTCAAACCGCTGTGCGACCGTCTGCGCGTGCCCAACGACTGCCGCGAGCTGGCGGTGCTGGTCGCGCGCGAGCACGGCAACGTGCATCGCGTGATGGCGATGGGCGCGGCGGCGCTCGTGCGCATGCTCGAACGTTGCGACGCGCTGCGCAAACCCGCGCGTTTCGCCGAGGCGTTGCAGGCCTGCGAGGCCGATTTGCGCGGTCGGCTGAACTGGGAGAACGCGCCTTATCCGCAGGCGGAGCGCCTGCGGATCGCGCTCGTGGCTGCGCGCGGCGTCGATGCGGGGGCGATTGCGCGCTCGATCGAACGCGGCGGCGCCGAGAAGATCAAGGAAGCGGTGCACGAGGCGCGCGTGGCGGCGGTGGAAGCCGCGCTCGCTACGGCTTGACCGGTCGAGCGCGCGTTCAGAGCACGCGCACGAGAAACGAAAGCGCCATCGAAAGCACGAGCGTCGACATGAACGGCAGCGGATATTCGCGGCCGAAAATGCGCAGCGTGATGTCGCCCGGCAGCCGCCCGATGCCGAGCTTTCTGAGCCAGGGCTGGGCGCTCGAGAGAATCGCCACGGCGATGAAGGTGGTGAGAAACCAGCGGATCATGGTCGCGTGGCGTGAGCGTCAGAGTGTGTGGCTGCGGTCGCCGCGCGCAAACGCCGCGATGGTCTCGTCGATGCCGCGCGAAAACGCGATCACCTTGAACAGCTCGCCCATCTCGCTTTCCGATACGAGTTTCTGCACCGCGTTCGCGGCGGGCAGAAAGCGCTGCGCGTCGTGCGGATCGATCTCGCTCAGCACGTCGGTAATGCCCGCGTTCATCAGAAAGCGCGCCTGTGTGGTATAGCCGAGCAGGTCCGCGCCCGCTTCGACGCCCGCTTCGGCAATGCCCGTGAATTCCACGTGCGCGGTGATGTCCTGCAAACCGGGATAGAGGAACGGGTCGCCATGCGCGCGGTGCCGGTAGTGGCACATCAGCGTGCCTTGCGCGCGCTGCGCATGGTAGTACTCGTGGCGCGGAAAGCCATAGTCGATGAAGAACGCCGCGCCGCGCTGGAGCATCGCGCAAACCGTGCGCGTGAAGGCGAGTGCGGCTTCGTGCGTTTCGGTCACGTAGTCTTCGCTGCCTTCCACGCCTGCGAGCGCGCTCTCGGGCCAGTTGGCATCGCGCCCGGAGTTCGCCGGCTGATCGGAAAAGACGAAGGCGCCTTCTGCGTTTGCGCTCACGCCGCGCTCGTGCCAGACGGCGTCCTTGCGCGAGAAGAGGCGCACCGGCATGGCGTCGAGCACCTCGTTGCCGATCACCACGCCTTCGAACTGCGCGGGCAGCGCATCGAGCCACGTCACGCGACTCAGCAGTGCCGGCGCGAGCTGCACGATGGTCTTGCGCTGGCGCTCGCGCAACTCGCCCGACAGATCGACGATGGCGTAGGAGTCGAACGCCACGCCTGCTGCGTCGAGTGCGAGCATCAGACCCGCCGCGAGGCGGCCCGTGCCCGCACCGAATTCCATCAGACGGTGCGTGCCGCTGGCGGCGAGCGCTTCGCCCACGGCGCGCGCGAGCGTCGCGGCAAAGAGCGGCGAAAGCTCGGGCGCGGTCACGAAGTCGCTGCCGTCGCCGGCAAAGAGGCCGAATTTGCGTGCGCCGCCGCCGTAGTAGCCGAGTCCCGGCGCATAGAGTGCGCGCTCCATGTAGCGGTCGAACGGGAGCCACCCGCCCGCCGCGGCGATCTCGGCGCGCAACGTGGCCGCGAGCGCCTCGGACTGCGCGAGCGCGATCGGCTCGGGAACAGGTAAACTATCGGGTTCGTGAGCTTTCGGATTCATCCCGGCATTGTAAATGAGCGCAACTCCCGGCATCCGCCCGGCTGACGCCGACATGAGTGCATCCGACAACGGATCGCGCCCCGATTTTGGCGTAGCGGCGCCCGTCGTGCTGGTCACGGGCGGAGCACGCCGTATTGGCCGCGAGTTCTCGCTCGGCTTTGCGCAGCGCGGCTGGGACGTCGCGGTCCATTACGGCGAGTCGCGCGAGGCCGCCGACGAAGTCGTCGCGCAGATCGCGGCGCTGGGCCGCCGGGCTGTGGCGCTGCACGCCGACCTCGGCGACGAAGCCCAGGTGGCGCGGCTCGTGCCGGACTGCGTTGCGGCGCTCGGTCGTCCGGCGTGCGTGCTCAACAATGCCTCGCGCTTCGACGAGGACACGGCGCAGGATGTGGGCTACGCGAAGCTGCTGCAGCTGATGGCGATCAACGTGGGCGCGCCGCTCGTGCTCTCGCGCATGCTGTACGAGGCAACGCCCGAAGCGGCGGCGGACGACGAGACGCTGCGCCCATGTGTGATCAACGTGCTCGACCAGAAGCTGTACAACATGAATCCCGACTATCTGTCGTACACGCTGACGAAGGCCGCGCTGCAGAACGCCACTGTCGCGCTTGCCCAGGCACTCGCGCCGAAGGTGAGGGTGGTCGGGCTCGCGCCCGGCCTGACGCTGCAGTCGGGCGACCAGACGCCGGCGAGCTTCGCCGCCGCGCACCAGGTTACGCCGCTCAAGCGCGCGTCGCGGCCCGCCGATCTCGTGGAAGCGGCGCTGTATCTGGCGCGGGCGACCGGCGTGACCGGCACGACGCTCGTCGTGGACGGCGGCCAGCACCTCCTGCCGCTGCCCCGCGACGTGATGTTTTTGACGGGCGGCTGACGCCCGAACGTGGATTGCATCTAGTTTTGCAACTAAATGCACAGCCCGCTGCCAGCAGAACGGCGAGCCAGCGGTGCTGACGAAGACAAAGGAATGCAAGCCGCCGCGCACGAGCGGTTTTGCAGACCGGCTGAACGACCCGCCGGGCGCGCCGCGCCGGCATACGTGCGAGAGAACGCACGCTTTTATCGACTGGAACCCGTATGTCCACCGTTTTGCTTCACCCCCGGCTCGCCGATTGCCGCCGGCTCTTCCTGCGCGACTACGAAGTGCACATCAACATCGGGGTGCATGAGTTCGAGAAGCGCGGCGAACAGCGCGTCATCATCAATGTCGACCTGTTCGTGCCGCTTGCTTCGACCACGCCGCAAGAGGACAAGCTGCGCGAAGTCGTCGACTACGACTTCATGCGCTCGACCGTCGCCGAACGCGTGGGCAAAGGCCATATCCATCTGCAGGAGACGCTCTGCGACGATCTCGCCGCGGCGCTGCTTTCGCACGAACTCGTGCGCGCGGTGCGCGTTTCGACCGAGAAGCCCGACGTTTATCCGGACTGCGACGCGGTGGGCGTCGAGGTCTTTCGCATCAAAGAGGACTGATTCATGAACGCCCCCGAAACGCTACCCGTTGGCGAGGACGCCGCGACCGAAGAGACGGGCCGCCAGGTGCTCACGCGCCGCGAGCAGAAGGAAGCCTACGAGAACAACAAGCTGTTCAAGCGCATCGTGCGTCAGGTCGGCCAGGCGATCGGCGACTACAAGATGATCGAGAACGGCGACAAGGTCATGGTTTGCCTGTCGGGCGGCAAGGACAGTTACGCGATGCTCGACGTGCTGCTGCGCCTGCGCGAGCGCGCGCCGATCGACTTCGACATCGTGGCCGTGAACCTCGACCAGAAGCAGCCGGGCTTCCCGGAGCACGTGCTGCCCGAATATCTCGACAAGGTAGGCGTGCCGTACCACATCGAGAACCAGGACACGTACAGCATCGTCAAGCGCCTCGTACCCGAGGGCAAGACGACCTGCTCGCTGTGCTCGCGCCTGCGTCGCGGCATTCTGTACCGCGTGGCGGGCGAACTGGGCGCGACCAAGATCGCGCTCGGCCATCATCGCGATGACATTCTCCAGACGCTGCTGCTGAACCTGTTCTACGGCGGCAAGCTCAAGGGCATGCCGCCCAAGCTGCAGTCCGACGACGGCAAGAACGTCGTGATCCGGCCGCTTGCCTATGTGAAGGAAACCGATCTCGAGAAGTACGCGGTGCTGCGCGAATTCCCGATCATTCCATGCAACCTGTGCGGCAGCCAGCCGAACCTGAAGCGCGCGGAGATGAAGGCGCTGATCCGCGAGTGGGACAAGCGCTTCCCGGGCCGCGTGGAGAACATGTTCAACGCGCTAGGCAACGTCGTGCCGTCGCATCTCATGGACGCGAACCTGTTCAACTTCGCGGACCTGCGCGCGACGGGCGTGGCCGACCCGGCCGGCGACATCGCGTTCGACGAAGAGCCGTGCTCGACCGACCCGGCGCCCACGGAAGGCACGGCGATCAAGTTCACGCCGTTCGACGATCTTTGAGCCTTACCTCAGATCGTCTCTGTGGTTCTGAAACGCTCCGACCCCGCATCGGAGCGTTTTTACTTTCGCCTGTCGATCCGAAGAAAAGCAGTTGTAAAACAATGTTTTTCGGGGCACGAGAGCCCGGCCGGCCGGCGTGTCGGGGATATCCCGCATGCTAAAATCGGCCGCTTCATCCTCATTCAGTCACTGATGCAATGAACATCGTGATCCTCGCGGCAGGCATGGGCAAACGCATGCACTCCGCGCTGCCGAAAGTGCTCCATCCGCTCGCCGGCAAGCCGCTCCTCTCGCACGTCATCGATACCGCCCGCACGCTGTCGCCCACCCGGCTCGTCGTCGTGGTCGGCCATGGCGGCGAGGCCGTGCGCGAAGCCGTCGGCGCGCCCGACGTCCAGTTCGCGCTGCAGGCGCAGCAGCTCGGCACGGGCCACGCGCTCGCGCAGGCGCTGCCGCTGCTCGACGCGAACGTGCCCACGCTCGTGCTCTACGGCGACGTACCGCTCACGCGCGCTTCCACGCTCGAGCGTCTCGTCGACACCGCTGGCGAGAACGGCTACGGCATCCTCACCGTCACGCTCGACGACCCGACCGGTTACGGCCGCATCGTGCGCGACGCGGCAGGCAAGGTCGAGCGCATCGTCGAGCAGAAGGACGCGAACGAGGCGCAGCGCAAGATCGCCGAGATCAACACGGGCATCGTCGTGACGCCGACCGCGCCGCTCGCGGGATGGCTCGCCGCGCTGAAGAACGACAACGCGCAGGGCGAGTACTACCTCACCGACGTGGTCGAAGCCGCAATCGCCGCCGGTCACCCGGCCGTGACCGCGCAGCCCGACGACGAATGGGAAACGCTCGGCGTGAACAGCAAGCAGCAGCTCGCCGAACTCGAGCGCGTGCATCAGCGCAACGTGGCCGAGGCGCTGCTCGTGGCGGGCGTGACGCTCGCGGACCCCGCGCGCATCGACGTGCGCGGCTCGCTTCACTGCGGGCGCGACGTGTTCATCGACGTGAACTGCGTATTCGAAGGCGAGGTGACGCTGGCGGACAACGTGAGCGTGGGCCCGAACTGCGTGATTCGCAGCGCGTCGCTCGGAGCGGGCACGCGCGTGGACGCCTACACGCATATCGAAAACGCGGCTGTCGGCGCGAACGCGGTGCTCGGGCCGTATGCGCGTCTGCGTCCCGGCGCGAAGCTCGCCGATGAAGTTCACGTGGGCAACTTCGTCGAGGTGAAGAACGCGAACATCGGCGTGGGCTCGAAGGCGAATCACCTGAGCTACGTGGGCGACGCCGATGTCGGCGCGGGCGTGAACATCGGCGCGGGCACCATCACCTGCAATTACGACGGCGCGAACAAGCACCGCACAATCATCGAGGACAACGTGTTCGTGGGCTCGGATACGCAGCTCGTCGCGCCCGTGCGCGTGGGCCGCGGCGTGACGATCGCGGCGGGCACGACGGTGTGGAAGGACGTGCCGGAAGCCACGCTCGTGCTCAACGAAAAAACGCAGATCGCGAAAACCGGCTACGTTCGGCCGGTGAAGAAAAAGAACTGAACGGTTGAATTGCGGGCACCGCCTGTCGCACGACAAGCGCGCGGCGCCCACGCCTCTCATTGCAAAGGATCGAATCCATGTGCGGCATCGTTGGCGCGGTTGCGCTTCGTAACATCGTTCCCGTCCTGATCGAAGGACTGCGGCGGCTCGAATATCGCGGCTACGACTCGTGCGGCGTGGCCGTCGTGACGACCGACGGCCCGCAGCGCGTGCGCAGCGTGGCGCGCGTGGCCGAGCTCGACGAGCAGGTGCGCGAGTCGCACTTCGAAGGCGTGACCGGTATCGCGCACACGCGCTGGGCCACGCACGGTGCGCCCACGGTGAACAATGCGCACCCGATCTTCTCGCGCGACACGCTCGCGATCGTGCACAACGGCATCATCGAGAACTACGAGTCGCTGCGCGAAATGCTGCGCGCGAAGGGCTACGAATTCGTTTCGCAGACCGACACCGAAGTCATCGCCCATCTGATTCACAGCCTGTATCAGGGCGACCTGTTTGCCGCCGTGCGCGCAGCCGTGCAGCAACTCGCGGGCGCGTATGCGATCGGCGTGGTGCACAAGAGCCAGCCGCATACGGTGGTCGGCGCGCGCGCCGGGTCGCCGCTCGTGGTGGGCTATGGCAAGGGTGAGAATTTCATCGCGTCGGACGGGCTCGCCATCGCGGGCAGCGCCGAGCACATCAGCTATCTGGAAGAGGGCGATGTGTGCGAGATCACGCTGGAAGGCGTGCGCATCGCCGATCGCGCGGGCAATATCGTGACGCGCGAAGTGCGCGACGTGCAGGCCTATGGCGCGTATGGCGGCGCGGTCGATCTCGGCCCGTATCGCCACTACATGCAGAAGGAAATCTTCGAGCAGCCGCGCGCGATCTCCGACACGATTCCCGCCACCGACGCCTTCACGCCCGAACTCTTCGGCGAGAACGCGGGCGAGGTGTTCAAGGGCATCGACAGCATCCTGATTCTCGCGTGCGGCACGAGCTATTACGCGGGCCTCACGGCGAAGTACTGGCTCGAGTCGATCGCGAAGATCCGCACCGATGTCGAGATCGCGAGCGAATACCGCTATCGCGAGTCGGTGCCGAATCCGCGCGCGCTCGTCGTGACGATCTCGCAGTCGGGCGAAACCGCGGACACGCTCGCCGCGCTCAAGCACGCGCAGTCGCTCGGCATGGCGCACACGCTCGCCGTGTGCAACGTGGCGACGAGCGCGATGGTGCGGCTCACCGCGCTCAAGTTCCTCACGCACGCAGGGCGCGAGATCGGCGTCGCGTCGACGAAGGCGTTCACCACGCAGCTCGTCGGCCTTTTCATTCTCGCCGTCACGCTCGGCAAGCTGCGCGGCCATGTGAATGCCGAACAGGAAAGCGCGCACCTGAAACTGCTGCGCCATCTGCCGGCCGCGCTCAACGGCGTGCTCGCGCTGGAGCCGCAGATCATCGCGTGGTCCGAAGAATTCGCGCGCAAGGAAAACGCCTTGTTCCTCGGGCGCGGGCTGCATTACCCGATCGCGCTCGAAGGCGCGCTCAAGCTCAAGGAAATCTCGTACATCCACGCCGAGGCGTATCCGGCCGGCGAGCTCAAGCACGGGCCGCTTGCGCTCGTGACCGAGGCGATGCCCGTGGTGACG
Organism: Paraburkholderia sp. BR10882; assembly: GCF_040948855.1. NCBI lineage: Bacteria > Pseudomonadati > Pseudomonadota > Betaproteobacteria > Burkholderiales > Burkholderiaceae > Paraburkholderia > Paraburkholderia sp. BR10882. Next base: position 28,556 of record NZ_JBFPKP010000011.1, on the reverse strand, counting down.
GTCGCGCCCAACGACGCGCTGCTCGAGAAGCTCAAGTCGAACATGCAGGAAGTGCGCGCGCGCGGCGGCCAGCTGTACGTGTTCGCCGACGCCGATACGCACATCACGAGCGAAGACGGCATCCACGTGATCCGCATGCCGGAGCACTACGGGCTGCTGTCACCGATCCTGCACGTCGTGCCGCTGCAACTGCTCGCGTATCACACGGCGTGCGTGCGCGGCACCGATGTGGACAAGCCGCGTAACCTCGCGAAATCGGTGACGGTGGAGTGAGGTTGTTCGCGCACTGATCGCGCCTGTTGAAAAAAGGGATGCCATAGCGGCATCCCTTTTTTATTGGCCGATCGCGGCAGAAGGCGTTGAGAGGCCTCTCAAGCGGCTGCCGCGACCCGGCGCGTGGTCAGGGGTGATCAGACGCCCTGCGCCGGTTCTGGGGGCGCACAGCGCGCTCATCGGGACCATGCGCCTGTCCGCCATGGCGAACCTCTGCCGAAACGCCGCTGGACGGTCATAATGTCGCCGTTCGATCAAGGAGGCGAAAGTGGCAAACGTGGCGCAATCCCGGCAACCGGGGCAGTCCGGCAGACTCCCCCGCCTGTTCGTGTTTTCCGGTGCGGGACTGTCTGCGGAAAGCGGCATTTCGACGTTCCGCACCGGCGACGGCATCTGGTCCCATGCGAGCATCGACGAGGTCTGCAATTACCTCACGTGGCGCCGCAACCGGCCCGCGGTGTTCCGTTTCTACAACCAGCGCATCGCCGAATGCGGCGACGCGCGCCCGAACGCCGCCCACGAACGGCTCGCGAAGTGGCAGGACGCCTGGGGCACGGAGCGCGTGCATCTCGTCACGCAGAACATCGACGACATGCTCGAGCAGGCCGGCGCGCGCCAGGTGACGCATCTGCACGGCGACATGATTTCGCTGCTGTGCACCGATTGCGACTATCGGTTTCCCGTGTCCGGCCGCGCGCTCGATCCGCAAGCGGCCTGTCCGTCCTGCGGGCAGGTGGAGGGCGTGAAGCCCGGTGTAGTGTTTTTCAACGAGGCCGCGCCCGAGTACGAGACGCTCTGGCGCATTCAGAGCGACATGACGCCGGACGATCTCTTCATCGCCGTGGGGACGGCGTTCGAGGTGATCCCGCCCGAGCGGCTTCTGCCGCCTGCGCGTTGCGGGCATTACGCGCGCAATTTCCTCGTCGATCCGGCGCCACAGCGCACGGAATGCTTTGGCGTCGTCGAGGCCAAGCCCGCGACCATCGGTTTGCTCGATCTCGAGCCGACGATCGAGCGGATGATGGCGGGCGTTTAGCCCCAAGGTGTTCCTCACGCGATGCATTCGGCAAGGGCGTGCCTCCTCGGGGCACGCCTTTTTTCATTGCGCATGCGTGGGACACTTGAACACAGCATGGAATGACTTTGCGCGAATGCGCAGCACGCGAGCGCAGCGAGCGTCGGTATATCCCCATAGTCTTTTCAGTATTTATATTTATAAGTAGTAGCAGTTAACAAGTCCTGGCATTAACTGTGGACAACACGAAAATTGCCTGTCGGCTCATACCGATGCAAAACGGATAGCCATGCGGACAAAGCTTGTACGCGTTGCGAGCTGCTGGGATAACTTTTCAGGCCGCAACGCCAGGCGCGTGGTTATCAAGAAGTGGTCCACAGGTCGTTCGCCAGGTCGTCCCCAGGTTGTCCAGAGGTGGGCGTGGATAACCTGGTTCGGCGCGACGCAATTACGCGTTATCCACACGAAAAAAATGGCGTCACTCGAAAGCGACGCCATTTGTCGAAATAGTGCGGAGCGCGAGATCAACGCCAGAAAATCATGGCGCGTTTTTACGCCGTTTCGGCAGGTTGCGCAGCGGCGCGCTGCTTCGCGAGCATGCGCGCTTGCCAGGCCGGCAGGAGCTGGCAGGCGAGCAGGCCGGCGAGCATGAGCGCGCAGCCGGCGAGTGCGCGCGGCGTGAGCGTTTCGCCGAGTGCGGCCCAGCCCGCGAGCGCGGCGAACACGCCTTCCATGCTGAAGATCACGGCGGCGTGCGCGGGCGCGGCGTCGCGCTGCGCGACGACCTGCAGCGTATAACCGATGCCTACCGAAAGCGCGCCGCCATAAAGGATGGTGGGCGCGGCGCGCACGATGTCGGCCGCGCGCAGCGGTTCGCACGCGAGCCCGATCGCGAGGCACACCACGCCGCAGGCGACGAACTGCACGATCGAAAGCGCGAGCGGATCGTGGCGCGGCGCGTAGTGGCCCACGAGCATGACCTGGATCGAGATCACGAGCGCGCAGCCGAGCTGGTACCAGTCGCCGTACATCACCGAAAAGTGCTCGTTGATGCTGAGGAAGTAGAGCCCAACCGCGGCGAGCGCGGCGCCGAGCCATGTGCCGACGCCGGTGCGATGGCGCAGCAGCACGCCGAGCATCGGCACGATCACGACATAGAGCGAACTGATGAAGCCGGCGTTGGCGATCTTCGTGTAGCCGAGTCCGATCTGCTGAAGCGAGATGGCGACGGCCAGCACGAGGCCGAGCACGGTGCCCGAGCGCAGCAGCGCGCCGTTGAACAGCGCCGGCGCCGCCGTGTTGCCGCGTTCCGCAGCGCCGCGCCCGCTGGTGCGGCGGCGTGCGAGCAGAAAGACCGAAACGACGCCGGCGCCCAGCAGGAAGCGCAGGCCGGTGAACAGGAATGGGCCGATGGCGTCGAGGCTCAGGCGCTGGGCGACGAACGCCGAGCCCCAGATCAGGGCGGCGGTCAGCATCAGGAGATTGGCGCGCAGGTGGCGGCGGGAGGCGGATTGCAAGCGGAGATCTCTTTTCGCGGGGAACTGTCAATCTGGCCCGAATTCACTTGGAGCAGGCCAATTCAGCGTATTACGTGAAAAAACAACGAACATCCGGAAAACGGACGCGTAAAGGCCGATCGTATCCGAATTGAAAGGGAATTGTCTCCCGGAAAATACACCCGGCCATTAGCGGATGACAAACGCCCTACGCTGCGTAATACTGCTTCGCGCGAAACGCCCGCCCAGATCGGCAAGCGGATCGTTTTGCGGTTTCACGCTGTTCTAATTCACAACGTGCCGGTCATTATTTGTCAGGTTTTGGGGAACAACAGATGAAAAAGATTCTCGCCTCGCTCATCGCAGCATCGTTCGCACTGGTCACGGCTTCGGCATTCGCACAAGACGCTTCGGCTCCCGCTGCGACCGCACCGGCAGCCAGCGCGCCCGCAAAGGCCAAGAAGCAGCACAAGCAACTCAAGCACCACGGCAAGCGTGCCGCTGTGTCGGAAGGCGCATCGGCCGCCGGTACGGCAGACAAGGGCCAGGCAAACTAAAGCGCCCTTCAGTCGTAAAAAAGCCAGAGCAACTGCTCTGGCTTTTTTTGCGCGTTCGCCGCGGGTGCGAACTCAGGACGCTTCGCGTGCGAGCCCGGCCTCCAGCAATTCCGTCAGCAGGCCGTTCACGCCGCCGGGATGACCCTCGGCGCGCGCCTTCAGCTTCTCGACGAGATCGGCGTTGAGCTTGCACGCGAAGGGCACGAGCCCTTGCGCCTGGTCCAGCTTGCGCTGTTCGCGGCGGTCCAGCGCCGGTTGCGCCGCACCCTTGCCGAAGCGGTCGGGCCCGCTCTTGTGCGTCGCTTGCATCAGTTTCAGTGCCTTGTTCTTCTCAAGGTCGGTTTTCTTCATGGCCATATGTCGTGCTCCGGTGTTGGGCGGTGGCGCGCATTGTACGCAAACGCCCGCGTGCGTCCATCGCGGCGACTGGTCTCGTGAGCGCCATTCAGCCGCATCGAATACCCGTGAATACCACTACGCGTCGCCACCGCGATCCGGTCCCTCATGGCCGTTGTGGCGCTCGAGCCGGTCATGTGCCGCGTGCGCCTCGTTCACGGGGCGCGTGAGGCCGTCGATCAGCGTGCGCATGCGCTGCCAGTGCGAGCCTTCCCAGAACACCCGCCGGCAGACGTCGCAGGTCACGAAGCGCGTCTGCCGGTCGTAGACGCCGGCGGGCACGCGCTCGCGCACCGCGGCTCGCTCGATCGGCCGCAGCGGCGAGTTGCACATGAGGCAGAGGCGGAACGGCCGCGCGCTGGCGGCGAGGTCGAGCCGCTCGAAAATCTCGTGGACCTGGGCGCGCGGCTTGAGCGCGCGCACGTAGCAGCCGTGCGTGATGCTGCGCCGCTTGAGCAGCTCGCGGTCGCGCGTGAGGACGATGCGGTGTTCGGCGGCGGCGAGCGCCTCGATCTCGTCGTCGGGGAAGTGGTTGTCGTAGAGCGTATCGAAACCGGCCAGCCGCAGCAGTTGCGCGAGGCCGCCCAGATGCGCGTCGGCGACGAAGCGCAGTTCGCGCAGCGGCGCGTCGCGCACGCGCAGCAGCGGCCGGATGTCCAGCGCCTCGAACTTCGGGTAGACGGCCACGCGGTCGCCGTCCGCGAGCGCATGGTCGAAACCCACCGATTCGCCGTTCACGAGGATCAGTTCGACCTCCGTGTGCGGCACGCCGAGCGCTTCGATCATGTGCTTCGCCGTGGCGTTGCGCGCGCAGGCGCAACTGAACGCACGCCGGCGCAGCGGCCGCGCAAGAAAGTCGTTCAACTCCTCGTAAAAACGGAAGGTGGCGGTGACCATGCCAAGCAGTATCGCACCGCCCGCCACAGCGCGCGTGCGTTCGCGCGGCGTGAGGGTCCGCCTGCAGCGTGGCCCGTCTTGTGCTGTACTGCACCTTTGCCCCGGGTTTCCCCTCGTTTTTAATCGAAGGAGCAGGCGATGGACATCGGATTTATCGGTCTTGGCGAAATGGGCGGTGCGATGGTCGGCAATCTGCTGAAGGCGGGCCACACGGTGCGCGTGTGGAACCGCACGGCCGCGAAGGCGCAGGCGCTTGCCGACGCGGGCGCGCGCATCGTCGGCACGCCGGGCGAGGCCTTCGCCGGCGACGCCGTGTTCTCGATGCTCGCCGACGACGCCGCGCTACGCGAGGTCATCGACGCGACGCTGCTCGACCATGCGCCACAAGGGCTCGTGCACGTGAACATGGCGACCATCTCTGTCGCACTGGCCGAAGCGCTAGCACAGGCCCATGCCGGGCGTGGCTTGCACTACGTGGCGGCGCCGGTGCTCGGGCGCCCGGACGCCGCGCAGGCGGCGAAGCTCACGATCATGGCGGCAGGCGCGACCGAGGCGATCGACCGCGTGCAGCCGCTGTTCGACGTGATCGGCCAGAAAACGTGGCGCGTGGGTGCTGTGCCGCAGCAGGCGAACGTGATGAAACTCGCCGCGAACTTCATGCTGGCTGCGGCAGTCGAGTCGCTCGGGGAGGCCGCGGCGCTGCTCGACGGCTACGGCGTCGCCATGCGCGACTTCCTCGACGTCGTGACGGGCGGCCCGTTCCCGGGCCCGGTGTATGCGGGCTACGGCGGCATGATCGCGCAGCGGCGCTACGAGCCCGCACTCTTCAAGGCGCGCCTCGGCCTGAAGGACGTGCGGCTCGCGCTGGCCGCGGCCGACGCCACCGCAACGCCGATGCCGCTCGCGAGCGTGCTGCGCGACAGCCTGCTCGAAGCCGTGGCGCACGGCGACGGCGACTCCGATTTCGCCGTGCTCGGCAAGGTGGCCGCGCGGCGCGCGGGCCGCGGTTGACGAGTCTGCGTGAAATGAAGGGCGCAATGAGGCGCGGCGAACGTCCGGGGGTGGTTTGCGATCAAAATCTTCAGACGACCGCGCGGTGACGCACAAAGACCCGGCGTGCGGCTGAGCACAATGTGACGCATCTCGATGGATGGCGACCGGTTTGACGGCGCCGCCCGCGATGTGGGACGGGAACCGATGACGACGACAGGGCACGCACCGGATCCAGCGGGAGATCCGGCTGCGAGGCCATTTTCAGGGTAGGAGAACGGCGGATGGAGACGCGCATCCTGATCGCCGATAACGACGAGAAGTCGCTGGACGGGCTCAGCACCTTGCTGGCCGATCTCGGCTACGGCGTATCTGTGGCACGCACGCTCGATGAGGCGCTCGACCTGGCTGCGCGCGGCGCGCCCGACGTGGCGATCGTGGCGCTTTCGCTCGCGCAGGACGAGCCCGGCGCGATCGTGCGAGCATTGCGCGCGATCAGCGGCGAGCGCGTACCGCTGATGATCGCGCTCGCCGGCTGGGGCGAATCGCGCCACCGCGACGAGGCGCTTACGGCGGGCTTCGACGTGCATCTGGTGCGGCCGGTGGGGCTCGATCAGCTGATGTTTATTTTGTCGATGACAGGACAATGATGGCTGTGTTGTTTTGAAGCAACATTCAGGGTGCGCACTACTTTACATGTTGCATCGCATCACGCTAGTCGATATACTGCTTCTTGTCTCCTCCATGTCTCCTCTGATATGGATTCAGCCCGCCAACCATTGGCGGGCTTTTTTTCGTCTGCAGGTTTTGCCTTGGCGCAAGACGAGGGCGTGGGGCAAAAAAAACCGGCTCAGCGAGCCGGTTTTTTGTTTGCGCTGCGAGTCCCGCTGCTTCAGGCATGCAGGCCGGTATTTTCAGCCGCGCCAATTGCGAGATTCATGCACTGGATCGCTGCGCCCGAAGCGCCCTTGCCCAGGTTGTCGAGGCGGGCAACGGTGACGAATTGCTCGTCGTTGCCGAACACGAACAGGTCGACACGGTTCGTGTCGTTGTTCGCCTGAACGTCGAACATGCCGGCGTCGAGGTTCTCATCGGCGTTGAACGGCGCCACGCGCACGAACGGCTCGCCTGCGTAGTACTCGGCGAACAGCGCCTGCACGTCCTGCGGCTTGGCGCCGCGCGTGAGCTGCTTCGGCGAAAAATAGGTGGTGACCGAGAGGCCCTTGTAGAACGGCCCGACGATCGGCGTGAACACCGGCGCCGACTTCAGGCCGCCGTGCACCGCCATTTCCGGCAAATGCTTGTGCGTGAGGCCGAGCGCGTACGGGCGCGGGCTCGCGAGCTTCGCGTTGCCGCCTGCTTCGTACTCCGCAATCATCTTCTTGCCGCCGCCGCTGTAGCCGGTGAGCGAGTAGCTGTGCGCGGCGAAATCCGGCGCAACGAGGCCGGCTTCGACGAGCGGACGCATGGCGAGAATGAACGCCGAAGCGTGGCAACCGGGCACGGCGATGCGCTTCGATTTGCGCACCTTGTCGCGTTGGGCTTTGGTCAGCTCGGGCAGGCCGTAGGCCCAGTCGGCCTGGGTGCGGAACGCCGTGCTCGCGTCGATCAGCACGGTGCGATCGTTTTCGACGAGCGAGGCCGACTCGCGCGAGGCGACGTCGGGCAGGCACAGGAACGTCACGTCCGAAGCGTTGATGAGACGGCGGCGTTCTTCGACATCCTTGCGCTTCGCATCGTCGATACGCAGGATCTCGACGTCGGCGCGCGGCGACAGGTATTCAAAAATCTTCAGGCCGGTCGTGCCTTCCTGTCCGTCGACAAAAACTTTCGTGCTCATCTCAGTCTCTCTGAACGCGGGGATTGGGGGCGCCATCACCCAGGGCGATGCTGGAACGGTATTTTAAGACGTCATGCGGACGCGCGTGTGAACGCGTCCGGAAAAAATCGGGGCTTACCCGTAAGCGCTCAGACGCTCGCCGCGCGCAACCGCCCCCGCTCAGCGGCCGTACGTGACGGTGATTTGTGCGCTTCCGAGCGTCGAGCCACTGATCTCGCGATCGAACAGCGCTGCCGGGCGGCCTTGTGCGAGCGGCAGCGCTTCGACGTTCAGCGCATAGACGGTGACGACGTAGCGGTGGGGATTGCCCGGCGGCGGGCACGGTCCACCATAGCCGTCGATGTTGAAATCGTTGCGCGCCTCGATCGCACCAAGCTTGCGCAACGCGCCCGTGGCGCTGGCGTTCTCCGGCAGGCTCGTTACGCGCGCCGGAATATTCGCGACGGCCCAGTGCCACCAGCCGCGTCCTGGCGCGTCGCGATCGAAGATCGTGATGGCAAAGCTCCGTGTGGCTGCGGGAGCATTGCGCCAGGTCAAACTGGGTGACTCGTTGGGTCCATTGCAGCCCGCATCGTTGAAGACCTGGCGCGGGCCGATTTTTCCGCCGTCGCTGAAATCGGCGCTCGATACTGTGAATGTTTCGCCTGCATAGGCTAAATTGGCTGTCGCCACAATGCTCGCCATCGCGAGCCACGCGCATAGGCGCGCACGGCGCGCGCAACCTGGCTGAAAGTCATATGGAGTACGCATCAGCGAGCTCTCCTGCATGTTTGTGAAATTCCGGCCACGTTTTTCTGAAGGAAACATTTGAATTGTTCGATGGTCCGAATCTGATCCAATATAGCGGTATAAGCGAGCGAGCTTTCGCTTGCGCGCGTACCAGGTGCGCGGGAGGATTTCGTTATAGTCGTATATTCTCCCGCTTAGGCACGTGGAGCTGTCGGACGCCGGAACAACAAGCGAAATGTGGACTGGCCGAGCGCCAAAGCAACAAGCAGGTTTGCCTACACGGAGGGCTAATGCAGCAACCAATCAGGGTCGTAGTCGCCGACGATCATCCGGTGATCTTGTTTGGTGCGGAACATGCACTGCTCAACTTTCCCGGCATCAAGGTAGTAGGGCGCGCCCGTCAGTCCACCGAACTCGTCAAGGCGTTGCAAGCCGGTCCCTGCGACGTGCTGGTGACTGACCTTGCCATGCCGGGCGGCCAGTACGGCGACGGTTTGCCGCTCATCGGCTACCTGCGGCGCAACTTCCCGAACGTTCCCATCGTCGTCCTCACGATGCTCGAAAATCCCGCGTTGCTCAAACGCCTCGGTGAACTCGGCGTGTTCGCGGTGGTGCACAAATCCGACGACCTGAGCCACATCGGCCTCGCGGTGCAGCATGTGAGCCGCAATCTCGAATACATGAGCCCACAGGTCAAGACCGCGCTCGATCAACTGCGCATCAACAGCGGCGGGAAAACCGATGAAGTGATTCTCTCAAAGCGAGAACTCGAGGTCGTGCGACTCTTTGTTTCGGGCATGACGATTAAAGAAATATCCGAGAAGCTGAACCGCAGTATTAAGACTATTAGTACTCAGAAGAACACGGCGATGCGCAAGCTCGGACTCGATCGAGACTCCGAACTGTTCCAGTACGCGCAGAGCAATGGCTTGCTCAATCTCTCCTCGTACGCGCCCAATGTGCCCGAAGCGGGCGGCGAGGCAGAAACGGCGCATTGATCCTGCCGCGCGACCCCCGCTCGACATTCGCTCGACGTTCGCATTACACCGCTGCACCAGTCAGAAAAAAGGCCATCTGCCCAGAGGCAGATGGCCCTTTTGCCACGCGCTCACGCTTGTGCGAGCGCGATTCGAGCGCTTACTGCGGCGCCGACGTCGCGCCGCCGTGCGCAGCCGACCACTCAGCCGGTGCGTGCAGGAATTTCTCGACTTCGTCGAGCGTCTTCGTTTCGAAGTAGCCCGACTCCTTGGCGACGCGCAGCACGTCCCACCACGTGGCGAGCGCGTGCAGGTCGACGTCGATGTCCTTCAGGACCGAGACGCTTTCCTTGAAGATGTTGTAGTGGAACAGCACGAAGCAGTGGTTCACCTGCGCGCCGGCCGTGCGCAGCGCGTTGATGAAGTTGATCTTGCTGCGGCTGTCGGTGGTCAGGTCTTCGACGAGCAGCACGCGCTGGCCTTCGGTGAGCAGACCCTCGATCTGCGCGTTGCGGCCGAAACCCTTCGGCTTCTTGCGCACGTACTGCATGGGCACCATCAGGCGGTCGGAGAGCCAGGCCGCGAACGGAATGCCCGCAGTTTCGCCGCCGGCCACGGCGTCGATCTGTTCGTAGCCGACGTCGCGCAGGATCGTGGCTTCGGCCATTTCCATCAGGCCGCGGCGCACGCGCGGATACGAGATCAGCTTGCGGCAGTCGATGTAGACCGGGCTCGCCCAGCCGGAAGTGAAGATGAAGGGCTTTTCGGCGTTGAAGTGCACGGCCTTCACTTCGAGCAGCATTTTCGCGGTTGCGTCCGAGATCGTCTGGCGATCGTAGCCTGTCATGGGCGAATCCTTGGATATGAGTGCGAGAGGAGGGTGGGCGCGTGGCCCGGTGGCGCTGGCACGGCGGGCGCGAAGCGTGGCTTCGGCGTCTGCGGTGCGCGGCCCGGGGGCGTGGATCGCCTGACCTTTTTCACTGCATGGGGTCAAGGCGACTCGCCCGGTCCGGACGGCTTCTCTTGCGCGCGTAGGCCGGTATTTTACCCGACTTGACGACTGCCGACGAGTCGCGCGGGCAAGCGCCGGCAGCGATGTGGGGCGCGAACGCCGGCGGCGCTGCGCTATGTGCGCCTGGCGTCGCGGTTGTGACGGCCCGGCCACGCCTTTACACTCACGCCGGTTTGCGCTCCCCGTGCACGTACGTTTCTCAGGATTGCCCACATGACCGTCGTTTCTACCAACCCTGCCGCCGCCACGCGCAGCCACGCCCTGCGTGCGCTGGTCGCCGCCGTGCTCGGCTACGCCATGGACGGCTTCGATCTGCTGATGCTCGGCTTCATGCTGCCGGCGATCAGCGCCGATTTGCATCTGTCCGGCGCGCAGGCGGGCGCGCTCGTCACCTGGACGCTCGTCGGCGCGGTGATGGGCGGTATCGTGTTCGGGCTGTTGAGCGACCGCTACGGCCGCGTGCGCGTGCTCACGTGGACCATTCTGCTGTTCGCCGTCTTCACCGGCATGTGCGCGCTGGCGCGCGGCTACGGCGACTTGCTCGTCTACCGCACGATCGCGGGCATCGGGCTGGGCGGCGAGTTCGGCATTGGCATGGCGCTCGTCGCCGAGGCATGGCCCGCGCAACTGCGCGCGCGGGCGTCGTCGTATGTCGGGCTCGGCTGGCAGCTGGGCGTGCTGGCCGCGGCGCTGCTCACGCCGCTGCTGCTCCCGCTGATCGGCTGGCGCGGCATGTTCGCCATCGGGCTGCTGCCGGCGGTCGTCTCGTTCGTGGTGCGGCGGCGCGTGGAGGAGCCCGAGCTTTTCATCGCACATGCGCAGCGCATGGCCGCTGCCGCCAGGGCCGAGCGCCCCCGCGCCCTGCGCATGCTCGTGGCCGATGCGCGCACCGCGCGCGCGAGCCTCGGGGTAGCCGTGCTCTGCTCGGTGCAGAACTTCGGCTACTACGGGCTCATGATCTGGTTGCCCGCGTACCTTTCGAAGTCCTTTGGCTATTCGCTCACGAAGTCGGGGCTGTGGACCGCCGCGACGGTTGCCGGCATGGCGCTCGGCATCTGGCTTTTCGGCATCGCCGCCGACCGGTTCGGGCGCCGGCCCGCGTTCCTGTTCTATCAGGCGGGCGCCGTGGTCATGGTATTCGTCTATGCGCAGCTTTCCACGCCGTTCGCGCTGTTGATCGGCGGCGCAGCAATGGGCGTGTTCGTCAACGGCATGATCGGCGGCTACGGCGCGCTCATCTCCGAGCTGTATCCCACTGCGGCACGCGCCACCGCGCAGAACGTGCTGTTCAACATCGGCCGCGCCGTTGGCGGCTTCGGGCCGCTCGCCGTGGGCGCGCTGGCCGCGCGCTATTCCTTCACAGCGGCGCTCGGCATGCTCGCCGCCATCTACGTGCTCGACATCCTCGCGACCCTCTTCCTGATTCCCGAACGACGCGGCGCCGCGCTCGAATGAGCAGCGCGCAACCGTAAGACAAAAGCGCGGAACTATTCCGCAATATCGGCCGCGCGAATTCCCGGTATCAGTCTTTGACCCACGTGGACGCGAACGGCGCCAGGTGTACACTATTCGGCCCTGCTGGAACGCTCGTGCCGTGCGGGCCGGCGGGCCTACGACCATAAAAGATTCTCTCTCACGTCTCTCACCTCTCACGTCCAGGCAGGCCTGAAAATGGATGAACAACTGAAGCAAAGCGCGCTCGCGTATCACCAGAATCCGAGGCCAGGCAAGATTTCGGTCACACCGACCAAACCGCTCTCGAACCAGGTCGATCTTTCGCTCGCTTACTCGCCCGGCGTTGCGGCCGCGTGCATGGCGATTCACGAAGAACCGCTCGATGCGCAGAAATACACCTCGCGCGCCAACCTCGTCGGCGTCGTGACGAACGGCACGGCCGTGCTCGGCCTCGGCAATATCGGCCCGCTCGCGGCCAAGCCGGTGATGGAAGGCAAGGGCTGCCTTTTCAAGAAGTTCGCCGGCATCGACGTGTTCGACATCGAACTCGACGAAACCGACCCGGACAAGCTCGTCGAAGCCATCGCGATGCTCGAGCCCACGCTCGGCGGCATCAACCTCGAAGACATCAAGGCGCCCGAGTGCTTCTACATTGAGAAGAAGCTGCGCGAGCGCATGAAGATTCCGGTCTTCCACGACGATCAGCACGGCACGGCCATCATCGCTTCGGCGGCGATTCTCAACGGCCTGAAAGTGGACGAGAAGAAACTCGATGAAGTGAAGCTCGTGTGCTCGGGCGCGGGCGCAGCGGCGATCGCGTGTCTGGACCTGCTCGTGAATCTCGGTCTGAAGAAAGAGAACGTCCTCGTCACCGACTCGAAGGGTGTGATCTACGAAGGCCGCGGCAATCTCGATCCGTCGAAGGCGCGTTACGCCGCCAACACCGAAGCGCGCACGCTCGGCGACGCGATCAAGTCCGCCGACGTGTTCCTCGGCTGCTCGAGCGCAGGCGTGCTCAAGCCCGAGATGGTCAAGGAGATGGGCGACAAACCGCTGATCCTCGCACTCGCGAACCCGGAGCCGGAAATCCGCCCGGAAGACGCGAAGAAGGTGCGCCCGGACGCGATCATCGCCACGGGCCGTTCGGACTATCCGAACCAGGTCAACAACGTGCTGTGCTTCCCGTTCATCTTCCGTGGCGCGCTGGATGTGGGTGCGACGACCATCACGGAAGAGATGAAGCTCGCGTGCGTGCGCGCGATCGCGGAACTCGCCGAGGAAACCGATCAGGGCGACGAAGTGGCGAAGGCCTATGAAGGCCACACGCTCGAGTTCGGCCCGGAATACCTGATTCCGAAGCCTTTCGACCCGCGCCTCATCATCAAGATCGCGCCGGCCGTGGCGCAGGCCGCGATGGATTCGGGCGTGGCCACGCGCCCGATCCAGGACATGGAAGCCTACCGCGAGCAACTGGGCGCGACCGTGTATCGCTCGGGCATGGTGATGCGTCCGGTGTTCGCGGCGGCGAAGGCCAACTGCGCGCGCATCGTGTTCGCCGAAGGTGAGGACGAGCGCGTGCTGCGTGCCGCGCAGTTCGTGCTCAACGAGAAGATCGCCAGGCCGATCATCGTGGGCCGTCCGTCGGTCGTGGAAATGCGCCTGAAGAAGATGGGCTCGAAGCTGCGTCCGGGCGCCGACTTCGAGATCGTCGATCCCGAAGACGATCCGCGCTTCCAGAAGAGCTGGCAGGCGTATCACGAACTCGGTGCGCGTCAGGGCATCACGCCTGAAGTAGCGAAGGCTTCGGTGCGCAAGTTCAACACGCTGATCGGCGCGATTCTCGTGCACCTCGGCGACGCCGACGGCATGGTCTGCGGCCTGCTCAACAGCTTCGACTATCACCTCAAGTTCATCGATCAGGTGTTCGGCAAGGCGAAGGAAGCCGGGAACTACGCGGCGATGAACCTGCTGATGCTGCCGGGCCGCAACATCTTCATCAGCGACACCTACGTGAACGAAGTGCCGAGCGCCGAGCAGCTCGCCGACATGACGATCCTCGCCGCGCGCGAAATCGAGAAGTTCGGCATCACGCCGAAGGTCGCGCTGCTTTCGTCGTCGAACTTCGGCAGCGTGCGTTCGTCGACCGCGCAGCGCATGCAGGCCGCACGCGAGCTGATCGCCGCGCGCGATCCGCAGCTCGAAGTGGACGGCGAAATGCACGGCGACGCGGCGCTCTCCGAGCTGATCCGCAAGCAGTCGTTCCCGGGCACGACGCTCACGGGCGAAGCGAACCTGCTGATCATGCCGAACGTGGAAGCGGCCAACATCGCCTACAACCTGCTGAAGGTGATCGGCGGCGAAGGCGTGACGGTCGGCCCGTTCCTGCTGGGCGCGTCGAAGCCGGTGCACATCCTCACGCCGGCGGCCACCGTGCGACGTATCATCAACATGACGGCGGTGGCTTCGGCGAACGCGAACGTGGCGAAGGCTGCAGCGAAGTAAATCGCTTTGGCGTGAAACGCCTGATGTGAAAAGGGCGCTCCGTATTGCACGGAGCGCCCTTTGCTTTTACCGCCTCAAATCAGGTGAGCGTCAAGCCGCGTGCCGCGCCGCGCCGTTTTCCGGCGAGCGCCATTTCGCGAGCAACGTGGCCCACTTCGCGCGCGCGGCCTTGAGGTTGTTCTCCTTGATATGGCCGTAACCGCGAATCGCGTCGGGCAGGTTCGCGAGTTCCAGCGCGAGCGGCAGATTCGCTTCGCTCAGACCGCCGATCACTTCGCGCATCAGCGTTTCGTACTCGCCGATCAATGCGCGTTCGTGACGGCGTTCCTCAGTGCGGCCGAACGGGTCGAGCGCCGTGCCGCGCAGGAACCTGAACTTCGCGAGCACGCGCATGGCCGTGAGCATGCGCGGGCCATACTGCTTCTTCACGAGCTGGCCTTTGTCGTCATGCTTCGCGAGCGAGGGCGGCGCGAGATGGAAATTCACCTTCCAGTCGCCTTCGAAGCTCGCCTTGATCTTCTCGATGAACGCCGGGTCCGCGTAGAGGCGCGCGACTTCGTACTCGTCCTTGTACGCCATCAGCTTGTGCAGGTTCTTCGCTACAGCCTCGGTGAGCGGAGACTGGCCGTCGACGTGCTCGAGCTTCGCTTCGGCCTCGCGCACGCTTTCGACGAACGCGCGATAGCGCCGCGCGTATGCCGCGCTCTGATACGCGGCGAGATACTGCGCGCGCTTTTCGATGAGCGTGTCGAGCGCCTTTGGCGTGTGCAGCGAGACGATCTTCGCGCCGGCCGCTTCGGCGTTCTGCTCGGCCATCGGCTTCTTCTCGAGCTGATCCACGGCGGCGCGATCGTGCGCCACGCGGCGGCCCCATTCGAACGCCGCGAGATTCTTCTCGACCTGCACCGCGTTCAACTCGATCGCGCGCACGAGCGACTCGTGCGTGAGCGGCAGCCAGCCCTTTTGCCACGCGTAGCCGAGCACGAACGGGTTCGTGTAGATCGCGTCACCGAGCAGCGCGAGCGCGTAGCGGTTCGCATCGACGGTCGCGACGTGGTCCGTGCCCGCCGCGGCGCGCACGTCGGCTTCGGTGTTGGAGCCCGGGAACTGCCACTGCGGATTCTTGATGAACTCGGCGGTCGGCGTGGGCGCGCTGTTGAGCACCACGTGCGTCATGCCCTCCTGCATGCGCGAGACGCAGTCGTCGCCGGCCGTCACGATGGCGTCGCAGCCGATCACGAGGTTCGCCTCGCCCATGGCGATGCGCGTCGCGTGGATGTCGCCGGGGCGGTTGGCGATCTGCACGTGGCTCATCACCGCGCCGCCCTTTTGCGCGAGGCCGGTCACGTCGAGCACGGTCACGCCCTTGGATTCGAGGTGCGCGGCCATGCCGAGCAACGCCCCAATCGTCACCACGCCGGTGCCGCCCACGCCCGTCACGAGCACGCCGTAGGGGCGGTCGATAGCGGGCACGTCGGGCGTCGGGACGGTCGGCATCGCTTCGTTCGCGACGCTGCTCGTCTTCGGCTTGCGCAGCTGGCCGCCTTCCACCGTCACGAAGCTCGGGCAGAAGCCCTTCAGGCACGAGAAGTCCTTGTTGCAGGTGGACTGGTTGATCTGGCGCTTCGTGCCGTATTCCGTATCGAGCGGCTCGACGCTCAGGCAATTCGACTGCACCGAGCAATCGCCGCAGCCTTCGCACACGGCCTCGTTGATGACCACGCGCTTCGCCGGGTCCGGATACGTGCCGCGCTTGCGGCGGCGGCGCTTTTCGGTGGCGCAGGTCTGGTCGTAGATCAGGATCGTCGTGCCGGGAACCTCGCGCAGTTCGCGCTGGATCGCATCGAGCTGGTCGCGGTGGTGGATCGTCACCCCCGGCGCGAGCTTCGTGGCGGGTTCGCCTTCGTACTTTTCGGGTTCGTCGGTGACGATCACGATCTTTGCTGCACCTTCGGCGGCGACCTGATGCGTGATCTGCGGCACCGTGAGCGTGCCGTCGACCGGCTGGCCGCCCGTCATCGCGACCGCATCGTTATAGAGGATCTTGTAGGTGATGTTCGCCTTCGAGGCGATCGCCGCGCGGATGGCGAGCAGGCCCGAGTGGAAGTAGGTGCCATCGCCCAGATTGGCGAACACGTGCTTGTCGTTCGTGAACGGCGCCTGGCCGACCCACGCCACGCCTTCGCCGCCCATCTGGCTGAAGGTGCTCGTACCGCGGTCCATCCACACCGTCATGTAGTGGCAGCCGATGCCGGCCATCGCGCGCGAGCCGTCGGGCACGTTCGTCGATGTGTTGTGCGGGCAGCCCGAGCAGAACCACGGCTTGCGCTCCGCCTGGACGCGCGGCTTCGCGAGCGCCTTTTCCTTGGCCTCGATCACGCTCATGCGCGCCGCGATACGCGCGCGCACGTCCGAAGGCAATTCGAACTTGTCGAGCCGCGTGGAGATCGCCCGGGCGATGATCGCCGGCGACAGCTCGTAGTGCGCGGGCAGGAGCCAGTTGCCCATCGGCACCGACCATTCGCCGCCCGCACCGTCCTTTTCGTCGAACTTGCCGTACACGCGCGGACGCTGCGCGTCGGGCCAGTTGTACAGCTCTTCCTTGATCGCGTATTCGAGAATCTGGCGCTTTTCCTCGACCACGAGAATCTCTTCGAGGCCGCGCGCGAAGGCGTGCGCGCCCTGCGCCTCGAGCGGCCACACGCAGCCGACCTTGTAGAGCCGGATACCGATGCGCGAGCAGGTTTCGTCGTCGAGGCCGAGGTCGGTGAGCGCCTGGCGCACATCCAGATACGCCTTGCCGCCCGTGATGATGCCGAAGCGCGCATGCGGCGAATCGATCTCGATGCGGTCGAGCTTGTTGGCGCGCACATAGGCGAGGCCCGCGTACCACTTGTAGTCGAGCAGACGCGCTTCCTGTACGAGCGGAGGATCGGGCCAGCGGATGTTAAGGCCGCCCTCGGGCATCGCGAAGTCTTCGGGGAGGATGATGTTCGTGCGATGCGGATCGAGCTCGACCGACGCCGACGATTCCACCACGTCGGTCACGCATTTCATTGCGACCCAGAGGCCCGAGTAGCGGCTCATCGCCCAGCCATGCAGGCCGAAGTCGAGATATTCCTGCACGTTCGAGGGGAACAGCACCGGCAGGCCGCAGGCCTTAAAGACGTGCTCCGACTGGTGCGCGAGCGTGGACGATTTGGCCGCATGGTCGTCGCCGGCGAGCACGAGCACGCCGCCGTGCGGCGACGAGCCGGCGGAGTTGCCGTGCTTGAACACGTCGCCGCTGCGGTCGACGCCCGGGCCCTTGCCGTACCACATCGAAAACACGCCGTCGTATTTCGCGGACGGGTACAGGTTCACCTGCTGCGAGCCCCACACGGCGGTCGCGGCGAGGTCTTCGTTCACGCCTGGCTGAAAGACGATCTGATGCGCGGCGAGGTGCTGCTTCGCCTTCCAGAGGGACTGATCGAGACCGCCGAGTGGCGAACCGCGATAGCCTGAGATGAACCCCGCGGTATTGAGACCGGCGGCCTTGTCGCGCTCCTGCTGCAGCATCGGCAGGCGGACCAGCGCCTGGATGCCGCTCATATACGCGCGGCCGCGTTCGAGGGTGTATTTATCGTCGAGCGTGACGGAAGCGAGTGCGGCTTCGAGCGAAGCGCGCTGACCTGCGTCTAGCGGGGCATTCATTATGTGTCTTCCTCCATCCAACCAATCCGTTGTGGGATCGCCAGAACTTCAGGGCCTCGGCATCTTGTGAATGCTCTGGCCGGGGTCGCCATATTGGCTTCTTTCTTTCGATAGTAGCACTCGGATAAACCCGCCGCTTCGAGCCTCGGAGCGCAGCGCCGCACCCCGCTGCATGTTTCGGGCCCGCGGCGCCGTGTCTCGCAAGCGGCCTGAAACCCCTGTGTAATAACGGATGTATCGAATTCATCAGAGGAGTAACAACGTGTAAAACTTGCACTACCTGGGAACCGGACTTGAATATCCTGTCTAACTCCCTCACCTGTGCGAACCGCGCAGCTTCCCTGGCTGTTAACAGTTATTAAAAGGGGCACTACTGCAACAGGCAGTCTAAAAAAGGAGTCCAGCATGAATAGTCGACATATCCAGACCTTCCTGACGGTCTCGGCTGCGTTCTTTGCCATGAGCGCGCCGCTGCATTCGAACGCCAGCACAAAGAGCGGCGAGAATGCGACGACCCGATGCGCCCAGTACACGCTGAGCATGAAGGCTGATACGAACGCCATGCCGGCCGCGAAGGCCGAACGCAAATCCTGATGCCGCGCTGATCCGCGCAGTATTCCATTCACCCGAATCCGGCGCCGGGGTGTGCGGCGGCGGATTCAAAAGTCAAAAAGGGCGAAGATCGCGCGATCTTTCGCCCTTTTTGTTTGGCTTTGGCCGAAATTACTGATGCGAGTGCGTCATGCCTTGTCCTGCACCACGCCCCGGCGGATCTGATCGAGTTCGATCGATTCGAACAGCGCCTTGAAGTTGCCCTCGCCGAAGCCCTGGTTGCCCTTGCGCTGGATGATCTCGAAGAAGATCGGGCCGATCTGGTTCTCCGTGAAGATCTGCAGCAGCAGGTCTTCGGGCATGCCGTCGATCAGGATCTTGCGCTTCTTGAGTTCTTCGAGCGGCTCGGGGTGGCCCGGAATGCGGCGGTTTACGAGCTCGTAGTACGTGTCGATCGTGTCGAGCAGCGCGATTTCGCTGGCGCGCAGGCCGTCCACGGTGCGGTAGATGTCGTTCGTGCCGAGCGCGATGTGCTGGATGCCTTCGCCGTGATAGGCGTCGAGATATTCCTGGATCTGGCCTGCCGTCTCGCCGCCTTCCTCGTTGATCGGGATGCGGATCTTGCCGCAGGGCGAGGTCATCGCCTTCGACTTCACGCCGGTGACCTTGCCTTCGATGTCGAAGTAGCGGATTTCGCGGAAGTTGAAGAGGCGCTCGTAGAACTCGGCCCATTCGTTCATGCGGCCGCGGTGGACGTTGTGCGTGAGGTGATCGATATAGGTAAGGCCGTGGCCGACCGGGTTCTGCTCGGCGCCCGCGATCGGCTCGAAGTCGACGTCATAGATGCTGATGTCGCCGATGCTGCCCGGCGCCGCGCCGTTCTTGCCGCGCCAGCGGTCGACGAAATAGATCAGCGAGTCGCCAATGCCCTTGATGGCCGGAATGTTCAGCTCCATCGGGCCGGTCTTGTTGTCGAAGCCCCACGCGCCAAGTTCGAGCGCGTGCCTGTAGGCTTTGGCGGCGTCCTGCACGCGGAAGGCGATCGCGCAGATCGACGGGCCGTGCAAACGCGCAAAGCGCTGGGCGAACGAGTCGGGTTCGCCGTTGACGATGAAGTTGATATCGCCCTGACGATAGAGCGTCACGTCCTTGTGGCGATGGCGCGCGATGGCCGTGAAACCCATGCGTTCGAACAGTTTGCCGAGCGCCTTGGGGTCCGGCGCGGTGTATTCGATGAATTCGAAGCCGTCGGTGCCGACGGGGTTCTCCCAGTTGGGGACCTGCATGGTTGTCTCCTGGCTGATGTAGATCAGATTTCGTGCTGCACAGTGTAGTCCGCCGTATTGGGAGAAAACTTGCGAGTTGGGTCGCATTGCTGTCGATCTACGCTATAAACTGCCTTAAATGAGTGTTGAGAAGGCATAAAATGGCAAGCATCGAATTGGACGCGATCGACAGGCGCATCCTGGCGATCCTTCAGGAGAATGGCCGGCTCTCGAACCAGGAGATCGCCGAGCGCGTGAATCTCTCGCCGAGCCCCTGTTTGCGGCGCATCCGGCGGCTGGAGGAAAGCGGCGTGATCCGCAGCTACGTGGCGCTGCTCGATGCGCAGAAGCTGGGGCTCGACCTGCTCGCCTACGTGAACGTGCGGCTGGAAAAGCGCGGGCCGACGGCGGCGGGGCGCGAAGGCGTGACGCACGCCGAGCTGTTTCGTGCGGCGGTGCAGACCTGGCCGGAGGTGGTGGCCTGCCACGCGATGACGGGCGACATGGATTTTCTGCTGCGCGTGCAGGTGGAGGATATGGCGCACTTCTCGCGCTTCGTGCAGGACCAGTTGCTGCACCATCCTTCGGTGATCGACGTGAAGTCCAGCTTTTCGCTCGACACGTTCAAGGAAACGACGGCTTTGCCGATCCGCTGACTGCGCGGCGCCGTGCAGCAGACGCAAAAAAAGCGGCCGAGGCCGCTTTTTTCAATGCATCAGTCTGTCCCGAAGGGCAGGAGTCACGCCGCGACAGCCTGCGGCAGGATCGTTTCCATCAGCTTGCTGGCCTGGCGCGCCTGACGCTTGAGCGCGTAGTCGAACACGGCGGCTTGTTCCTGGAGCATTTCGGCGATGATACTGCTCTGGTCGGCCGGCTCGAGCGAGAGATAAGCGTCGGCTTCGCCATACGCGTACTCGATCTTCATGCCCGACTTCTTCGCGATGTGCATCATCGTCGAGTTGCGCGACAGGCAGTGCATGTAGAGCGTGGTGACGTGCGTGTTGCGGCTGCGGATGGCGGCGCGCTCGAACAGCTTCGAGCCGATGCCCTGGCCGCGCGCGCTTTCCTGCACGGACACGCCGAACTCGGCCGTGCGGCCGTTGCCGTCCGCCGGCAGGTAGGCCAGATGGCCGACGCCCACGAGTTGCAACTGGTGGTCGAACACGCCGAACACGGTGTCGCGCGTGAAATCCATCGAGCGCACGTACTTTTCGATCACGTGGTCCGGCGCGGCCTGGCCGAAGCGCAGCAGGCGGTCGTCGCTGTCGAGCGAGAGAAAGTGCGCGAGCAGGCGTTCGCGGTCTGCCGAGGTGAGCACTCGCACCATGACGGGCGCATGACCGGACGTCAGCGGACGAGCGGACGACATGATCGGCACGTTGGCTTGGGTCGAAAGCGGGTTCATGATGGGTTCTCCTTGGAATGCATGCCGCATGATGCAGCGCAAAACGCATTCTAGCGGAAACCCTGGATGCACTCTAGGGAAAACCCGGAGTGCAAATTTGAGTGTTGCGCCTAATTAATAAAAATATGAGCGCAAGCGACTGATTATTAACGCTTATTCTGAATGAGTCGTTTGACTCGTCAACTGTTGTCCTGACGCATCATGTCGCGTTGCAGCAATCTGGCCCGAAAAGTTCTATCGCCCGGAGCACCGTCCCAAGCCACCTTCAGGCGCCCTTCAGACCGTGATCGACCATGGCGATCACCTGCTCGGCGAAGTCGCGATATCCCATGCGGCCGCCGGGTTTGAGCCACGTAAACGTCCAGTTGATCATGCCGAACACCATCATCGTCAGCGCAGTCTGGTTTTCGCTCGTGACGTGGCCCGGATACGCGCGCGCGAGTTGGCGCGTAAATGCGGCGACCACGTCGCGCTGGCGGTTCAGGATGATCTCGCGCTGGGCGTCCACGAGGTATTTGACGTCGTTCAGGAGCGCCACGTGGCGGCTGTGCGAGGTTTCGTACTCGGCGAGAAACGCGCGAATCAGCTCCGCGAAGCTCTCGCGCTCGTCGTGACCGCGCCGCTGGCTCGCGCCTTCGACCTCCGCGATGATCAGCATGAGCCGCTTGGTGTAGCGATCGAGCAGGTCGAAGAGGATCGCTTCCTTGCTCTCGTAATAGTGATAGAGCCGCGCCTTCGAGGTGCCGCTGGCGGCCGCGAGATCCGACATCGAGGTGCTCGGGTAGCTCGTCTGCGCAAATTTGGCGGCGGCGAGCTCGAGGATCTGGTCGCGTTGGGTTTCGTGGTCGGGCGCTCGGGTGCGTGCCATGGGAATTCAGCGGGGGAGGGAAAGGTGCGCGGCGGTTTGCGGCAGCGGCGGACGCGCGGCGCGCGCGGCAGCGGCGAGCGGGGCGCAGGCGGCGCACATATCGTCGCGCAGGCGCAGTTCTTCGGCCGCGCACAACTCGCGCAGGCGCCACAGCACGACGGGCTCGCCAACCGTGAAGCCGGCGCCGCCACGCGTGAGGGCTGCGCCGAGCACGTCGCTGGCGAGCCAGGAAGCGTCCGCCGGACGGTCTTCATGGGCGTCGAGCACGTCGAGGATCATGGCGTCGAGGTCGCTCCACGTGCCGCTCGTAAAGGTGTTGTCGCGCCAGCGGCGCGTCTCGCCATTGGCGAACTTGGCTTCCTGCCACTCCAGCGCGAGCCGCGTGATGCGCAGGACCGAGATCGGCGCGGCGTCCGGCAAGCGCGCCTCGATGCGGGTTGCAGCGTTCGGGCCCGAAATTTCGTCGGCAGTCAGACGCACTTCATTCAGGCGCTGCGGGACGTCGCGCAAGCGGTAGCAGACCCGCCGCAACGCGAGCTGGTGGGCGGCGTCGTGCGTGTGCCAGAACACCACGTGGGAATCGTCGGCTTCGAGCGCACCCAGCGCCGCACAGTCGTCGTGGGCGAGGGCGGGCGGCGCATCGCTCAGGCGCTCCCAGAAGGCGGCGCGTTGCGCGACGCCTGGGTCGCCCGCCACGTCGATGTCGCGCAACGGACCGACCGTCAGGTCGTCGCGCAGGGCGATCACGCGGTCCGGACGGCCTGCCGCTTCGAGAGCCTGTCGTAGCGCCGTCACGGCCGGCTCGCCGTAAATGAGGTGAATCGTGGTCATCGACAACTCGTTGCGTTCACGCTGAACGCCCTGTAAGCCCGAAAGCACGCAAATAACAAAAGGAGCCGCCCGCGGGTGCTGCAGCGCTGCGCTGCAACACCCGCGGGCGGCCCCTAGTGTAAGCGGATCGCCTGCGGGCCGAAAGCGTGCTGTTGCTCTAACGCCTTAACGTTCGTCGAAACTCACGACCACACGCTCACTCACCGGATGGCACTGGCAGGTGAGCACGAAGCCGTCCTTCACCTCCTGCTCCTCGAGCGTGTAGTTCTTGTCCATCTTCACTTCGCCTTCGAGCACCTTGGCGCGGCAGGTGCAGCACACGCCGCCCTTGCACGCGTAAGGCAGCGCCAGACCCGCCTTCAGGCCGACGTCGAGCAGGCTTACGCCCTCGTATGGCAGGCGCATCTTGCGCTTCTTGCCGTCGATGACGATTTCGAGGTCGGCCGCCGGCGTGTTTTCGGTGATCTCGACGTTCGGCACGCCCGCCTGCGGCAGCGGCGAGCCGAAGCGCTCCACGTGCACCTTCTGCGGCGGTACGCCCGCGTCCTTGAACGCGGCTTCGGCGGCGTCCATCATCGGGCCGGGGCCGCAGATGAAGGCTTCGTCGATCTCGTCGGCGGGCAAGAGCGTTTCGAGGAACGCCGCGCACTTGGCCTGATCGAGCACGCCGTTGAAGAGCTCGACGTCCTGCAGGTCGTCCGAGAGCACGTGATAGAGGCGGAAGCGGCTCATGAAGCGGTTCTTCAGGTCTTCCAGTTCCTCGGCGAACATGATCGAGTCGACGCTGCGGTTGCCGTACACGAGCGTGAACGCGCTGCGCGGCTCCGTTTCTAGCGTCGTCTTGATGATCGCGAGCACGGGCGTGATGCCCGAACCGCCCGAGAACGCCACGTAGTGCTTGCCGTGCTCGGCATTCAGGTGCGTGAAAAAGCGGCCATCGGGCGTCATCACGTCGATCTCGTGGCCGGGCGCGAGCTGGTCGAACGCGAAGTTCGAAAAACGCCCGCCGCGCACGCGCTTGATGCCGATGCGCAGCTCCCCGTCGCGGTCGTAGTCGGTGACGCCCACGCAGATCGAGTACGAACGGCGCGTTTCTTCGCCATCGATGTGCGTCTTGAGCGTCACGAACTGCCCCTGGGTGAAGCGAAACGCCTCGCGCAGCTCGGGCGGGACTTCGAAAGCGACAGAGACCGCGTCCGCGGTTTCGGGCCGCACTTCGCGGATGCGCAGCGAATGGAATTGCGGAGTGGCCATATCAGTACGGTTTGAAGTAGTCGAAGGGTTCGCGGCAGTCGATGCAGCGGTAGAGCGCCTTGCACGCAGTCGAGCCGAACTGCGCGAGGCGTTCGGTGTGCTGCGAGCCGCAGTGCGGGCAGGCGGGCGCGGGCAACGGCTTCGGTTTCGCGATGAAGGTGATCGGCTGTTCGGCAGATTGAGGCGCGGAGCCGCAGTTGCCCGTGGGCGGCGCGATGCCATAGGCGCGCAGCTTCTCGCGCGCTTCGTCGGTGATCCAGTCGGTGGTCCACGCGGGCGTGAGGGTCGTCGCGATGCGGTAGGGCGCGAGCGCGGCGGCGTCGAGCGCGTGCGCGACGTCCTCCGCGATCTGCGACATCGCCGGGCAGCCGGAGTAGGTGGGCGTGATGACCACTTCGATCTGGCCGTCGTCGGCGCGGCGCACGTCGCGCAGAATGCCCAGTTCGCGGATCGACACGACCGGAATCTCCGGATCGGGCACCGATTCCAGCACTTCCCACGCGCGTTCGAGCGCGTGATCTGCCGTTGCTTGCATCGTGACTTCCTCTGTTCCTGCGGGGGTGCTTACCAGCGCGCGTCCGGGTGCTGGCGCGCGAGGCTCTGCATCTCGGCCAGCACGAAACCCATGTGCTCCGAGTGCTCGCCGTGCTTGCCGGTCGTGACGTGCAACACCGGCGCGGGCATGGCGAGCGTGGCTTCTTCGAGCGCGGCTTCTACGTCGGTGCGCCACGCCGCTTCGAACTGTGCGGCGAGCGGCGCGATGCCGGCTTCGGCCACGGCCGTTTCCACGGCATCGGTGCTGAAGAATTCCCGCGTGTACGGCATCAGCCAGTCGATGGCGGCCTGGGCGCGGCGGTGCGATTCGTCGGTGCCGTCGCCGAAACGGATCAGCCACTCGCGCGCATGGTGCACGTGGTAGCGCGTTTCCTTGATCGAGCGCTCGGCGATCGCGGCCAGTTGCGGGTCGGCGGAGCGCAGCAGCGCGGTCCACAGATGCCCCATCAGCGTGGCGTAGAGGAAATTGCGCACGATTGTCACGGCGTAGTCGTTGGCCGAATGCGTCGTGCCGGCGAGCGGGCCGAAGTGCGGCAGTTCTGCGAGCGTGTAGTTCGCGAACTCGCGCTCGGCGCGGAAGTAGGCGTAGTCGTCCTCCGTGCGCTCGCGGCCGGTGAGGGCGTTTTCGAGCGTGGCGGCATGCGTGTAGAGCAGGCGCGCCTGACCGATCAGGTCGAGGCTCATGTTGGCGAGCGCGATGTCTTCTTCGAGGATCGGGCCGTGGCCGCACCATTCCGTGTTGCGCTGACCGAGGATCAGCGCTGTATCGGCGAGGCGCAGCACGTACGCGAGTTGTTCAGGCGTGGGCGTCGTCATGTTGCGCTCTTACATGTGGTTGACTTCGTCGGGCAGCGTGTAGAACGTCGGGTGGCGATAGATCTTGTCGCCGGCCGGCTCGAAGAGCTCGGCCTTTTCGTTCGGATCCGATGCCGTAATTGCCGACGACGGCACCACCCAGATGCTCACGCCTTCCTGGCGGCGCGTGTAGACGTCGCGCGCCATGCGCAGCGCCATCGAGGCGTCGGAGGCGTGCAGGCTGCCACAGTGCTTGTGGTCGAGGCCCTGCTTGCTACGCACGAACACTTCCCAGATCGGCCATTCCTTGTTCATCGTGGATCTCCTTCCTTCCTGATTCATGTATGAGGTGTGCTCAAGCTGCGTGCTTTTCGGCGCGCTGACGTTGCTTTTCGGCGTGGGCGAGGGCGGCTTCGCGCACCCAAGCGCCTTCGTTGTGTGCCTTCACGCGCGTGCCGAGACGCTCGCGGTTGCACGGGCCGTCGCCGTTCACGACGCGCCAGAATTCTTCCCAGTCGATCGTGCCGTAGTCGTAGTGGCCGCGCGCTTCGTTCCATTTCAGATCGGGATCGGGCAGCGTGACGCCCAGCACCTTCGCCTGCTCGACCGTCGCATCGACGAACTTCTGGCGCAGGTCGTCGTTCGAGATGCGCTTAATGCCCCATTTGGCGGACTGGTTGCTGTGGACCGAATCGGCGTCGCTCGGGCCGAACATCATCAGCACCGGCCACCACCAGCGGTTCACGGCCTGCTGGACGAGTTCGCGCTGCGCTTCGGTGCCGCTCATCATGGCGAGCAGCGCGTCGAAGCCCTGACGCTGGTGGAACGACTCTTCCTTGCAGATGCGGATCATGGCGCGCGCGTACGGGCCATACGTGCAGCGGCACAGCGGGATCTGGTTCATGATCGCCGCGCCGTCCACGAGCCAGCCGATCACGCCGACATCGGCCCACGTGGGCGTCGGGTAATTGAAAATGCTCGAATACTTGGCCTTGCCGGCGTGCAGGGCGTCGACGAGCTGGTCGCGCGAAACGCCAAGCGTTTCCGCCGCGCTATACAGATAGAGGCCGTGGCCGGCTTCGTCCTGCACCTTGGCGAGCAGGATCGCCTTGCGCTTGAGGCTAGGCGCGCGCGAGATCCAGTTGCCTTCCGGCAGCATGCCGACGACTTCCGAGTGCGCATGCTGCGAGATCTGGCGCACGAGCGTCTTGCGATAGGCTTCGGGCATCCAGTCCTGCGGCTCGATCTTGCCGTCGGCGG
The DNA here is from genome assembly GCF_040948855.1 of Paraburkholderia sp. BR10882. Lineage (NCBI taxonomy): Bacteria > Pseudomonadati > Pseudomonadota > Betaproteobacteria > Burkholderiales > Burkholderiaceae > Paraburkholderia > Paraburkholderia sp. BR10882. The sequence continues at coordinate 1,939 of NZ_JBFPKP010000011.1, read as the reverse complement.
CCATGATGGCGTCGAACTGCGCCTGCTCCGGCGAGGTTGCGTCCGCGTCGAGCGGAGCAACGTTGCCGGGGATGTCGAGGGATTGCGTGTACATGGAGACGCTCTCGTCGAAGTTGGGTATGTCGCGCAGTATAAACCAACCGACCGGTCGGTAAATGAATTTTTTGAGGTAGGGCAAAGAAATCGGGCCTACCGCTGAGTTTTAGTGGGGCAGCAGCAGGAATGCCTGGGATTTGTTGGTGCGGGCGGCTTGTGCGTGGGTTTCGCTTGGTTTCGTGCGCTGGATTGTCAGGTGGATGGAAGGCTGGGCACCGGGCCATGGGGCACAATGCCCCTTTGCCTGCGCACTCGTTCACGGATGAAGATTTCTTTTGCTCCCCTCGCGGCCGCGGCCGCTTTGTTCATTTCGCTGGGCGCCACGTCTCCGGCATTCGCGGATCAAGCCCCGAGCCCCTGGGTCACGAGCTGGGCGACGGCGCTGCAGTCGATTCCCGAGCGCGACGCGCTCCCTGCGCTGTACCGTGCGCCCGAGGTGGCCGGACGTACCGTTCGCCAGATCGTGTATCCGACGCTGGGCGGCACGGTCGCGCGGGTGCATGTGAGCAACCTCTATGGGCGCACGCCGCTCGTGATCGAGGCGATGGCGATTGCACCGTCGGCCGGCGGCGCGGCGGCGAGCGAGGCGGGCACGGTGCACGTGACCTTCGGCGGGCGGGCGTCGGTGTCGGTGCCGCCCGGCGCGGCGCTCGATAGCGATCCGGCCCAGATCGACCTGAAGGCGCACGCGCCATACGCGATCAGCTCCTATATGGGAGCCGAGCAAAAGATGGTTGCGTGGCACCGCGTGGCGAGCCAGGTGAATTACGTCTCTCGTCCGGGCAATCACGTCGCCGATCCGTCGATTGGCGCGTTCACCCAGCGCTTTACGCAGTACGCGTGGGTGACGGGGCTGGCGGTCGAGGCGCCGGGGGCGTCGACAGTCGCGGCGATCGGCGATTCCATTACCGATGGCATGCGTTCCTCGCTCAACCAGAACCGTCGCTGGCCGGACGCGTTGGCGCGCCGCATCGCCCAGTCGCAGCGCACGGATCTCGCCGTGATCGATCTCGGGATCAGCGGCAACCGGCTGCTGAGCGATTCGCCTTGCTATGGCGAGGCGCTCGAGCGGCGCTTTGGCCGCGACGCGCTCGGCCATCCGGGCGTGAAGACCGTGGTGCTGCTCATCGGCATCAACGACATCAACTTCCAGGCGATGCCGGCGCGATCGGGCCTCGACTGCGACTTTCCTCATACGCACGTGGACGCGAACGACCTGATCGCGGGCTACCGCCGCGTGATCGCGCAGGCACATGGGCGCGGCGTGCGCATTTTCGGCGCGACACTCACGCCAGCTTCACTGCCGCCGGAGCGCGAGGCAATCCGCACGGCGGTGAACCAGTGGATTCGGACGAGCGGGGCGTTCGACGGCGTGGTCGACTTCGATGCCGCGCTGCGGGACCCGGCAGATCCGGCGCGACTGCGTTACGGCTATGACAGTGGCGACCACATCCACCCAAGCGATGCGGGCTACGCGGCGATGGCGAATGCGGTGCCGCTGGAGGTCCTTACCCGCAAGTGAGGAATATTTTCGCCACCCCCTTGCACAGTGCCGGCGGGGGCGATAAGATTCGCCCCCTTCGCAGTTCGATGTCTCCGACGTCAGGGCAGCGAAGGCCGCCGCGGAAACCGGCGGACGCAGGAGTCAGCAAGCTTTTTCAAGCGGTGAGCGAAAAAAAGGGGGTGACGAAGCGGAAAAGATTCTTCATAATCTCGTTTCTCTGCTGCTGACGCAGCAACGCAGAAAGAAGCCGGTAGTTGAGCAGTTTTAACGGCGCTTTCGCGATCGATCTTTAAAAATTTACAGCCGATAAGTGTGGGCGCTTGATGCGGTGGCGACCCG
>NZ_JBFPKP010000114.1:0-205 GCF_040948855.1 Paraburkholderia sp. BR10882 | reverse complement strand
GCCGGAAAGTCAACGCAACCGGGGGTTTTGGAAACAACGAAATGCGCTAAGTGATTGTAATATTTGAAAATTTCGAGAGATTTGTAATCATCAGGTGGCGGGTTCGAGTCCTGCAGCCGGCACCATACACAGCAAGGGGTTACGCGATGTTTGCGTAGCCCCTTGCCGTTTCCAAAACACCCTCCGCGTTTCCAAAATTCATCAA
>NZ_JBFPKP010000113.1:0-210 GCF_040948855.1 Paraburkholderia sp. BR10882 | reverse complement strand
TTCTTCGTCTTTCACAGGTCTTTGTTTGGTCTGAGGAGGCGTCATTGTCGACGATCTGCAGACCGGTGTCGAACGGCCGAAATTGGCCGCACTGCGTCCCACGACCGGGCACGCCGCTCGCCCCCGGTCCACGTCTCATGGAACAGGCATAACCGACCCATAGGGGACCCGCAGCCCTCTCAACAACGGCCACTCGGCAATCACCAGGTG
>NZ_JBFPKP010000112.1:0-215 GCF_040948855.1 Paraburkholderia sp. BR10882 | reverse complement strand
CGTGTCGGTCTACGTTAATGCTTCAGCATTTACGTAGAACCCACACTATGTGTGTTGTGCCTGAAACAACACAACCCCAATTCAGCAGCACCCTCTTTACGCTTCTTCCCGATTGGCTGTGGCGCGAACACAAAGCGCGACGCAGCAACCCGTCATGCCTGATGACCATAGCGAGCTGGTCCCACCCCTTCCCATCCCGAACAGGACCGTGAAAC
>NZ_JBFPKP010000111.1:0-221 GCF_040948855.1 Paraburkholderia sp. BR10882 | reverse complement strand
GAGCACCTGCTTTGCAAGCAGGGGGTCGTCGGTTCGATCCCGTCATCCTCCACCAATCCTCAATGCACAGCGTTCTGCACGAAGCAGAACCTTCTGCATTGGCGATTGAGCCAGTCAGAGCGGTATGACGCATCACTGCGAAATATCGGCTGTCGTTCTTTAACAATCAGGAAGAAGTAGTAAAGAGATTCATCCAAAACACACCTGGAGATGGGTGTGGA
>NZ_JBFPKP010000110.1:0-221 GCF_040948855.1 Paraburkholderia sp. BR10882 | reverse complement strand
GAGCACCTGCTTTGCAAGCAGGGGGTCGTCGGTTCGATCCCGTCATCCTCCACCAATCCTCAATGCACAGCGTTCTGCACGAAGCAGAACCTTCTGCATTGGCGATTGAGCCAGTCAGAGCGGTATGTGAAAACGTATCGGCTGTCGTTCTTTAACAATCAGGAAGAAGTAGTAAAGAGATTCATCCAAAACACACCTGGAGATGGGTGTGGAGTAGGTGA
>NZ_JBFPKP010000010.1:0-284636 GCF_040948855.1 Paraburkholderia sp. BR10882 | reverse complement strand
CTCGGCGACTTCGGGGTCCAGATTATTCTGGAGCATCCGGTAGGCGGCTTCCGCCAGCCAGGTCTTGCAGACCTTCTCGCTGCCGCGCGGCGCGCGGATCGTGCGGGTCGGGTCGAGGCGCGGGTCGAGGCGCGGGTCGGTGAAGTTCGGTTGGTTCATTTGTTCGAGTCCGTCGAGTCTGGATAGCAAGCTGGAGGTGGAGGGCTGCGCCCGCGGAGATGCAATGAGCGCTGCAACGTGGGTTAAGTCTAACGCCGCCAAGTTGTATATACAACTCGTTTCAAAAAAACGTGGGTTAGTAGTTACCCTGACGAAACTCGCCGAGTTCGGCTTATCGGAGCGAAGAAACGGGCAGGCGAGCCGCGAAGCTTTGTCTAGACAAGATGTCTGCAAACAGCCCGACACAGTGCATGGTCTGTAGACGCGGCCAGACCGCCCACGCAAACGAAAGTGGCGGGCTTGATGCGGGCAGGGATCAAGAGGGACGGAGCGCTCGAGCGTCCGGTGGACTGCAGTTCAGCAAGTAAGCAGGAAGTGAGCGGCCTCGCCGCCCAGGCTCAAACGGTACCCGCCAGATGAAACCGCGAAGCCGGATGCCACAGGCGCACGGAAGTCGCCACGTGACGCCCCACCCACGTGCGCCGCAGCAACAGCAGGCAGGGCTCGCCGATTTCCATCTCCAGATACTGCCGCACGCGCGCATCGGGCTTCTGCGCGTAAATGCGGAATTCCGCGCGCTGGATCGGCGCGAGGCGCACCATGTAGTGATTCGGCGTTTCGACGGTGAAGTCCTGGGCGAGGTAGTCGGGGAACACCTCGGGGTTCACGTAGCGGTCCTCGTACTGGATCGGCTCGCCCTCTTCACTGTGCACGATGCGCGAGTGGAACACCGGCCCGGCGTCGAGTTCGAGCGCGGCGATCGCGTTCGGATCGTCGCTCGCCTCCAGCCCCAGCACACGCGCCGCATGCCGATGGCCGCGCGCCGCGATTTCGTCGGCGATATTGCGGATCTGCAGCACCGTCGATTCGTACTGGCGCGGCGCGACGTACGTGCCCGAGCCGCGCACCCGGTTCAGCACGCCTTCGGCCATCAGTTCTCGTAGCGCGCGCGACACCGTCATGCGCGCCACACCGAACTCTTTCACCAGTTCCGTTTCGGAAGGCACCACGTCGCCGGGCCGCAAGGCGCCGCTTTCGATCTGCGCGAGCACATGGCGCTTGATCTGCTCATAGGCGGGCAACGGGGCACTGCTGACCGTCTTCTTTTGCATGGTCTCGATCTTCGAATGAACGGGAGGTCGCCGCAGCGATGGCCGCCGGGCGCGGCGCGGGCTTGCAGCTTCAGGCGGCCACATTGTACCGCCCCTTAAAGCGGCTCCTTTTCCGGCTCCGCCACGAGCGCGGGCTGCCAGCGCGCGAGCACCACGCAGGCGCGCACGCCCCGCCCGTCCGCGCCCGGACTCAGGCTCACCGCGCCACGATGCGACTGCGCGATCTCGCGCACGATCGCAAGACCAAGGCCCGTGCCTTCGGTCCCGACGGCGGCGCGGAAGAAAGGCTCGAAAACGCGCGCCCGCGCTTCCGCGGGAATGCCGCGGCCGTCGTCGAGCACTTCGAGCGCGACCATCTCGCCGCTCGCCCGCACCGACACGGTGACGTGCCCGCCAGCCGGCGTGTAGCGCAGCGCGTTATCCACGAGATTGCTGACCATCGCGCGCAACAGCTCGCGATGCCCCTGCACCACCGCCTCGCCCGCCTCGCGCGGCAACTCCGCGCCGAGATCGATGCCGCGCGTCTGCGCGAGCAGCGCGAGCGCCTCGACCACTTCGCGCGCGAGCTGCGCCATGTCGACGGGCGCGGCCGGCAATTGCGCGGGGTCGAGCGCCTCGGCCTGCGCGAGCAGCAGCAACTGGTTCGTCAGCGCGACCATCGAGCGGTTGCTCACGTGCATGGCCGCCAGCACTTCGTCGAGCGCGGGATCGACGGCTTTTTGCTGGCGCGCGTACTGCAACTGCGTGCCGAGCAGCGTGAGCGGCGTGCGCAGCTGGTGCGCGGCATCGGCGATGAAGCGGCGCTGCGCCGCCGTCTGCGCCGAAAGGCGCGCAATGCATTGATTGATGGCTTCCACGACGGGCCGCAGTTCGGCATGCAGCCCTTCGGCGCGAATGGGTTCGAGGTGCGAAGGATCGCGATCTGCCACGTCGTTCTTGAGCTTCATGAGCGGACGCAGCTCGAACGTGAGACCGATGCAGGCGAGCGCCACGGCCAGCATCACCATGCCGATCTGGCGATAGAGCTGGGGACGCCAGAGCGCCTCCACCATCGCGTCGCGTGAGCGCTCGGTTTTGCCCACCGAGACGCGCACGCGCCAGACGTGGCCGTTGTCGTACATGGAGCGCACCACGCTCACGGCGCGCACGGCCTGACCGCGCAGCCCGGCGTCGTACGCGACGGGCGAATCGACGGCGGGCGCCGAGGCCGCATGCGGAAAGTCGGGCATGCCCGCGAGCAGCGAGCCGCCCTCCACGTGCACGTTGTAGAACACCTGGTCCTGCTGCGGCGAGGCGAAGAGTTCGAGCGCCGCGGGCGGCACATCGGCGCGCAACGCGCCATCGGCCCATTGCACGGAACCGGCGATCATGCGTGCGGACGACAGCAGCCCGCCGTCCTGCACCAGATCGGCAGTATGGCGCGCAGCGCGATACTCGGAGGTCGCCGTAAAACTCACGTAGAGCGCGAGCGGCACGAGCATCCACCAAAGCAGGCGAACGCGCAGGCTACCCGTCATGTCGGCACGCGCAAGTCGTCATAGCGTCTCATCCTTCCTGCGCAGCAAATAGCCCAGGCCGCGCAGTGTCACGATCACGGCCGAGCTGCCTTCGAGCTTCTTGCGCAGCCGCGACACGTAGATTTCGATGGCGTCCTCGCTGGGTTCGTCGGCGAGCGTGAAGATCGCGTCGACGAGCGCGGCCTTCGACACGGTCTGGCCGAGGCGCAGTGCCAGCGTTTCGAGCACCGTGCGCTCGCGCGGCGTGACGTTCAGCGGCGCGCCCTTCAGCGTGAACTGGCGCGTGTTGAGGTCGAACACGAGGTCCCCACAGCCGATTTCATTCGCGCGCGCGGGCGTTTGCCGGCGAATCAGCACCTTGATGCGCGCCACCAGTTCGCGCACCTCGAAGGGCTTGACGAGATAGTCGTCGGCGCCGGCGCCGAGCAGCTCCACCTTCTCGTCGATCGAGCCGCTTGCCGTGAGCACCATCACGGGCGTCGCGTCGCCGCGCTGGCGCAGCCGCCGCAGCACGTTCTTGCCCGAGAGCTTCGGCAAATTGAGGTCGAGCAGCACCACATCGTAGTGATTGGACCGCAGCAAATGGTCGGCGGCTTCGCCGTCCTGCACGGCGTCGAAGGCGAACGCCTGCTCCTCCAGCGTCTTGACGAGCCAGTGTGCAAGCGTCGGATTGTCTTCGATCAGCAGCAACTTCATGGGCGGGTACGGGCAAAGGCGAAGGCCGTTTCAGGGGAATCGATTGTGCCGTTGCCGGCGCATCGCCGCCCTGCGGGTTAACACGGACGATTTTGCACGGCGCCCGAAGGCTGGCAGAAGGCTTACGGTTTTTATAATCGGCTCCATCCACCAAAAAGCGCCGCATGCACGGCGCACCACCCTCAGGAGACTCCACGATGCCTACCTTGCGCCAGATCGCCGCCGTATCGAGTGTCGCGTTCGCCCTCGCCGCCGGTTCCACGGCTGCCCACGCGGAAAAGATCACGATCATGGTTGGCGGCGCAACCAAGATCATCTATCTCCCCGCCAAACTGACCGAGCAGCTCGGCTACTTCAAGGACGAAGGCCTCGACGTCGAACTGCAGTCGCAGCCGGCCGGCGTGGACGCGGAGAACGAACTGCTCGCGGGTGCGGTGCAAGGCGTGGTGGGCTTCTACGATCACACCATCGACCTGCAGAGCAAGGGCAAGGAAGTGCAAACGCTCGTAGTGTTCGGCCAGGTGCCCGGCGAAGTGGAAATGGTGTCGAACGCGGCAGCCGGCACGGTCAAGAGCATGGCCGACGTGAAGGGCAAGACGCTCGGCGTGACGGGCCTCGGCTCCTCCACGAGCTTCCTCACGCAGTACCTCGCACAGCGCTCGGGCGTGCCCTCCAACCAGTACACGCTGCTGCCGGTGGGCGCGGACAACACCTTCATCGCGGCGATCAAGCAGAACCGCATCGACGCGGGCATGACGACGGAACCCACGGTCTCGCGTCTGCTGCAAACCGGCGACGCCAAGGTGCTCGTCGACATGCGCACGCTCGAAGGCACGCGCGCGGCGCTCGGCGGCACCTACCCCGCTTCGAGCTTCTACGTGCAGCGCGCCTGGGCGCAGTCGCACAAGGAAGAAGCGACGAAGCTCGCGCACGCGTTCTCGCGCACGCTCAACTTCATCGCCACGCATAGCGCCGATGAAATCGCCGCGAAGATGCCGAAGGACTACTACGGCAACAGCCAGGATCTCTACGTGGCCGCGCTGAAGTCCTCGCTGCCGATGTTCACGAAGGACGGCCGCATGCCCGCCGACGGCCCGGATACGGTGCTCAAGGTGCTCTCGGCGTTCAATCCTTCGGTGAAGGGCAAGCACATCGACCTCGCGAAGACTTACTCGAACGACTATCTGCCGGCTCCGACCGCCACGGCGTCGAAGTAAAACGCAATCGGCCCCACGTTCAGCCCACTGAAATAATGACTTCCTCCCATTCCCAAGGCACGCCGGCCATCGAGCTGCGCAATGTTTCGTGCCGCTTCATTTCACCGGACGGCAAGGCGACGGTCGCCCTGCGCGACTTCAGCATGTCGGTCGCGCGCGGCGAGTTCGTCGCGATCGTCGGGCCCACGGGCTGCGGCAAGTCCACCACGCTCAGCATGATCACGGGCCTGCTCAAACCCACCACGGGCGAAGTGCGCGTGATGGGCGCGCCCGTGAACGGCATCGATCCGCGCATCGGCTTCGTGTTCCAGGCCGACGCGGTGTTCCCGTGGCGCTCGGTGCTCGACAACGTGGCGGCCGGTCCGCTCTATCGCGGCCGCTCGAAATCGGCCGCCTACGACGAAGCCAACGAATGGCTGCGCCGCGTGGGCCTCGCCAACTTCGGCAAGCACTATCCTCATCAGCTTTCGGGCGGCATGCGCAAGCGCGTGGCGCTTGCGCAGACGTTCATCAACAAGCCCGAAATCCTGCTGATGGACGAGCCGTTCTCGGCGCTCGACATGCAAACGCGCACGCTCATGCAGGACGAGCTGCTGCAGCTGTGGGGCGGCACGGGGTCGGTCGTATTCGTCACGCACGACCTCGAAGAAGCCATTGCGCTCGCCGACCGCGTGTTCGTGCTCACCGCGCGCCCGGCCACGCTCAAGAAGGTCTACGAGATCGATCTGCCGCGCCCGCGCGTGACGTCCGAAATCCGCTACGCGCCGCACTTCGTCGAACTGTCGCGCCAGATCTGGCACGACCTGCGCGAAGAAGTGCAGATCGCCTAACACCGGAGCCGTTCACTATGTCCACCCCGCAACAAACCCTGCCGCAAGGCCTCGATGCCGCCTCGCTCGACGCCGTCGAGCGCGCTGCGCAAAAGCGCATTCGTCAGCGCAATCTGCTCGTCATTTCGCTGCGTATTCTCGTGCTCGTCGTCGTGCTCGGCGGCTGGGAACTCGCCGCGCGCCTCAAATGGATCGACCCGTTCTTCTTCTCGATGCCCACGGCCATCTTTGATCAGATCATCGACTGGTTCGTGAACGGCACCTCGCAAGGGCCCCTGCTCACGCAGGTCTGGGTCACGCTGGAAGAGACGGGCCTTGGCTTCATCATCGGCTCGGTGGCCGGCGTGTTCTGCGGCATCGTGCTTGGCCGCAACAAGCTGCTCTCCGACGTATTCAGCCTCTACATCAAGATCGCCAACTCGATTCCGCGCGTGGTGCTCGGCTCGGTGTTCGTGATCGCGCTGGGGCTCGGGATGGCGTCGAAAGTGGCGCTCGCCGTGGTGATGGTGTTCTTCGTCGTGTTCGCCAATGCGTTCCAGGGCGTGCGCGAAGCGGACCGCTACATGATCGCCAATGCGCAGATTCTCGGCGCGTCGCGCCGCCAGGTGACGACCTCGGTCGTGATTCCCTCAGCGCTTTCGTGGATTCTCGCGAGCCTGCACGTGAGCTTCGGCTTCGCGCTGGTCGGCGCCGTGGTGGGTGAATTCCTGGGTTCGAAGCAAGGCATCGGTTTGCTGATCTCGACGGCGCAGGGCGCGTTCAACGCAAGCGGCGTGTTCGCCGCGATGATCGTGCTCGCCGTAGTCGCGCTGGCCGCCGACTATGTGCTCACCGCGCTCGAGCATCGTTTGCTCAAGTGGCGGCCCACGCCTTCGAACTGATTCAGTCAGCTTCCCCTGTCCGGACCGCGTAAGACGCGAGAGCTTGCCTGGTCCGTGATCCGCGGCGCACTGCCAGTGCGCCGCGTTTTTTTTGGGCCTGCCAAACGCTACTTGGGCTGCGCAACGGTACGCAGATACGGCTTGAGCGTCTTGAAGCCCTGCGGATACTTCTGCCTGGCCGCATCGTCGGAAACAGAAGTCGGGATGATGACGTCGTCGCCCGGCTTCCAGTTCACCGGCGTCGCCACCGAATGCTTCGCGGTGAGCTGCAGCGAATCGAGCAGGCGCAGCACCTCGTCGAAATTGCGGCCCGAACTCATCGGGTAGACAAACATCGCCTTCACTTTCTTGTCCGGCCCGATGAGAAACACCGCGCGTATCGTGGCGTTGTCGGCCGCCGTGCGGGGGCTGGCGCCGCTCGCGTTCGGGTGGATCATGTCGTAGAGCTTCGCGACGTGCAGATCCGGGTCGCCGATCATCGGATAATTGACGGCGCTCCCCTGCGTTTCCTCGATGTCCTTCGCCCACCTCGCATGGTCGTCCACCGGGTCGATGCTCAGACCGATGATCTTCGTGTTGCGCTTGTCGAACTCCGGCTTGAGCTTCGCCATATAGCCGAGTTCCGTCGTACAAACGGGCGTGAAGTCTTTCGGATGCGAAAACAGAATGGCCCATTGGTCGCCGATCCATTCATGGAAACGGATCTTGCCTTCGGTGGTCTCCGCGGTGAAATCGGGTGCATCTTCTCCAAGACGAATCGTCATCTTCTGTCTCCTGAATGCAGTGATTTACAGCTCGTGAGGTGATCGTGAGGGGTCTGCGTGCGCGCGAAAGTGCCTCCCGCTTTTGCATTTTAGATAGTCTCCGTGACGCTTATGAAAATCTTTGCTATTTCATTAGCATTACATCATCCATACATTTAGCCATTATTTAGCGCTAAAACCTGCATCGGCGCGCTATCGCAGGCTTGACATCCACTTGGCATGAAGCGAATAATGCGTCGTTCGATAATCGAAACTGTGTTCGAGTTACGAACACGAGAACAACAATAACGGGCTGGTCGTCTTGCCGTGCAAATACCCGCGTGCAAGGCGTGATATGAACCCGCTGCGCCGGGGCGGCATCGCCTCTCGCTGATGGAGGAGCCGCACCTGCCTCCCCGCCCCTACGCGCCTGGCCCCGCCAGCCGCACGGTGCCGGGACTACCCGCAAGCAACGCCTCCTGTCCGCTCCGGCCAGCCAGTAGCGACACGCTACGAACTAGCGCAAAGAGCATGAAAAGAGACCTCCAGACTGAAACGCGCGATTCCCGCCAGGGTGTCGTCGCCGCCCTCGTGTATGTTTTCGAGCGGGTCATGCCCGACCCCTTCGTTCTGTCCATCTGCCTCACCTTCTTTGTCGCCGTGCTCGCGCTCGTCATCGCGCCGCACGGCAATCTCCCCACGCTGCTCAGCGCCTGGTACGAAGGTACGTTCGGCATTCTCGGCTTCGCGCTGCAGATGATCCTGATCCTCGCCACGGGCTACGCCATTGCCGAAGCGCCCGTGATCCAGCGCGTCCTGCGCGCGCTCGCGGCCAGGGCGCAAACGCCGGCGCGCGCCGCGCTGCTGGTGTTTCCGGTGGTGGCCATCGCCGCGTGGCTGAACTGGGGCCTGGGCCTGATCGTGGGCGCGCTGCTCTCGCGTGAAATCGCGAAGCGCGTGAACGTGGATTTCGCGTGGCTCGTAGCCGGCAGCTATTCGGCATGGTCGATCTGCAATAGCGGGCTCTCCAGCTCGATCGCCCTCTCGCAGGCCTCGCACGGCAACGCGCTCAATCTCGTGGAAAAGGCGACCGGCCACGTGATTCCGCTCAGCCAGACCGTCTTCGCGCCGTTCGTCTTCATTCCCACCGTGCTCGTGGTGGTCGTGATGACGTTCATCTTCATCCGCATGCATCCGAAGCCCGAGCACGTGGCGCCGTTCAGCGAGGCGGCCGAAGCCGAAGCGAACGACGCCGGCGCCAGCGACGACCCGCACGCGCGCGTCGGCAACGGCACGCCTTCGTTCGCGTCGCGCCTCGAGCAGTCGATGCTCGGCACGCTGCTGCTGATCGTGCTCGGCGCAGGTTATCTGGCGATGGAATGGAGCGAAAAAGGTTTCGATCTCGACATCAACACGACGATCCTGATCTTCCTGCTGATCGGCCTCGCACTGCAGCGCACGCCTATCGCCTACGCGAACGCCATTCGCCGCGCCGCGCGCCAGACCGGCTCCATGCTGCTGCAGTACCCCGTGTACGGCGGCATCATGGGCGTAATGAAGGGCACCGGCCTCGCCTCGATGATCGCCAAGGCCTTCGTCACGATCGCCACGCCGTTTTCGCTGCCGCTCTGGAGCTATCTGAGCTCGCTCATCATCACGCTGCTCGTGCCGAGCGCGGGCGGCCACTGGGCCGTGCAAGGGCCGTTCGTGCTGCCCGCCGCGCTGAGCCTGCACGCCTCGGTGCCGCGCACTGCCATGGGCGTGGCGATGGCTGAAAACGTCTCGAACATGCTGCAGCCGTTCTGGGCCGTGCCGATCGTCGCGATCGCGGGCATTCGCATCCAGCGCGTAATGGGCTATACCGCCGTGACGTTCGCCGTGTCGCTCGTGATCTACGCCGGGGCGCTCTGGCTCGTGCCCTGAGCGTCAGGCGGTTCCGCCGCGAAGGAAGGCGCTGCGCTGGCCGCTTTGCAGTGGTTCGGCAGCGCCTTTTTTCATGCGGCGCGCGTGAGCCGCGCTGGCCTCGCGGCGCGCTAAGATCGGCGACAATGGGCAAGCCCGGACGGCGGCACGCCGCCCCGAATCGATCTGCGATCCGAACCAGGAGACTGCCATGACCGCCAGCGCGCTGCCTACCCCACCCTCATCGTCTTCGTCAGGCTCCGGCGAAGACGGCGGCGAGCTCGATCCGCGTTTCGTCGAGTTCGCGCGCCAGGTATTCGACACCGCGCGCCGCGGCGAATCCAACACGCTCGCCACGCTCATCGAACAGGGCCTGCCGCCGAATCTGCGCAACGAAAAAGGCGACAGCCTCGTGATGCTCGCGAGCTATCACGGCCACGCCGCCGCCGTGCGCACGCTCGTGCAGCACGGCGCCGACCCCAACCTGCGCAACGACAACGGGCAAACGCCGATCGCGGGCGCGGCCTTCAAGGGCTTTGCCGACGTGATCAGCGCCCTGCTGGAAAACGGCGCCGACGTGGAAGGTGCCTCTCCCGACGGCCGCACGGCGCTGATGATCGCCGCCATGTTCAACCGCTCCGATATCGTCGACCTGCTGCTCGCGCGCGGCGCGAACCCGGCGGCGCACGACGCCGCGGGCAACACCGCGCTCGACGTGGCGAACGCGATGGGCGCGGTGGCCACGGCCACCCTGCTCGCCGGGAAAGCCGGCGGCAAAAGCGCGTGAAAAGAACGCGGGAATCATGGGGCGCGATGGGCAGGCACGCGAAACGCTGCAAAGCGCATAACGGCACGCAGCGCCCTGGTGTCACTCCTGGTTTGCATACAACGCGCCGCCAGGCGACGCTATCCATGTAACACCCGTGCGTGCAGCGCCAGTGCGGGGCAGGCGATTTTCCACGAGCCGTGATATCGTTTTGTCATCGGATTCGAAGTCTGCACGCACCCGTCAATCGAACTCTGTTACTTTCGCGAGCGTCGCCATGAGTGATGTACGCCACCATCTGAGTCCGCGCGATCGCGTGGAGCTGCTCTGCTGGCTCACCTGCGGGAGCCTCGGGGCCTACTATCTCAACGAATCCTGGCCCAATGCGGCCTTTCACGTCCAGGCGGCGCACAAGTGGCTCGACCGTCACGCGCGCGAGGCCGACTGGCTCGCGATCGCGCGCCTCGCCGCCATGGCGCAGGATATCGCGCAGCAGCACGCGTGGTTCGTGGACGCGGTCTGGGCGCGCGACGCCGTCGAGGAAATTCTCGACACCGACGACCTGAACTACCAGGCCAAGCTCGTCCTGCAAGTGCTCAAGGACTGCGAACGAGCGCTCGCCGACCGTCGCCCCGCCGACTAGGGATCAAACCGGAACTCCATAAGCGGGGTTCCCCACACAGGCCACGCGTTTCTCCATCAAATGATGGACGCGTGGTGGTTATCCTCAGAACATACTCCCGCTTGCAGCGTCGGCCCTTTCCCCTTCGCCGGCCGCTCGCCCACGCGGGAGAACCCAAATGACTCGCCCCCTCGCCCCGATATTCGCCGCCGCGCTCTTCGCGTTGGCGTCGGCGAGCCCCGCTGCGCTCGCGCAAACCAGCGGCCACGCAACCGCCGTCAACGCCGCCCGACCCATCCAGCTGCAAAAAGTCGCGAAGCCGGCGTCCAAAGCCCCGCAAACCGCCAAAGCCACCAAGCCCGCTCCGCAATCGCTGCGCTGGCTGATGTCTGAATCTCCATGAAACGAACCGGCGCGCCCGCGCCAGGTTCGCGCTTCGCCACCCCGCCTCGAAGCGCAGCCGTCGCGGCTCAGGACTGCGACGGCTTCGCGCTGTCTGCCGCCGGCGGCGGCGCTGCCGGCGTCCAGCCATAGCCGAGCGCCTTGTACAGGCTCACGATCTGCGCGAGTTCCTGGTCCTGCAGCGACGACTGCTGCAACTGCGCGTTGAAGAGACTGCGCTCGGCGTCGAGCACCTCCAGATAGCTCGTATAGCCGCCTTCATACAGATCGCGCGCGACTGACGTGTATTCCGTGAGCGCGGCCACCTGGCGCGTCGTCGAATCCAGTTGATCGCGTGTGCGCGCGACGCCCACGAGCGCATTTTCGACATCGGCGAACGCCTGCTGGATCGTCTGCTCGTAAGTGAAAAGCGCTTCCTGCTGCACGGCTTCGGCCTGATGCACGCCACCCGCGATCGCACCGCCCTCGAAAATCGGCTGCGTGACCGCGCCCGCGAATGACCAAACGCGCGCGGGGCCAGTCCAGAGCCCCGAAAGCGCCGTGCTCGCGGCGCCGAACAGTCCCGTGAGCGAAATCTGCGGGAAATACAACGCACGCGCTGCGCCGATCGATGCATTCGCCGAAATGAGCGTTTGTTCGGCCTGCAGAATATCGGGCCGGCGCTCCAGCAGCGTCGACGGCAGGCCGGCGGGAATGGCGGGCGCCGTGAGCTCGGTGATCGACTTGCCGCGCGCAATCGGCCCCGGATTCTGCCCCAGCAGCAGCGAGATGGCGTCTTCCTGCGTTGCGATCTGCTGCTGGATCGAGTACACGGAGGTCTGCGCCGATTGGTACTCCGACTGCGCCTGGCTCACCTGCAACCGCGAAACGACACCGCCCGCATAGCGCTCGTTGAAGAGATCGAGCGCGCCCTTGCGGCTTTCGAGCGTGTCCTGCGCGATGACGAGCTGATTGTCGAAGTCGCGCAGTTGCAGATACGACGTGGCCACGTTCGCGATGATGGCGATGCGCGTGGCCTGCTTCGCAGACTGCGTACTCAGATAATCGGCGCGCGCGGCTTCGGTGAGCCTGCGCAAGTGGCCGAATAAATCGAGTTCCCAGGATACCGTGCCGTTCAGCTCCACCTGGTTGCCGACCACAGGCGGGAAGCCGGGCGCCGGCACGCCACGGCTACGCGACGCACCGAAGTTCGCCGATACCTGCGGGAACAGGCCCGCGCGCGTCACGACGTAGCGTCCGTAGAACTCCTCGACGCGTGCCGCAGCAATCCGCAGATCCTTATTCTGCGTAAGCGCCCTGGCGACGAGGTCGTTGAGCACCGGGTCGTTGAACTGCGTCCACCAGTCGAGCGTCGTATCGACGGCTTCCGCCTGCGGCGAGGCGTAGCGAAACGTCGACGGCGTCTCGACCGCCGGACGATGATAGTCGGGCCCGACCGCGCAGGCGCCAAGGCAAGCCGTCGCGATGGCGAGCCCAAGCGGACGCAGCGCGCGATTCGTCAAATTCGAACGGGTCTTCATCGCTCAGCCCTCCTGCGAAGGCGGCGCTACGGGCGGCGTGCCGGGATGCGGCGTGGCGTTCGCTTTCTTGCGCGACGAGAGCGTTTCGAGTCCCCAGAAGAACATCGGAATGAAGAAGAGCGCGATCACCGTGGCGCCGAGCATGCCCGCGATCACGCCGGTACCGAGCGAGCGCCGGCTCGCGGCCGATGCGCCGCTGGCGATGGCGAGCGGCACGCAGCCGAGGATGAACGCGAGCGAAGTCATGATGATCGGCCGCAGACGCAGCTTGGCGGCGTGCAACGCGGCGGCGTACGGCGACATGTTCTCTTTCTCGCGCATTTCAACGGCGAACTCGAAGATCAGGATGGCGTTCTTCGCCGCGAGCGCGATCAGCACCGTCAAGCCGATCTGGAAGTACACGTCGTTCTCCATGCCGCGCAGCAAGATGCCCACTAATGCCCCGAAGATCGCGAACGGCACGGCCAGCAGCACGCCAACCGGCAGCGACCACTTCTCGTACTGCGCCGCGAGAATGAGGAACACCATCAGCAGTGCGAAGCCGAACACTAGCGCGGCCGTCGAGCCGGCCTTCTTCTCTTCGTACGCCTGGCCGCTCCATTCAAAGCTGTAGCCTTCGCCCAGCACTTCGTTGGCAATCTGCTCCATCGCCGCGATCGCCTCGCCCGAGCTGTGGCCCGGCGCCGCGTCGCCGGTGATCTTCGCCGCCGGAAAGTTGTTGAAGCGGTTGACGATGTCAGGCCCGGGCACGAAACGCGATGTCGTCACGGCCTTGATCGGCACCATGTCGTTGTTGCGGTTGCGCACATAGAGCTGCTGGATATCGTCCGGGCTCAAGCGGTATTGCGGCTCGGCCTGGATGATCACCTGGAACAGACGACTGCCCTTCGGGAACTGGCTCACGTACAAGGAACCGAACATCGTCTGGAGTGCAGAATAGATGTCCTGAACCGGAACGCCGAGCGTTTCCGCCCGCTCCCGATCCACTTCCACGAGCAATTGGCGCGAATTCGTGTTGATGGTCGAATTCACGCCGCGCAGCGCCGGATTCTGGCGTGCCTTCGCAATCACCTGGCGCACCTTTTCCTCGAGCTGCTGATAGCTGCCGTCGCCGGTGCTCTGCAGCCAGAACTCGAAGCCGCCCGTCGTTCCGAGGCCCGGAATCGACGGTGGATTGAGCGGTACGACTACGCCGTCCTTGAAGGTGGAGAACGCCTTGGTGGCATCGCGGATCAAGTCCTGCGCAGAGCCGTTTTCGCCTCGATCCTTGAAGCCCTTGAGCGTCACGAACAGCGTGCCCGCGTTCGACTTGTACTGCGAGTCGATCAGGCTGTAGCCGATCGGCGCCGCCACCGAACTCACGGCAGGCTGTTTCGCGAACCAGTCCTCCGCTTTCTTCGAAAGGTCGCCGGTGCGGTCCAGACTCGCCGCGTCGGGCATCACGACCGCGCCGAACAGATAGCCCTGATCCTCCACGGGCAGGAACGACGATGGAATATGTTTGAACAGGCCGACGGTCGCGATCAGCATCACGACGATCAGGCCGATGGAGAGGATCACGCGGCGTATCGCCGTCTGCACCCAGCTGCCATAGCCCTCGGTCAGGCGCTCGAACTTCTCGTTGAACCAGCGGAAAAAGCGGTTCTTCTTGTGCTCGCCCGGCTTGAGCAGGATGGCCGCGAGCGCGGGCGATAGCGTGAGCGCGACGATACCCGAAAGCACCACCGAGACCGCGATCGTCACCGCGAACTGCTTGTAGAGCTGCCCCGTGATGCCCGAGAGGAACGCCACCGGTATGAACACCGCGAGCAGCACCAGCACGATCGCCACCACCGGGCCGCTCACTTCGTCCATCGCGCGCTTGGCCGCTTCCTTTGGAGGCAGCTTGAATTCGGTCATGTTGCGCTCGACGTTTTCGATCACCACGATCGCGTCGTCCACCACGATACCAATGGCCAGCACCATGCCGAACAACGTGAGCATGTTGATCGAGAAGCCGAACGCCTCCATGCCGATGAATGCGCCGATGATCGACACGGGCACCGCGAGCAGCGGCACGAGCGTCGCCCGGAAACTTTGCAGGAAGATGTACACCACGATGATCACGAGAATCACCGCATCGCGCAGCGTATGGACCACCTCGTTGATGGATTCATGCACGAACTCGGTCGTATCGAGCGCGACTTCATACTTGAGGCCAGGCGGAAAGCTCTTGTTCAGCAGTTCGAGTGTCTGACGCACCTGCTTGGCCACCTGCAGCGCATTCGCGCCCGGCTGCTGATACACGGCGAGCAGTGTGGCCGTCTTGCCGTTGTAGCGGCCGCGCAGCGAATAGTCCTTGGCGCCCAGATCCGCGTGGCCGATGTCCTTGAGGCGCACGATCGCCGCATCGCCCGATGCCGCGCGCAGGATGATGTTGTCGAAATCGGCGGGCTCCGTGAGGCGGCCCTTCGTCGTCACCGGGAACGTCTGGTTCACGGGCTTGCTGGTCGGCGCCTGGCCAAGGCGCCCCGCAGAGAACTGCTGGTTCTGCTGCGCAATCGCGTTCTGCACGTCGGCTACCGTAATGCCGAGCTTGGCCATGCGGTCGGGCTTGAGCCACACGCGCATCGCATAGTCAGCAGAACCGAAGATCGACGCCTGGTTCGCGCCCGGAATACGCTTGAGCGCGTCGAGCACGTAGACGTTCGCGTAGTTCGCCACATAAGACGCATCGTAGGCGTTATCGGGCGAATAGATCGCGATCACCATCATGAACGCCGACGAGCGCTTCTGCACCGACACGCCTTGCGCGGTCACCGAGTCGGGCAGGAAAGGCAGCGCGAGGTTCACGCGGTTTTGCACGTCCACCTGGGCGAGCGACGGATCGGTGCCGATATTGAAGTACACCGTGAGCGTCATGTTGCCCGTCGACGAGCTCGACGAGTTCATGTACATCATGTTGTCCGCGCCGTTCACCTGCTGTTCGATCGGCGCGGCCACGTTCTGCGCGACGATGTCGGCGCTCGCGCCCGGATACGTGGCGCTCACCGTGATGGTAGGCGGCGCGATGTCGGGAAACTGCGCGATCGGCAGGTTGAACATCGACACCAGACCGGCGACGACGAGCACGATCGAGAGGACCGACGCGAAAATTGGCCGGTCAATAAAGAAGTGGGAGAACTTCATCGTTCAGCCTCCCGCAGCGGGCGAGAACGTGACGTCCACGCGGCGGGATTTGTCGGGCGGATCGTTGGCGACGATCCGCGCCGGTTTGCCCATCTCGATGCGCTCGGTTTTCACGCCGGCCACGACCAGCGCGGCACGCACCGTCCCTGCGCGGGCGGCGGCGAGACGCTCATTCGCGGCTTGCGAGCCGCTCGAATCGGTGTAGCCGGAAATCACCACGCGCATGCCCGGCTCCGCGACGAGACGGCGCGCCACGGCTGCGAGTGCGTCGGCGGACTGGGCGTCGAGGCTCGAACTGCCCGACGCGAAGTAAAGCGCGGTGTGTTCGCCCAGCACGTCGGCAGCGCCGGATGCGGCGGCCGGTTGAGCGGCGCTCGTGCCAGCGTTGGCTTGAGCGTTGGTATTCGCGTTCGCAGCCGCCGGGCCCGAAGCTCCGGCCGCGCCCGCCTGCGCCCCGCCGCCTGCACCGGCGTCGGGCCCGCCAATATTGACGGTTGCGGGCGGCGTCGCCACGAGGTTCGACTTGACCGGCGCACCGGGCATGAGCCGCAGCGTATTGTCGATGACGACATGATCGCCCGGATGCAAACCCGACTTGATCACCCAGTCGTTGCCGTTCCACTCACCCGTTTCGACCACGCGCTGCTGCGCCTTGCCGTCCTTGTCGACGGTCCACACATACGCGCCGCGCGGCCCCTGCTGCACCGCCGCCTGCGGCACCGCCACCGCGGAAGTCCGCAGCGCGCCCAGCAGCTTGATACGCACGAACTGACCGGGCCGCAGCGACCCCGTGGGGTTTGGCATGGCGGCGCGAATCAGGTAGGTGCCAGTTTCCGAGCTGAGCGAGGCATCGGTAAACGCGATGTGGCCGCGTTCGGGATAGATGCTGCCGTCGGCGAGCACGATTACCGCTTCGAGCTTGCCGACGGGCGGCAGCTTGAGCGTGCCGTTCTGCGTTTGCGTGCGCAGATCGAGCATCTCGTTCTCGGAGAGCGAGAAGTTGATCCACATGGGATCGAGCTTCGCCACATAGGTGAGCAGGCTGTTGCTCGCATCGATATACGAACCGTCCTGCTTCTTTGCAAAGCTCGAAAGACCGGTGACTGGCGCAACGATCTTCGTATAGCCGAGATTGAGCGTCGCGCTGATGACATTCGCCCGCGCGCCTTCGACCGCGGCGGCGGCCGCCTGCTCCTGGCCGACCGAGTCGTCGAGATCCTTCTGGCTCAACGCGTTCTTCGCGGCGAGCGGACGCACGCGATTGAGGTTGGCCTGCGCGGTGACGAGCCGCGCCTTCTGCTGTGCAAGCTCGGCCTGCGCGGCATCGAGCGCGGCCTCGAAGGGTTTGCGGTCCATGACGAACATCACGTCGCCCGCGTGGACCAGCGAGCCTTCCGTATACACGCGCTTTTCGAGGAAGCCGTTCACTCGCGCGCGAATTTCGACCTGTTGCGAGCTTTCTGTCTGCCCTACGTATTCGAAGACCACCGGCACGTCGCGCAGCGCAACATTGATCACGTCGACGTTTGCGGCAGGTCGTGTTTCAGCAGCAGGTTTATTGTCATGACATGCAACGACGCTTACCAGCAATCCCAGCGACAGGCACAAGCTGGCTACCCGAAATCCGTGAGTCATGCTGTTCTCCGTTGTTATCGACGATCTGCGCTGGACCGACGAACCCCAAATCAGGCGCGCGCGGGCGATCGAATCGAACCAAATCGCCAAACTGACTTTGGTGCTCGAGCGAATACTACTGTTTTTCGGGAGAGCGCAGGATCAGGACGGCCAAAAAGTCGCACTCGATGAAAAGACCGGCACTCGCGGAGCAATAGTGTCCGGATTCATTTCGAAATCCGAAATGACGGAATCGTTCGCTAACGTTCGCGTGAAAATGCGCAACGCTTGCGTAGGAACAAAGTGAGAGCGCGGAAAGCGGAGATTGCGGACGCACGGAACGTGCGTCGCGTGGAGGGCGGGCGGGAGAACATCAAGGCATGTCGCAGCCGTCGCAGCAGCGGTTGCGACACGCGCTGCGAATCAGGCGGCGCGATCGAGCCGGCGCACCGAGCCGAACTCCGCACACGAAAGCGTGCGCATCAACAGCGCCATGGCCTCGGCGACACGGCGGCGATCGAGTTCGACGTGCAGACAAGCGAGATCGCTGCGGCGATCGATATCGATTGTATGCACGCCGAGCGCGCTGCCAACCAGACCATGCAGCGTGCAGCGAGCGAGTTGCGCTTCGCGCGTGGAAACGCGCACGACCAGCTGCACTGTCGTGCGATGGGTTGCCGGGTGAAGGGGCTTGCCCGGATTGTGCAGCGAGAGAACGGGCCGCGGCGCGGCGGCGGAGCGGGAACCGCGGGAATTCGGACCCTGCGAGACGATAGACGGCATACGTGTTGTGCGCACGCCGTCGTTCGGGGCGGCGCGCTCGAGTTGAACACGAACCGATTCTAGGCAGCGCCGCGTAAAAGTCGGGTAAACAAACACTGCGCGGCCGCTAAAAGTGCGTAGCGGCAGAAGAGAGAAGCGTTAATCGAGCGGACGACCCGCCGGCTCGCGAATGAGCGGCAGCGCGAGCAGCGAGACCGCGCCGCAGCCGATCAGATACCAGGCGGGCGCGAGCGGATTGTCGAGCAGCTTGATGAGCCAGGTCGCGAAGAACTGCGCGAAGCCGCCGAAGATCGAAACGCCCACGCAATACACCACCGACATGCCCGTCACGCGAATCGACTGAGGAAAGAGTTCGGGCAGCATCACGATATTGGGGACCGCCGTGAACGCGACGATCGCGCCCAGCACGGCCACGACCGCGAGCACGGTTGGGATGGTCGGCATGGCGTGAATGACCATGAAAGCCGGATAGATCACCGCGATCAGCAGCACGCGCGAAACACCCATCACCCACTTGCGGCCCAGGCGATCGGAGAGCGAGCCGGCGAACGGCGAGCAGACTGCCGTGACGAGCGCCGCGACGAGGGCCGCGCTCATGCCGACCGACATCGGCAGGCCGAGAATCTTGATCGCATAGGTCGACATGTAAAACAGCACGATGTAGTTCGCCGCCGTGCCGCCGATGGTCGTGACGACACCCGCCACGAGCGCCGTGCGATGACGCCCGAAAATCTCGCGCAGCGGCCGCGCCACGTCGGCCACGGGTTCGGCGTCTTCGACTTCGACGGGGTTCGCGAGCGTTTCGTCGAGATGGCGGCGGATATATACGCCCACCGGCACGACGAGCATGCCGATCACGAACGGCACGCGCCAGCCCCAGCTTTCGAGCGCGGCCTGCGAGAGCATGGTGGACAGCGCCACGCCGATGAGCGCGCCGCACACCGTGTTCAGGCCCTGGCTCACGAATTGCCAGCTGCCGTAAAAACCGCGCGAACGGTCGTCGGCGTATTCGAGCAGGAGCGATGTCGAGGCGCCCACTTCGCCGCCCACCGCGAAGCCTTGCACGAGACGCGCGAGCAGGATCAGTGCGGGCGCCGCGAGCCCGATCTGCGCATAAGTGGGCGCGAACGCGATGAGCGCCGAGCCGAGCGCCATGAGCCAGAGCGTGAGCGTCATGGCGGCCTTGCGGCCGACGCGGTCCGCAAACGCACCGATCACGATGCCGCCGATCGGACGCACGACGAAACCCACGCCAAAGCTGCCCACGGCGAGCATCAACTGGTTCAGCGAGCCGTGCACCGGGAAGTACAGCGAGCCGATGATCGACGCAAAGAAGCTGTAGACCGTGAAGTCGAAGAACTCGAGCCCGTTGCCGAGCGTGATCGCGAAGATGGCCTTCGCGCGCGAGCGGCGCGTGGAAGCCGGGGCGGCAGCGGCCGGCGCCTGAATCGACGTGGCATTCATCGGGTGTCTCCTCGTGTGTCTCGTGTCTCGTATCGTGGTGCGTTTACCCGCCGGCTTTGAGCTTCAGCCGCGCAGGAAGCGTTCGGCGAGCTGCACCCAGTATGCCGCGCCGGTGGCGAGGCAATCGTCGTTGAAGTCGTAGCCGGGGTTGTGCACCATGCAGCCGCCCTCCCCGTCGCCGTTGCCGTTGCCGATGATGAGATAGCTGCCCGCGCAGCGCTCGAGCAGGAACGAGAAGTCCTCGCTGCCGGTGAGCGGCGCCATGTCGTGGATGAGGCCGTCTTCGCCGAGCCAGTCGCGCGCCACATCCTGCGCGAACGCCGTCATCGCCGCGTCGTTCACGAGCACCGGGTAGCGGCGCTGATAGTCGATGCGCGCTGTCGCGCCGTAGGCGCTTGCCTGCGCATGCACGAGCGCCGTGATGCGCTCCTGCAGCAAGTCACGCACTTCGGGGCGCAGCGCGCGCACCGAGAGGCGCATCTGCGCGGTTTGCGGAATCACGTTGGGCGCGTCGCCCGAATGGATCGCGCCCACGGTGACGATCGCCATGTCGAGCGGCGGCACGTTGCGCGACACGATGGTCTGCAGCCCGAGCACAACGTTGGCGCACACCACCACCGGGTCGATCGCCTTATGCGGCACCGCGCCATGACCGCCACGCCCGTCGATGTCGATGATGACCGTGTCCGATGAAGCCATGAACGGCCCCGCGCGAAAGCCGAGCTTGCCCGTGGGAAAGCCCGGCATGTTGTGCATGGCGAACACGGCGTCGCAGGGAAAGCGCTCGAAAAGGCCTTCGTCGAGCATACGCTTCGCGCCGCCCAGGCCTTCTTCGGCGGGCTGGAAAATGAGGTGCAGCGTGCCGCTGAAGTTGCGCGACTGCGCGAGATTTTTCGCCGCTGCGAGCAGCATGGCCGTGTGACCGTCGTGGCCGCACGCGTGCATCTTGCCGGGAATGCGGCTCGCGTAATCGAGGCCGGTGTTTTCGTGGATGGGGAGCGCGTCCATGTCGGCGCGCAGACCGAGGCGCTGAGCGCCTTCGCCCACCTTGAGCGTGCCCACGACACCGGTGCCGCCCAGCCCGCGGTGCACCTCGTAGCCCCACTCGGTGAGGCGCTGCGCGACGAGGTCGCTCGTGACGAATTCTTCGAAGCCCAGTTCGGGATGCGCGTGGATCTCGTGGCGCAGCGCGATCATCTCCTCTTCGATCGCGGCGATTGCGGCCGGGATAGCCATCGTGTTCATACGAATTCCCTCCAGGGCGAGCGTGAGTGTGAATTCGCTTGAGAATAATGACGTCTCCTTTTGGCCGACAGCCCTAAAATAGTTGGCCCGCCAACCAGAAGTGCGCACTCGGGTTATCCCTATGAAGTTTCATCAGTTCCGCGCGCTCGTCGCCATGGCCGATACCGGCAGCATTCGTGCGGCCGCGCGTGCGCTTGGCATCTCGCCGGCGGCGGCAACGAAAGCGGTACGCGAGCTCGAAGCCGAGCAGCAAATCGCGCTCGTCACGCGCAATGCGAACGGCATCGCCTTCACGGAGGCGGGACAGGCGCTGCTCGTTCATGCGCGGCTGGTCGTGCACCAGATGTCGCGCGCCCAGGACGAACTCGATGCGCGGCGCGGGCGCGGCGGCGGCAAGCTCGCGATCGGGGTGACGCCGTGGCTCGCCCTGTCCTTTTTGCCCGACGCCGTCACGCTGTTTCGCGAGCGCATGCCCGGCATGCAGCTTGAGTTCTACGAGGGCCTGCTCAATATCGTGATGCCGCGGCTGCGCGACGGGTCGCTCGACTTTTCGCTAGGCAAGCCCGGGCCCGCTTCGCTGCATGCGGAATTCACGCAGACGCCGATCTTCGCCACGGAGTCGGCCGTGGTGGTACGCAAGGACCATCCGCTCTCGCATGCGCAATCGCTGAAAGAACTTCAGGATTGCGAATGGTTGCTCAACTGGGACCCGGCCAGCAAGGAGATGATCGCCGACGATGTTTTCCTGCGTCACGGTCTCCCGATGCCGAACAACGTGCATTTGGCGCACTCGTTCGTGGTGGCGATGGGGCTTATCATGAACACGGATATGGTGAGTATTTTTCCGTGGCCGTTGGTGGAAACGCGGTTTGCGCGCGACAATTTGCGTGCGCTCGCGCTTCAGGAGGAAGTGGATCGCACGGTGGTGAGCGTGGTTGCCCGGCGTGGTGTGCCGCTTTCTGCTGCGGCTGAGTGCTTTCTGGAGTGCCTCAAGGAGGCGATTCATGCTGGTGAGGCTTCTGCTAATCCTGAGCGTAGGCGGCTTTATCACTCGCTTGAGTTGCTGATTTGATTGGCCGCTTTTTTTGTCTTTGTTCTGGGTTCTTTGGCCTTTCCTTGTTTTCGCGTCGGTATGCAGGCGTTGCCCCTGTGCGGGGCGGCACCTACTTTCTTTGCGGCGGCAAAGAAAGTAGGCAAAGAAAGCCGCTCAAACCGCCTGCGCCTGCCACGGTTCACATCTCGACGTACACGGTGAATGGCTCCGGAGCGTCCGCCATCTCGCACCTTCAAAGTTAGTGACAAGGCGCTCTTCCTTCCGGCGGCGCTACGCGCGCCGAAGGGCATAACCTAAAACCATTGGTACGCGTGCATTCTCGCGAATGCTCACGCGTGCCATCTGGTTTCCCATGCAGACGCGACCGCAGCGCGCGTAGCGAGCAGCGGGATGAATGACTGCCTTGTCACTAAGTTGGGTGGTGCGAGGTGACAGACGCTCCGGAGCCATTCACCATGTACGTCGAGATGTGAACTGTGGCAGGCATTAGCGGTTTGAGCGGCTTTCTTTGCCTACTTTCTTTGCCGCCGCAAAGAAAGTAGGTGCCGCCCCGCACAGGGGCAACGCCTGCATACCGCCACGAAAACAAGGAAAGGCCAAAGCCGCAAAAAACTCAGAACGAAGTCCCAATCTGAAACTGAAACTTCTGATACTGATCACCGGCGTGCCTGACGATCGGGAACCCCAGATCAAGCTTGAGCGGCCCGATCGGCGAGATCCATTCAAGCCCCGCGCCATAGCTGTAACGCAAGCCGTTCGCCCCGGTGCTGCTGCCTTCGGTACCCCACACATTACCGCCATCCACGAAAGTGAATACACGCAGCGTGCGGTCATACCCCGTGCCCGGCAGCGGAAACGTCAACTCGATATTCCCCACCACCATCTTCGATCCGCCGATAGGATCGTTCGTCGTAGTGTCGCGCGGCCCGAGCGAACCCGACTCATAGCCGCGCACCGAACCGATACCGCCCGCGTAGTAGTTCTTGAAGATCGGATACGGCTTGCCACCCAAACCATTGCCGTAGCCACCCTGGAAGTTCAACCCCAGCACGAAGCCGCGCGCAAATGAGTAGTAATACTGCATTTGCGCATCGCCCTTGTAGTACTGCGTGCCCGCCGGCGTGCCGTATTCGGCGTTGGCCTGCGCGTAGTAGCCGCGGCTCGGCACCAGCGCGCTGTCGCGGTTGTCGCGCGACCAGCCCACGGTAAGCGGCACCGTGTTCGAGACGCGGCCAAAATCGTTCACGTAGTCCTTATAGGTCTGCGGCGTGTTGGCATCGACATCGAGGCGGTCCTGCTCGACGCCGAGGCCGAAATACACCATGTCGGTCTCGGAGAACGGAATGCCGAACTTCATGTCCGCTCCATAGGAAATGATGCGAAAGCTCGTGTCGTTCGTGCTCGAGTAGTAAAGCGGCTCGGTCGTGCGGTAGTAGACGTCAGTAATGCGTTTGATGCCGTCCACCGTGAAATACGGATCGACCTGCGTGACCGAGAGCGTACGGTATGTCGTGGCCGTATTCACGTTTAGCGAGAGGCTGTTGCCCGAGCCGAACACATTGTCCTGCGAAATGCCCGCCGAGATGATCGGCCCTTCGCCCGAACCATAGCCGAGGCCCAGCGAAAGCGTGCCGGTGGGCTTCTCGGTCACTTTCACGTTCACGTCCACCTCGTCCGGCGTGCCTTCCACCGGCACCGTGGTCACGTCCACGTCGGTGAAGTAGCCAAGGCGGTTGACGCGATCCTTCGAGAGCGCGAGGCGGTTCGAATCGAACCACGAGCTTTCGAGCTGGCGCATTTCGCGGCGCACGACTTCGTCGCGCGTGCGTGTGTTGCCGGTGACGTTCACGCGCCGCACGTACACGCGTCGGCTCGGATCGACCTGCAGCGTGAGCGCAACCGTGTGGTCCTTCTGGTCGATTTCCGGCAGCGCGTTCACGGTCGCGAATGCGTAGCCGTATTCGCCGAGCTTGTCGACGATCGCCTTGGTCGTGTCCTTGAGCTTTTGCGCCGAAAAGCGCTGCCCCGGCTTGACGCCCACGAGCTTCTTCAACTCGGCCTCGCGGTCAAGCAGATTGCCGGCCATCTTCACGCTCGAGATCGTATAGGGCTCACCCTCGTGAATCCCGATCGTCAGGTACATGTCCTTCCTGTCGGGTGACAGCGAAACCTGCGTCGAATCGATATTGAACTCCAGATATCCACGATCGAGATAGTACGAGCGCACGTTGTCGAGGTCACCCGTGAGCTTTTCCTTCGAGTACAGGTCGTTCTTCGTGTACCACGAGAACCAGTTCGGCGTGGAAAGCTGCATTTCATCGAGCAGCGTGCCGCCGCTGAACGTGTTGTTGCCGATGAAATTGATCTGGCGAATCTTCGCGCTCGGCCCTTCGACCACGGAGAACAGCAACCCGACGCGATTGCGGTCGATCGGCGTGACCGTCGTCGTGACTTCGGCCGCATAGTAGCCGCGCGTGAGGTACTGGCGCTTGAGCTCCTGCTCCGCCTTGTCGACGAGCGCCTTGTCGTAGCTCTGGCCCGGCGCGAGCCCGACCGACTTGAGCGCCTTCGTCAAGTTATCCTTATCGAATTCCTTGATCCCCGCGAAATCGATCGTGCCGATGGCGGCCCGCTCCTGCACCTGCACGATCACGGTGCCGCCCTGCGTGGAAATGCGCACGTCGCTGAAGAGGCTCGTCGCGTAGAGCGCGCGAATGGCGTCGGAGGCCTTGTCGTCGGTGAAGGGCTCGCCCTGCTTGATCGGCAGATAGGCGAACACGGTGCCCGGCTCGATGCGCGTCAGCCCGTCGATGCGGATGTCCTGGACCACGAAGGGCTCGGTGGCGTGCGCCGCAGCGGTCACGCCGATGCCGAAGCCGGCGAGAGTCAGTGCGCGTGCATAGCGCGCCGTGGTAGTTGATGCCGTCATGCGGGAGGTCGAATGTGAAGCCAACGAAGG
This sequence comes from Paraburkholderia sp. BR10882, assembly GCF_040948855.1. Taxonomy (NCBI): domain Bacteria; kingdom Pseudomonadati; phylum Pseudomonadota; class Betaproteobacteria; order Burkholderiales; family Burkholderiaceae; genus Paraburkholderia; species Paraburkholderia sp. BR10882. Next base: position 259,982 of record NZ_JBFPKP010000010.1, on the reverse strand, counting down.
AGCCGTGAGAGTGCCGAATGCGCCATGACCGGCGCGAGACGCGCGCGGCCGGCATCCACGGATGCGGGGTGTACAACGAGTGCGCCAGGCGAGGCCGGCGCGCCACGCCTATTGCATGCTCGCGCGGCCAGGCAGGCGCATCTTCGCGAGCCCTGTTGCGAGCGAGAGCACCTCGGTCATGTGCACGGCCTGCGCAGGCTGCAGACGGAACGACAGTTCGGCGCCGCCAGGCAGACGAAAACTCACAACGAGATGCTGCACGTCGCCCGACTCACGCCCGACCTCCCAGGCCTCGCAAGGCATGGTGAATTTCACGCTAGCGGTCTTGTGGCGAATGCGCTCGGAGCGGCCAATCGCGTTGGAAAGTGCGGCGAGCAGTTCATGCATCACCGAGCAATGCAGCGCGACGCTATCCGGCTGATTGCCGTTCACCATCAGGTACTGGCCGTCCGCAGTCAGCTCGAAATCGCGCAGGGAATGAATGGCAAGAGCCGGGGACGAGGACATGTGCGTCGCTCCGTTACGAAAGCATCGGCGGAGTCTAGTGCGCTGGGCGCGGTGTGCGCGTTACCCCTGCATTACAGGGATTACTTTCATCAATATTGCGCTGCGGCCCTGTACGGTCGTTTCGCACGCATCCATTTCCGCGCTACGCCAATACCCTGCGTACATGCAGCGGCTTTCGATCTCCTCTCTCTCGCACACTGTCACGGTCACCTTGAAGAATTTTTGGTAACCGTACCGGTTACGTTCGCTTTCTATCGGCAAACACCTCGACGCTCGCCTGTACCGCGAGTGCCTGTAAGGGAAAGCAAGACAAGAGATCGGCGAAGGCACCTGCGCGTTCGATACGCGCGAGCAGCATCGTGGCTGCGCCGTTGCGCACGCAGCCGTTACGGTCGAGAAATTGGCCCCAAAGCGAAAGCGCACGCAGGCGGGCGACGGGCTGCGCGCTTGCGATATAGGCCGCGGGAAAGATCCGCCGGTAAGCGGGCACGTTGTACAGCCAGGAAGTGCCGTGGACGAGCACGTCGCTCGACCCGCGACCGCTTTCGCGCAGTTGCCCGCACAACTGGTCGATCAAGGTCCGCAACTCGCCTTGCCGCTCGGCAAGTTGCCGGGAATCGAGCGGCGACATGCCGTTGTCGGTTCGAGTATTGAAATGCAGGCGCACCCCGCCATGCGGTTCCTGCGCGTAAGAGAAACAGCCAGCCGTCTGGTCGACCGCAGGCGCCGCCTGATGCGTTGGGCAGCGCTGCAGGTAACGCCACGTCCACTCGCACTGCTCAGCAACACTTGCGTGCTCATCGAGACCATCGAGATAGCCGGCCCACAGCGGGTGCGTGCGATCGAAGGTGCGTCCCGCGCCGAAGCGCACATAAAGATTCGTGCAGTCGAGCAACGCCGCCGCGAGCGGGATGTCCGCGAGGCGCGCCGCCGTGCGCGCGAAACGCACCTGGAGGTCGTAAAACGCGCGTTCGGGTCTCAACGGGCCTAGTCTCCTTCGTCCACGATACAATGCGGCTGCGTTCGATCCGTCCCCCGCTGCCCCTATCCGACATGCAGAATACTACCCGGGCCTTCCTGTTGGGCCCGTTGCTCAAAGGCGTTTCCCGTTCGTTCTACCTCACGATGCGCGTGCTGCCCGCCGGCATGCGCGACCCCGTGGGCGAAGCCTATCTGCTCGCGCGCGCCGCCGACACCATTGCCGACACCGCGCTGATCCCGCCCGAGCGGCGGCTCGCCCTGCTGCTCGCGCTGCGCGAGCGCGTGAACGGCGCGACGAACCATGACACCCTGCTCGCCGATCTCGCGGGAGAGGTCGCGGGCCAGCAAACGCAATCGGACGAGAAGCTGCTGCTCGAATCGCTGGGCAGCGCGCTCGACGTGCTCGCGCAACTCGACCAAGCCGACCGCCAGGCCGTGCGCGGGATCGTCACGACGCTCACCGAAGGCATGGAATTCGATCTACGCACGTTCCCCGACGAGCGCTCGGGCCAGGTGGCCGCGCTCAACACGTGGGACGAACTCGACCGCTACACCTATCTCGTGGCGGGCTGCGTAGGCGAGTTCTGGACGAAGATGACCTACATGCACTTGCCCGGCACGCTCGCGCCCTCGCTGGAACAAACCATGTACACGCGCGGCATCCGCTTCGGCAAGGCGTTGCAGATGGTGAACGTGCTGCGGGACTGCGGCAAGGATCTGCGCATTGGCCGCTGCTATCTGCCCGCTTCGATGCTGGCCCAGGCGGGGCTCACCGCGCAGGACCTGATGCAGCCCGGCGCCTCGGCGCGCGCACGGCCGATCATGCTCGAACTCGTGCGTATCTCGCTCGATCATTTCCGCGCGGCCATCGACTATACGTTCGCGCTGCCGCGCTTTTCGGTGCGTCTGCGGCTCGCCTGCCTGTGGCCCATTCTCATCGGCCTCGAAACGCTCGAACGCCTCGTCGACAACGACGACTGGCTCGATCCCGCGAAGACCTCGAAGGTCACGCGCAACGATGTCTATCGCATTCTTGCCTGCTCCACCGCGCTCGCGCCTTCGAACGCGCTGCTCCGTGTCTGGTTCAAGCGGCTCTTCGCGCGTGTCGAGGCGCGCATCAAGGCCTGAAAAGTACGGTCAAAAAAAAGCGCGCTTCGCAGCGCGCCTTTCGCGACTCGAAACAACGCGCCTCAACTTTTCTCCGCGCGATACAGCTTGATGATCGCAGAGAAGTCGAGCTTGCCGTCGCCGTGGCTGCTCATCGCCTGATAGAGTTGCTGCGCAAGCGCCCCCATGTACGCGGGCTGATGCACGCCTTTGGCAGCGTCGGTGGCGAGACCCAAGTCCTTGAGCATGAGGTCCGTGCCGAAACCGCCTGTGTAGCCGCGCGAAGAAGGCGCCGTCTCGATCACGCCCGGATACGGGTTGTACGTATCCGAACTCCAGCAGCGGCCTGTGGACGTGTTCATGATGCCGCCCAGCACTTTCGGATCGATGCCGAGCGCCTCGCCTAGCGCCATCGCTTCGGCCACCCCGGCCATCGTGACGCCCAGCACGAGGTTGTTGCAGATCTTCGCCACCTGCCCCGTGCCCGTCTCGCCGCAATGGACGATGTTCTTGCCCATGCCCAGGAGCACCGGCTTCACGCTCTCGTAGTGCGCGGCGCTGCCGCCCACCATGAAGGTGAGCGTGCCCGCCGCCGCGCCGCCCGTGCCGCCCGACACCGGCGCATCGACGAACGCGTTCCCCTGCGCCTGCGCCAGCTTCGCGAACTCCTTGACGCTCGCGGGATCGATCGTGCTCGAATCGATGATCGTCACGCCCTTCCCAACGCCCGCCAGCACGCCGTCTTCCGCAGTGAGCACGCTTCGCACGTGCGCCGCAGCGGGCAGCATCGTGATGACCCACTCCGCGCCGCTTGCCGCCGCCTTCGCCGATGCGGCCTTCTGCGCACCGGCCTCGGCGAGCGTTTGCATCGCGCTCGCGCTCAAGTCGAACACCGTCACCGTATGTCCCGCCTTGAGCAGGTTGAGCGCCATCGGCGCGCCCATGTGGCCCAGCCCGACAAATCCGATTTTCATGAGCCTTTCTCCCTTATTGTTCAGTACTCCATGTTTATCGCGGGCAGCGCTTCAGCGCAGGCTGATCGTCGTGTTCACGCCGTCGCTCACGGTCGCGTCGTCGAACCAGCGCGCGGTGACCGTCTTGGTCTGCGTGTAGAACTGCACGACCTGCTTGCCGTACGGGCCCAGGTCGCCGAGCTTCGAGCCGCGCGAACCCGTGAAGCTGAAATACGGCACCGGCACCGGAATCGGAATGTTGATGCCGACCTGGCCAATGTCGATCTCGCTCTGGAATTTGCGCGCCGCCGCGCCACTCTGCGTGAAAAGGCCCACGCCGTTGCCGAACGGATTCGCATTGACGATGGCGATCGCTTCATCGAGTGTCCTCGCCGTGAGCACCACGAGCACCGGCCCGAAGATCTCGTTCGTGTAGATGTCCATGTCGGTCTTCACGTTCGTGAACACCGTGGGGCCGACGAAGTTGCCGTTCTCGTAGCCGGGCACCTTCACGTCGCGGCCATCCAGTGCGAGCGTTGCGCCTTGCTTCACGCCCGAGTCGATCAGGCCGAGAATGCGCGTTTTTGCGGTGCGCGAAACGACCGGTCCGACGTCGGTCTTCGCCTCATGGCCCGCATTGACCTTGAGGGTCTTCGCCTTTTCCACCAGCTCGTCCACCCATTGCTGCGCGGCGCCCACGAACACGGCCACCGAAGTCGCCATGCAGCGCTGACCGGCCGCGCCGAACGCCGCGCCGACCAGCGCATTGAGCGCCTGCTCGCGATTCGCATCGGGCAGCACGACAGCGTGATTCTTCGCGCCCATCATCGACTGCACGCGCTTGCCGTGCTCGCTGCCCAGACGATAAACGTGCGTACCCACGGCCGTCGAGCCGACGAACGAAATCGCCTTCACGAGTTCGTGCGTGCAGATCGCGTCGACGACTTCCTTGCCGCCGTGCACGACGTTGAGCACGCCCTTCGGAATACCCGCTTCGATGGCGAGTTCGACGAGCTGCATGGTCGAGAGCGGGTCCTGCTCCGAAGGCTTGAGCACGAACGTATTGCCGCAGACGATCGCCATCGGGAACATCCACAGCGGAATCATCGCAGGGAAGTTGAACGGCGTGATGCCGGCACACACGCCTAGCGGCTGCTGCAGCGTATAGGTGTCCACGCCGCCTGCGACGTTCTCTGCGAAGCCGCCTTGCTGCAGCGTGCCGATCGAGCAGGCGTGCTCGACCACTTCGAGGCCGCGGAAGATGTCGCCCTCGGCGTCGGGCAGCGTCTTGCCCTGCTCGGCGGTGAGCGTCTGCGCGATGCGCGGCATATGCTCGCGAATCAAGGCCTGCAGTTTGAGCATGATGCGCAGGCGCGCGCCGAGCGGCGTGTTCTTCCACGTGGCGAACGCGGCGTGCGCGGCCTTCACGGCCCGATCCACTTCCTCGACGGTCGCGAACGGCACGCGCGCGAGCACTTCCTGCGTGGCCGGATTGACGATGTCGCGCCATTCCTTCGTTTTCGATTCGACGAACTCGCCGTCGATGAGCAGCTTGACGGTGGAAACTTGCGCGTTGGATGCCTGGGTCACTGCGTTCATCTTGAACTCTCCCTGATGGATTCGAACCGGCCGGCCGTGGCCGGATATAGCGAAATATGCGGAGTCGGCGAAATCTTCAATCGCAGCACGCACGCAAGCACGCTGTGCAAATGCATGCGGACATATCGAGCGTGCCGGGAATGGAACTGGGCGAGGTAAAGGAGAGTCCTGCTGAGCACGGACGCGCCTGTGTGCATGCCTGCGGCGCCCGCGCGGGGAACGACTGCATTTGCATCGTCTGTCTCCATCCTTGTTGTCGTGCGACCGTGTCTGTTTCAGTCGCCTTGTCCAACGAGTATAGTTATTCGAATATCCACGGCATAGAGATGAAAAAGCCCATCCGATATGCAAAAAAACACAACGAGCAGCATGGAGACACTGAACTGGGACGATCTGCGCTACTTCCTGGAAGTCGCTCGCACGCAGCGTGCGAGCGGCGCCGCGAAGCGCCTGGGCGTTGACCACACTACCGTTGCACGCCGGGTGCGCGAGCTGGAGGCAGCGCTAGGCACTGTCCTGTTCGACAAATCGCGTTCGGGCGGCTTCGTGCTGACGGCCGAAGGCCAGCGGCTGCTGGCCTACGCGGATGCGGTGGAAACCACGGTGCAATCGGCCAGCGAGCAGTTCGCGATCGGCGCGCAGTCGCTCTCGGGCCATGTGCGCGTGGGTTCGACGGAGGGTTTCGGCTGCTTCTTTCTTGCCCCGCAGTTGGCGCGCTTCACGGGCCAGCATCCCGACATGTCGATCGACCTCTTGCCGGTGCCGCATTTCGTGAGCCTTTCGAAGCGCGAGGCCGACCTCGCGATCATGCTGGAACGCCCCGAGCGCGGACAGTACGTCTACACGAAGCTATGCGACTACCGGTTGCGCCTGTACGGCACGCCGGCCTATCTCGAGCGCCACGCGCGCATACGCACACCCGCCGATCTGCGCAATCACGCCTTCATCAGCTATGTCGCCGATCTGGCGTTCAGCCACGAACTGCTCTATCTCGAACGCACAGCGCCGAACGTGAGCGCAAACCTGTGCAGCACCAGCGTGATCGCGCAATACCATGCTGCGCTGCAGGGCAGCGCGCTCGCCATCCTGCCTTGCTTCATGGCCGAACCGGACCCACGCCTCGTGTCGATCCTGCCCGACGAAGTCGTGGTGACGCGGCGCTTCTGGCTGTGCAGCCGCGAGGACTTGCGCAAGCTGCGGCGCATCACGTCGCTCTGGGACTATCTGCGCGCAGCCGCCGACGCCAATCGCCCGCTGCTGATGGGCGAATCGCCGGAAATGCATTACGTCGAGCCGTGAGCGCAAAGCGCTTTACAGTGTCGATAAGCAATTAAAAAGCCGCACATGCAGTCCACGAACGGGACTGCATGTGCGGCCTTCAGGAAGGAAGACACCCGCTCCGGCGTCGTCGCCCGCACCTCGAAGGGCGATGGGCGCGCGCCGGCTAGCCAATGCTCAGGTCCCAACCGGGCGGATGGTCAGCGCGTTGCGCACCGACGTCACGCCTTCGACGCCCTTGGCGACATCGCCAGCGCGCTGGATCTGCGACGCATCGGGCACGGTGCCTTGCAGCGTGACGGCGCCGTCTTTCGCACGCACGGTGATGTTGGAGACGCTCACGTTCTTTTCACGCGCCAGCGCCGCACGGACCTTGCGGCCGAGCGCGCGGTTCGCTGCACGTGCCTGACGCAATGCTGCCTTCGATTGATTGACGTTGTGCTGGGCTGCGGCCGTCGGACCGCTGGCAGGGGTTTCTGCGGCCGCCGGGGCCGAAGCGTCCTGCGCGTAGACCTGGAACGAGGCCGCCACGAGTGCCGTGGCTGCGGCAAGCTTGAACATCTGAATAGCCTTCATGCAGTTTCTCCTGTTGTCAGTCTTATTGCAGGCCCAGGAATGGGCCGTTAACTACACCATTGACTACAAAACATTCACGCGCCAAACGGCGATGGGGAGTAACAATACCGCAACTATTTCATTCTTGACACGAAGCGTGCCCAACCTGTGATTCCACGCCACACTTCCTGGCGCTTTCCGCAGACGAATACAGTTGATAGTCCAAATAGTGAAGCCATTGCGCTAGACGGCAATTGAATCGCTTCAAAGCCCGCTTTACAGTCCATTCACCGGCGTTTCATTGCCGTTTTTAAACGTCCGGCGCAATGCTTTCAGCCATGATCCGCTTTGGTGCATGCGATATGAATACAATGACTAATCGCGTAATCCAGAGCGGGATTGAGCCGCTTTATTCAAACAGCAACGCGCATCACTCAAGTAGCGTTGACAATACGATCAGCGGTTAACCCGAATACCCATTGCGCAATACGAGAGGCCGGTATCAATTGGCCAATTGCGCCTTTATCCATCGATAGAACTGCTGGATCGCCGCTTCGCGCGGATGCCCTTCTCGCCACGTGAAGTAATAGTCGAGTGAGGCCGGAATGCGGACCTGCCCCAACTGCACCAGCTCACCGCGCTCGATGAAACCGCGTGCGAGCTGCAGGCGCGCCGTAGCCACCCCTTGCCCGGCCACCGTTGCCTGCAGCAGCAGGCCCGCGTCGTCGAACACCGGTCCGCGCTCTGGTTCGTCGCCGGCCACGCCCGCGGCTTCGAAGAAGTCGCGCCACGAGCGGCGCGAAAAACGCAGGAGCGGCATGCTCGCGAGACCTTCCATGCGAAAGTCGGGATGACGTGCGAGCAAGGCCGGACTGCATACCGCAACGACCTGGTCGTCCAGCAGCTTGCGGATCTGGAAGCCGGGCTCGTCGACCCGCCGATGCCAGATGCCGATGTCGAAAGGATAGGGGTCGGGCGGCGTCACGTCGGCGTGCATGCGCAGCGAGAGGTCGACCATGGGGTGGCGATCGTAGAAGTCGCCCAGGCGCGGAATCAGCCAGACAGATGCGAAATCGGACATTACGCTCAGTTCCAGCCGCGTGACGCCGCTCACGCCGGGGCGCGTGGCGTCGAGCGCATCGCGCAGGTCGTCCAGACTGCGGCGCACGCGCTCGGCCAGCTGCGCGCCCGCCGCCGTGGGGATCATGCGGCTGCCCGCGCGGCGGAACAGCTCGACGCCCAGTTCCGTTTCGAGCGCGCGCAGGTGATGGCTCACGGCGCTGTGCGTCAAATGTAATTCTTCCGCGGCACGGCTGAAACTGCGGCGCCGCGCAGCGGCTTCAAGGGCGCGCAGCGCCTGCAAAGGAGGGAGAGGTCGGGCCATGACGTCAAATTCTACTCACAATGCCGTCTGAAATCTCTCGCTGGCCTCCCAAACGGCAATCGCCAATAATCGACAGCCAGGCATTCAATCCGCTTTCGCCCCCAACATGACCTCACTCAGACTGCGCGTATTCGCCGTATTCGCGCTCGGCTACTTCATTTCGTATCTGTTTCGCGGCGTCAATCTCGGCTTCGCGCCGTTTCTCTCGCGTGAAATGGGCTTCACGGCGACCGATCTCGGCACGCTCACGAGCCTTTATTTCCTTGGCTTCGCGGGCGCGCAAATTCCGGGCGGCGTGCTGCTCGACCATTACGGCCCGCGCCGCGTCACCGCGTGCGTCATGCTCGTGGCGGCGGCGGGTGCGTTGATCTTCGGCGTCTCGCACAACATGGCCGCGATGATGGTGGGCCGGCTGCTGATCGGCGTGGGCGTGTCGGTGTGCCTCGGCGGCGCGTTCAAAGCCACCGCGCAGCACTTTCCCGTGGCGCAGCTCACGCTCGTGAACGGCCTCGTGATGGCCGTGGGCGGCCTGGGCGGCGTGGCCGTGGGCGCCCCGCTCTCGTGGCTGCTCTCGATCGCGCCCTGGCGCGCGGTGAGCATCGGGCTCGCGGTGCTCACGGTGCTCGTGGCCGCCATCATCTGGATTGGCGGGCCGCGTACGCGCGACACCCACCACCAGGCGAGCGTGCTCGAGCAGTTCAAGGGCACCGCGCATATCCTGTGCAGCCATGCATTCTGGAAGACCGCAACGTTCTCGGGCCTCACCCAGGCCGTGTTTTACGCCATGCAGTCGTTGTGGGTCGGCGCGTTTCTGCGCGACGTCGTGCCGGCCGGCACCGCCGATGTCGGCGCGCGCGCGGCCTCGCTCGTTTCCGTGCTGGGCGGCGCTTTCATTGTCGGTAACATCGGCTTTGGCGCGCTCGCGCGCAGCTTCGAGCGGCGCGGCGTGAGCGTCCAGCTCTTTTCCGGCGTCACGATGCTTGTGTTCGTGCTCGTGCAAGCCTTGCTCGCGGCGCGCGTGCCGCTTCCCGCGTCGCTGCTTTGGGCGGCTTACGGCGCGTTCGGGGGCACCGGCATCCTCACGTATGCCGTGCTCGCCGAATATTTCCCGCCGCGTCTGATCGGCCGCGTGAACACCACGTTCACGCTCGTCATCTTCATCGGCATCTTCCTGCTGCAGATCGCGATCGGCGCCGCGCTCGCACACTGGCCCGCACTCGACGGCCACTACCCCGCGGTCGCGCATCAGACCGTGTGGGCCGTACTCGTCGGTCTGCAAGTGCTCTGCGCCGTGTGGTACTTCATGCCGTCGCGGCGTGCCGCTGCACCGCGCCACGCGGTCGAAACACCTTAAGGCGCGGTTTCACACACCGCACCGCGCCCCGACGCGCGGTGCGGCTTTGCGCTTCTGCTCACATCGATAGCACGATTTCTTCCTACTGCACGGGCCACGTTCCACTACCATGTATGCGCCCTGCCGTTCACCTTCCCCGAAAAGCGCAGCGCCTTTGTCGAGAAATGCAAATCTCGAATCATTGGTTGTCCTCATCGGCAAACCCGGAAAAGAATGACCCAACGGCAACGACAGCGAAGCAAGCCCGCCAGTCCGCGCACCCCGTTTCGTCACCCAGATCCGACCTGCCCATGCGTTCACATCGCGTATTGCAGTACCTGCCGCAGTTTCTGATTTTTGCTGCGCTTTCGTTCGTCTCCCTGCATGCTGCGGCCGAGAAGCCCGCCGTGATCCGCATCGGCGTCGCGCAGCAAGGCGCGGGCGACCCGCCCACTTTCGGCGGTTCGACCGCTGCCACAGTGCGCGGCCAGCAGTTGCTCGAAAAGGAATTCGCCGCCGACGGCATCAAGGTCGAGTGGCTCTTCTTCAAAGGCGCGGGTCCGGCAGTGAACGAGGCCATTGCCAACAATGCACTCGACTTCGCGTATCAAGGCGACCTGCCCTCGGTGCTCGCGCGCGCCAACGGCCTCAAGACCCGCATCCTGCTGGAGTCGGGCGTGCGCTCCGGCGTGAAAGTGGGTGTGCCCGCCGATTCCGACATCAAATCGATCAAGGACCTCAAGGACCGGCGCGTCGCCATTTTTCGCGGCACGAATCTGCAACTCGTGGCCGACAACGCGCTCGCGGAGAACCAGCTCGACGAGCGCGCGCTACGGGTGATCAACCTCGACAACGCAAGTTCGCTCGCGGCGCTCGCATCGAAAGGCATCGACGCCTCGGTGAACGACTATCACCTTTACCGGCTGCGCGATCAGGGGCTCGTTCGCATCGTCTACGAATCGCAGCATGACGGCCCGCAATTGACGCGCCAGGCGCATCTGCTCGTGCTCGACGGCTTCGAGAAGGCACACCCCGACATCGTGCAACGCGTGGTCAATGTCTTCGTGCAGGCGGCGCAATGGTCGTCCGATGAAGCAAACCGCGACGCGCTCTTCAAGCTCTGGGCGAAGAGCGGCGTGAGCTATTCGTCCTGGCAAGCCGAATTCGGCGACCAGCCGCTGAAGTACCGCAATTCGCCGCTGATCGATCCGTTCATCGTGGCGCGCTACAAAGCCGTTGCGCAGGACGCGTTGCGCCTGAAGCTGATCCGCCAGCCCGTGGACGTCGATTCGTGGTTCGAGCCGCGCTATCTCGACAACGCGCTGCGTGCGCAAAAGCTCGAACACTACTGGACCCGCTACGACGCCGCCGGCAAGCCGCTGGGCTGAGCACGCGAGAGGAGCCGCATCATGACGGAAACCGCGATCACGATTGCTTCGGACGCGCCGCGTGCAGCAACACCACGTTTCGACACGACGAGCGCGCACGTGCGCTGGCGCAGCGTACTGCGCGCATGCACCTGGCATCTCGCGCCCTGGCTGCTGCCTGCGATGCTGTATCTGCTGTGGAGCGTCGGCTGCGCGCGTGGCTGGATCGCGCCGCAAATCCTGCCTGCGCCGCAGCGCGTTTATGAAACCTTCGTCGACCTCGCCCAGAGTGGCGAGCTTGCGCGCAATACGCTGATCAGCCTGCAACGCGTGCTGCTGGGCTTCGCCGGCGGCACCGCGCTCGGGTTCCTGATCGGTGGTGCGCTCGGGCTCTCCCGCACACTCGAAGCGTGGGTGCTGCCCAGCTTCAACGCGATCGTGCAGATTCCCGTGCTCGGCTGGCTGCCGTTTCTGCTGTTGCTCGTCGGCGTGGGCGAGCCGCTCAAGTATTTGCTCATCGCTCACGCGGCGCTCGTGCCCGTCACGCTCAGCACCATGCAGGGCTTTCGGCAAACACCCGCTGCACTCGATGAAGTCGCGCGCGTGTTCGCCTACACCCGCTGGCAACGCATCGTGAGGCTCGTGCTGCCCGCGGCGATTCCGACGCTCGCCACCGGCGTGCGCCTGGCCTTCACGAAGGCGTGGCTCGCGCTCGTCGTCGTCGAACTCGTGGCGTCCTCGGAAGGCCTCGGCTATCTGATCGTGTATGGCCGCCAGCTCTTTCAGCTCGATCTCGTGATGGCGTCAGTGGTCGTCGTGGGCGCGGTCGGCCTCGTCATCAATCGTCTGCTCGATGTGCTCGAGCGACGTTTGCGGCGCGGCACGCCTTCGGCGTTTCGCGGCTGACGCTGACGATGAATAACTGCCGCCATTGAGGACAAGGGAGAATTCGCCATGAAGATGTCGCTTGCACGAGCATCCGCGCGTCCCGATTGCGCCTGTGACGCGGCCACCGAAGCGAGGCCGCGCCGCACTGTCGATTTACGTGGCGCCGCGCTGCCCCTCGTCGCCATCGCGCTGTGGTGGGCCTTGAGCGCCTCGCATCTCGTGAAAAGCGGCCTGCTCGTGAGTCCCGGCGATGTGATTCGCACCGCTTATGAACAAATCGAAAGCGGTGCATTGTTCCGCGCGCTTTCGGCGTCGCTTGCCCGCGAAGCCTGCGGCTTTGCCATCGGCGCGACCGCGGGGTTCCTGCTGGGCGGCGCGCTGGGTCTTTCGCGCATCGCCGCACGCGTCGTGGGGCCGAGCTTCGACACCTTCAAGCAGATCTCGCTGTTCGCATGGATTCCGCTCATTTCCGTATGGTTCGGGCTCGGCGACGCCGCCAAGGTGGTCTTCCTTTCGCTCGCGGCGCTGCTCCCGGTTGCCGCCCATACGTGTGACGGCATTCACGCCGTGCCACGCAAATACGTCGAACTCGCGCGGGCGTTGCGCTATTCGCGCCTGCAGCTTGTCCGCTACGTGCTGTTGCCCGCCGCGCTGCCCTCTATTTTTACTGGCCTTTATCTCGCGCTCATCTATTCGTGGCTCGCCACGCTCGGCGCGGAGTATCTGCTCGTGGCGGGCAGCGGCATCGGCAATCTTCTGATCGACGGCAGCGAGCAGTTCCGCATGGACCTCGTGCTGTGCGGCATCGTCGTCGTGGGCGCGATCGGCTGGGCGCTCAATGCGCTCGCTCGGCGCGTGGAGCGAACGGTGCTGGCGCGGCTGCACATCACCGCCCAATGATCCGGACTACCAATCAACAGAAACTGGAGAAAAGCCGATGAGCGCCACTGAACCCGCCGGACTCGACATTCTGCATGTGAGCAAGCGTTACGGCACGGGCGAGTCCACGCTCGTCGTGCTCGACGACGTGACGCTGCATGTGCGCCCCGGCGAATTCGTGAGCGTGCTGGGCGCGAGCGGATGCGGAAAATCCACGCTGCTGCGCCTGATCGCCGGCCTCGACGCGGGCTATAGCGGCGCCATCATGATGCGCGGCGAACGTGTTGGCGACACCTCGCTCGAGCGCGGCATCGTGTTCCAGGATCATCGTCTGTTTCCCTGGCTCACGGCAGAACAGAACATCCTGGCGGCACTGCGCAACGCCCCGCTGTCGGCACGCGAAAAACACGACGCGGTGGCCGAGCACATCGCACTCGTGGGCCTCACGGGCTTCGAGCGGACGTATCCGCATCAGCTCTCGGGCGGCATGGCGCAGCGCGTGGCGATCGCGCGCGGCCTCGTCAATCGCCCGCGCGTGCTGCTGCTCGACGAACCCTTCGGCGCACTCGACGCCCTCACGCGCAGCCGTCTGCAAAACGAACTGCTGCGCATCTGGGAACGCGAACGCATCACGATGATCCTCGTCACGCACGATGTCGACGAGGCGATCTACCTGGGCGAGCGCGTCGTGACGATGGCGCCGCGCCCCGGCCGCATTCGTCGCATCGTCGACGTGGCATTGCCGCGCCCGCGCGATCGCGCGGATCCGCGCTTCGTGCGGCTGCGCGACGAGATTCTCTCCGACTTCTCGGACGCCACGACACCGCCCGGCGACACGCTGTTGCCCGACACCCCTGGCCAATCATCAGGTCAATGGCGCATGGCGTGGTGAGCGCGCCGACCGACTGGTCGGTCGCGGCTCCTCCTTCCTCATGATCCCGACATCGCCGGCGACACCGCGGGTGTGCCAATTGCGCCCGGCGTGAGAAAATCTCCTTTCGAACGGAAACGCACGACGCGTCAGCGCCTTCGCAGCAGCACGCTTTCCGGTAATTAGCCGTCTTTTCTGCCGGTTTGTCGGCATATCCCGCGGGTTCGACGATTGAGTACCGGGGAAACGGCTGTCCGGGGCAACGTGACGCGAAGTTTTCCGATCCGCAAGGGGTCGGCTCAGCGTAAACTCCCGCTGTTGCCATTCGATAGTGTCGATTCATGATAAAGAGAGAAACATCCATGCCAGACAACACCCACTCGCACGACGGTCACTCCGATTCGTGCGGCTGCGACCTGTTACACCTGCTCGACGGCGTGGAAGAATTCACTCATCACGTTTTCCCGGGCAACAAGGAGCTGTTCCGCAGCCTCGCCCACAGCCAGGCGCCGCACACGCTCTTCATCACCTGCGCCGACTCGCGCGTTTCGCCGGAAATGATCACGCAGGCCAAGCCCGGTGATCTGTTCGTGTGCCGCAACATCGGCAATATCGTGCCGGCGTACGGCGAAATGCTCGGCGGCGTTTCCGCCGTCGTGGAGTTCGCGGTGCTCGCGCTCAACGTGAAGCAGATCGTGCTGTGCGGCCATACCGATTGCGGCGCGATGAAGGGGCTCGCCTCGGGTGCGGAAGCCACGGCCGACATGCCCACCGTGCACGCGTGGCTGCGCAACGCGGAAGCCGCGCGCAGCGTGGTCAAAACCCGCGGTCTGGACGACGACCAGATCGTTCAGGCGCTCGTGGAAGAAAACGTCCGCCTGCAACTCACGCACCTGCGCACGCACCCCGCCGTGGCGGCGCGCGTGGCCCAGGGCCAGCTCGAACTGCAGGGCTGGGTCTATGACATCGGCCACGGCAAGGTCACTGTGCTGGACGAAGCACACGGCAAGTTCCTGTCGCTCGGCGAAGCGCGTGCGCGCCTGCGCAAGCGCGTCGAGGAATAATGGCCGGGCGCTGATGCGCCCCACGCCTTCACGCTGACTGCCAGGCTCACTTCTGGCCAGCGCCGGGGCGGCGACTCACGCCGCCCCATTCACACTCCCCTTATGCATTCCGCATGAATTGAAGTGCGTCCACAGCGCATTTCCAGGTCTTGTCGGGCGATTTTCTCAATCTGCGCAATAATTCTTTTCGAATTAGGGGTTTACCCTAGGACAAAACCCGACTACACTCTGGCCCGTACTACATGCGGCGCCCTGCCGCACAAGAAGAAGAATTCCGGAGGTTGGTCGCTATGCAGCACGTTGCCCCGCCGTCGCATCACCTGTCTCATCCCGGCTTCAATCGCACTACCGGCGCATTGCGTCGTCCCACGCTTCGCTAGTTCAGCGCGCGTGTCCTGCCGTCGCGCACGCGCCGCGGCAGGCGAACTTGAAAGGCCCACTCCGCGTCATCGCCGTTTTCATGCTGCTATTCACGTCGCGGCAAACGGCGCGCGCTTTTGCGCGTATGGACGCCCGGTAATGGGCTTCGCACCCGTCACGGGCCGAGCGCCCGGTTACCGAAGGAGAAGCATCCATGGAGTCCGCGCAGAACCGTCAGTCGAAAGTCGAAGTGAAGTTGTTCCTGCACCCGGAAGATCATTACCGCGCGATGGCCGCCGCGAAGACCCTCAATCTCGCGGAGCGCGAGTTCTTCGCGCTGGCGCTGCATCTGGGCGCGACCCAGATCCTGCGCCAGACCGAAGCGGCTTGATGAAGCCTCACCGGGCGAGGCGACTCATTACACCGGTGACGGGTTGCGCTCGGCAAAACCCTCCTGGTGCCAGTAGGGGTACACAGGCCGCACAGCACTCGCGGCGTCGAGCTTGGCCACCTGCTCGGGCGTGAGGTTCCAGCCGACCGCGCCGAGATTCTGGCGCAACTGCGCCTCGTCGCGCGCGCCGATCAGCACCGTCGCGACCGTCGGCCGCTGCAGCAGCCAGTTCAGCGCGATCTGCGGCACGGTCTTGCCGGTTTCCTGCGCGATCTCGTCGATGGCGTCGAGCACGCGAAAGAGGTATTCGTCCGGCACCGGCGGCCCCTGCTCCGCCGTCTTGTGCAGACGGCTCTTCTCCGGCAGCGGCTGGCCGCGCCGGATCTTGCCCGTCAACCGTCCCCAGCCCAGCGGACTCCACACCACCGCGCCCACACCCTGGTCGAGCCCGAGCGGCATCAGCTCCCACTCGTAGTCGCGGCCGATCAGCGAGTAGTACGTCTGGTTCGCGACGTAACGCGGATAGCCGTAGCGATCAGCCACGGCCAGAGACTTCATCAGGTGCCAGCCCGAGAAGTTCGACACGCCCGTGTAGAGAACCTTGCCGGCGCGTACCAGTTCGTCGAGCGTGGACAGCACCTCTTCGACCGGTGTGCGCGCATCGAATCCATGCAACTGGAACAGGTCGATATGGTCGGTCTGCAGACGCTTGAGCGCCGCGTCGACCGCGCGCTTCAGGTGGAAGCGCGATGAGCCCACGTTGTTGGGTTCGTCGTCGAAGCGGAAGGTCGCCTTGGTCGAGATGATCGCCTTGTCGCGGCGCCCCTTGAGCGCCTCGCCGAGCACCGACTCCGACGCGCCGCTCGAATAGATATCGGCCGTATCGAACATCGTGACCCCGGCGTCGAGGCAAATGTCGATGAGCTTGCGCGCTTCGGCGACATCGGTTGCGCCCCAGGCCTCGAAGAACTCGCCTTTGCCGCCGAACGTGCCGGTGCCTAAGCTCAGCACCGGCACCTTCATTCCGGACGCACCCAGAAAACGGTATTCCATTTCCGACTCTCCATTAATCAACGGGTTGACGATGTGATGCCGACAGCGGACGAGTCTACGCGCTTCGATTCGGGCTTGCCGCGCGGGTCACACGGCGAACGGCTCGCCGCGCCGCGGACCGCCGCGCGGCTGTACAGATGCTTTTGCCTGATGGAAACTGTCGCCTTTCGCCGCGGGCTTTGTGCTTCACTATCCGGTCCGCAACGTACCGATCGGCAATATCTCCGCTGCCTGCCCATGCTCCGTAACAAGATCGCATTGATTCTCCGCTGCTGCGTGGAGGCGCAATGACCGCTCCCGCACAACGTTCCCCCGGCGTCGGCTGGCTGCCGTACCTCGTCGCCGCCACGTTCTTCATGGAGTACCTCGACACGACCGTGATCGCCACGGCGCTGCCGCAGATGGCGCGCTCGTTCGGCATCGGCCCGAACAGCCTGAGTCTTGGCGTGACCGCCTACATGCTCGCGCTCGCCATCTTCATTCCGGCCAGCGGCTGGGTGGCGGACCGCTGCGGCGCGCGCACCGTGTTCTTCAGCGCCGTGGTCACGTTCACGGTGGCGTCCGTGCTGTGCGGGATCTCGCAGAACGTCGACGAGTTCGTGGGCGCGCGCATCCTGCAGGGCATTGGCGGCGCGATGATGGTGCCGGTCGGGCGCATGATCGTCGTGCGCAGCACCGAGAAAAGCAAGCTCATGCAGGCGATCTCGACGATCACCTGGCCCGCTATCGCCGCGCCCGTGGTGGGACCGCCCATCGGCGGCTTCATCACGACCTACGCGTCGTGGCGCTGGATCTTTTTGCTGAACGTGCCGTTCGGCATCGCCGTGCTCGCGGCCATCGCCGCCATCGTGCCGAACCTGCGCGGCGAACAGCGCCGGCCGCTCGACGTCGCGGGGCTCGTGCTGAGCGGCGCCGCGCTGACCGCCATCCTTTACGGCGCGGAACTCGCGAGCCAGGTCGGCCAGAATCCGTGGCGCGCAATGGCGCTCGTGGCGGCAGGCGTCGCGATCGGGGTCGTCGCGTTCGTGCACGCGAAACGCCATCCATACCCGCTCGTCGATGTTTCCACGCTGAAGGTTCCGACCTTTTCCGTCACGATCGTGACCGGCTCGATCACGCGTATCGGCATCGGCGCGGCGCCGTATCTGATGCCGCTGATGTTCCAGATCGGCTTCGGTCTTTCGGCGTTCAAGTCCGGCCTGCTGCTGCTCGCGAGCGCGCTCGGCAATCTCGGCATGAAGGCGCTCACGACGCGCATTCTCGAACGCTGGGGCTTCCGGCTCGTTTCCGTCGTCGACGTCAGCGTTGCCGGTGTCTCGTTGATTGCGTGCGGCCTGCTCACGCCCGGCACGCCGCTCGTTATCGTGTTGGTCGTCGTGTTCGTCTACGGCATGGCGCGCTCGATGCAGTTTTCCACCCTCGCCACGTTGGCCTACGCCGACGTCGCGCAGCCGCAAATGAGCGCGGCCAGCACGCTCTGGAGCGCCGCGGCGCAGATGACGATCGGCCTTGGCATTGCGTTCGGCGCGCTCGCGCTGCGCGTGGCCGCGAACCTGAACGGCGAAACCACGGGCCATGTGTTCACGCTCGACGACTTCCGGCTCGCCTTCCTCGCGGCCGGCGTGCTCACGCTGATCTCGGTGTGGGGTTATGCGCAGATGGCGCGCGATGCGGGACAGAACGTGGGCGGCGGCTCGCGCAGGCAGCGCGCGTAGGTCCCGCCGCGCGCCTGACAACGCGCGGCGGCAGGACCACCGTTATTTGGAAAGACTTGCCCGCACGGTGTATTCGGCTTCCTCGCCCGCTTCGAGCTCATCGGCATGGGCATGGGCCGCGTGAAACTCGTTGGACAGCGGCTCGACCGGATAACCGTGGCGCTCCCACGCGTCGAGCCCGCCCTTGAGCGCGCGCGCGTGATAGATGTGCTTGTTGCGCAACTGATCGACGATGCGCTTGGCCGTCGCCTCGTTCGGGCACACGCAGTACACGACGATCGGACGCCCGATCAGCTCGGGCGAGAGTTCTTCGCTCGATTCGAGATTCAGCGGCCGCGCGCCGGGAATGCGGTAAGCCTCCTTCTGACGCACGGCTTGCGGACGCGCGTCGAGCACGATGGGCGGTGCACTCGACTTCATCATCTCGTCGAGCTGATCGGGCGAAATGCGGTGCGTCGCCAGCCAGTGGCGGAACTGCATGCGCCGCAGCCAGCGCCAGGCGAGGAACAGCACGCCCGCCACGGCGAGCACGTCGAAAATCGTCATGCCGTTCGCGCGCACGAACGCCGCGAATCGCACGATTTCCGCATGCAGCGCCGCGCCGCCGAGCAGCCAGGTGCCCGCCCACAACGCCGCGCCGACCGTGTCCCACAGCAGGAAGACGTGAACCGCCACCGTCGTCGTGCCGAGCAGCGGCGCGGAAATCAGGCCGAGCCCCGGAACGAACTTCGCCACCGCGAGAATGGGCGCGCCGTAGCGCTCGAATACGTTGCGCGCGATGCGGATCGTCGTGTCCAGCGACAGCGAAAAACGCACGAGCCCATTGAGCAGACGCCGCCCGCGCTTGCGGCCTGCGGCGAACCACAGCGAATCCGCGAGCAGCGTCGCGATCACGGCCGCCGCCAGCAGGCTCCCGTAGGACGTCTCGCCGCTCGCCGCCATCGTGCCCGCGAGAATCAACACCGGCGCGGCCGGGACGGGCACGCCCAGTTGCGTCACGAGTACGCTGAGAAAGACCGCTCCGGCGCCGAAATCGGGTGGAATCGCGGTGGGGAGCGTCAACATTTCGAGATAACCTGCGCGCAGGGATATTCAGGTAAGGAAACGTGGCGCGCATACCGCGCCGGCCGAGGGTGGAGATTACCCCAACGTGCCATTCCTTGCTCTCGTTGACGCAGGCTTCGCGGCGGCATCGGGCGGGCGATCCGGCCCCGCTGCCGGCGCTTTCGCGGCGATGCGAAACGGTGCTAATCTCGTAAAAGTTGCTTTTTCCAGCCGTTTTCCGTCAAGACACATGCGTTACTGGCATCTCGATCGACCGAGGCAGGCAGGTCAGTTAGACCTCTCGCGCGTCACCAGCCTCGTTTCGGCCATCGGCCGCGACGACGCCAACGCACTCGCCGCCGAAGTGCTGAACATGCTCGGCCCGGCGACGTCGGTCACGCAGTGCACCGTGTTCGCCTACGAATTCGGCAACCGGCCGCGCACGGTTTCCGTGGCCGATCATCGCGGCGGGCGCTTTTTGCGCGACGTCGCCGACACCTACGCGCGCCTCTTCTACGCGCTCGACGGCAATCAGCAGATCGTTTGCGGCGCCTCGGCCGACAAGCCCGGCTCGTCGCTCGTGCTGCACTGGCAAAGCAGCGCGGACATCGCGCACGATGGTTATCGCACCGCGTGTTACGCCACGCCCAACGTATCCGACCGGCTCTCGCTGCTGCTGCAGCCCGCCGCCGACATCTGGCTCTCCGTGAACCTGTACCGCGAAAGCGACGCCGGCAATTTTCAGCCGGGCGAAGTGGAACTGGTCGAATCGCTCGCGCCGCTGATCGGCGAGTCGGCCCGGCATCACTACACGATTCGCGGCCAGAGCCAGCTCGGCATTCCTCAGATGATGCTCGCGCGCCTGCGCGGGCTCTGCCCCACGCTTTCCAAACGCGAACTCGACGCCCTGCGCGGCGTGCTCGAAGGACGCAGCGCCGTTGAAATCGCCGAGTGTATGGGCGTGAAGCCCAGCAGTGTGGTGACCTATCAGAAACGCGCGTATCAGCGGCTGGGCATTTCGAGCCAGCGGCAGCTGTTTGCGCTTTGTCTCGCGACGGATCACGGTTAAACATCCGCCGCAAGCGCGAAAAAAACCACTGCGCAAATTTTCCCCGTAAGCCCCCTGTACCCAAATTGAGGACAGCGGGCCGCGCCTCGCGCTCCATACTGACTTCATCGCCAGCGCCCCCGCTCGGGGCATGCCGGCAAGCACAAGACTTACGTATCGGAGACGCAATCCCCATGAGCGCCGGATTCAAACCCTATCCGTTCGAGGCCAGGCAGCACGCCGCCCGCCTGCCCGAACTCGAAGGCAGCCGTGAAGCGCAACGCCACGCCGTGACGATCGTCGGCGGCGGTCCAGTGGGCCTCGCCATCGCGCTCGGCCTCGCGAAGCACGGCGTGCGCTCGGTGCTGATCGAAGCCGACGCATCGGTCTGCTACGGCAGCCGCGCGATCTGCATCTCGCGCCGCAGCCTCGAAATCATCGAGCGCCTCGGCGCGCTCGACGGCTTTCTCGCCAAAGGTCTGCCGTGGACCGGTGGGCGCAGCTTCTATCGCAACGACGAAGTGCTGCACTTCACGATGCCGCAGGACGAAAACCAGAAGCTCCCGCCGATGGTCAACCTCGCGCAGTACCACATCGAGCAGTTCCTGCTCGACGCGGCGGAGCGGCACGCCGATCTGATCGACATTCGCTGGTGCACGAAGGTGACGGCCCTGCAAGAGGACGCGCATGGCGCCACGCTCTCGCTCTCCACGCCCGCAGGCGACTACACCGCGCAGACCGACTGGCTCATCGCCGCGGACGGCGGCCGCAGCACGGTGCGCGAGTCGCTCGGCCTGAAGCTTCAGGGCACGAGCTATGAGGGCCGTTATGTGATCGTCGACATCCTGCTCGACAGCGCGCGGCCCACGGAGCGGCTCGCGTATTTCGACCCGGCGTCGAATCCCGGCTCGACCGTGCTCGTCCACAAGCAGCCCGACAACGTCTGGCGCATCGACTATCAGCTGCGCGACGGCGAGGACGCCGACGAAGCGATCAAGCCCGAAAACGTCATGCCGCGCGTGCAGAGCCTGCTCGACATGATGGGCGAGAAAGCATCGTGGTCGCCGGTCTGGATCACGATCTACAAGGCCAATGCGCTCACGCTCGAGCGCTATCGCCACGGCCGCGTGCTGTTCGCGGGCGACGCGGCGCATCTCGTGCCGATCTTCGGCGTACGCGGCGCGAACTCCGGCATCGACGACGCCGACAACCTGGCGTGGAAACTCGCGTATGTCGTGAAGGGGCTCGCGAGCGACGCGTTACTCGACAGCTACTCCGATGAGCGCGTCTACGCCGCGCACGAAAACCTGAGCTATGGCACGAAGAGCACAGAATTCATGGCGCCGCCGTCGTTCGCCTTCGACCTGATGCGCACCGCCGTGCTGAGCCTCGCGCGCGAGCACGCCGCCGTGCGCTCGCTGATCAATCCGCGCCAGACTTCGGCCATCGCCTACGCGGCCTCGCCGCTCAACGCGGCCTCCGACGCATTCGCGAGCGGTCCGGTGCCGGGCACGGTGCTGCCCGAATGCCCGCTCACGATCGTCGATCAGGCTGGCGTGCGTGAAGGGCACATGACCGACTTGATCGCGCCATGCTTTACGGCGTTCTACTTCAGCGAGGATGGCGCGACGCCCGCCCCGATCGCCGCGCTCGAAACGACGCTGGCCGCCCGCGCGCTGCCGTTCGCGCTGGTGCCGCTCGCACAGCGCCAGCCCGACGACGCATCACGCCGCAGCGGCTGGGACCGAATAGGACGCCTGTTCCCGATGTACGGCGCCAAGCCCGGCACGCTCTACCTCGTGCGCCCGGACGGCCACGTGCTCGGCCGCTGGCACGGCGAAGCCGGCACAGTCGCCACGCAGGCGCTCGCCGCCCTTGACCATGCGCTGTGCGCCTGAGCGCTGGCGGAATCAAGTACAGATGGAGAAAGCCATGACCGACAGCGAACTCGACACCGTCTACACGCACTTGTGCAAGACCATGACCAATCTGGGCGAAGTCAACGGCCCGCTCTTTCTTGCGCGCTTCGCGCTGCTCGCGATCGAGCGGATCGGCAACGCGCAAACCTGCCTCGGGTTGATCGACGCCGCGGGCAAGAACGTTTCGGCAGCCGTGCCGGAATAAGGGCAAGCGCGGCACGCCTCAGCGCTGCGTCGACTGCACGAGTCGCGCGAGGCGCGAGCGGTTGCTGACGCCGAGTTTCTGAAACGAACGATCGAGATGGGTGCGCACGGTCGTATAGGAAATGCCTAGCCGCTCGGCGATCTCCTTGTCGAGCAGCCCTTCCACCACGAGCGCGACCACGTCGCGCTCGCGCCGCGTCAAGCGGTTGATCGCTTCGTTATCCGCAGTGGATGGGTCGGCTGGCGGCGGCTGAACGTGGCCCGTCTGCGCGCGCGAGCGCGCCAGCGCGGCGATGAAAGCCGGGCGCACCAGATCGAACAGCGCCAGCTCCCGATCGGAAAGATGCTCGCGCCGCTTGCCGCGCCCGATGCGCAGATGATCGAGATCCTCTTCGCCCGACCAGACGAACAGGTCCGCGCCCGCATGCAGGCCGTCGGCGCGCAGCAGTTCGAGCAGGCGCCGCCCCACTTCGAGACGCAAGGCACCCTCGGGCAAGATAGGGTCGGCCAGCAGCTTGAAGACGTCGGCGATCAACGCGAGTTCGCGGCTCGTCAGGTCCATGCTCGGGTGCGATGAAAAGTGGGCGCGCGCCTCGCTTGCGCGGCGACGCAAACGTCAGAGCTTAATGACCTCGCCTGACGGATTCAATATGCAGTGCGACTGTGAAGCGCGAAGCGGGCATGCCGAAAAGAAAATGGGGCGGCAAACGCCGCCCCAAGAAAAACACACGCCGGCAAAGGGCTGTCTTCCGCCGGAGGTTGCATAGTACGCGATGAATTACGGAGCGGCATCCCCAGATTTGAGGACAAACGCTCACGTCATGCAACCTTTTGCCGCCTCATGCCAGCTTGCCGATGCGAAACGATTTGCTTTCATGCGCGGCGCATCGTTTCGCATCGGCGTCGCGGTTTTACTGGATCAGACGCGAGACGCCACGGCCGCGCGGATCGGAAACCGCGTCGGGCGTATCGCCGTTGATACGGATCGCCTGGATGTCGCCGTTGAAGTCCTGCGCCTTCAGCACGTAGCCCTTCGCCTCGACCTGCCTGGCGAGTTCGCCGTCGATCGGCGCATACGGCTCCCAGAAAATCGTGTTGGGCGGCAGCAACTGGTGGTGGAAGCGCATCGCCGCCACCGCGTCCTTCAACGGCATGTCGAAGTCGTAGTTGTTGTTGATGACCTGGAACACCGACGTGAAGATGCGCGAGCCACCCGGCGTACCGATCACGAGCGCCACCTTGCCGTCCTTCGTGAGGATGGTCGGCGTCATCGACGAAAGCGGACGCTTCTTCGGCGCAATCGCGTTCGCGTCGCTGCCCACCACGCCGAACATGTTAGGCACGCCGGGCTTGGACGCGAAATCGTCCATCTCGTCGTTGAGCACGATGCCGGCGCCCGGCACGACCACGCCCGAACCGAAGTAGCCATTGACCGTGTACGTGTTCGAAACGGCGTTGCCCCACTTGTCGACCACCGAGAAGTGCGTCGTCTCCGCCTTCTCAGGCATCGAGGTGCCGAGGCCCGGTTGTACGCTCTTGGTGTCGGATGGCTTGTCGGGGTCGACTTCGGCAGCGCGCTTCGCGAGGTACGCGTCGTCGGTGAGCTGCGCGACCGGCACCTTGTAGAAGTCGGGGTCACCGAGATATTGCGCGCGATCCGCGAACACGCGCTTCTCGATCTCCGCGATCAGATGGATGTACTGCGGCGAATTGAGCTGCACATCCTTGAATTGCGGCGCCAGCATCGACTTCATCTTGAGCAGCTGCACGAGGCCCACGCCACCCGAGCTCGGGGGCGGCGCAGTGATGATCTCGTAGCCGTTCCACTTCGCCTCCACGGGCTGGCGCCACACTGCCTTGTACTCCTGCAGGTCGCGCTTCGTGATGAGGCCGTGACCCTTCATCGAAGCGGCGATCAGATCCGCGGTCTTGCCGTCATAGAAGTCCTTCGCGCCCTGGTTCGCAATGCGCGTGAGCACATTGGCGAGATCGGGCTGCTTGAACGTGACGCCCTCCTTCAGGTTGCCGAAGTAGTCATCGAAATTGGTCTTGCCGGCGAAGTCCTTTTCCGCGGCCTCACGGCGCTTCGCGAGCTGCTCGTCCACGACGAAGCCGTCGCGCGCATATTTGATCGCCGGCGCGAGCACCTGCTTCCATTGCAGCCTGCCGAAGCGCTTTTGCGCCTCCCACATGCCCTCGACCGTCCCCGGCACGCCCACGGCGTCGTAGCCGTAAAGGCTCTTGCCCGGGATCACGTTGCCCTTGTCGTCGAGGTACATCGTGCGCGTGGCGGCGAGCGGCGCGCGCTCGCGATAGTCGAGAAAGTACGGCTTGCCGTTCACGTAGAGCGTCATGAACCCGCCGCCGCCGATGTTGCCGGCTTCGGGGTACGTCACGGCGAGCGAGAAGGCGATGGCGACCGCCGCGTCGACGGCGTTACCGCCCTCCTTGAGGATCTGCTCGGCGGCGTCGGCCGCGTACTTGTCGGCAACGGCCACGGCGGATGCATTGAGGACCGCAGGGCGTTGCTGCGTATCCTTCGCAAAGGCCGGCGTGGCTTCGAGGAAGCCCGTGGACAAGGCGGATAGCGAAAGCAGTGCGAGAGCGGCAGCGGAAATTTTCGTTTTTTCAACCAGCTTCATCGAGTTCACCCCATGATTCGGTTTGTTGGCCTACCAGAAACCTGCCTTGGCCTTATAGCACGCCAGGAAAACGATTGCGATCCGGCGATCCGCTGATTCCGCTGCCGTGCAAGACGGCGTCCGTTCTGGACTGGATCAGGCCTCGCCGCGCCGGCCGCGCGCAATTTCGTCGCCCGCATTCGCGGGCAAACGCATCGTCACCGGAATGGACGCTGCCGAAAAGAGCCCGACCACGAGAAACGCGGGCCAGAAATCGGACCAGACAATGGCCGAATGCCCTTGCACCCGGTGCGAGATCTGCAGCACGAGGCCCGCGATCGTCACGCCGAGGCCGAGCGACACCTGCTGGATCACGCTTGCCACGCTCGTGGCGCGGCCGATGTCGCGCGTCGGAATATCGGCGTAGGCGAGCGAATTGAGGCCGGTGAATTGCAGCGAAGGAAAGATCCCGCCCGCGAGCACGATGACCCAGATGAGCCACACGGGCATGCCCGGCGAAAACGAGCCGCATATCGCGATGGCCGTGCCCGCGAGGACCGCGTTGACCATCAGCGTGCGGCGAAAGCCAAAGCGCCCGAGCACGCGCGAGACGATCGCCTTCATGAAGATCGAGCCGAACGCCGAAGCGCAAGTGATGGCGCCTGAAGCGAACGCCGTCATGCCGAGCCCTTCCTGCAGCGTGAGCGGTAACAAAAATGGCACGGCGCCGAGCCCGATGCGAAACAGCGACCCGCCCGCCACGCTCGCATTGAAGGTGGGGATGCGCAGAAATTTCAGATCGAGCACGGGTCGCTCGACACGTTGCGCATACAACCAATAGGCCGCCAGCAGCAACGCGCCGATCACGCACATCGTCACCGCGGTGCCGGTGGCCACGATCTCGCCGCCCACGAGCGAGAGGCCGAGCATGAACAGCGACGCCCCACCCGCAGAGAGCACGAAGCCGACCCAGTCGAGCCGCCCAGGATGCTCCTCGTGCATGTTCTCGATATGCCGGTTCGCGAGCCAGATGCCGAGCACGCCAATCGGAATGTTGATGAAGAAAATCAGCCGCCAGTGCAGATACGTGGTGATGAACCCGCCGAGCGGCGGCCCCACGACCGGGCCGAGCAGCGCGGGCACCGTGAGATAGTTGACCGCGCGAATGAAGTCCGATTTGGGCAGCGAGCGGAAAATGATGATCCGGCCCACCGGCACCATCATCGCGCCGCCGATACCCTGCACGAAGCGGGCGGCCACGAACATCTCGAGCGAGCGCGAAGCCGCGCACAACAGCGACCCTGCCATGAAGATGCCGATGGCAGTGCGAAACACATTGCGCGAGCCGAAGCGATCGGCCACCCAGCCGCAGATCGGGATGAACACGCCAAGGCCGATCACGTAGCTCGTGACGGCCAGCTTGAGTGTGATGGGGTCCTGGCCGAGATCGCGGGCCAGTGCGGGGAGCGCGGTGACGATGACCGTCCCGTCCACGTTCTCCATGAACATCGAGCACGCGACAATGAGCGGAACGATGAATGTGCCGAGGGCTAATGGCATGGGCAGGAACGACGATCAGCGTGGCTGATGGCGTAAAGCTGCCATTATGGCCCTTGTTGCGGAAAACGGGAACCCGGCAACAGATGAAGCGGCGCCCTTTGCGTGTGCGCCACGCAGCAAACGCGCGCGCAAAAAATAAAAGCCGCGAAGCCCGCCTCCGCCTTCATGCGGAGACAGACCTCGCGGCCTGATTCAAGCAATCTGCGTGAGGCAATCCGCGCAGATGCGCTCTAGATAGCGGCCTGCTTCACGCGGCTCACCACGGGACGCAGTTGCGGCAGCACCTGCTGCGCGGCGCGCGTGACGTCGTTGGGGAAGTCGATCTCGATCCACGGCGCGCCGGTGACGTCCGCGGTTTCGAACTCGCTGCCGCGTTCGAGCAGCAGGTCGCGCAGCGCTTCTTCGTGCGGCAGGTTCGCGCGGCCCGTATCGACATAGCCTTCGACGATCTGCGCAAAGCGGCGCGCCGTCGCTTCGTTCAGGCGGAAGAATCCCACCGACTCGCCGATCGTGTCGTATTTCAGACCGACCGCCAGCTGCTTGCGCAGTTCGACGGGCACGCCGTCGCGCAGACACAGCTTCACGGGCTCGTCGCCGGCTTCGAAGTCGCGGTCGATCAAGAGACGGTTGGCAGGCGCCCCGGCCGCCACGAGCGGTGCGAACACGCGCTCGTCGTAGAGCACGTCGGCGTCCATGAGCAGCACATCGCCGCCGCGCGTAAGCGCCTCTGCCGTGCGATGTACCGTGAGCACGCTGCCCAGGTCGAAGCGCGGATTCATCACGACCTCGACCTTGTGCGGCCAGCCGATGCGCTTGAGTTCGGCCTCGACCAGCTCAGGCTGGAAACCGAGCGCGAGCACGACCTCCGTGACACCCGCCTCTTCCAGGAATTGCAGATGGCGTTCGAGCAGCGTCACGCCCTCGAACTGC
The DNA here is from genome assembly GCF_040948855.1 of Paraburkholderia sp. BR10882. Classification (NCBI taxonomy): domain Bacteria; kingdom Pseudomonadati; phylum Pseudomonadota; class Betaproteobacteria; order Burkholderiales; family Burkholderiaceae; genus Paraburkholderia; species Paraburkholderia sp. BR10882. The sequence goes on along the minus strand of NZ_JBFPKP010000010.1, from coordinate 232,371 downwards.
AGCAGACATTTCGGAAACTGTTCTCCAGCGGGTTGCTGAAGGCGCAGGCCGAGGCCTGCCGCGAGAATGATGGCGCGCATGCGCAAACGTTCCTTGGAAGAAAAAGGTCAATCGGCGACTTCGACAGCGGAGACGCGCAAGGCGCGTCGGCGTTGCCAGCTACGTTCGCTGAAATGCAGATACAGAAGGCCCGGCAAGCCGAGCAGGATTTCTCGCGCGCGCTTGGCAAGCGAGAGCGCGAGCGCCGCCTCGGGCGGCAGGCCGACGAGCGGCGCGAGCAGCAGATAACCGCCCTCTTGCACGCCCAGCGAGCCAGGAATGGCGAAGGCCGCACCGCGAATCGCCTGGCCGATGCTCTCGAGCAGCAGCGCATCGATCCAGCCTGCGGGATGGCCGAGAAAGCGCAGCGCGAGCCACACTTCCACCGTGCCCACGAGCCAGCCCGCGAGGCTCAGCGCGAAGCTGGCCGCCACGCGGCCGCGCCGGGCATAAAGCGACTTCACGGCTTCGTCGATCGCGTCGGCGCGCGTGGCAAGCGCCGACCAGTCGCGCTTGCCGAACACTTTCGATGCCAGACGCAGCAGGCGGCCGAACAGACCGCGACGCTGCGCGACATAAAACAGCGCGATCAGGCCGCCGAGCACGGCGGTCGCGATCAGCGCGGCGACGCCGAGGTCGCGCGGCGCGCCATTCGCGGCGTAGGCCGAAAAAAGCACGATGCCGAATACGGCGAAGACGATCTGCGCGACGGCTTGCAGCGTCGTGCTCACGGTGATGGCCGCAGCCGCATTGCGCATCGACATGCCGCGTTGACCGAGCTGGCGCACCATCGCCACGGGGCCGCCGATCTGGCCCGCGGGCAACAGGCTGTTGACCGATTCGCCGGTCCACCGCGCGAGCAATGCATCGCGCTGATCGACGCGCTCGTCCCGGCCGAAGAGCACGGCGATCGCACCCGCGTCGAGTGCGAGCGGCACGACGTGGAACGCCGCGACGAGGACGAGGCCCCAGCCCGCGGCCGCAAGTGCGCCCGTGACCGAGCCGAGCCCCTGCCAGGCGAGCAGCGCAATGAAGAGCGCCGTGCCGATCGACAGCAACAGGATGGCAGCACGGCTCACGCCTTGCCTCCGAATGCCTTGCGGAACACCTGGCGGAAACCGAAGTACGCAATCGCGTCCTTCATGTTCGAAATGAAACGCCGCCACGGGCGCATATTCGGGTTCGTCACGTATTCGAGCGTGAGCGAAACGCGCACTTCGCCTTCGAGACTCGGCGTGACGCGATGGCGAAGCTTGTCGCCGTCGAACACGATGAGCGCGCCCGGCGGGTATTGCACCGAACCCGGCTCATCCGCCTTGTTCGGGTCTTTCGTGTGCAGTTCGTAGTCGAGCTTGCACGACGACTCGTCGATTACCCCGAGCAGCACCGTATAGCGGCGGCCGTCGTAATAGGACGTGTCGTAATGCCAGCCGATGTGATCGCCGGCGCGCGTGTAGTAATAGAGAGCGTAAGCGTGCGGGTCGTCTTCGGGCGAAAGCTGCAGGCGGTCGCCCGTGATCTTTTCGAGCCACGCGATGAGCTGCGGCGAGCGGTAAAGCTCGGCGATGTACGGCGCGAGGCGGTCGATGGTGTGACGGCTCACGCTTCCGCCCGCCTTGTGGCCCGGCAGATAGTTGCGGTTGACTTCGGGAAGCAGCGCGTTGGCCGCGTCGATCAACTGTTGCGTGGCGTCGGCGGGCAGAAAATCGGCGAGATACAGGAACGAGCCCTGGCTCTGATAGTCATCGCGCAGGCGCGCGGTGTTCAGCGGTTGCAGCGCGCGGCCGATCGCGCCGTCCGGCTCGCCAGCCGCCGCGCGTGAGGCGCGGGCTGGCGCGGGGGCGCGCGGCGCTACGACCTGTTCTTGTTCTGCTTGCAGGCTCATCTGCTGCTCCACACCTGGCGGGTTTCCTTGGCGGGGCGCAGGCGGCGCGTCACGCGCACATAGTCGAGCACCACCCAGATGGCGAACAACGGCGCCCCGATCGAAGCCGCGATAATGAACGGCGACACGACGCCCGTCAGCGTGACAAGGGGTAGCAGATACAGCACGTCTTCGGTCTCGAAGCCGCCGGCGAACGCCTGTTGGGTGCCCGCCTTGCCGGCCATTTCCTCGATGCGCATGCGCAGGAAAAAGATCACGGCGACCGCGACGCCCGCGATGCCGCCCAGCACGGCCGGCGGCGCATGCCATTCGGCGCCGGTGTGGGCGGCCACGACGCCGAGGCCGTAGCCCATGCCGAGGAACAGCAGGACGGTGACGAGCGCGTCCGCCGCGAGATCGTAGAAATGCCCGATGCGGCTGGTTTTACCGCCGATACGCGCCAGTTCGCCGTCGGTATGATCGACGAAATTCGACAGTACGATCAGAAACGCGCCAATATTGACGTGCAGAAAGTCTCCGCGCGCCAGAAAAAACCCGCCGGCAACGCCAATCAGGAGTCGCAGCGTGGTCAGATGATTCGGGGTAACGCGCGTGGGTACAAGCGGAGTGACAAGCCAGCGCGCCGCGCGAGCGTCCCACGTGCGCGGCGGCGGCACCGCTTTCGGAGCCATTTTTACAGGTTTGTCTTTTTCGGTCATAACCGCGCAATATATACGCCTTCCAGAAATCTTGCAGGTATTCCGACGATCGTCCCACTTTTTGCTTGTGGTTCTGTAAGGCAAAGCGCTAGATCGGCTCCCGCGGCGCCGCAAGCGAAGTTGCCCGAACACGCGTAGAGTGCAACCCTTCGCGCCAGCCCGGACGTTTTGCGTCCAACGGCTCCGGCGCACGCACTTTCGCCATTCACGTAATGAAACGCTTTACCTTTGCCGCCCTTTTTCTCGCTGTCCTGACGCTTCTCGCCGGCAACGCCCGCGCCGCCGCCATCGACGATTCGCTGACCTGCAGCGAGTCCGCACACGACTTCATCTCCGGGCTGATCACGCAAAACCTGATCGATCCGAAGCCCATGAAGGTCGAAAGCAATTCGATCAACGCATTCTGGCCCGCGCGCGGCCAGCACATGACCGCCTATGGCTTCAGCGTGTTCGCCATCGTGGGTTTCCAGAAGGACGACCCGCTCTTCAAGACCGGCGACGGCACACCCATCGCCCCTTCCGCCTACGGCGCCGTCGTGGTCGGCACCCAGACGAGGGTGCAGGCGGCCCTCACGGCGGCAGGCAATAACGCCATCGTCCACCATGCCGGACCGCTATTAACAGCGATCTTCTGCAAGCAGGAGTAAGCGGGCAGGCTTTGAGCGTTATTCGATACGCCCGAAACCGCCTTCGGCCCAGGCCTCGGCGCGGGCTTTCGTGAGCTTGAAGTTCGGCGCGACGCGCGCCTGAGCGAGTTGCTCGCCGAACGCGTCGATCGCGCTGATGAGCCCGTAGGGCTCGTACTCGTCGGGAACGATGTCGAGCGTCACGTCCACATCGCCTTCGGCGGTCTGCACGCTCACGCGCTTGTGCAGCAGTGCGCGCAATTGCTGCTCGTGCCGGCGCAGCACCTCCGAAGCGGTCTTCACGAGCGTGTTGAACGCCGACGTGTCGAGCGGCTTGGGATTCTTCTTGTCACGGCCCATGGTCCACGGGCCGACGAGTGCAGGCTCAGGCTCGCCGTCCTTGATCATTTCGACGGCCCAGCCGTCGTCGTCCTCATTCTTGATCACGCGCGCGGTCCAGCCGTCCTTGCGCCACAGGCGCGCCTCCTGGATCACCTCGGCTTCAGCGGCGAGGTCATCGGCGGGGAAATCGGAATCGGTTGCGGGTGAGGAATCGGTCATCGCGGGGTTTTCATCGGGTTCTGCGGGGGACTTGCCCGTCGCGGGGCAAGGGCAAGATTCTACCCGGATCGCGTCGCGCGTCGGGCGCCGCGTCTTTCTATCCAGCCAATTCGGATTATCGCGCCACCAAAGCAGAATATCGACTGGCGATTTTAATCATTGCGTTTTCCGCAACGCATCATTCCGCCTTGCGCATTAATTTAAAATAATTTCCTGCGGGCAAAAAAAACGCGGCCCGAGAGCCGCGTAAAAACAGATGAAAAAAGACCACCCTTGGTCGAGGGCTGAAGCCATTGTACCGCCGCGCAATGCGTGGGTTCAGCCCATGATCTGGAACAGTACCTTTCACCAAACGACAAGAATCGCGCTTGAAAAAGCGTTGAATTCGCGTTAGGCCAGCTCCTGCGCGGGTTTGTCGCATCGTCGCGGATGCACAACGGATTATCCAGATCGACCATTTTGTCGCACCCGATAATCCAATAGAAAAAGTCTTTATATGCAATCACTTACGGCGATTAATGCCGATCGCGAAATGAGATGAATGCATTGTTGCGTCGATTTGCGTAAATACGCCGAATACCGGGCTTACACTTCGTTGCGAATCATCCGGGCACGAAATCGATTTTCAGAATATTCGGCCTGAGATTCCTCAAGTTCTGACCGGAGAAAAACATGAAAAAAGCACTCATTGCTGCAGGCGTCCTCAGTGCATTTGCCATCAGCGCCCATGCGCAAAGCAGCGTCACCCTTTACGGCTCGCTCGACGCCGGCATCGTCTACGCGAACAACGTCGGCGGCCACAGCCTGTGGGCTCAGGGCAGCGGCGCTCTCTCGAACAACTACTTCGGCTTTCGCGGCGCCGAAGACCTGGGCGGCGGCCTGAAGGCGATCTTCACCCTCGAAAGCGGCTTCAATCTCAACAACGGCGGCTACAAGAACGGCGACAGCGGCTTTAACCGCCAGGCCTACGTCGGCTTGAAGAGCGACAAGTTCGGCACGCTCACGCTCGGGCGGCAGTACGACTCGATGGTCGACTACCTCTCGCCGCTCTCGGAAGCCGGCGCGGGCTACGGCAACAATCTCGCGGGCCACCCGTTCGACAACGACAACCTCGCCCAAAGCTATTCGATCAAGAACTCGGTCAAGTACGCCAGCGCAAACTACGCGGGCCTCCAGTTCGGCGGCCTGTACGGCTTCAGCAACGACGCGAACGGCTTCGCGAATGGCCGCGCGTGGAGCGTGGGCGCATCGTACGGCAACGGCCCGCTGAACTTCGCGGCCGCCTACTCGCAACAAAACAACTCCGGCGGCCTCGGCGCCGCGAACAGCGCGGCCTCGGCCGACCAGAACATCTCGGCGCGGCTGCAGCGCTCGTTTGGCGCGGGCGTGAACTACACCTACGGCCCGGCACAAGTTGGCTTCGTGTGGACACACTCGCAGATCGACGGCATGCAGAGTCTCTCGAGTGGCGGCAGCGCGCCGCTGCCGGGCCTCTCAGGCCTCAACCTGCACGTCGACAACTATGAAATCAACGGCGCCTACCATCTGACGCCCGCCCTCGCGTTCGTCGGCTCCTACACGTTCACCGACGGCACGGTCACCGGCAACGGCAGCAACAACAGCCCGAAGTGGCACACCGTGTTGCTCGGCACCGACTACTCGTTGAGCAAGCGCACGGACGTCTACCTCGCTGGCGTCTACCAGCACGCTTCGGGCTCGCTCGGCTATAACGCCGACGGCTCGGGCATCGCAAACGTCGCTGCGATCAATACGCTCTCGCCTTCTTCAACGAACAACCAGGTGGCCGCGACAGTCGGTCTGCGTCACCGCTTCTGATCGCTCGCGGTTGGGCAAACCCGGCGCGACCCGCCACGCTGCCTGTCCTTTGCGAAACGCACATGCGCCACAAGCGCATGTGCGTTTTTTCTTGTGAACTGTTGCATCTTTTTACGTCTGCGTAGGCCTTGATTCAGATCAGGGTGCGTATACTCATTGGCATAATCCGCTGCTTCGATATTGTCACGCCGCCTATGAAAACGCTCACGCAACGACTTCTCGCCGCGACTCCGCTCGCGCTCATCGCCGCTTGTGGATCGACACCGCCGTCCGGCACTGCTTCGAATGGCGAACCGATGATCTACGCTTCGTCGGCGCGTTCGGCGTCGTCGGTCGCGAGCTGCCTCGAAGACCGCTTGCCGCACGTGCACAGTTCGCGCGACGGCAATACGACGGAACTGAGCGTAGGCTCGCGCTCGGACGCGTCGTACTTCGTCACGCTCACGCCGAACGGCCACGGCTCGGTCATTCGCGTGACGCACGGCGCTTCCGCGTCGAACGATCCGCCTGAAGAAGAACTGCGCTTCGACGTGGCGCGCTGCACGACCTGACGCGCGAACGGCTGGCGCGGGCACCGCACGCGCCACACGACGTACCGCAAGTCGCCCGCATGTCACCCCTGTCATAACGGCGACACATCTGCGAAGATTGCGCCCCCTTCGACTTCGCAACACACCGCTTCATGGCATCAGGCACCGCACATCACGCCACGGGTTGGGCCGCCGGCGTCATCGCCGCCGCAATCGTCACGCATCAGGGCGCCGATAGCGCCTGGCATCTCTACGCCGCGCTCGCGTTCGCAGCGGGTGTCGCGGGCGGATCGGCGCCCGACTGGCTGGAGGTCGCCTGGTGGCGCAAGAAGCGGCGCCTCTGGATCACGCATCGCACGTTCACGCACTGGGGCATCGGCTGGATCGCGTTGCTCGTGTGGTCGTATCACAAACTCGGGCACGTGCCGCTCGCGGCGCCCGCGTTCGGCTTCGCTTGCGGAGGCGTGATCCACCTGTTCGCGGACTGGCCCAATCCGCTCGGTGTGCCGTGGATCTTTCAACGGCATTCGCTGAACTGGTGGCGCAGCGGACGCTGCGACCTGATCGTCGTCGCGGCGTCATGGGTGGCCGCGTGGTTTTTCGCCGTGCATGGCGTGCCGCATGATTGGTCGCTCGCGCCATTGCGTCGGCTCGTCTGATTGGTCAGGTTTCCCTGGTAACAGGTGCAGGCACCCCGGGAGTCATGCAGCCGATGAAGCGTCGATTGACAATCGTCGGAACTGATCAGGCACCACATCGCCCATTAATCAGGCAACGTTTATTATCGCATTAACCAAAACCAAAATAAAAACGGCGCCCCCTTAAAGGGCGCCGCTCCTAAATCGCGTCATGCGGTAATCAGGTGTTCTCTTCGCACTCCACGCGTCCCATGCGGTAGCCGACGATCAGCCCGGCGTCATAGGCCGACTCCAGCGCGCGGCCAATATCCTCCGCGCTCACGAGGTGCGCGTCGGCGGTCGGCTTCCCGGTCAGTTCGAAGCTCTCGATCCCGAGCGTTCTTCGCGAGATTGCCAGCAATAACTCCAGTCGTTCGTCATGCATTTTGCTCTCTCCACTTGATCCACATCATCTAATTACAATGATAAATATCAAAATCCGTGAGAGCCGCGGCGCATGGACGCATATTGAGGCGTCACTCTAATATCAAAACCAGAAATCTTTAAAATTTGTTAAAACATCGGCGGATTAACTTTTAGATATCGTTAAGTCGAATCGTTTTAATTCGCAATTGAACAGGACGTCAATCCACGATGGGTTACCCCATACCGCCGAGCCGACGTCGCGGCGCGGCCCAGCCAGGCCAATCCAGGGTTTCGTGCGGGCAACCGTTTGATATGATCGGTAAGACATCGCGGGGCCCAACCAGGGCTTTTCGCAGCATTCGAACGTAGCCCATGGATTCCACGCTCACCCCATCCGCCAGCACGGCGACCACCGACCTCGGCCGCCGCGTGCGCGCCGCGCGCGTCGCCCAGGAGCTGACGCTCGATACGGCTAGCCGCCTGTGCGGCGTCTCGCGCTCGACCCTGTCGAAAGTCGAAAACGGGCTCATGTCGCCGACCTTCGACGTGCTGCAAAAGATCGTCGGCGGGCTCAGAATCGACCTGGCCGAGCTGTTCGGCACCCCGCCCAAGCTCAATGCCGGCGGCCGCCGCGCGCTCACGCGCAATGGCGCGGGTCAACGCCACGCCTATCGCGGCTATCAAATGGAGTTGCTCGCAACCGATCTCGCGCACAAGGCCATGCTGCCGTTTCGCATCCGCATCACCGCGCATTCGCTCGATGCGTTCGACGACTGGGGCCGCCACGAAGGCGAAGAGTTTCTCTACGTGATCAGCGGCAGCGTATGCCTGTATTCGGAGCTTTACGCGCCCACGTGTCTGGAAGCCGGCGACAGCCTCTACTTCGACAGCCGCACCGGCCACGCGGCCATTTCGACGAGCGAAGAAGACGCCGAAGTGCTGTGGATGGCAACGAGTGCGCGCCTGCCCGGCGTCGCACCGGAAGCGTCGGCAACCTCGAAGTCACGCACCAGGACGAAGCTCACGGCCAGCTAGATGTGGCGCGCGGCGTTGGGTCTGATGGAGCCGTAAAGCCTCACCCCCCGGCGTCGGGCGAACGCTTGCCAGCGGAAGGGTTTGCGGTACGCGCACGCCGCGCCCGCGGAGCCGCTGAGCCATCCGGCCGCACATCGCGCTCGCGCGCCGCACGCCGCACCGCCTCGATCAGCGCGCGACCGGCAGGCGTGGGCTGGGTATCGGTACGCTGAATCACCCCCACCGGCTCCTCGCCGCCCGCAGAAGGCAACGGCAACCGCACCAGCGTCCCGCGCCGCAGGTCGTACTCGACGGCACCGGCGGGCACGAACCACACCGCGTCGTTCTCGAGCGCGAGCGCGCGCCCCACCGAAACCGATAGCAACTCGACGAACGCCGACAGCGGCGGCGCCCCCCAGGCGGCGAGCAGACTGTCCGCCGCCTGGCGGATCAACGTGCCGAACGGCGGCAGCACAAGCGGGAACGATGCGAGTTGCGCCGGCAGCCCCGCCCCCGGCGCGAGCGGATGTCCCGCGCGCACCACCACGGCGAGCGGCTCGTTGTACAACTGCTCGAAGCTCAGGCCCACCATGCGCTCGGGGTCGGCCAGACGGCCCACTGCAAAGCTGATTGCCCCTGTCTTCAACCGCTCGAGCAACTCCGTGTTGGCGCCCGTCACGAGCCGCACGCTCACCCGCGGCCATTCCTCGCCGAAGTGACGCAACGCGCCGGGCAGCAACGCCGTCGCCACCGTGGGCAGCACGCCGATATCGAGCGTCGCGGCCACCGCGCCTTCGTCGCGCGCGAGCAAGGCCACGCCCTGGCGCAGCGCGCTCACGCAGGCGCTCGCGTGTGGCATGAAAAGCTGCCCCTCGCGGGTGGGCACCGCACCGTGCCGACCGCGCTCGAACAGCTTCACGCCCAGCACGAGCTCCAGCTCGGCGATCGTCTTCGACACCGCGGGCTGCGTGACCGAAAGACTCTCGGCAGCCTGCTGCACGCTGCCCATCTGCGCCACGGCAAGAAAACACTGGAGATGGCGGAATTTGACGCGTCCGTCCGCGAGCCGGTTTTGCATAACGGTTCGTTATACGAAGTGCGAAAAAACATCATTTTGCATAACTTTTCGCTTTGGATAAAGTGGCTGCATCGGCTCGTAGCGACAAATCGCTGCAGGCAACGAGCCTTTCCCCAATAATCCACCCCAGGAGACACCCCATGGACGAGTCCATCCTGTCGCCGCGCGACTTCGACTCGCATCCCGCGTACGTTTATCCGCCGTACCGTTCGTCGGTCAAACGCGGCCCCACGCTCCCGCTCATCCCCCTGAAGGAAAAGCTGCGCAACCAGCACGCACCCGTGTACGGCACCGACGACCTCGGCGCGCTCGACCACGACCTCACGCGCAACGCGGCCAGGAATGGCGCGCCGCTCGGCGAGCGCATCATCGTGACGGGCCGCGTGCTCGACGAAGGCGGCAAGCCGGTGCGCAACACGCTCGTCGAAATCTGGCAGGCCAATGCCGCCGGCCGCTATGTCCACAAGCAGGACCAGCACGACGCGCCGCTCGATCCGAACTTCCTCGGCGCCGGCCGCGCGATCACCGATAACGACGGCCGCTATCGTTTCCTCACGATCAAGCCGGGCGCGTATCCCTGGGGCAATCACCCGAACGCGTGGCGTCCGAATCACATCCACTTCTCGCTGTTCGGCGACTACTTCGGCTCGCGTCTCGTCACGCAGATGTATTTCCCCGGCGACCCGCTGCTCGCGTTCGACCCGATCTATCAGGGCACGCCGGAAGACGCACGCGAGCGCATGATTTCGCGCTTCTCGCTCGACACCACCGAAGAAGGCTACGCACTCGGCTACGAATTCGACATCGTGCTGCGCGGCCCGAACCAAACCCCCACGGAGCGTTGAACCATGGCCCTCAAGGAAACGCCTTCGCAAACGGTCGGCCCGTACTTTGCCTACGGCCTGTGTCCGCAGCAATACGACTTCGATTTGAAGAGCCTCTTCACGGCCAACGTGGTCGGGCCTGAAACGCCGGGCGAGCACATCACGCTGATCGGCCGCGTGATCGACGGCGACGGCAACGCCGTGTTCGACGCGATGCTCGAGTTTTCGCAGGTCGACGCAAACGGCCGCTATCCGGCTTCGCGCGAGGAAATCGCCAAAGACGGCTTCCGCGGTTTTGCACGCGTGGGCACGGGCACGGATGCGCAGCACCGTTTCATCGTGCACACCGTGAAGCCGGGCGTCGAGATCGCCGGCGAAGCGCCGCATCTGAATGTGATCGTGATGATGCGCGGGATGCTCACGCACACCTTTACGCGCATCTACTTCGAAGACGAAGCCGCCGCCAACGCCGCGGACCCAGTGCTCTCCGCCGTGCCCGCGGCGCGCCGCGACACGCTCATCGCGCGCCGTAGCGAGCAGGCCGGCAGCATCGTCTACACGTTCGACATCCGCATGCAGGGCGAACAGGAAACGGTGTTCTTCGATCTTTGATGCATCAACGGACACGCGAGACGAATCGCGCGGACTTTCACGCGGCTTTCATGAACTGGCCCTATGATCGTGACACTGCGATCTGATCGCGGAACTCCGAGCTGTACCTTGTGAAGCCTGCCATGCGCAGGCTTCTTTTTTTGCAGTGCGCTCGCGGCCTGCCGCGCACTCAGCCGAGCGGCCGCACGCCGATCAGCACGCCATGCAGCCAGAAGGCGAACACGGCCCAGACGACGAGCCCGACCACGACGACGATCGCATCGCGCGACACCTCTCCCGGCGGATAGACCACCCCGGCTTCTCGGTCGCGCCGGTTCTCGCCTCGCAGCTCGAACAACGCCCAGACGAGGAAGACCCCGAAGAGGATGATGTCGTTGAGCGTGCCGTTGGCGAGCAGATGCGCGAACGCCCAAAGCGCGACGCCGCTCACGAACGGCTGGCCGAGCGCGCGCTTGAAGTGATTGCCCGGCACATAGGCCGCGACGATCAGAATGAAGGCAATGGCGGTGAGGAGTGCCGTGACATGCGCCATCCAGAACGGCGGCAGCCAGATCGGCACGGGGTAGCGGCGTGACAGACCGTAGCCATAGACGATCAGCACGAAGCCCAGAATGGAGAGCAACGCGAACGCGCCTCGCCAGGCACGCGGACCCAGGCGCTCGATCTGCGCGGCGCGCCAGGGCCCTGCCACGATGCGGATCGAATGGACACCAATGAAAATCACGAGGCCCAGCACGAGTATCGCCATGACTACCTCCCTGCCGTAGCAAGAACGCAATGGGCGAGATTGTCGCGCAGCTTGATCGCGCAGCCAACCGAAGTTTTCAAAAAAGCTGACTAATTACGCGCGCAAATGCCAGCAAAAAAGAATGCATAAATCATTGCGCACCTAAACCGGCACGGCACATTAGGAGGCGCAATTAAATCCCGGCTCGCGCCGAAAGGCATTTTAAAACTATGCTGAATAATACTGGGCGCCGCACCGATGTGCGGGCTTTGCGGCATGCGCCGCGAACGGTCTGGCGGTCGAAGGGCAACACCGGCGCGCACTCACGCACCGTCATGGCTAGCAGCGAAAATGCTCGATATCCTGTCCCGCGTGCTTATAGCGCAACAGCCAGGCCGGCATATCGCCCTCGCCATTCCACGTATTCCCGTATGCGTCGCGGTACTTGGGTAGTTTTTCGCTTTCAGCAATAGACGCTTCAAGCTCTTCGAACGTAATGCCGTACTCTTCCATGCGGCGTCGAATCCACACGATGAGCCGTTCGCGCGCCTCTCCATCGAGGTCGAACATCGATTAATTCCTCTCGCTTCGTCAAGGGCAAGGCACCGATACAACGATCGGCAAAGAATGGTCTTCCCTGAAAAGACAAAGGCTTCGCGCACGAACTGCGAAGCCTTGCTGCACTGATGAGGTAGCCTGGGTATGGAGCCCGCGACCGGTTCGGAGGGGATCTGTAGTCCGCTGCTCCGCTCTCAGGTGACGCCGCTACAGGTGAGCGAACGTTTGCTGCAAGCGGAACCGATGATACCTTGCGCGCGCGGCACAGATCAAGCGGTTTCAAGGCGGAGCGGGCCTCTGCGGCCCGCTCCATTCCTTTAGCCTGAAGCCGCCGCGCCCGTTGCGCGCCGCTCTGGTGCAGGCTTGCTTTCGGCGGCGCTCACGTCACCCTGGCCACGCGCCAGCACGGGCGCGAGCGCCGCACCGGTGTGGCTCGCTCGCACCTTCGCAAGCGCTTCGGGATCGGCCGCGGCGACGATCGTGCCACCGCCCACGCCGCCTTCGGGCCCGAGATCGATGATCCAGTCGGCTTCGGCGATCACGTCGAGGTCGTGCTCGATCACGACGACGCTATGTCCCGCGTCCGCAAGCCGGTGCAGCACGCTGATGAGGCGCGCCACGTCGGCCATGTGCAGGCCCACCGTGGGCTCGTCGAGCACGTAGAGCGTGTGCGGCGCCTTCTGGCCGCGGCGCGTGATGTCGTCGCGCACCTTCGAGAGTTCGGTCACGAGCTTGATGCGCTGCGCCTCGCCGCCCGAGAGCGTGGGCGAAGGCTGGCCGAGCGTGAGGTAGCCGAGACCCACGTCCTTCATGAGCTGCAGCGGGTGCGAAATGCTCGTGATCGACCCGAAGAACTCCACCGCCTCGTCGATTTCCATCGTCAGCACTTCGCCGATGTTCCGGCCGCGCCACGTCACGGCAAGCGTTTCCGGATTGAAGCGCTGGCCGTGGCACACGTCGCACGGCACCTTCACGTCGGGCAGGAAGCTCATGCCGATGGTGCGCACGCCCTGGCCTTCGCACGCGGGACAGCGTCCGTCGCCGGTATTGAACGAGAAACGGGACGCGCTATAGCCGCGGGCGCGCGCCTCGAGCGTATCGGCGAAAAGCCGGCGGATCGCGTCCCACACGCCGATATAGGTCGCGGGGCACGAGCGCGGCGTTTTGCCGATCGGCGTCTGGTCGACTTCGAGCACGCGGTCGATGCTTTCCCATCCGCTAATCGAATCGCAGCCCTGCCACGTATGCGAAACCTCGAGCTTCGGCTTCGCGCTCGTGCGCGCGAGCACGCTCGACCGGCGCTCCGCCGCGCTCGGCGCTTTCTCCTTCACCGCCTTGCGCGCGCGGCGCTCGGCAGGCGAAGACAGCACCGAACGCCCCACGGCGTCGAGCAGATTGGAAAGCAGCACGTCGCGCGCGAGCGTGGACTTGCCGGAGCCGCTCACGCCGGTGATCGCCACGAGACGTCCGAGCGGAATCTGCGCGGTGACGTTGCGCAGATTGTGCAGCTTGCCGCCATGCACGGTGAGCCATTGTCCCGGCACCGCCTCGCGTCCCGCCCGCGCCGGACGCACTTCGCGGCGCGGCTGCAGCGGGTGCTGGATCGGCTGTGCGAGATAGCGGCCCGTGAGCGAATCGGCCTGCGCCGCGAGATCGGCCACGCTGCCCTGCGCGACCACACGGCCGCCGCGCTTGCCCGCGCTCGGGCCAATGTCGATGATGTGATCGGCGCGCCGGATCGTGTCCTCGTCGTGTTCGACCACCACGAGCGTGTTGCCCTTCTCGCCGAGGCTGCGCAGCGCGTCGAGCAGGATCTGGTTGTCGCGCGGATGCAGGCCGATGGTCGGTTCGTCGAGCACGTAGCACACACCCTGCAAGTTACTGCCGAGTTGCGCAGCGAGACGAATGCGCTGTGCCTCGCCACCCGAAAGGCTCGGCGCGGCGCGATCGAGGCTCAGATAGCCGAGCCCCACTTCTTCCAGGAACTGCAGTCGGCTGCGGATTTCGCTCACCACGTCGCGCGCGATCTGCGCGTCGCGGCCATTGAGCTTCAGCGTATCGATCCAGCGGCGCGTATCCGCCACGGTCCACTGCGCGACATCGACGATGGGATGCGCGTCGAACGTCACCGCGCGCGCCACCGGATTCAGGCGCGTGCCGCCGCAATCGTGGCACGGCTCGTCGACCATGCCGTCGGGCTCCTGCTCTTCCGAAGGCAGGGTCTGCTCGCGGCCACGGCCGTCTTCGGCGACGATCGTGTCGTCATAGGCGGCGCGCTGCTCGCGCGTGAGCGCGAGGCCCGTGCCCACGCAGGTCGTGCACCAGCCGTGCTTGCTGTTGTACGAGAACATGCGCGGATCGAGTTCCGGATAGCTCGTGCCGCACACCGGGCAGGCGCGCCGCGTCGAAAGCACTTTCACCTCGCCGATGCTCGCCGTCGACCCCCCATTGCCCAGCACATGATCGAGGCCGTCGAGCGGCGCGAGCAGGTGCACGATGCCCTTGCCCGCTTCGAGCGTCGCGCCGAGCATCGCCCGCAACTGCGCCTCGTTTTCAGGCTCGATCACGAGGTCGCCCACGGGCAACTCGATCGTATGCTCGCGGAAGCGGTCGAGCTTGGGCCACGGCGCGACGGGCACGAACTCGCCATCCACGCGCAGATGCGTATTGCCGCGCGCCTTCGCCCACTTCGCGAGATCGGTGTACACGCCCTTGCGATTGACGACGAGCGGTGCGAGCAAACCGACATGCTGGCCGCGATGCTCGCGCAGCAGTTGCGCGACGATCGCATCGACGCTCTGCGACGTGACGGGCGTGCCGTCATGCACGCAGTGCTGCACGCCGAGCTTCACGTAAAGCAGACGCAGGAAGTGCCACACCTCGGAGGTCGTGGCGACCGTGCTCTTGCGGCCGCCGCGCGAAAGGCGCTGCTCGATCGCGACGGTCGGCGGAATGCCGTACACGGCATCGACTTCGGGGCGGCCCGCGGGCTGCACGATCGAACGCGCATACGCGTTGAGCGATTCGAGGTAGCGCCGCTGGCCTTCGTGAAAGAGGATGTCGAACGCGAGCGTGGACTTGCCCGAGCCCGACACGCCCGTGATGACGTTGAAGCGGCCGTGCGGGATATCGACGTCGAGCGCCTTGAGGTTGTGCTCGCGCGCATTCACGATGCGCACCACGTCCTCGCCCTGCACGTCGCGGCGCGCCTGCGCGGCACGCAATGCGGTTTGCAGCGCCACGCCCTCTTCTTCCGCCAGCAGTTCGACGCCGCTGCCAAGCGCGGCTTCGTAGCGCTCGAGCGCCGCGCCCGTATGCGAACGCGGACACGCGATCACGTCTTCGGGCGTGCCGACGCACACCACTTCGCCGCCCGCGTCGCCGCCTTCGGGGCCGAGATCGATCAGCCAGTCTGCGGCGCGGATCACGTCGAGGTTATGTTCGATCACGAGCAGCGAATGACCGCCCGCGAGCAGCTTGCCGAAGGCGCGCATCAGCTTGGCGATGTCGTCGAAATGCAGGCCCGTAGTCGGTTCGTCGAACATGAAGAGGCGGCCGCCCGCTTCCTTGCCGCGCGACTGCGCGGTTTCGGCGAGATACCCCGCGAGCTTCAGGCGCTGCGCCTCGCCGCCCGAGAGCGTCGGCACCGGCTGGCCGAGCTTCACGTATTCGAGACCGACGTCCACGATAGGCTGCAGCACGCGCAATACTTCGCCATCCTCAGCGAAGCATTGCACTGCTTCGCTGACCGTGAGGTCGAGCACGTCCGCCACCGAAAGCGTGCGGCCCGCGCGCTCGATCTTCACTTCGAGCACTTCCGCGCGATAGCGGCTGCCGTCGCAATCGGGGCAACGCAGGTACACATCGCTCAGGAACTGCATTTCGATGTGCTCGAAACCCGAGCCGCCGCAAGTCGGGCATCGACCTTCGCCCGAGTTGAAGCTGAACATGCCCGCCGTGTAGCCGCGCTGCTTCGCGAGCGTCGCCTTGGCGAACAGCTTGCGGATCTCGTCGAACGCACCGACATAGCTGGCCGGATTCGAGCGCGCCGTCTTGCCGATCGGCGACTGGTCGACGAACACGGCGTCGCTGATCTGCTCCGCGCCGCTCAGCTTGCGGAACGTGCCCGGCGCTTCCGTCGCCTTGCCCAGATGCCGCGCGAGCGCGGGATAGAGCACGTCCTGCACGAGCGTGGATTTGCCCGAGCCCGAAACGCCCGTCACGCACACGAGCCGCTGCAGCGGAATCTGCACGGTCACGTCGCGCAGGTTGTGTTCGCTCGCGCCTTCGAGCAGGAGGTTCGGCGTGGACGCGTCAACCGGGCGTCGCTCCCAGTGCGAAGCGTCGGCAACGGCGCGGTGGCCGCCCAGGTACTCGCCCGTCAGGGTGCCCGAGGAGCGGATATCGTTCGGCGTGCCGTCGTAGACGATCGAGCCGCCGCGCTCGCCCGGGCCGGGGCCCATGTCGATGAGGCGGTCGGCCGCGAGCATCACGGACGGATCGTGCTCGACCACGACGAGCGTATTGCCCGCGTCGCGCAGACGTTGCATCGCTTCGACGATGCGGTTGAGGTCGCGCGGATGCAGGCCGATACTCGGCTCATCGAGCACGAACAGCGTTTTCGTGAGCGACGTGCCGAGCGCCGTGGTCAGGTTGATACGCTGCACTTCTCCGCCCGAAAGCGTGCGGCTCTGGCGGTCGAGCGTCAGATAGCCGAGACCCACGTCGCAGAGATACTTCAGGCGCGTGCGCACTTCCTCGAGCAGCAGCTTCAGCGCGTCGTCGAGCAGTGCTGAGGAAAGCGAAAGATTGTCGAAGAAGCGGCGAATGCGCTCGATCGGCAGCAGCATCACGTCGTGCACGGTGAGGCCCGGCAACGCTTCGAGCTGCGCGCGTGTCCAGTCCACGCCGTGCGGCAGGAAACGTCCCGACGGCGCGAGCACGTCGTCCGCGTTCTGCTGCGTGCCGAGGCGCCATTGCAGGGCCTCGGTTTTCAGGCGTGCGCCTCCGCAGGTTTCGCACGGCGTATAGCTGCGGTACTTCGACAGCAGCACGCGGATGTGCATCTTGTAGGCCTTCGACTCCAGATACTGGAAGAAGCGCTTCACGCCGTACCACTGCGTTTGCCAGCTGCCCTTCCAGTCCGGCGCGCCGTTGATCACCCAGTCGCGCTGCGCCTGCGTCAGTTCTGACCATGCCGTATCGCGCGGAATGCCGGCTTTGGCGGCATAGCGCATCAGGTCGTCCTGGCATTCCTTCCACGCCGGCGTTTGCAGCGGCTTGATCGCGCCGCCGCGCAGCGTCTTGCGTTCGTCGGGGATCACGAGGCCCCAATCCACGCCGATCACGCGGCCAAAACCGCGGCACGCGTCGCAGGCGCCGTAGGCCGAGTTGAACGAGAACAACGCGGGCTGCGGATCTGCGTAGCGTAAATCGCTGTCCGGGCAATGCAGCCCCGTCGAGAAGCGCCAGATCTGCGGCTCGGCCTGCGCATCGTCATCGCTGCTGGCCAGCACGTAGACGTTCACGCGCCCGCTGCCGCGCTTGAGCGAGGCTTCGATCGCCTCGATCGCGCGGCTCTTCTCCACGTTCTGCATGCGGAAACGGTCGGCGACGACGTCGAGCAGCTTGCGCGTGCCTTCGGCCGTCTTCACCTCGCGCTGCGCCTGCACGCGCGTATAGCCACTCGCGGAGAGCCACTGCGCGACTTCTTCCTCGGTGGTCGTATCGGGCAACTCGACCGGAAACGTGACCACAAGACGCGGGTCGCCCGCTGCCGTACGCGCCATCAGTTCGGCGTAAATCGTCTCAGGCGTGTCGTGCCGCACGGGCTGCGCCGTGACGCGGTCGAACAGATTCGCGGCGCGCGCGTACAGCAGCTTCAGGTGGTCATTGAGCTCCGTCATCGTGCCGACCGTCGAGCGCGAACTGCGCACGGGGTTGGTCTGGTCGATGGCGATGGCGGGCGGCACACCGTCCACGCGATCGACCTGCGGCCGGTCCATGCGGTCGAGGAACTGACGGGCGTAGGCGCTGAAGGTTTCGACGTAACGGCGCTGGCCTTCCGCGTAAAGCGTATCGAAGACGAGGCTCGACTTGCCCGAGCCCGAAGGCCCGGTGACGACCGTCATTTCGCCGGTGTGCAGGTCGAGGTCGAGGTTCTTGAGGTTGTGCTGGCGGGCACCACGGATTCGGATGGATCGGTTTTCGCTCACTTGCGCTGGCATTCCGGCTGGATCACACGCGTGGGGCCGGACGGCGCGCGAAATGGGGCAAATACGCGGCGCGGCCCGGCAACTTGCAGCGCGGCGCGCGCGGGGAATCGGCGCGCGGCCCTGGCTGTCAGGCTAGGATTCTACTGTATATTTATACAGCACGCTGGATGGCCGTTCGGCTGGGTCTCGGCCGCCAGTGGCCCGTATTTACGCGCCAGATGGCCCTATTGCGCTGCAGCGCGCCACATGCCGTCGTACGCCGCTTCGACGCCGCGCGCAAACCGCTCTCCGTCCATGAGCGGCGAGTGCACCATGCGTTCGCGCAGCGTCGCGCGCAGATTCGCGAGGCGCGGCAAGTCGTTCGCGAGACTCACCGCCGTCTCCACGAATGCCTCGTCGGAATCGGCGGCCAATTCGGTAAGACCGAGGTTCGCGACCTGGCTCAAGCCCGCGCGCCCAGCCACGGTCGGCCCGATGCGTGTGACGACGGGCACCCCCATCCACAGCGCGTCGAGCGAGGTGGTGTGGCCGTTGTACGGCAACGTGTCGAGCCCGAGATCGACCTCGTGATAACTGCGCAGATAATCCGTTCGCGGCCGGAACGGCAGGAAGCGCACGCGCGCCGGGGCGATGCCTGCCCGCGCAAGCCGTTGTACGAGGCCGCGCCTCGCTTCGCCCTCGGCGGCCATGAGCACGAGGCGCGCCGCAGGCAAGCGCGCGAATACACGGGCCCACAGGTTCAGCGTCGTATCGGTGAGCTTGCACGGGTTGTTCAGGCTGCCGAACGTGACGTGTCCCGCGCTCGACGCCGGCAGCGCATTCACTTCGGGTTCCGAAGCAAGCGGGTCATAACACCAGAACGTGTGCGGCAAACGCCACGACTTTTCGCTGTAGTGGCGATCGTGTGCAGGCGGATCGAGCCACGGATCGGTGAGCCGCCAGTCCATCGCGCCGATGCCGGTCGTACCGGGATAAGCGAGCCAGGCGACCTGCACCGGTGCCGGCTTGCGAGCGAACAGCAGAGGCCGGCCATTGGACATGTGCATCGTGAGATCGACCAGGATATCGATGCCGTCCGCACGGATCTGGTCCGCCAGCGCCGCGTCGCTCAACGTGCGCACGTCGTGCCACTCGTCTACGTGCGCGGCGAGACGTGCGGTCGTAGCATCGGGCCTGACCACGCTCGAGTATGCGTGAATCTCGAAGCGCGTGCGGTCGTGGTGGGCAAACAGCGGCGTCATGAACAATGCCTGGCAATGCTCACGAAAATCGCCCGATACGTAACCGATGCGCAAGCGCCTTCCCGCCGCGGGTTCGACAGCCGCCCGCGTGCGTTGCACGCCGAGCGGCGCTTCGTGCCGCGCGGACCAGCGTCTCGCCTCGTCGAGAATCACCTGCGGGTCTTCGGCCTGGAACGACAACGCGTACAGAAGATTGCTGTGCGCGATGAGGTTGCCGGGTTCGCTCGCCACGGCCCGGCGAAAGCATTCGATGCCTTCGTCCAGGTCCCCGCAGTCCTTGAGCACGTTGCCCAGATTGTTGAGCGTAGCCGAGCGCGACGGATCGAGGTCGAGGGCCTGGCGCAAGAGCGCTTGCGCCTCGTCGAGGCTGCCGAGCGTGCGCATCAGGTTGGCGGCGTTGTTGAACGCGTCGACGAAATCCGGCCGGGCGCGGATAGCCGTTTCGTACGCTTCGCGTGCAGCCGGGTAATCGCCGAGATCGCGGCAGACATTCCCAAGGTTGTTCGCCGCTTCCGCATGCGCCGCGTCGAGCGCCAGCGCGCGGCGATATTGCGCTTCGGCGTCACGCAAACGGCCGCGCGCCTGCAGCGCGACGCCATAGTTGTAGGCCGCATGCGCCATATGCGGTTCGATGGCCACCGCGCGTTCGAGCAGGGGCAATGCCTCGTCCAGACGCTCCAGACGCGTCAGCAGCACGCCAAGGTTGATCATCGCGACGGCGGTTTCCGGCGCAGCCGCCAACGCGGCGCGCAAGCTTTCGAGCGCCTCCTCGTCCTGCCCCGCTTCCTGCAGCAGCGTGCCGAGGTTCGTCAATGCGTTGACATCGCCCGGCTGCAAGGCGAGCGCGTGACAATAAGCGGCCTGAGCCTCGCCGGAATCGCCCAGCAGACGCAGACAATTGCCGAGGTTGTTCCAGGCATCGGCGCGGTTCGCCTCGCGCTCCAGCGCCGCGCGCCACGCCTCCACCGCTTCCGCCAGCGCACCCTGCGCCTGCAGCGCCGCGCCGAGCCCGCACCAGAGATCGGCCGACGACGCGTCGTCCGCCAGCAGACCGCGATAGATCTGCGCCGCTTCGGCGTGGCGCGCGGCCATGGCATAGGCCTGCCCCAGGGCTTCGCGATAGCGCCGCTGACCGGGCTCGATGGCGAGCGCGCGCTGCAGCCAGCCGATCGCATCGGCCGGCGCGCCTTCCTGTAGACCAATCACGCCGAGGCGAAACATCGCGCCCGCGTGCGCTGCGTCGGCTTCGAGCAATTGCGTGTACAACTGACGCGCGCGCGGCAGGTCGCCGGCGAAATGGCGCTCACTGGCGCGCTCGTAAAGGGAGTCGTTCTGCATCGGGCTCACTGAATTCGTGCAACGAAGTCGTTACCAAACCTTATTCAATATTAACGGCAGTTTCTTTCGAAACCTTCACAGCCGTTCTACTACCGACTATTGAGCAAGTTCATCGCACACGACAATCCTTTCCTTCAAACTCGAAAGGCAGGCGGACGTGCGGCGACACCGCGATGCGCAACGCATCCGGCCGCGCGCCGCCACTCAGCTTCGACAGGAGCCCGACGATGAGCAAGACGATGCAAGCCGCGGTAGTCCGCGCATTTGGCAAACCCCTCGTGCTGGAGGAAGTGACCGTCCCCACTCCGGGGCCAGGCGAGCTGCTGGTGAAAATCGAAGCCTGCGGCGTGTGCCACACGGACCTGCACGCCGCGCACGGCGACTGGCCCGTGAAGCCGCAGCCGCCGTTCATTCCCGGTCACGAGGGCGTCGGCTATGTGGTGGGAGTGGGCGCGGGCGTCACGCACGTGAAGGAAGGCGATCGCGTGGGCATTCCGTGGCTCTACTCGGCATGCGGCCATTGCGAACATTGCCTCGGCGGCTGGGAAACGCTTTGCGAGCAGCAGCAGAACACCGGCTATTCGGTCAATGGCGGCTTCGCGCAATACGCGAAAGCCGACGCGAACTACGTCGGCCTGCTGCCGAAAAATATCGACTTCATCGAAATCGCACCCGTGCTCTGCGCGGGCGTGACGGTCTACAAGGGCCTGAAAGTCACCGACACGCGCCCTGGCAACTGGGTCGTGATTTCCGGCGTGGGCGGCCTCGGCCACATGGCCGTGCAGTACGCGCGCGCGATGGGGCTCAACGTCGCAGCCGTCGATGTCGACGATACGAAACTCGAACTGGCGAAACGCCTCGGCGCGACCGTGACGGTCAACGCGAAAACCACCGATCCCGCGGCGTATCTGAAGAAGGAGATTGGCGGCGCGCACGGCGTGCTCGTGACCGCGGTCTCGCCCGTTGCGTTTTCGCAGGCGCTTGGCATGGTGCGCCGGGGCGGCACGGTGTCGCTGAACGGCCTGCCGCCCGGTGACTTTCCGCTGCCGATCTTCGACATGGTGCTGGGCGGCGTGACGGTGCGCGGCTCGATCGTCGGCACACGGCTCGATCTCGAAGAGTCGCTGATGTTCGCGCAGGAAGGCAAGGTCAAGGCGACCGTCTCCACGGAAAAACTGGAGAACATCAACGACGTGTTCGCGCGCATGGAGCGCGGCGCGATCGAAGGCCGCGTCGTGCTCGATATGGCGGGCTGAGCCGAGCGTGGCCGCTCAATGAAAAACGCGCCGGACACCGCTGCGAAGCGATATCCGGCGCGTCAATGGATCGCCGCAACGATTGCGGCAAGAAGCGCGGCCTCAGTCCGCGACGTCCACGCCCTTCAGCAGCTTCACTTCGGGCGGCTCCGTCACCCACGCACCAATCTTCGCGCGGTATGCCACGAAGTGTGCGCTTTCGCGATGCGCCTGCACCGCGGCCTCGTCGACATAGGTTTCGTAAAGGTAAAAGCCCGGTGCGCCATCGGAGCGGCGCAGCAGGTCGTAGCGCAAATTGCCCGGTTCCTTGCGCGTGTGCGAAACCATATCGCGCATGAGCGCCTCCACATCGGCGACATGCTCGGGCTTGGGCGTAATGCTCGCGAATAGATAGACGGTCATCGTCATTCCCTCATCGTCAACGGTTGAACCGGTCGGCACATTTCAGCCGACCTTGTAGCGCTCGAGCCAGTGCGCGTAAGGCGCCGGCAAGGTCCATGCGGCGCGTTCGACACCCAGTTCCTGAGCCGCGAAATACGGCCAGTGCGGATTCGCGAGATGCGCGCGCCCGACCATCACGATATCGAGTTGCTCCTTCGCCACCGAGCGCTCGGCCAGTTCCGGCGTGCCGATCCCCCATGCCGACGACACCTGCAGACCGGTTGCGCGACGCACTTTTTGTGCGATCGGCGCGAGGAATGCGGGCGCCCATGGAATCTGCGCGGCGGGCGTCGAGAAGCCGACGCTCACGCCCAGCATGTCGAGGCCTTCGCGCTTGAGGCCCTTGGCCAGTTCGCTCGATTCGGCAAGCGTCTCCTCGTCGCGGCCATCGTACTCGATCACGCCAAAGCGCGCCGTCAGCGGCAGATGCTCCGGCCAGACCTTGCGCACCGCGGCCAGCGTTTCCAGCAGGAAACGGCTGCGGTTCTCGAGGCTGCCGCCATAGATATCGTCGCGCTGGTTCGAATGCGTCGAGAAAAAGCTCTGGCCGAGATAGCCGTGCGCAAAGTGCAGTTCGAGCCATTCGAAGCCGGCTTCGAGCGCGCGCTTCGCCGCGGCCACGAAATCCTCGCGCACGCGCGCGATGTCGTCGATCGTCATCGCCATCGGCACCTTCGGCAGATGCGCGCCGAACGCCGTTGCCGAGGGCGCGATGGTCTGCCAGCCGCGCGCATCGCCCTCGGCGATGTGATCGTCGCCTTCCCACGGGCGGTTCGCGCTCGCTTTGCGCCCCGCGTGCGCAATCTGGATGCCGGGCACGGCGCCCGCTGCCTTGATTGCCGCGACGGTGGGCTTGAACGCTTCCCTCTGCGCGTCGTTCCACAGGCCCGTGCAGCCCGGCGTGATGCGGCCTTCGGGCGAAACCGCCGTCGCCTCGACGATCACGAGGCCAGCGCCGCCGCGCGCGATTTGCGCGTAGTGGACGTGGTGCCAGTCGTTGATCACGCCATCGACGGCCATGTACTGGCACATCGGCGGCACGGCGATGCGGTTGCGCAGGGACACGCCCTTGAGCTTGAACGGTTCGAACAATGCGGACATCTACAGCTCCTTTCCTGGCACAGGTCGCGCGTCGCGCGGCACCTGCGCCGGTTGGCAAAAACGGGATTTCCTTGCGGCAACGCGCAGCCGCGCACGCGCTGCGAGCGCGCCTCGCAGCGTTGCCGAAAGGAAATCGAGGGAAGCGAACGCGCTCGCCAAAGACGCGCGCGTTCGCGCAACATCAAGCGCGTCGCAGCGCCGCGAGCAGGGCTTCGGCAACCGGCTCCGACGAAGCCGGGTTCTGGCCCGTGATGAGCAGGCCGTCGGTTGCGACATGCGGCTGCCAGTCGGCGGCCTTCGAGTACTGGCCGCCGTTGGCCTTCAGCATGTCCTCGACGAGGAACGGCACGACGTCCGTCAACTGCACGGCGGCTTCTTCGTCATTCGAAAACCCGGTGACCGACTTGCCGGCCACGAGCGGCTTGCCGTCTGCCCCCTTCACGTGACGCAGCACGCCCGGTGCATGGCAAACGGCAGCGACAGGCTTGCCCGCGGCGATCGTCTTTTCGATCAGCGCGATCGAAACCGGATCTTCGGCCAGGTCCCAGAGCGGGCCGTGGCCGCCCGGATAGAAGACGGCGTCGAACGCGCCCGCGTCGATCTCGGCGAGACGTTTCGTACTGGCTAGCGCCGTTTGCGCCACGCTATCGGATGCGAAACGCCGTGTCGCATCGGTCTGCGCGGCGGGATCGCTGCTCTTCGGATCGAGCGGCGGCTGGCCGCCCTTGGGCGACGCGAGCGTGAGCTCGGCACCCGCGTCGCGCAGCGCGTAGTACGGCGCGGCGAACTCCTCGAGCCAGAAACCCGTCTTCTTGCCCGTGTTGCCGAGGTCCTCGTGCGAGGTCAAAACGATCAGTACCTTCATCGGCGTTCCTTTTTTGCGTTAGGTTCGGGCGCTCGCACGCCCTTCGGAAACCAGTCTCTTCATGCTCTATTAGACCGGTCGTCTAGTACTTCTGCGCAAAACGCGACAATCGCGCGCACTTCACACGCCGCCGCGGCTTCGCGTTCGGTTAGTTGCCCGGAGGCAGGTTCAACAGGATGCGCGTGGTCGCCATAGCCGCGTCGAGCGGCTTGCGGTCGCGGTGGATCTTCTCGAGCAGCGTAGCGCCGAGCCAGAGTTCGTAGAGCGTCACCGCCATGGTCGCGGCGTCGTTTACACCTGCGAGCGAGCCATCCACGCGCCCTGCTTCGAGGCACGCAGCAATGCGCGAGATCGTCGCATCGGTGCCAAGACGCAGCGCCTCGCGCATCGCCTCGGAAAGGTCGCTCACCTCCGCGCCCAGCTTCACCGCGAGACATTTGCCTACGGGATCGTCGGCGCACTGGATCAGGCGCCACTCGTCCCAGTAGCGCATCAGCTTCTCGGCCGCCGTGCCCGGCGCCCGCACCAGCAGATCGTCGAGACGCTCCGCATACTCGTCGAAATACGACGTGAGCAAGGCTTCGCCGAACGCTTCCTTCGAGCCGAAATAGTGATAGAACGACCCTTTAGGCACACCGGCGGCCGCGAGGATCTCATTGAGACCGACTGCGGAAAAGCCCTTGCCCAGCAGAATGGGCATGGCGGTATCGAGGATGTGTTGCCGCACTTCGACGGCTGCCGCTGCATTCATGAGGTGACATGGTACAGAGCGATTAGACCAGTCGTCTAGTAATCTCCCACGATGAGTAATGGCATTGCATCGCACCCCGCAACCAGCTAACCAGTAACCAGGAAGAGGCAACCCATGACGTCACGCACCCTGCTCTGTTACGGCGATTCCAATACGCACGGCACGAAGCCGCTGACCGTGCCCGGTGTGTCCGAGCGATTCGGCCCCGCCGACCGCTGGCCCGGCGTGCTGCGCGAGGCGCTGGGGCCGGGCTGGGCGATCATCGAGGAAGGCCTGCCCGCGCGCACCACGGTTCACGACGATCCCATCGAAGGCCGGCACAAGAACGGTCTCGCCTATCTGCGCCCATGCCTCGAAAGCCAGTTGCCCGTCGATGTGGTCGCGCTGATGCTCGGCACCAACGACCTCAAGACACGCTTTTCCGTCACGCCCACCGACATTGCGAACTCGGTCGATGTGCTGCTCGAAACGCTCGTCGCGTGCCGCGCGGGTCCGGGCGGCTCGACGCCGCATGTGCTGCTCATGTCGCCGGTGCCGATCGAAGAGATTGGCTTTCTCGGCGATATCTTCACGGGGGGCGCCGCGAAATCGCGCCTGCTTGCGCCGCTCTATGAGCGGGTAGCCGTCAAATACGGCTCGGCGTTTCTCGACGCCGGCGAATTCGCCACTGTTAGCCCCACCGACGGCATTCACTACGAAGCCTCGCAACACCACCGGCTCGGCAACGCCGTCGCGGAAGTCGTGCGTCAGCGCTTCGGCGCATAAGCGCACATCGGGCTGCAAAAAGAAAAAACGCCGCCGGCCCGAAGGCCTGGCGGCGTTTTTCTTTTGCGCTTCACCCGCAGCGGGCGAAGCGCAAGTCCAGCAACGATGAACGCTTAACGCGACATCATGTTCATGCTGACGTTGTGCATGACCCACAGCGTGCCGACGACCACGATCAGGACCGTCAACACCGTGAAGCCAAATGCCGTCACGTTCCAGCGCTGGCCCGACGACGTGTTCATGTGCAGGAAGAACACGAGGTGAACCAGGATCTGCACGACTGCCAGCACGGCGAGGCCGAGCAGCGCGGTTTCGCGCGAAAAGCCGCCATGCAGCACGAGCCAGAACGAAGCGGCCGTGAGCACCACCGCCAGGACGAAACCAACCAGGTAGCTGCCTACGCTGCCGTGGCTTTCTTCTTCATGGATAGGATGAGCACTCATTTAGATCACGCTCGCAAGATAGACAAAGGAGAACACGCAGATCCAGACGATGTCCAGAAAGTGCCAGAAAAGGCTCAGGCAGGTCAGGCGGCGAATTTCACGCTCGCCCAGAACCGGCGCCTTCAAGGCCTGAACCATCAGGACGACCATCCAGATCATGCCCATCGTCACGTGGATACCGTGGGTGGCAACCAGCGTGAAGAACGACGAGAGGAACGCGCTGCGTTGCGGACCGTTGCCCTCGGCGATCATGTTCGCGAATTCGTGCAGTTCGAAATACAGGAACGTTGCGCCGAGCAGGAACGTGATCGCCAGCCAGACGAACACTTGACCCTTGCGCTGCTTGTGCGCGCCGATCATCGCGAAACCGTACGTGATGGACGACAGCAGCAGCACTGCCGTTTCCATCGCGACGCCCTGAATGTCGAACAGGTCCTTGCCCGTCGGGCCGCCTGCGAACTGGTTCTGCATCACGGCGAACACTGCGAACAGCGAGCCGAACAGAATACAGTCCGTCATCAGGTACAGCCAGAAGCCGAACACCGAGTGTGACGGCGGGTGATCGTGGTGATCGTGCTCCGCGTGTGCGGCCGCACTAGTATGCGTCGACATCAGTTGGCCTCCAGTGCTGCTTCAACCTTGCCATTGCGTTGCTTGTCGGCGAACGCCTTGACCAGTGCGCGCTCGCGCGCTTCTTCGTCTGCCCGAACCTTGGCGGCCGGGATGTAATAGCCTTCGTTCTTCTGGAAGCTGTAGCCAATAGCCGTCGCGAGAATGCCGACGAAGCCAGCGATCATGAGCCACCAGATGTGCCAGATGCCAGCGAAGCCGAGCACCAGGCTGAAGAGACCGATGAACAGACCCGCGCTCGTGTTCGAGGGCATGTGGATGTCGGTGTACTTCGTGTTCGCGACGTCCACGGTTTCGCGGCCGGTGTCCTTCAGGTGCTGGAACTCGTCGAGTTCGCTCACTTGCGGAATGATCGCGAAGTTATACGACGGCGGCGGCGACGAGATCGCCCACTCCAGCGTACGGCCACCCCACGGATCGCCCGTCAAGTCGCGGTTTTCCGGCAGGTTGCGGTCGCGGATCGAGACGTACAGCTGCAGCAGCTGATGTGCGATACCGATTGCCACGAGCACGGCGCCGACCCACGCGATGATCATCCACGGATGCCATGCCGGATTGTCGTAGTGGTTCAGACGGCGGGTTGCGCCCATGAAGCCC
This sequence comes from Paraburkholderia sp. BR10882, assembly GCF_040948855.1. NCBI lineage: Bacteria > Pseudomonadati > Pseudomonadota > Betaproteobacteria > Burkholderiales > Burkholderiaceae > Paraburkholderia > Paraburkholderia sp. BR10882. The sequence continues at coordinate 204,697 of NZ_JBFPKP010000010.1, read as the reverse complement.
AGCACGTACAGCGGCGTGAAGGCGACATAGAAGCCCGAGAGCCAGAACCAGAACGCGCGCTTGCCGAGCTTTTCGTTGAGCTTGAAGCCGAACGCCTTCGGGAACCAGTAGTTCATGCCGGCGAGATAGCCGAACACCACACCGCCGATGATCACGTTGTGGAAGTGCGCGATCAGGAACAGCGAGTTGTGGAGCACGAAGTCCGCACCCGGGATCGCCATCATCACGCCGGTCATGCCGCCGATGGTGAAGGTGACCATGAAGCCGATCGTCCACAGCACCGCCGAGTTGAACTCGAGGCGGCCGCGGTAGATCGTGAACAGCCAGTTGAAGATCTTCACGCCCGTCGGGATCGAAATGATCATCGTGGCGATACCGAAGAACGCGTTCACATCGGCGCCCGAACCCATCGTGAAGAAGTGGTGCAGCCACACGACGAACGCCAGAACCATGATCGCGCAGGTCGCGTAGACCATTGCCTTGTAGCCGAACAGCGGCTTCCTGGCATACGTCGCGACAACTTCCGAGAAGATACCGAACGCCGGCAGGATCAGGATGTACACCTCAGGGTGACCCCAGGCCCAGATCAGGTTCAGGTACAGCATGGCGTTGCCGCCGCCGTCATTCGTGAAGAAGTGCGTGCCGATGTAGCGGTCGAGGCCGAGCAGCGCGAGCGTCACCGTCAGGATCGGGAACGCGGCCATGATCAGCACGTTCGTGCACAGTGCCGTCCACGTGAACACCGGCATCTTCATCATCGTCATGCCGGGGGCACGCATCTTGATGATGGTGACGAAGAAGTTCACGCCGGTCAGCAGCGTGCCGACACCGGAGATCTGCAGCGCCCACAGGTAGTAATCCACCCCTACCCCCGGACTGTACGCAAGCTCCGAAAGCGGCGGATACGCGAGCCAACCCGTCATTGCGAACTCACCCACGACGAGCGAGATCATCAGCAGGATGGCGCCGACTGCGGTCATCCAGAACGACAGCGAGTTCAGGAACGGGAACGCGACGTCGCGTGCGCCGATCTGCAGCGGAACGATGATGTTCATCAGGCCGACCATGAAAGCCATGGCCATGAAGAAGATCATGATCACGCCGTGAGCCGTGAAGATCTGGTCGTAGTGGTGCGGCGGGAGGTAACCCGGCGCGTTGTACGCAAGCGCAAGCTGGGTACGCATCATGATCGCGTCGGCGAAGCCGCGCAGCAGCATGATGAGGGCGAGCACGATGTACATCACGCCCAGACGCTTGTGGTCGACGCTCGTCAGCCACTCCGTCCAAAGATATTTCCACTTACCGAGGTAAGTGATGCCACCGAGCACGAATGCGCCGATGACGGCCATACCGATCATCGTGCCGAGAATAATCGGCTCGTGATACGGAATGGCGTCCAGTGTAAGTTTTCCGAACATGCCTGGTTTACCCCTTGGTCACGCACGACGGGTCACTGAAATTCGTGACGTGGCCGTTGTTGTACTTCGCGATGATGTTGTTGAAGAGCTTCGGGTCGACCGTCGAGAAGTACTCCACCGGAGCCTTCTCGCTCGGCTGTGCGACCGTCGCGTATTGATCCATCGAAAGCTGCGTCTGCGACGCCTTCACCTTCTGGACCCACGCGTCGAAGTCTTGCTGGCTGGTGGCGAGGGTGCGGAACTTCATGTCCGAGAAGCCCTTGCCGCTGAAGTTCGCCGAGAGGCCGGCGTAGTCGCCAGCGTGGTCGGCGATCAGGTGCAGACGCGTCTGCATGCCGGCCATCGCGTAAACCTGGGTGCCAAGCTGCGGGATGAAGAACGAGTTCATCACCGAATCCGACGTGATGCTGAAGTTCACCGGCGTGCCAACGGGCACGGCCAGCTGGTTCACCGTCGCGATACCGAGATCGGGGTAGATGAACAGCCACTTCCAGTCGAGCGCGACAACTTCGACGTTGATCGGCTTGACGTTCGATTCGAGCGGCTTGTAGGGGTCGAGCTCGTGCGTGGTTTTCCACGTGAGCACGGCGAGGAACAGAATGATCAGTGTCGGAATGGTCCAGACGACGACTTCGATCGCCGTCGAATGCGACCACTTCGGGTCGTACGTGGCGCTACGATTCGACGCGCGGTAGCGGTACGCAAACCACAGCGTCAGGACGATCACGGGGATCACAACAATCAGCATGGCCCATGTGGAGGTCGCAATCAGCTGCTTTTCCGCCACGCCCACACTTCCCTTGGGGTCAAGGAGCTCCATGTTGCATCCGGAAAGACACAAGGCCAATCCGGCGCTGATGGGAAGCAGTAACCTTTGAAAGGTCGTTCTTTTCATCACGTTTGCCTGAAATTCATTCATTGAATAGTTCCGGACGCGTCCCCTGACATCCGACAAAGGAAGCGCGCCCGCATCATACAGCCGCTTTGATATTTCGCAATCAATGAATGTGGAAAATGACCTTTGTCAAAAGAAGATTGAGACACTTTGTCGCATGTGTTCGCGAGGTTTGTCGCGCCTCGGAAACACACGCACGTCGCGCCCTGCTCTGCCCTTGACAGCGGCCCGCCGCGGCTACTTCTCGAATCTCAAAATTCGAAAACCCTTGGACGCAACAACGCGCCGCAGCGCCCGGAGGCGATGCGGCGCGTTGGTTGCGCCGTCAATCTTCAGTGATCACGTCGGCGAGTGCTGAGCACGAACGTCCGTGCCAGCTCGCACTGCGTCAGCAGGCGCTGCTTCGTCGACGGGTTGCTTGTTGCGACCGGCCTGGGTGACGAGGTTCGCCGCCGACAGTTCGATCGCGTCGGTCATCGGCTTCGGGTAGAGGCCGATTGCCAGCACGAACGCTGCGAGCGAAGCGAAGATCAGCGTTTCGCGGCGGCCGATGTCGGCCAGCTTCGCAACGCCCTTGTTCGCCACAGCGCCGAAGATCACGCGCTTGTACATCCACAGGGTGTACGCCGCGCTCAGAATGACGGTCGTCGCGGCGATCGCGCCGACCCAGAAGTTCACGCGGATCGCGCCCATGATGACCATGAACTCGCCCACGAAGCCCGACGTGCCCGGCAGGCCGAGGTTGGCCATGCAGAACAGCATCATGAAGGTGGCGTAGCGCGGCATCACGTTGACGACGCCGCCGTAAGCCGAGATCGTGCGCGTTTTCGTGCGGTCGAACAGCACGCCAATCGAGAGCAGCATCGCGCCCGAAACGAAACCGTACGAGATCATCTGCACGATCGCGCCTTCGGTGCCGATCTGGTTGAAGAGGAAGAGGCCCAGCGTGACGAGACCCATGTGGGCGACCGTCGAGTACGCGAGCAGCTTGGTCATGTCGGTCTGCGCGAGCGCGAGCAGGCTCGAGTAGACCACGGCCACGAGCGAGAGCGTGATGATCGCCGGCGCGAAGAAGTGCGCAGCGTCGGGCGTGATCGGCAGCGTGAAACGCAGGAAGCCGTAGCCGCCGAGCTTCAGCATGGCCAGCATCACGGTCGCGCCGGTCGGCGCTTCGAGGTGGACGTCGGGCAGCCACGTGTGAAACGGCCACATCGGGACCTTCACCGCGAAGGCCGCGAAGAAGCCGATGAACACGAGGATCTGCGGGATGAAGCCGAGCGTGAGGTTGTGCCACACCGACATGTCGAAGGTGTGCGACTGGCTGTAGAGGTACAGCATCGACACCAGCATCAAGAGCGAGCCGGCGAGCGAGAAGAAGAAGAACTTGACCGCGGCGTAGGTGCGGCGGGCATTGCCCCACGTGCCGATCAACAGGTACAGCGGGATCAGCGTGGCTTCGAAGAACACGAAGAACAGCATGCCGTCGGTCGCGGCGAAGGTGCCGACCATCAGGCCCGAGAGAATCAGGAACGCGCCGAAGTACTGGGCGACGCGCACCGTGATCGATTCCCACGAAGCGATCACGATCACGAGCGTCGTGAACGCGGTGAGCACCACGAGCCACATCGAAATACCATCGATCCCGAGTCGCCACGCCACGCCGAACTCAGGCAGCCAGTCGCGGAATTCGACGAACTGCATGCCGGCCGCGTGGTTGTCGAAGCCGGCGATGAGCGGGAGGGTCAGCAGCAGACCGACGACGGCGCCAACCAGCGACAGCCAACGGGCACGCTGCGGATGACGATCCGACCCGAGGCGCAGCACGGCCACGCCGAACAGGATGGGAATCCAGATCGCCAGACTCAGGAATGGAACGGATTGCATTTCAACAGGACCTCAAAAATGCGGAGCAAATAGCTTCCACGGCGCACGTTCAGGTACGCAAGCAACTTGAAAGATTGACGCGGGGTGAAAATCGAACCAGGCTGGCTGTAATGTATTTGTCAGCGACGAGGCGAAATGCAACACACGTTCAAGGGTTAACGAGGGTAAACGGAATACGGAAGTTTTGCAGCGCAACAACACGGGCCGGATCTAAGATTGACGCAAGTCATTGTTTTTATTCAATAACGTACTAAGAGAAAAAACAACAAACGGGCTGTTACCACCCATTTTTGATCGCGAAAGCAGCGCTTTCGACCTTCTGGGCGCCATGACGCGCGGCACGCTGTCACGCTGCGCGGCCGAAATAATACCTTACTTGTTTCTTTCGGTTCAATGACTTATGCATCGAAGTCAGGTCCCCGGCGCCCTCCACAACGCGTGCCAGGCCCGCCCCGCGCGCCCTTGCGCGGTGCAAAAAAAAGCCCCGGCCTTCATGAGGCCGGGGCCAACTCTCACGTTGCGCCAGAACACTGGAACACGCATGGCCGGCACTTTAACGGCTTGTGTCCCCGCAATTAAGGGCGCTGGATGGAACAGTCCCTTACTGGGTGTGCGAGGCCGCCTTTGCGCAGCGACTCATTTTTACAAATGAGAATCATTTGCATTTAGCCGCCATTTGTCCCAGAATACAGCCCATGCCGGACGACCCGGCACCACCCGAATGATTTGTGCGGGACCGGAGGCTCCATGAACTACACCACCCCTTTCGCGAGAAATGACACGCTGATCGACGACACCTTCGTCCATCATCCCGACACCGCCGAGCAGACCGTCCTGCGCGCCGTGCGCACCTGGCTGCGACCGCATTGCGACGCCTACGGCAAGGCCGAAAGCTGGCGCGGCGTGCTCGCCGACGCGGGGCTCGGCGGCGAAGGCTTCGGCTACTTCGATCTGCTGATGGGCACCCTGTGCCGCGCCTCGTGCCGCCCGCTCGATACGCGCTGCCGCTGCGCCTCCGAACTCGCGAAGGACGAAGGCTCGCTGCTGCAGGTGATCGCGCTCCTGCAGTCCACGCGCAGCGAGGCCGCCGTGCAACTGCTCAACGACTGGCTGCCGATGCCGAGCGTGAGCGGCATGCTCAAGACCGCGCGCTGGTTCGCCATCGCGCTGCTCGACGCGGGCGTGCGGTTGAGCGACCGCTCGCGCCGCGTCACCTACATGCACTGACACAGGCACTGGCTGGGCCGCACGGCATGAATCAATCCCGCTTGCCTGAACGCTCACGCAGATAACGCCGCACGGCACGCGCCATCTTCGGATACTGCTCGCCGGGTACGGCGAACAGCACCAGCGCGCACAGCGCGAGCGCGCCGCAAACAAGAAACGTGCCGCGATAGCCGAACGCCTGCACGAGCATGCCGGAAAGCACGCCCGACAGTATCGAGCCGAGCCGCGACGCGTTGAAGAACAGCGCCGTTGCGCGTCCCGGCGACGACGGCATCAGATCCTGCACGAACGTCATGCCGAGACACGACGTAACGGCCACCACGAAGGCGTTGAGGATCTGCATCGGGATCAGCGCGTGCACGCCCGGCGCCAGCGACATCGCGACGAAGTAGACGGCATGCACCACGGCGCAGGCGGCCAGCCACCATGACTTGTCCAGCACCGAGGCGCGCGCGCCGAGCGCGAGCATCATCGGTATCTCCATGAGCGCGCCGAGGCCGAGCATGATCGACACATCGATGCGCGTGCCCTGCAGGCCATGGACGATGTAGAGCGGCAGCACGATCATCGTCGCATTGGCGGCCAGGCCGATGAGTGTGAGCGCAACGATCGCGCGCATGATGTCTTTCTGCGAACCCTCGGCGGCGGGCACCGGCGCGCGCGCCGCTCTGACCTTCGCTTTTGCCGTTGCCTTAGCCGCCGGAAGCGTTGCGGGGTCGCGTGGCGCACCCGGCTGCACTTCGGCCTGCGTGAGCGGTTGGCCCTCGTACTGCGCCTCGCTCTGAGCATCGATCTCCTGCGCAACTTCGCCGGCGGTGGGACGCGCCATCAGATGCTGCGTGGCGTGTTCGTCGTGGCGCGGCTCGCGCATGCGCCAGACGATCGTGCCGCAAGCCGCGAAGCTCGCCGCCGCGAACAGGAAGAGCCCGTAGAAGTTCGTGGCCGCCAGCACGAGCGCGCCGACCGCGGGCCCGAACACCCACGCGGCGGAAAGGATCGTGCGCAGCGTCGCGCTCGCGAAGGTCCGCTCGGCGTCGTCGCTCGCGGGCAGCGCCGCACGGCTGAACGAGAACACGAGCGAGAGCGCGCAGCCGCCCGCGCCGATGAACGCAATGCCCACGAGCAGCAGCAGCCGGTAATCGCGCACGACGCACAGGCAGAGATAGCCGAGCGTGGCCGCGCACAGCGAGACGAGCAGCAGGGTTCGGTGCTTGCCGGTGGCGTCGCTCCAGCGGCCCGCCGCGGTGCTCGCGATCACGCCGCTCGTGGCAATGGCGGTCATGAACACACCGAGCCGGAACGGCGTCATGCCGGCGCGCTCGACGCCGAAGAGCGAGAGATAAGGCGCGGTGAAGGACATCGCCACGCCGAGCATCAGGGTGGCGCCGGCGAGTGGCAGAAAACCAGGAATACGCAGAAGACCGGCAAAGCGCGAGTTTTTGAGCACGGCGCGGCGGGTAGTGGCGAGAAGAGAGTTGCCCGTGCACGCGCGGTCACGCGACGGCCATATCGACGGCGATTATCGGGCCGAACTCCCACACTGTGCAAGGTTGAGCCCGCAGCGATCAACATCTGGGTGCGCTATCCACAACTTCGGGGGACAGCCTTGTGCGTAACCCTTTGACGACTGCACCAAGTGCTTGATGCGATTCGGATTGTGCGCAGCGTTGCCGTTTGTTGCAGCGGCGGCGTTTTGGGGGGAAACGCGCGGAGGGTTTTCCACAGATTTTGTTGAGAGCCCTGTTAGCAAGTTCTGGACATCCGCATCAAGTCCTTGAATGGAAACGGGAAGCTCGCAAACGACATGAAAAATGCATGTTTTTTGCGCAGCAAAGTTGTCCACAGTTTTTGGTGACAAACCTGTTGATAACCGCCTGGCGAGCGCGCCAACTCATTGATCGGATAGAGAGTTCGTCGCTTGTGTCGCGGATGCATCAAATTGCGTTCCGGATGGGCAACCCGGGGCGGCGGCGCAAACGTTTCGCGACGGCCGCCGCCCGTTCTCCCTCGATGCATCCGTGCGTGCAGCACTCAGGCCAGATCGAGTGCCGCCGTGAGATCGCCGGGCGGAGTCTGCTCCCGCGAGAGGAACGTCTGATCGCGCGCGGCCACGCCGTCGAGCGGCGCGAGGCCATGCACGCGGCTGATGAAGCGCAGGATCGAGACCGTGTCGTAGAACGTGTGATCGACGTAGCCCTTCTTCGCGAACGGCGCGATCACGAGCGCCGGGATGCGCGAGCCCGGACCCCAGCGGTCGCCCAAGGGCGGCGCGACCGGGTCCCACCAGCCGCCGTTCTCGTCGTGCGTCACGACGATCATCGTGTTCGCCCATTGCGGGCCGCGCTGGATGTGCTCGATCACGGTCGTGATGTGGCGGTCGCCCGACTCGACGTCCGCATAGCCGGCGTGCATGTTCAGGTTGCCCTGCGGCTTGTAGAACGTCACGGCAGGCAAGCGCCCTGCGTCGATATCCGCGAGCAGACGGTTGGTCGACGGATCGTCGCCGAGGCCCGCATCGCGCAGGTGACGCGCGCGTGCGGACGTGCCCGGCGCGAAGTTGGCAAAGTAGTTGAACGGCTGGTGGTGATACTGGAAGTCGGGCACCGCGCCCGTGTCCTGATGGTCCAGCGCAAACTGCCAGGCGCCGCTATACCAGGCCCAGTCGACGCCCTTCGCCGAGAGCCGGTCGCCGATCGTCGCGTACGTCTGCGGGCGCAGCACGCGCGGATTGGCCGGATCGGCGAGCGCCGGGTTGCCGTCTTCCGACGGGCGCACGTTGCTCGGCTGATACGGCGGCGCCATCGTGTTGACGGCGTAGCCGTCGGGCGTGAAGAGGCCGTCGTTCACGAACTTCGGCGGCCCGTCGAGCGCCGAGGCCGGCGAGTTCGGCGCGACCTTCAGGCGCGTACCGGTGGGATCGTCGCCCTCCACGACGGAGGCGAGATGCCTGGCGGCGCTCGTCTGGATATCGGCGTATTGCGGCACCTGCGCGGAGATCAGGAAGATGTGGTTGAGCCACGAGCCGCCGAACGCGGCCATGAAGAAGTTGTCGCAGAGCGTGTACTGCTGCGCGATATTCCAGAGCCGCAGCGTCTGCGCGGAGTTCTCGTAGAAGCCCATGACGAGGCCGCCCGAGTCGCCCCACGCGGCGAACTGGTCGTTGCGCCCCGCATTGATCTGCATCTGGTTCTGATAGAAGCGATGGATCAGGTCGCGCGTGATGATGCCGTTCGGCAGCGGATTGCCGTGCGTATCCACAATCCGGAACGGACGGTTGGACAGACCCGTGATCTGATGCTCCGCGATCATGTAGCGCTTGCCATCCAGCTCCTGCGCCTGGGGCACGAGGCCGCCCCAGATCTTCGGCAACTGCGGCAACGGCGTCTTGCCGTCGCGATCGAGCTGCGCGTAGCGCTCGGCGCTCACATTCGCGAGCGGCGTCTGCACGCCGGGATAGTTGCCGTACAAATTGACGAAGCTGCGGTTCTCGGCGTAGATCACGACGATCTGGCGCACCTGGTCGCGCAACGCGGCATCGACGCGCGCGTCGGCAGCGCTGCGCGGCGCGCCCGCCGCACTCTGCGCCGGCGTCTCGCAGCCGCCCAGCGCGAGGCCCACGCCAACCGCCGCCAGCCCGCCGAGCACACGGCGGCGCGCGGGATCGTCCGGACCGGCGGGAATGGAAGGTTCTTCGGGACGCCCGTTCCTGGGTTCGTCGTTCTGCTTCATCAGCCTGCCTCCATTGTCGAGGGGACGCGCATTGCGCGCGGCGTACCGCGAATATTACGCAGCAGGATACCGGTTCCGCAGTTGGCCAGGCAAAAACGAAGCGCTCGAGCCGCCCTTTTAACCGTCGCGCGGCATACGCGGCGCGCTTGCGGCGCCTTGCGGCTGGGCTTGCGCGAGCGTTTGCGCGGGACGCGGTTCGCTCGCGTGCCCCTCATGCGCGGCGCGCGGGGCGCTGGGCAACGTCGCGCGCTCGTGGCGCGGCACATCGCCTTCGTCGGTCCAGAGCGGATCGGGAATCTCACCGAAGACCTGGCGCAGCCGCTCGCCCCACGTCGAATGGATCATCTGGAAATACGCATTCGACTGATCGAGCGACGCATATCGCGTGACACGGAGCGCGTCACGCTCGTACACGAGCAGGTCGAGCGGCAGGCCGACCGAGAGGTTCGAGCGCAGCGTCGAGTCCATGGAGATGAGCGCGCACTTCGCGGCCTCGTCGAGCGGCGTGTCCGGTGTCAGCACGCGGTCGATGATCGGCTTGCCGTACTTCGATTCGCCGATCTGGAAATACGGATTGACGCTCGACGTCTCGATGAAATTGCCGGCCGCGTAGATCTGGAACAGGCGCATGGCATGGCCGCCGATCTGGCCGCCGAGAATGAAACTGCAGTTGAAGTCGACGTTGAAAGTCTTGAGCGCTTCGGCGTCGCGCCGGTGCACCTCGCGTACGGCTTCGCCCACCACGCGCGCAGCCTCGACCATGGAAGGCGCGTTCCAGAGCGTGGCGCGCCCCGCGTCCTGCGGCTCGGTCAGCACCTGCAGCGTCGCCTGCGTGATAGCCAGATTGCCCGCGACGAGCAGCACGAGCACACGCTCGCCGGGCTCTTCGAACACGGCCATCTTGCGCGACGTGCTGACGTGATCGACACCCGCATTCGTGCGCGTGTCCGCGAGAAACACGATCCCCTCATCCACTGCCATTGCCACACAGTACGTCATGCGCCTCCCTGACCTCGCCGCTCTTTTTGTTATAGCGGCAAAACTATTGCTGCGACTGTTGCGCGCTCACGTGCACGCTGACATCGAGCGTTTCACCGGCGCCGCCCACGCGGCGGCCGCGAACCGGCGCGGCTGCGTCATAGTCGCGCCCCACCGCGATCCGGCAATATTTTTCGCTTGCGAAACATGCGTGCGTGACGTCCACCGTCACCCAGCCGTTGTCGAGCCACACGTCGACCCATGCATGGCTCGCCATCTCGGGCACGTCGCCGGGGTCGATATATCCGCTCACGTAACGCGCCGGTACGCCGCGCGCGCGGCACACCGCCAGCATCACATGCGCATGGTCCTGACACACGCCACGGCCGAGCGCCAGCGCGTCCGCCGCGGTGTGTGTCACATCCGTGACGCCGGATTCGTAGCGCACGCGCTCCGTGATGCGCGACGCCGCGTCGAGTACGGCCGCGGTGTCGTCCAGCGACGGCAGGCTGAACGCGAATTCCGTGAGTGCCTCGTCGGCTTCGGTGAGGCGTGTCGGCGAAGTGAAATGGTGCATCGGCACCATGCCCTCGCCTTCGGGCAGCCGGCCATCGGGCAATGCCACGGTCTCGACTTCGCCGCGCACGCGCAGACGAATTTCCTTGTGCGGACGCGTGAGCACCAGCGTCATCAGCGCGTTGCCGTAGGCGTCGCGGCACGCGTCGAGCTTGCCCGGCGCTTCGACCTGCCATTGCTTGACAATCTGCGTGGGCGTGGTGAGCGGCGACAGCCGCAACTGCTGGATCGAATAATGCACGGGCGCTTCGTAGCGGTACACCGTGTCGTGCCGGACCGCGAGTTGCATGACGTCAATCCTCCATCGAGGCGATTGGGAGTTCGATGAGCGCGGGATCGCGCTAACCGACCGGCAACATCAGATAGGTGCGCGCCACCTGATTGCCCAGCTCGTACACGCGCGCGAGAAACTGCGTAAGAAACGTATGCACGCCAAGGGAGAAGATCTGCCGCAGGTCCGCATAAAGCAGCTCGGCGCGCAGCTTGCCCGCAGTACGCTCCACTTCGCGAGAGCCATCGGTGCGCAGCATCGCGAGATTCGTGCAGACGCCATCCAGCGACGCCAGCAGCGAGCGCGGCATTTGCTGGTTGAGGATGAGCAGCTCCACCACGCGCGCGGGCGTCACCACGTCGCGGTAAACCTTGCGATAGATTTCGAGCGCGGAAACCGAGCCGAGAATCGAGGTCCAGTAGTAGAAGTCCTCGAGCTGACGCGCGGCCGAGCGCGAGTCAGCGTTTTCCACGTCGACGAAACGCACGTCGAGAATGCGGGCCGTGTTGTCCGCGCGCTCGAGGAATGTGCCGAGCTGCGTGAAGAAGAGCGCGTCGTCCTGCAGCGCCGTGCCAAGGCGCACGCCGCGCGACAGATGCGAGCGGAACTTCACCCACTCGAACAGCGCATCGGGACGCGCTTCCAGCTCACCGCCGCGCAACAGCTCGACGAATTGCAACCACGTGTCGTTGATTGTTTCCCACCATTCCGTGGTGAGCGTGCCGCGCACCGCACGCGCGTTCTCGCGCGTCGCCTGCAGGCACGAGTAGATGCTCGACGGGTTCGTTGGGTCCGCGACGAGAAATTTGAGCACGTTGCTGCTGGTCGTTTCCTCGTGTCGCGCATCGAAGGCGGGCTCCAGTTCCGAGATCCGCAGCATCGCGCGATGCGTGCGCGCCTCGGCGTCCGCGCTGCCGGGCAGCAGGAGCGCCTTCAGATTGATGTCCAGCATGCGCGCGGTATTCTCCGCGCGCTCCATGTAGCGGGCCATCCAGAACAGATGATCGGCGGTGCGGCTCAGCATGGTCGAACCTCTTGGTGTGCGTGTGGTAGGGCCAGTGGAATCATTCGAGCACCCATGTGTCCTTGGTCCCGCCGCCCTGCGACGAGTTGACGACGAGCGAGCCCTCCTTGAGCGCCACGCGCGTGAGACCGCCGGCCGCCATCTGGATCGTCTTGCCGGAGAGCACGAAGGGCCGCAAATCGATATGGCGCGGCGCGATGCCCGCTTCGACGAAGGTCGGGCAAGCGGAGAGCGACAGCGTGGGCTGCGCGATGTAATTGCCTGGCCGCGCGAGCAGCCGGGTGCGAAACGCCTCGATTTCCTCGCGAGTGGATGCGGGACCGACCAGCATGCCGTAGCCGCCGGCGCCGTGCACCTCTTTCACGACGAGATCCGGCAGATGTTCGAGCGTCCAGGCGAGATCGTCGGGCCGGCGGCATTGCCACGTCGGCACGTTCTTCAGGATCGGCTTTTCGCCGAGATAGAACTCGATCATGTCGGGCACATACGGATAGATCGACTTGTCGTCTGCCACGCCCGTGCCCATCGCATTGGCGAGTACGACGCGGCCCGCGCGGTAGGCCGTGAGCAGCCCCGGCACGCCGAGCGCGGAGTCGGGGCGAAACGCCAGGGGATCGAGAAAATCGTCGTCCACACGCCGGTAGATCACGTCTACGCGACGCGGCCCTTGCGTCGTGCGCATGAATACGTAGTTATCCTCTACGAATAGATCCTTGCCCTCCACCAGCTCGACGCCCATTTGCTGCGCGAGAAACGTATGCTCGAAATACGCGGAGTTGTACATGCCGGGCGTGAGCAGCACGACGGTCGGATCGTCCACGCCTTCGGGGGCCACCGAGCGCAGCGTATCGAGCAGCAGATCGGGATAATGCGCGACCGGCGCCACCTTGTGCTGAACGAACAACTCAGGAAAGAGCCGCATCATCATCTTGCGGTTCTCGAGCATGTACGAGACGCCGGAGGGCACGCGCAAATTGTCTTCGAGCACGTAGAACGCGCCGTCGCGCCCATCGCGCACGATGTCGATGCCCGCGATATGCGCATACACGCCCAGCGGCAGGTCGATGCCCTGCATCTCCGGCCGGTACTGCGCATTGGTGTAGACCTGCTCGGCCGGAATCACGCCGGCGCGCACGATGTTGCGCTCGTGATAGACGTCGTGCAGGAACAGATTTAGCGCCTGCACGCGCTGGCGCAGTCCGCGCTCGAGCAGAACCCATTCGTCTGCGGGAATGATGCGTGGAATGAGGTCGAAGGGAATGAGCCGTTCGGTGCCGGAGAGGTCGCCGTTCACCGCGAACGTGATGCCGACCCGCCTGAACAACAGGTCCGCCTCGGCGCGCTTGCGCGCCATCGTCTCGCCAGTCTGCCTCTCCAGCCACTGCTGGAAGCGTTCGTAGTGCGGGCGCACCGCGCCCTCGTCGCGCATTTCGTCATGGACTTGCATCGGTTCGTTCTCGCGCGTGAGTGCAACTCGGTCAGCGGGCGCCGCCGCGTTTCGTCTCATGAATGAGGCGAGACGATGCGTTGCGCGCTGCGGTACAGGAAAAAGCAAGGCGTATGCCATCGGCCCTGGAGCGCGTTTCATGCGCTCGATTGGTGCAACGCGGGGCGGTTCGGCGGCGTCGAAACGGGGCATGCCAATGCGGCGCCGATTTTGCGCTTCAAGGTGGTGCAATGCGCTCGCGCGGCACGCTATATGCAGACGCGGCACGCAACTGGAGGGCCTTGAGTTCGAATGACCGAAGCGACCTGCGTGAACGAGCGTCGTACGAAAATTGCTGCGTGGCAAGCGCTTTGCGCAATCGTGCCCGCGCTCGCACTCGGCGCATGTACGAACATGGCCGGTCCCTTGCCTGCCGCGCTCGAACCGGCGGCCCGCGACGGCCCAACGCGCACGTCTGTTGCCGTCGTGCAGCGCGACTGGCATACCGATATCTGCCTGCGGGTGCGCGACGCCGATGCCTGGGTCGACACACTCGCGCGCGGCTTCGACGACGCAACCGTCCTGTGCTTCGGCTTTGGAGAGAGACAGTTCGTGGTGGAACGCCGCCACGATCCGCTGACGATGATCGGCGCACTCATACCGAGCCAGGCTACCGTTCTGATGACAGTACTGCGCGCGGCCCCGGAGGCGGCCTTCGGCCCGCAGAACGTCGTGGAGGTGCCGGTGGGCGACGCCGGACTTGCCAGCGTTCAGCGCTATCTGCGCACTTCGCTGGAAACCGACGCGGATGGCGCGCCGCGCCGCCTCGCCGACGGACCCTATACGGGCAGCGTCTATTTCGCGGCGTCAGGGACTTACGATGCCTTGCATACCTGCAACACGTGGACCGCGCGAGCGTTGCGCTCGGCGGGTCTCGACGATGTACCGGACGTGCTGTTCGCGGGCAGCCTGATGCGCGAAGTGCGGCACGCGCTGGAGGCGAAAGCGCCGGACGGCGCAATGCACAACGCTGCCGCAGGTCAGTGAATCGATCAGCAAGGCGCAACACAAGCCGCACCCGGCGGGGGTGGCGGCGCCTCGGTGGCCGGCTGCTGCGGCACGACGACGGTACGCGGCGGTGGCGGGTTGGGATCGCTGCTGCTGAACGACAGGCAGCCTGAGAGTGCGAGCGGCAATAGTAAAGCGAGGACGCTGATTCGATGCATTTGATTCTCCCTGACCGGTTAAAGGCCGGAACCGCGCGCGTGGCGCGGCCCTTTTAACCTGGGAGCAAGTCGAATGCCACGGAAATCAGATCATTGAGACGTCGCGCCCTCGCGGTTGCGCGCCGCCGCCAGCCCGGTGCGGCTCTGCACGCCCCACTTGCGCCGCCCGAGCAGGAAATGCAGCCATCCGAGCGCCGCGCCGCCGTGGCGCATCAACTGGAACGAAAACGGCTCGAAGATGGCGGCAAGAAACGCCATGCCGAAACTCGAGTGCGTGCGGTCGCCGCTCCAGCGCCGGTAAAGATGTACGGAGTACAAATGAAACGCGAGGTCGATCGCGATCTTGCCGACGATTACGCCCAGCACCGGCAGCACGATCGTAAAGCGGCCGTCGAACAAAAAGGCGATCAACAACGCGAACGCCGTCAGTCCATAAATGGGCTGCACGGTGTCGAACGCCTTCACGGGCAGCATCAGGAGGCCGAGCTTGCCGTACTTGCGGTTGCCCGTCATGTCGCGATACCAGTACTGCGTTTGCAGGAAGCCCGCGAACCAGCGGCGGCGCTGACGCAGGAAGGTCGTCAGCGTACCGGGCGCATCGGTACGCGCGCGGGCGGTGCCCAGCACACGCACATCCCAGCCCAGGCCCTTGCGCGCCGAATAACGGCGCAAGCGGTGAATCAGTTCGTAGTCCTCGACGAGACAATCCGCATCGAAGCCGCCCACGGCCATCACGGCATCGCGGCGAAAGCCCGCAAACGCGCCCGAGATGAGCAGCAGGCTGTCGGCGCGCATCCACGCGAAGCGCGAGATGAAATTGCGGATGTACTCGTAGGTCTGGAACCACTGGAAAAAACGGCCGCTCAACGTATGGTCGCAAACCGGCGTGAGCAGGCCCGCCGCCGCGACGAGGGCCGGCTCGCGGCCAAACGCGCTCGCCATCTCAGCGCATGCGTCGGGTTCGAGCAGCGTATCGGCGTCCACGGTCATGACCGTTTCCGTTGCGATCGCAAGCAAGGCCGCATTGAGCGCGCGCGCCTTGCCGCCGTGCGCGAGCTTCAGCCAGCGCAGATTCGGATACTGCGGCGAAGGCGCGCTCAGCTTGCCGACGCCTGGGTCGGCCAGGCCGTAGCGCTGCGCGAGCAAGGCAGCCGTGCCGTCGGTCGAGCCGTCGTCGGCAATTAAGATCTGCTGCGGCGCGCGGGTTTGCGCGAACAGCGCGTCGAGCGTGATCGGCAGCACGGCCGCTTCGTTGTGCGCGGCGACGATCACGCCGAGCGTCGGCAGCTTCGCCGCGCCTGCGTCCGCGGGTGCTGCCGCAGGCGCAAGCAGCACGCGCGCCTTCCAGGCGACGAACAGCAGCAACACCGTGTCGTAGACGACATAGGCAATGCCCGTGGACCACGCGACCACGCCTTGCAGGAAGAACGCGCGCGCGAACAGCACGAACCAGAGCGCCATGACACCGAGGTGGATGGCGATGCTCGCGAATGGCGTGGGAGGCGGCACGAGGCGCGGCGACGTGCGTGCGAGCGCCTCTTCAAGCGAGGTTTTCAAGTCGTACCCTTACCTGTTGCTCACGGCATCATCCGGCGCAGCACCGAATGACGGTCGATCCATTGATGCTTGAGCGCGCCCGCAATATGCAGCGCGAGCACGCCATAAAGCGCATAGCTGCACGCCGTGTGCAGCGCACCGAACTGGCTGTGCAACTGTTCCTTCGTGGCCGCATCGAGATTCATGATGAAGCCCATGCGCGGCCATTGCACGAGGCCGAAGAGATACATGGGATGCGAGGCGGCGGCGACCCATGCGGAGTCGTGCAGCCAGCCGGAAAGCGGCATCGCGAAGATCAGCACGTAGAGCGCAACGTGCGCTGCGTGCGCCGACGCGCGCTCCCAGCCCGGAAATTCGGCGGGCAGCGCCGGCGGGCGATGCGTAAGACGCCAAAGCACGCGCAGAATGGCCAGTCCGAGCACGGTAATGCCGATCGATTTGTGCGTATCGATCACGAAGCGGATGGCGGTGTCCGAAAGCGCGCCGTCGGGCAGCAGCGCGGCAGTCAGGCCGAGGGCGACGTTCGTGAGGATCAGTAGCGCGATCAACCAGTGCAATAGCACGGCAACGCGCGTGTATTTCTGCGCGCCGGCGTCGGCACCGACAAACGGGGATTCGGCGGAAAGGGAAGTTTTCACGTGGACTTGGCCGTTGCGGATCAGTAGGGATAACGCCCGGCGCGGCATTTTTATTCCCGCCGCACGCGCTCCGCCGGCGGGATTGCGCGATGCTGCCACACGGCGACTCGCGCATTATGCCCCGTCGTCCCTGACGCTGCAGAATCCACCAGATGGCGGTTCTGCCAGTTTGGCGGCGGCCGGCCGCCATGCGGCGCCTCGCAAACGGCCGCGCACAAAAGAAGAACCGGAACGGGCCGTGCAACCCGTTCCGGCTCTCTCGGTGGCTTCGACGGCTTACTTGCCGCTGCCCGCCTGCTGTTCGATCTGCGAGCCCACTTCGGCGTCGATCTTCTTCCAGTAGTCGAACACGCGCTCGCGCACGGGGCTGCCCACGCCGCTCAGGCTCGCCACCACCTGCTGGATCACCGCCTCGCGCTGCTTGTCGTTGTACACGTTGCGCACGAGAGCGTGCGCCTGGCCGAAATCGTCGTCTTCCGCATGCAGCGAGTAGGCGCTGCGCACCATGTCGCCGTCGGCTTCCCAGCCGTCGTCCGCCGCGCCCGTCGTATCCGCCCACGGACGGCCAAAGCTGTTCGGCACGTAAGTCGGCGCGTTGCCGCTATGTTCGTAGGCCATGTTGCCGTCGAACATATAGGTCTGCACCGGAACCTTCGGACGATTCACCGGCAACTGATTGAAGTTCGTGCCGATACGCGCGCGCTGCGCGTCGTTATAGGCGAACGCGCGGCCCAGCAGCATCTTGTCCGGCGAGAGGCCGATGCCCGGCACCGTGTTGCCCGGCGAGAACGCGGCCTGCTCGATCTGCGCGAAGAAGTTCTCCGGGTTGCGGTTGAGCGTCATCGTGCCGACCTTGATGAGCGGATAGTCCTTGTGCGACCACGTCTTCGTGAGATCGAACGGATTGAAGCGGTACTTCTTCGCCTCCGCGTACGGCATGACCTGCACGGAGAGCGTCCACGACGGAAACTCGCCGCGCTTGATCGCATCGAACAGATCGCGCCGGTGGAAGTCGGCGTCCTCGCCCGCCATCGCTGCGGCTTCGGCGTTGGTGAAGAACTGCATGCCCTGGTTCGTATGGAAGTGATACTTGACCCAGAACTTCTCGCCCTTCGCGTTCACCCACATATAGGTGTGCGAGCCGTAGCCGTTCATGTGGCGCCACGTTTTCGGCAGGCCGCGCTCGCCCATCAGATAGGCGACCTGGTGCGCGGACTCGGGATTGTTGGTCCAGAAGTCCCACTGCATCTGGCCATTGCGCAGGCCCGAGTCGGGTAGACGCTTCTGGCTGCGGATGAAGTGCGGAAACTTCATCGGGTCGCGCACGAAGAAAACCGGCGTGTTGTTGCCGACGAGGTCGTAGTTGCCCTCGGTCGTGTAGAACTTCAGCGAAAAGCCGCGCACGTCGCGCCAGGTGTCGGGGCTGCCCATTTCGCCCGCAACGGTCGAAAAGCGCGCCAGCATTTCCGTGGCCGCGCCCTTCTGGAACAGCGCGGCCTTCGTGTAGCGCGACACATCCTCGGTGGTCTTGAATTCGCCGAACGCGCCGGCGCCCTTCGCGTGCGGCTGGCGCTCGGGCACCTTCTCGCGGTTGAAATGCGCCATCTGCTCGAGGAAATGCACGTCGTGCAGCACGATCGGGCCATCAGGACCGACCGTGAGCGAGTTACGGTCGCTGACAGCCGGCGCGCCCGTGCTCGTCGTGGAATGACCGGGAGACTTGTCGTTCGATGCACCCATTACCGCTCTCCTGATGGATTCGCGCATGGCGGCTGCGCGCACCGCGCCCGTGCGACTGCGAAAGCAGGTTCGAGCCGCAGTCGGGGCCGCCATTGCTAGATTGGGGGACCAACCCGGGCTGCGCGCCGGTGCCAGCCTTCGGCACCCGCGCTCGCCCGAGGGAACGGCCATTTTGCGCGCAGACGCAAAGCGCTGCGCTCAAGCGGTTCACGCGCCGCGCAGCCCAGCTTAGGGGCCTCCCGCCATGTTGGAAATTTCCACCCAAAATCAGGCGTTTACATAATTGTTGCGACGCACAAAAAAGTTCTTGACACGTTTTATGGATGGGTTACCATGAACTCGATTGCTGCATCGCACAAAACTTTGTCTGCGCGAACCGGTGATCGAACCGAAAGTTTGTTTTCGTAACCGAAACCGACGCGTAGCGTCCCCAAAGGAAAGAGACATGAACCTGCCGACCCCCGAACAATTCGCCGCCAACCAGAAAGCCGGTCTCGAGGCCCTCTTCGGCCTGACGAGCAAGGCATTCGAAGGCGCGATCAAGCTCGCCGAACTCAACATCGAAACGGCCCGCTCGGCGTTCGCCGAAGGTCAGGAACAAGCTCAGCGCGCGCTCTCCGCCAAGGACCCGCAAGGCTTCTTCGCCGTGCAAGCCGGCTTCGCCCAGCCCGCCGCTGAAAAAGCGCTGGCCTATGGCCGCAGCGTCTACGGCATCGTTTCGACTACGCAAGCCGAATTCGCCACCGCCGCGCAGTCGCAGTACGAAACGCAGCAGCGCGCGCTCGAAACGCTCGTGGACAACGCCGTGAAGAACGCCCCGGCCGGCTCGGAAGCCGCTGTCGCCGCGATCAAGTCGGCGCTGAACGCCGCCAACAACGCGTACACGTCGGTGAACAAGGCTGCGAAGCAGGCTGTGGAATTCGCGGAAAGCAACTTCGACGCCGCCGGCAAGGCCGCGACGAAGGCCGTCGCGCAAGCTTCGGCGCGCGCCACCAAGCAGGCTGCCTAAGCGTTACGCTTTACTTTCCGCTGGCGGAAGCAACCGCTGCCGCCAGCCGGACTGAAGACGGGCGTGGATCTCGTGCAATGCGAGTTCCTCGCCCGTTTGCCATTGGAGGGTCCGGCGCAACGCAGCGTGAGCCGTCAAGGCGCGCAGCCAGGCGTATCGAACATCGTCGCCAATGCGCAACTCGACGTGAGCATGCGCGCGCCGTCGTGTCCCACGCCGGGGACGATATGAAACGTCTGGTTCAGGCCATTCGGGTGGCGAGTTTGCAGGTAGCGGTAGAAGCCTTGCGCGCGGGCCACGCGCTGCGCGCCCTGCGCCCGTGCAGCACAACGCTTGTCGAGCGAGGCCGAGGCCGGGTCGTCGTCGTTACCGCCCGCCAGGTAGACGATGCGCCGCTTCACGTAGTCCGCTTCGAGCTGTGCGGGCGTGCGCCCGGCGATGGATGCCGGCCGGTTCTCCATCCCGTATTTCCAGTGGTCGAAATCTGCGCAGCGCGAGGCGTCGAATGCCGCCGGCGCGCCGTTCGCGCCGGGGCGCTGCGCGTCGAAATACGCGTACGACGACGGACTCGCCACCACGAAACGCACGTCGATTCCCGCGGCGGCGAGCGCATCCGTATGCGAAGCGATCGCGTAGCGCTGCAGCACCTGGGCGCCGCCCGAATGCCCCGCGAACACGATCGTTTTCAGATTGGGAAACAGACGCCGGTCGGCGAGATGCCGCGCAATGTCGTCGAGCACGGCGTATGAACTCACCGGCACGCCGCTCGCGGCGTCCGCGCCGGCCATCCACGCGTTGCCGCGCCAGCTCAGAAGGTCGCCCGGTGCGTGGTGCGCGCTCACGTCGGCGGTGGCGAGAAACTGTGGGGCGACGAGCAGTGTGGCCGCCGGATCGACGCCCGCCAGCTCGCGCGCATGCTGCGCGGTGCGAAAGTAGGTATCGGCGTTACGCAGCCGTCCGTGCACGATTACCACCGCGCGCTGGACGGCGGGCCGCGGCACGTTCCAGTCCGCGCTCACATAGAGCGGGAATTGTGCGTGGCCTTGCGGGGTATCGACCTTCATGCGCGCGTCGGCGATCACACTGACGGGTCGCACGGCGCGAGCCTGTGCGGGTGCCGGCGCAACGATCAGCGCGCTCGCCGCGATCGTCGCAGTCACAACAGCCAGCCGGCGCAGAACGTTTGAACCCATGAAGGCACACGCCGCGCAGGTGCGCTCAGGAGCCGAACATCCGGTTTACGGCGCGCTCGAGATGCGCGCGCATGGCGGTCGATGCGCGCTCGGGGTCGCGCGCCTGGATCGCTTCGAGCACTTCGAGGTGCTCCTGCTGCACGAGGCGCTGCCGCTCGATCGACTTCACGAGCGAGAGGTTGCGCGACAGGTTCATGCTGAACACCATCTGCTCCTGGATGCCCGAGAGCGCCGTGATGAAGAACTGGTTCTTCGAGGCGCGCGCCACGGCCATATGGAACGCGAAGTCGTCTTTCGCGCCGATGCCCGAAGTCTCGATGATGGTCTGCAGGTTGTCCCACTCGCGCTGGATCGCGGCGATGTCTTCATCTTCGGCCTTTTGCGCGGCGAGCGAGGCCGCCCCGGCTTCGACCACCACGCGGTATTCGTAGCAGCGACGAATGTCCGACAGCGTTTCGAGCGGCGCGAAACGGCGCACGTCCGGGTCGGGACGCCGCATGACCGTCGTGCCCGAGCCGTGGCGCGTGGCGATGATGCCGTCTGCGCGCAGCTGGGCAAGCGCCTCGCGCACCGTGGGGCGCGAGGTCGCGAAGCGCTCCGCGAGCATGTGCTCGGTCGGCAGGCGCTCCCCTTCCTTGTATTCGCCCTCGATGATGCGATTGAGGATGTCGCTGTAAATCCGCGCCGGCATATTCGGCGCTTTCTGCTCAGACATGATCGGACGGTGCACTTTGGGTTGTCAGGAGTGTCGTCAATTGTAAGTCATATGGCACGCCGATAGCGTGCACCTGCCCCCGGCCAGCCCCCATTTTGCGGGTGTTTGCGCGCTTTCCGTCCCGCTTTACCAATCTGCAGCCAATTTACGGGCGCTTACGCTTTTGCGCTGTCCCGCTTTATCGCAGCGCACTCGCGCGGATGCGCAGTTGCGCTTTCTGCGTTTCCCCCGGCTCCAGCCAGCGCAGGCCGAGGCCGGTGTGAATCGCATCGGGCAGGCCGAGCCACGGTCCTGAAACGGCGGCATATCGTCAACGCGTTAAGGGCATAGGGCAAAGGTCAGTCGGTCGCGCGCAGCGGACCCGCGAAAGCGGGCTCGGGCAGGCCACGCACACCGGCATCGATGGCGAACACGAGGCCGTCCAGCTCGCCGGTCTGCGGCGGGCAGATCGTCGTGACGTAAAGCATGTCGAGGTTGGCTCCGCCGAACGCGCACATCGACGGCTTGGCCACCGGCACCCCCACGCTGCGCTCGAGCCGCCCTGCGGGCGTGAAGCGCAGCAAGCGGCCCGCGTCGTTCGCGCAGGTCCAGTAGCAGCCGTCGGCGTCCACGGCCGCGCCGTCGGGGCGCCCCGTGTAGTCGTGCAGATCGGTGAACACGCGGCGATTCGTGGGCACGCCATCGTCGATGTCGTAGTCGAAGGCCCAGATCAGGCGGCTCGACGCATGTGAATCGGAGAGATACATCGTGCGGCCGTCCGGCGACCAGGCGAGGCCGTTCTGCGTGCACAACCCCTCGACCACGGGCGCCGACAAGCCGTCTTGCGCCGTGTAGCGATAGAGCTTGCCCGCCGGGTCGGGCGCCGCCGCGTCCTGCACCATCGTGCCGGACCAGAAACGGCCCTGACGATCGCAGCGGCCGTCGTTGAACCGCATGCGCGCGGCCTCGTGCGCCACGCTCGCGAGCGGCCGCACACTTGCCTCGCCTGCCCGCGCGTTCGCGGCCGGTTCGTGCAGCGTCACGGCAAAAAGTCCCGTCTCCAACGCCGCCAGCACACCGCCATCGCGCGCGAACGCGAAGCAGCCGATGCGCTCCGGCAGCGTCCACTCGGTGCGGCGCGCCGTATCGACCGCATAGCGAACGAGCGTTTGAGCGGGAATATCGACCCAGTAAAGCGCGCTTTCCTCAGCACGCCACACGGGGCACTCGCCGACCGACGAGCGCCGCGCATCGTGTGCCTCGAGCGGCCTCACAGGGGGCGTCGACACCGCATCGAGCGTCACGTCGTGCTGCGCGCTCAACGCTGCTCCTTCTTCCAGGCTTCGTACGCAGCGAGTGTTGCCTCGTTCGGCGGATAGGTGCCCGGCAGCGCCGCGCCCGCCTCGATGCGCTCGGTGATGAAGCGCTCGAGCGTTTCCTGCTCCGTGGCGTCGCGCGCGACTTCCTCGGCCAGATGACGCGGAATCACGACCACGCCATCCGCATCGCCGACGATGATGTCGCCCGGAAACACGGCCACGCCGCCGCAGCCGATCGGCACGTTCAGGTCGACCGTGTGGTGCCTGCAGAGATTGAGCGGCGCCGAAGCACCCGCGCAGAACACCGGAATGCCGAGCGCCGCGATGGTCGCGCTGTCGCGCACCGGGCCGTCCGAGACCATGCCCGCCACGCCGCGCACCTTCATGCGCGTGGCGAGGATCGAGCCCATCGAAGCGGCGTCAGTCACGCCGCGGCAGTCCTGCACGAGCACCGCGCCCGCGGGCACGGTCTCGACGCCCTTACGTTGCGGATGCTCGGGGTTCTGGAACGCGCTCAACTGGTCGAGGTCCTCGCGCGCCGGGATATTGCGCATCGTGAAGGCCGGACCGACCAGGTTGGGAGCGCCCGGCGCCGGTGCGGCGAGCGGCTTCACGCCCTGCAGGAAGACGTTGCGCAGGCCGCGTTTGAAAAGTTGCGTGGTGAGCGTGGCGTTGGAAACGTGGCGCAGTTGTTCGAGCGCGGCATCGCTGACGGGCATGGCGGGGGAAGTCATCGTGTCTCGTCCGTTGTCGTGTTTCGTGGTGCGCGTGGCGCGGGCGGTGGCTCGAAAAACTGTCGAGCGGATCGGTCGCATTGTTGTAATACAACACGAAAATTGTCAACCCGCCATTGCGCTGCGGGCCACCCCAGGATGTATGACGACCGGTCTTCGGACTGGCGCGAAATACCCGTGAGATCGGCGTGCGCGGCTCCAGAAATGATGGTCAAAGTCAACAAATGGCCGGGCAGAGGTCGCGCCGGTCGTCCGACCCCGACCCTGCATCAGGGAAATCCCCATCACATCAATATTTGCTTTACAACTTTGCCGCAAATAGAATGATGTCTTACATGAAGGGCCCGACGCGAACAGCAGCGCCCTTGATCCCGGCCAGGCACAGCTTGGTGCCAGAGCCCGCCAACAGCAGGAGACGCGCAGTGCAACGCAAGACAATCAAGGGGGTGCGGTGGTGGATCATCGGCCTCGTCATGATCGGCACCATCTTCAACTACCTCGCGCGTAGTTCGCTCGCGGTAGCCGCACCCACGCTGACTGAAACGCTTCACATGACCACGCAGCAGTACTCGTACGTGGTCACGGCCTTCCAGGCCTGCTATGCCCTCGCGCAACCGATCGCCGGTTTCGTGCTCGACTCCGTGGGCATCAAGATCGGCTTCGCGATCTTCGCGTTCGGCTGGGCCGTCGCCAACATGCTGCACGGCCTCGCCGGCAGCTGGCCCGCGCTCGCGGCTTTCCGCGGCATGCTCGGCATGACCGAAGCGGCCATCTTCCCGGCCGGCATGAAGGCCATCAGCGCATGGTTCCCCGCGAAGGAGCGCTCGGTTGCGACCGGCTGGCTCAACACCGGCACCTCGATCGGCGCGATGCTCGCTCCGCCGCTCGTCGTGTGGTGCATTCTCAAGTTCAACTGGCAGTTCGCATTCGTGGTCACCGGCAGCGGCGCGCTGATCTGGGTGGCGCTGTGGCTCGTGTTCTTCAAGATGCCTGCGGAGCACCCGCGGCTCTCGCAGGAAGAGGCCGACTACATCCGCGCAGGCCAGACCGAAGCGCAGAAGTCGACCCGCGGCCGCCGCGCCTCGTTCAAGGAAGTGCTCAAGACGCGCCGCTTCTGGGGCATCGGCATTCCGCGCATGCTCGCGGAACCGGCATGGCAGACCTTCGGCGCGTGGATTCCGCTGTACATGGTCACCGTGCGTCACATGAACCTGAAGGAAATTGCGCTGTTCGCATGGATGCCGTTCCTCGCCGCCGACCTCGGCTGCCTCGTGGGCGGCTACCTCGCGCCGCTCTTCATCCGCTGGTTCGGCTGCTCGCTCATCACTTCGCGCAAGCTCGTCATCACGACCGGCGCGCTGCTGATGGTCGGTCCGGCCTGCGTGGGCCTCGTTGCGAGCCCCTACGCCGCGATCGCCCTCTTCTGTGTCGGCACCTTCGCACACCAGACGATTTCGGGCGCGCTGTTCACGCTGGCTTCGGACGTGTTCGGCCAGCACGAAGTCGCCACGGCCACGGGTCTCTCGGGCATGTTCGGCTACCTCGGCGCGACGGTGTTCTCGCTCATCGTCGGCGCAGTGGCCAGCACGATCGGTTATAACCCGTTGTTCGTGTGCCTGATGCTGTTCGACATCATCGGCGCCTGTGTGGCATGGCGACTGATCTCGAACGAGCAGAAGGACAACGCGGGCAGCCCTGCGCTCCAGCCCTCGCACAAAGTGCAGGCCTGATCGCCCTGTTCACCGGCCGGCGCCCGCGAGGGTGCCGGCTTTCGGCATTTCTACGTGAGGACAATCACAGTGAAGAAAGTTGCATTGACCGGTGCGGGCGGCCAGCTCGGCACCGTGTTGCGCAAGGGCCTGCTCGAACGCGGCGTGAACCTGCGTTCCGCGGCCGGCTCGAAGCCGCTCGAACCGCTCGTCGCGGGCGAAGACGTGATGCACGGCGATCTGCGCGACCCCGCCGTCGTCGACCGCCTGCTCGACGGCGTGGACGTGCTGATCCATATGGCCGGCACGAGCGTCGAGCGTCCCCTGCCCGAGATCATCGAGAACAATCTGCGCGGTCTCGTCGAAGTCTACGAGGGCATGCGCCGCCACGGCACGAAGCGCATGCTGTTCGCGAGCTCGAATCACGCGATCGGTATGTACCCCGTGGAAGAGAAGCTCACGCTCGACTGCGCGTTTCGCCCGGACGGCTTCTACGGTCTTTCCAAGGCGTGGGGCGAATCGCTCGCGCGCCTGTACTGGGACAAGCACGGCATCGAAACCGTGAATGTGCGCATCGGCAGCTGCCTGCCGAGGCCCACCGAGTTCCGTCAATTGAGCACGTGGTTCGGCCACGAGGACCTGTTCCATCTCGTCGATCGTGTGATCAATGTGGATGAAATCGGCTTTGCCGTGGTGTGGGGCGTGTCGAACAACACGCGCAGCTACTGGATTCAGGAAGGCGCGCACGACGACGCGAAGCGCCTTGGCTATGAGCCGAAGCAGAACTCGGAAGATTGGGCGGCTGAAATTCTGGCGCAAAAGAACCCGCTCGACGCGACGGCGCAGCGGTATCAGGGCGGCAGTTTCGCCAGCTTCGATTTCACGCCGGTGGAGCAGCGCGGCAAGCGGTCTTGATTCGCCGCTTTTCCGGTGTTCGCGTTTGGGCGCCCCTTGCGTCGGCAAGCCTGAACACCGCAACCGTACCCGTAAGACTCATTGCCTGCTCTTCGAGCGAATGCGCCGCTGCCGCGGCCTCTTCAACGAGCGCGGCGTTTTGCTGGGTCACGTCGTCCATCTGCATGACGGCCTGATTGACTTGCTCGATGCCGCGGCTCTGCTCTTCAGATGCCGCCGCAATTTCGCCCACGATGTCGGACACCTGCTTGATCGCCTGCTTGACCTCACCCATCGTCGCACCCACGTCGCCCGCCTGCTGTGCCCCGTCCCGAATCATCGCCACAGACGAACCGATCAGTTCCTTGATCTCCTTGGCAGCCGCCGCGGAGCGCTGTGCCAGGCTGCGAACCTCACTGGCGACCACCGCGAATCCCCGACCCTGTTCACCCGCCCGCGCTGCCTCCACTGCGGCATTGAGCGCGAGAATGTTGGTCTGAAACGCGATGCCCTCGATCACGCCGGTGATCTCCGAAATCTTCGTCGAACTGCCGCTGATCCGCTCGATCGTGCCGACCATACCCTGTACGGCTTCGTTGCCTGAATCGGCCATCTCGGTGGCTCGGGTTGCAAGCGCATTGGCTTGCCGGGCGTTCTCGGCATTCTGCTTCACGGTTTCGGTCAACTCAGTCATGCTTGATGCTGTTTCTTCGAGCGACGCCGCCTGCTCTTCGGTGCGGGCCGACAGGTCCGTGTTGCCGGCGGCAATTTCCTGCGCTGCCACGGTGACCGACTCGGCGCCCGACTTGATGCCCCGCACGGTGTCGCTCAACTGCTGGTCCATTTTATTCAACGCTTCGAGCAGTTGGCCAAATTCGTCGCGTGTGCGCACCGTGATGCGGTTTTCGAGTTCGCCGACGGCGATCCGGTTCGCGATGCCCACCGCTTCGCCGAGCGGCTTCGTAACAGCCCGGGAAAGATAGAACATGGCTCCCGTGGCACCTACGAGACCGAGGCCAATCAGCGCAATGGATACCCAGCGAATCGTGCCAAAAGTGCCTTCGCTGTCGTCGACAGACTGCTTTGCCTGGCGCCGATTTTCGGCAACGTCGTCGTCGAGCGATTTGCTGGTCGCATTGGCCACTTCGCCATACTTGTCAACGAGTGTCGATACGGCGTCGTAGTTGCCAGCTTCCAGCGCCGAGACCTCCGCATCAATGCCTGCCTCGAACTGCGGCAACAAATTCTTGATCGTGTCGGCGAGTTCGCGCTCCTTGTCACTGGAGACGCGGTTTGGGTAGTAGTCGCTCCAGCCCTTGCTGAGGCGATCCTGAGCCGCGCGAATCCTGCCGATGCTGGCTTTCGTCTGTGCTACATCGTGAAGAGACTGGGCGCGACGAACCTGAAGGCGCATTTCGAGCAGTGCGGCTCGCATGTCCTCGAGATCAAGAATCGGAAGCAGGTTCCCCTCATAGGAATCGCTTACATTCGAATTCAGCCGCGAAAGCCCAAACTGACCAAAGGCACCCATTGCAGCGATGAGTACCAGACATACACTGAATGCAAGAACGATCTTGAATTTGATGCTTTGTGTGAAGCTGTGCATGCTGACTTCCTGATAGTTCGCGCGGCCGGCGCTCGCGTGCTTCGCCGTTGCGACTCGTTTCGTAGCCGGTGGTACCACCATGTTTACGGTGTTTCGCCGCAACGACTGAAACGGAACAGCTGTCAGGTTTTCCTGAATTTGCGGTAGGCAAATCGGGGCTGCCCGCATGGCGTCGCGCGAAACGCACCTGTGTGCTCGTGATGCATTCCCCGCGGAAGCCAGCACGCACCGATCTGGTGAATATCCCCGACATCGAGCCAAAACCGGCGCAGTCATTTCATCTGCCTGGAGGATCACGGGCTTGGCGCGCCGGCATTGGCGCGGTCCTTGCTTGGAGCATGGCACGCTCGCGCTTGATACCCATGGCGAGCAGCAAATCTCCTCGGAAATCCAGCATGGAATACAAGTCCAATTCATTTCGCCGTCGCTGCTGGCTCGCTGCGCTGCTGGCAGTGCCAGCCTTGGCCCTCGTTACGGTACAGGCCGCCAACGCCGATGCGCTCGACGCCATCGCCAAGCGCGGCACGCTGCGTGTAGCCGTCCCGGAGGACTATCCTCCGTTTGGCGCTATCGGTCCCGACATGCAGCCGCAAGGCTATGACATCGACATGGCGGCACTGCTCGCAAAATCGATGAAGGTCAAGCTTCAACTCGTGCCCGTCAACAGCGCGAACCGGATTCCCTACCTGCAGACCGACAAGGTCGACCTCGTGATCTCCTCGCTCGGCAGAACGCCGGAGCGCGAGAAGGTCATCGATTTTTCGCAGGCCTATGCTCCGTACTTCCAGGGCGTTTTCGGGCCAGCCGACATCAAGGTCAACACAGCGGCGGACCTCACTGGCAAAACGGTTGGCGCTACGCGCGGTGCACTCGAAGAAGTCGCGCTCACCAACATGGCGCCCAACGCCACCATCCGACGCTTCGACGACAACAACGCGACCATCCAGGCATTTCTCTCGGGTCAGGTGCAGTTGATCGCGGCGGGCAACATCGTCGCCGCGGCGATCCTCGCAAAACACCCGCCGCGCGAACCGCAGATGAAGTTCGTCATCAAGGACTCGCCGTGTTTCGTGGGCCTCAACAAGAACGAGCCGCAACTGCTCACGAGGGTCAACACAACCATCGAGCAAGCGAAGAAAGACGGTTCACTTCAGGCGATGTCGAAAAAGTGGTTCGGTCAACCGTTGCCCGCCAATCTGTGACGCCCGCGTTGCCACCACGCGTGGCTGGCAATTTCCGCTACGCAACCCTCATTTCCTCATGAGCTATCAGCTTCAGTTCGGCGACCTCGCCGCCTATGCCACCATGTTCGCGAGCGGCGCCGCAGTCACGCTTGCGCTCACGGCGAGTTCAACGCTGCTGGGCATCAGCCTCGGCGTTGCGGGGGCCGCCGCATATCAGAGCCCCCGCGCGACGCCGCGCGCAGTCGTTCACGCCTACGTGGAGGCGATTCGCAACACGCCGTTTCTCGTCCAGCTTTTCTTCGTGTTCTTCGGTCTGCCCGCCCTCGGCGTGCACATCGGCGAATACACCGCGGCCGTGCTCGCCATGACGCTGAACCTCGGTGCGTACGCCGTGGAAATCCTGCGCGCAGGCATTGAAGCGGTGCCGCGCGGACATCACGAGGCCGCTGCGGCACTCGCGATGTCGCGCCGCGAAACGTTTGTGCACGTGCTGCTTCCACAAGCATTCGCGAAGGTGTTCCCGGCGCTGGCGAGCCAGATCGTCATCACGATGCTTGGCTCGGCCGTCGTCTCGCAGATCTCGGTCGCGGATCTCACGTATGCGGCTAGCTACGTGCAGTCGCGCAATTTCCGTGCTTTCGAAACGTATTTCCTCATCGCCGGGATCTATCTTGCGATGGCGCTACTCCTGCGCGCCGCGCTCACCGCCGCCGGCCGACGACTGTTCACGCGCAACATGCGAGGTGCGCGATGATAGAGTTCACATTCGCGCAGATCGTCGCAGGATTGCTCCTGGCCGCGCGATGGACTGTCCTGCTCTCACTCGTTTCGTTCGTTACCGGTGGCATGGTCGGTTTGCTGCTGCTCGTGATGCGCGTATCGAGCTCGCGCGTGCTGCGCGCTCTCGTGCGTGTCTATATCGAAGTGTTCCAGGGCACGCCGTTGCTGCTGCAACTGTTTATCGTGTACTTCGGCCTGCCGCTGCTAGGTGTCGACGTCTCGGCCTGGATGGCGGCCACGCTTGGCCTTACCTTCTTCACCAGTGCCTATCTGGCAGAAATCTGGCGCGGCTGCGTGGAGGCGGTGCCCAAAGGTCAATGGGAAGCATCCGCCAGTCTCGCCATGAACTATTTCGAGCAGTTACGTCACGTGATCCTGCCGCAAGCCGCGCGTATCGCCATCGGTCCCACCGTGGGTTTCGGTGTGCAGGCCATCAAGGATACGGCGCTCGTGTCGATTATCGGCTTTGCCGAACTCACGAAGGCTGGCACCCAAATTTCGAACGCGACGTTTCGCCCGTTTCTCGTCTACGGACTCGTTGCGCTGGTCTATTTCGCCCTTTGCTACCCGCTTACGCGGTATGCGCGGGCCCTGCAAAGGAAATGGCATGCCGCTTGTTAAGACCGAGGGCGTCGAAAAGCAGTTCGGCGCCCATCATGTACTGAAGGGAATCGACCTTACGGTCGAACGCGGCCAGGTCGTCAGCATCATCGGGCGCAGCGGCTCCGGCAAGAGCACATTGCTGCGGGCGCTGAACGGGCTCGAAAGTATCGACGCGGGATCGATCGAAATCGACGGCGAACACGTCGATGCACGGCACGCGGACCTGCGGGCACTGCGGCTGAAGGTCGGCATGGTCTTCCAGCAATACAACCTGTTTCCGCATCTCACGGCCAGCGAAAACGTGATGCTTGCACAGACGGTTGTCAAGAAGGCGCCGCGCAAGGAAGCGCGCGCCAACGCGCATCAAATGCTGGAGCGCGTTGGTCTGGGCGACAAATTCGACGCATATCCCAATCAACTCTCGGGTGGACAGCAGCAGCGCGTCGCCATTGCGCGCGCACTCGCCATGAAGCCGAGCGTACTCCTCTGCGACGAAATCACATCCGCGCTCGACCCCGAACTGGTGGGCGAGGTGTTGGGCGTCGTGGAAAGCCTCGCGCGCGAGAACATGACTCTCATCATGGTTACCCACGAAATGCGCTTCGCGCGCGCGGTCAGTGACAACGTGGTGTTCATGCACGAAGGCCGCGTATGGGAAAGCGGACCGCCCGAGGACATCTTCGGCCGCCCGTCCACGGTAGAGCTACGACGTTTCATCCAGTGATGCCTAGACGCCGCCGTACTTCGCAACATCTTTTCTGTTGCCAACTTCAGGCCTGATCCCGCAATCAGAGCACGCATCGCCACGACTACCTCCTCCGATCTTCGAGCGGTGCCAGCGTCAAAGCGTTCGACCATGCGATGGACGCCGCCCCCTGCAATGCTCCCGCGTCTTCGCAGCCTGTAATGCATTTCCGAGCGCCAGCAGAGATATCTCTGCTGGCGATGACCACGGCGCGCATGACAGGCGATCGACATTCAATGGACTGCGATGCCCTCGAGGACTTCGTCGTGCTCCTGGCGTTCCGCGAGATACGGCGAGCGATAGCCCGAATTCACGCCCCAGTAATAGAACACGAGCGAGACCAGCGCGACGACCAGCATGTCCCAGCCGTACGGAAGCAGACCGGCGCCGCCGAACTGCTTGCTGCCGACGAGCGAGAGCAGCGCCATGATCGGCAGGTACGCGCACAGCCACCATGCGGCCTTCAGATCCTGGCCCCAGCCGTCAAAACCCTGCTTGCTCTGGAAGTAGAAGTACACCGGCAGCGCGACGACCATCAGCAGAATGATTTCGCCGGTCAGCGGCCACTTCGCCCAGTACAGGATCATCGATGCGCAGACGAATGCGAACGGCGCGATCACTTTCATGAACGGCACGGAGAGCGGGCGCTCGATGTCCGTGGCGGCGCGCTTGAGCGCCATCAGGCTGATCGGACCCGTGAGGTACGAAATCACCGTTGCCACCGAGATCACCGCCGCGAGCGAACTCCAGCCGCGGAAGAAGAACATGAAGATGAACGACACGAGCAGGTTGAACCACATCGCGTTGCGCGGCACGCCGTAGAACGGGTGCACGTTGCCGAACATCTTCGGCATCGTGTTGTTGCGCTCCATCGCGTAGATCATGCGCGAGGTCGTCGCCATGTAGGTCGTACCGGTGCCGCTCGGGCTCACGAACGCGTCGACGTAGAGCAGGATCGCGAGCCAGTTCAGGTTCAGCGCGATCGCGAGTTCCGCGAACGGCGACTTGAAGTTGAACGTGTTCCAGCCCTTCGCGACGTCGGCCGGATTGACCGCGCCGATATAGGCGACCTGCAGCAGCACGTAGATCACGAGCGCGCAGAGGATCGAGCCGATGACTGCGAACGGCACGCTCTTCGCCGGATTGCGCGCTTCACCCGCGAGGTTGATCGGGCTCTGGAAGCCGTTGAATGCGAACACGATGCCGCTCGTGGCGACTGCCGTGAACACCGCCGACCAGCCGTACGGGGCGAACGAGGTCGTCTGGCCGAAGTTTTCCTGGTGGAAGCTTCCCGCCATCAGGCCGATGATCGTCAGACCCGGGATGATGAACTTGAAGATCGTGATCGCGCTGTTGGCACGCGCGAACAGTTTCACGCCCCAATAGTTGAGCATGAAGTAGATGATCACGAGAATCGCGGAGAGCCCGAGCCCTGAATGCGTCAACGACCCGTCGACGAAGAGCGCGTGCGCCCAGGCATAGGGCCAGGTGCTCATGTACTGGATCGAGGCTTCGGCTTCGATCGGGATCACCGAGACAATGGCGATCCAGTTCGCCCACGCGCTGATGAAGCCCACCAGTGCGCCGTGCGAGTAGCGGGCGTAGCGGACCATACCGCCCGACTCCGGGAACATCGCACCGAGTTCGGCGTAGGTGAGCGCGATGGCCAGAATGACCACGGCGCCGATGATCCAGGCGCAAACCGCCGCCGGACCTGCAATTTTCGCCGCCTTCCACGCGCCGAACAGCCAGCCCGAACCGATGATCGACCCGAGGCCGGTGAACATCAGCGCGAACGGGCCGATGTTCCGTTGTATCGATTGCTTCACATTGTCTCCTACGTGATGGACAGCGCGAGCGAGCCATACCGGGAGTACGGCATCCATGTACCGTACCGAGCCTGTCTACACGGCCGGCCGGCCCTGATAACGCATGTCCTTGTTGTAATGCCTTGTGACCACTGGGATGTAGAGGCAACCGCAATTGCTGCGGAGACGCGATGATGAAGTGGCCCGACGTGCTCGTCTAATGCTGTGTCGGCATGGACATATGCAAACTTTGCATAAGGAGGGGCTGCGGCTTAGCGAAGAGCCTGGACATTTCACCTTGTTGTTATGCCCGCCAGTTGCCGACGCTGGCCACCGTTCTCACGCTGACATTCGTACGTCGGCTCTCCAGCAGGCAACGGACGTTCCGAAACCGTCAAGGCTTCGAAGGGCCTGACTACTGCGCGGGTGCCTGGTGAGGGTGATCCGTGCAGCGCCTCCGGGAAGCGTCTTCTGGTCTGGCATCAGCGGATCACCTGTCATCGACACTACTCCTTCACCTCGGCATTCTTTGTTTCATCTCCGGCCATGCCGTCATGGTTCATCGCATCTTCTTTCATCGCGTCTTTGGCCGCGCTGTCGGCGCTCATCGCGTCTGATTCTGTTGCGCTCTTTGCGGTTATCTCCTGACTCGGCGCGTCGTTGGCAGTCGCGTCGGTCGGTACACTATCATCGGCGAAGGCGCCCGCGGTCGCGAACGAGAAGCAGCTGGCGAGAATGGTGGCAGTGAGCTTGTTCATGATGTGATCCCTCAGCGAACCGACAGTGAGTCGGAATATCGATAGGACAGTAGCCCGATGGCGGGAGCCTGGTCTTGCCGCGAATCAGTGACGGGCATGACAACTTCACGGCCCCCCGTCGGCGACGGTCATGTCATTCTTGCGCGGATGGATATGACAGGAAGTCGGCAACCACTCCAAAGGGCATGGGTAAAGACCCGATATGCGTTAGCCGAATCTCTGGGGAATGACTACAGGTAAGGTGTGAAAGGCGTCTGGATGGTTCAACGATCGCAGCGTTATGGCAATGGCCGCTGTACCCTCGAGAAGGGTCTTCCACGCAGCAGATGATCGAACGACGGCAGTGGGTCGATCTCTGTTCACCTTCCCGAAGTAACAGCGAGCGACTTGACCGCGCTTACGCGACAAAGCCTTGCAGACCTTCAAGGACATAGGGCCGGAAACACATCGAACCCGTTTGCCACATCATGACCACAACAAGAAGCCTGGCGCTCATTCTGGCGTGCGTGTTTGCCTCTTCCCAGCAAGGTCACGCGCAATGTGTCGACCTGGTCGCCAGTCTTGATGACGGTCAGTTGATGCAGTCGCGGATTGCGCTGGTCGACCGTGCCACGCCTACCGAACAGATCCGCATCCTCGCCTACATCTTCGAAATCGATCAGACCGGCGGCCTGCTTTTGCGTCATCTGGTCGAGGCTGCGCACCGAGGCGTGCCGGTCAAGCTGCTGATCGACGGCATCGGCCCCGAGCCGCACTACCCGTTCGAGGACGAACTCATCGTCGCCCTGCACGAGGTGGCGCCCGGCATTGAACTCCGAATCTTCCATCCACGATCCGATCTCGTCGAGATTTCGCATCGCATGCACGACAAACTGTTCCTGGTTGGCGACACGGCCGTGATCGGCAGTACCTCGATCTGGGATGAGAGCTTCCGCAACTGGCTCAGCGAGCGCGATTTGATGGTGTCGGGCGACGCCGGCCAGGAGGCTTCCTCCCTGCGCGCCATGTACCAGCATTTCGCCTTGTTCTGGAATAGCCCGGAAGTGGTTCGCCCCGAGCCGGAAAAATTCCTCAACGTCGAAAGTCCTTATCGAGACTCGCAGGGTTATCCGACGCTGGACCCGGCTCGCATCCATTATTGGCGCGAATGGCTGCAGGCTCCGCTCGATGCTGCTGCCCTGGCGACAGACCTGGCCGCTACCGATACACCCACTGCCTCCGATACGCCCAATGATCCCGCCGCTCCGCCCGCTCGCGGGGCGTATTTTGATCCCGCCTGGATGCCGATCGCCTGCGAGCGACTGCACTATGTCCACGACTGGCCCGACAAGCGCTCGCCAGGCACGTTGCAAGACATGCTAGAAGCATTCGATAAGGCGCAGCACGAAATCCTGATCATCAACCCCTACCTGATCCTGGTGCCGGAACTGCGCGAGGCGCTTGAGCGCAGGCAGCGCGAAGGTGTCCACGTGATCCTGGTGAGCGCCTCGCTGGCGAGCATCACGCAGGAATTCCCCGCGGTCGGGCGCGCCTATGCCGACGATCTGCCCGGCCTGGTGAATGCGGGGATTGAGGTGCGCGAATATTCCGACCGAGAGAACCGCATGATGCACGCCAAGCTGGTCCTCATCGACGGCCATCGATATTATCTTGGCAGTTTCAATTTCGATTCGCTGTCGGCCCGCTTGAATACCGAAAACGGCCTGTGGATAGATATCCCTGAGGACGGGCTCGATCCCTTGCAAGACAGCGTGGCGTACTTCCTGAGCAACTCAAGTTCGGTGAGCGACGCCAATGGCCGCCTTCTGGCGGATCCCGATGCGCGCTGCCGGGCCGTCGGCTGCGGCGGTGCCTGGCGGTGGGTGACGATGCTAATCAGGAACTTCCTCTGAGCGCGGCGTGCCCTGTCGCTAAACTACGTGGCCAGTTCGGGTCGCCGTCCGCACCGTGTCGCGCAGCAGTCGGCCATCAAGAGCCAATGCTCTTCGCCCTCGATGGCCAATCAGCGTCGCGTTCCGGCCGTTCGGCGCTCAAGGTAGGCCCTCCCCGAGACACGAGGAATGACCGGTTCTGACACATCGGTCGACGTCACCTGTCAGCTTACCGGATTGCGTGCCATGACGATCCACGCCGCGCCGTTGATCATCACCGACCGCTCGCCGGGGAGGCCCGCGAAGGCGGCACGAACTGCGGCCGAGGCGCGGGCGCGGATGTCGTCGGGCTGATCAGCGAGCGCACGCGACAACGGGCCGACCTCGAGTGTCACCTTCACCGCGTCGTCGATCGCAGCGTCCCGCGTCCCGCCCTCGCCGAACGGGACGGAAGCGTCGAAGGGGGCGATAGCAATATCGGTGAAGCCGGCCGCCGTCAGGATGCGTGCCACGCGCCCCCGGTCGCCGAACGAAAACGGGCCGGGCGCTTCGGGATCGGGCAGTGCGCTCGGCGGGACGATGCCCTTGAGCGCGCCCATCGGCAGGCGCACCCAATCGTTCTCGGCCGCGCCGCGCCAGCAGACGAAAGCGACCCGGCCGCCGGGCCGGAGCGCGCGTCGCATGTGGGCGAACGCCGCTATCGGATTGTCGAAGAACATCACACCGAAACGCGAGAACAGGATGTCGAACGCGCCCTCGGGCAGCTCTGCGCTGCTGGCGTCGGCCACCAGAAATAGGGCCGGCGTATCCCGTTGCGCAAGCGCGCGCGCCCGGCCGATCAGCGGTTCGGATATGTCCACGCCCAGCACTTGGCCCCCTGCGCCGACGCGGGCTGCGAGAGCCAGACTCGACGCGCCCGCGCCGCAGCCGATGTCCAGCACGCGCTCACCCGTCGCGGGCGCGGCGGCTTCTATCGCGGCCTGGCCAAAGACCGCCACCATAGCGTCGAGCCGGGCCTGGTTCGCGACCCAGCGCTCCCCGCTTTGACCTTTCCAGTCACCGGCCCGATCGGCACTTTGCTCTGCCATGTCATCTCCTTGACTCGACGATCCGTCCTTCACCGCGCCGATCTACGCCGCCCTTTTCGAAGGCGACGACGCAACGGGAGAAAGGAATCTGTGCTCTCAAACAACCATCGACTGCTGGGCGAAGATACCCGCCATCGCGCCCTGCGATGATGCCTGGGTGACCGAGGGCAAGAAGGGCGTGGCGAGGTCGCCGGCGGCGTAGATGCCGGGCATGCTGGTTTGGCGGCGCTCGTCGACCTTTAGGACGATGCCGGTGGGCGTATCGACCGTGGCGAGGCCCAGCGATTCATGCAGGCTTGCGGACGGCCTGTTGCGCGGTTGGGCGAACAGGATATCGACCGCGACATTGCGGCCGGTATCGAGATTGACGGTGGCGATATCGCCCATGTGATGGGCGATCTCGACGATCCGGCCATCGACGAGAGGTATGTTGCGGCGCGCCAGATCGGCCTGGATATCGGCCGCAATGTCATGACCATCGGCGAAGACAGTCAACTTGTCAGTCCAATCGCGGAACAGCCTGGCAGACTGGTGCGATTGCGGGCTGGACCAGACGAGGCCCCAATGCTGGCCGGCGACTTCAAAGCCGTCGCAATAGGGGCAGGGCACGATGGACGTGCCCCAGCTTTCGGCAAAGCCCGGAACATCAGGCATCTGGTCGGCGACGCCATAGCTCAGGATCAGGCGTCGCGCCCTCAGGCTTTCGTGATCGTCAGTGACGACGCAGAAATCGTCGATGGCGCCAGACACGCTCTCGGCCCGCGCATCGACCAGCCTGATCGTTGGATAGCGCACCAGCTGCTGCCGCGCCTCGACCAGGATGTCCAGCGGCGGCTTGTGATCGTGGCCGAGCAGGCCATGCGAGTGGCCGGCAAAGCGATTGCGCGGCCTGCCGGTATCGAGAACGGTGACCTTGCGGCGGGCACGGCCGAGCTGCAGGGCGGCGGCGAGGCCGGCAAAGCTGCCGCCGATGATGATGACGTCATTCATGGTGTTGGGCTCCGTGTTGTGGATGGAGGGGTCGGCTGGGCGTGGTGTGCAATATCGGCGGGCGATACGCGCTTGAGAGGGTCAGCGAGTAGGTGACCGGCCGGACAATGCCCCATTCGATGTCGCTGGGCGCCCCGGGGAACCCTGATTTGGACAACCGGTGAAACCACCCCTGGCTTGCACATTGCGATACTTAATGGTATCGTAATACGCGAATTTGAATACTGTCAAGTACTGGAATTGACGTGACCGAAAACAGCCAGGGCCGGCGCGGCCGGCCCGCCAACGAGGCGCTTCGCCAAACGATCGTCGACGCCGCCTGCGAACTCTTTGTGGAATTGGGTTTTCAAGCGACGACCATGGACAAGGTCGCCCAGCGCGCGAAGATATCCAAGCTCAGCATCTATCGGCACTTCGAGAACAAGGAGGCGCTGTTCAGCGCGGCCATGGTGGCCCGCTGCGATCAGTTTGCACCGCAGGCCCTTTCTGAAGGCGTCGACGGTTCGGCCGAAGATCAGCTCATGGCGGTGGGATCATCCCTGCTTCGCACGCTGTTGAGCCCGGACGTCCGCAGTGTCGAAGCCATGGTGTTGGCCGACAAGACGAATCAACCGTCGTTAAGCAAGCTCCATTACGATGCCGGGCCCGCGCATGTCATCGCCCAAATCGAGGCCGTGTTGAGTCAGTTGCACGCGAAAGCGATTCTGAACGTACCCGACGCTCTCCAGTCGGCCCGCTTGTTTGCCGCGCTTTTCAAAGGATCCGATCTCCTGCTCATCGCCCGCTTCGACGAGGCGAGAGCAGAGGACGACAACGAAATCGAATCCTATTGCCGGTCGGCCGTCGCCATGTTCATCGCCGCGCACGGTGGCATCTAACGATGCCACTGCGGCCGATGAAGAACACGCAGAAGTTGCATCCGCTGTTCTAAGTGGAACGACAGAGAAGGGTCGAACCGAGCCCTGACCTGGCAATCTGCGAAGCGCTTTTTGGCGGACCGAACGCGCCGCCGTGCTGCATGTCCCACCGATCACTTACACGATCCACTCCCCATCACGCACGACGACACATCCATTCGCGACAACCAGCTTGCGCTTGGGCCGCGCGACGACGGCCTGCGCGACGCTCTCCGCGTCCACGACGACGAGGTCCGCCCGCGCCCCAACCTGCAGACCGTAGTCGGCGAAACCGCAGCCACGCGCGGCGGCCACGCTCACGCAGTCGAATGCGATAGCGATATCGTCGTCGCGCCGCAAGTCGTAGCGCAAGCCGATCAACATGGCACGCTCGAGCATGTCGGGCACGCCATACGGCGACCACGTGTCGCGAATGCCGTCGTTGCCCCCGAACACCGTCACGCCCCTGTCGCGGCAGACCTTGAGCGGCGGAACCGGGCACGAAGGCGGCGCGCTCGTCAGCAGCGCCACGCGCAGTTGCGCAATACGGTCGATCAATGCGTCGCGCACACGCTCCGGCAACGCGCCCAGACAAAACGCGTGACTCACGACCACCTGGCCTTGCATGCCGAGCGCCTGCACGCGATCGAGCAGCAGTTTCAGCGTGAACGCCCCGACCTCGCCGGGTTCGTGCAGATGAATATCGATCGGCTTGCGATGGCGCTCCGCCAGTGCGAACGTGGCATCGAGCGAGGCCACGGGATCGCCGTCGATCAGCGCCGGGTCGAGCGCGCCGAGCACGTCGGCGCCGGCCGCCAGTGCGCTGTCGAGCAGTTCGACCGTACCGGGCCGGATCAGCATGCCCGACTGCGGAAACGCGACGATCTGCAGGTCGAGGACATCGCGCAGCGTCTGCCGCGTGGCGAGCACGCCTTCGAGGTAGCGCAACCGCGCGTCGGTGTCGATGTCGACGTGGGTCCGCAGGCGCGTCGTACCGGCCTGCACGAATGCACGCGCCAGCGCGAGCGACTGGGCGGCGGCATCGTGGCCCGAGGTCCTGCGCCATTCGCGCTCGTTGGCGATGCGGTCGGTGAGCAGCGACCCTACCTCGTTGCGATACCACGGGCGGCCCCAGTTGCTCTTGTCGAGGTGCGTGTGGCCTTCGACGAATCCGGGCAGCAACAGCCCTGCGCCGCCGTCGACGACTGGTACGCCCGGCTGTGCCGCGACGTGGGGTCCGATTGCCTCGATGCGGCCATCGGCGAGCGCGACGCCAACGCGCTGGCCGTCGGCCAGCCTGACGTTGGAGAGATGAAGCGCGGAAGTCGTGAATGTCATGCCGATTCTCCGTGAAACATCGCAGGATCTTATCGATTCGGCCGGATATTCGAAGATTAGATGTTCTACTACCTCTGCCCGCAAAAAAAACGGCGGCGCCGGTTATCGACCCGGCACCGCCGAACATACTGCTTTCGGAGCGTGAAGACTTAGAAGCGGTGAATGATACCGATCGCGCCCGCCACCTGGCTGCGCGACGAGGACGGCGCGCTGTTCTGGCCATCGCCGATGTCGGCAGTCGCGTTGATGATGTTGCCCGCGCCGTTCGTGCCAAGCGTCTGACCGCCTGCGCGCTGGTACGCCTCGACGAAGTACAGACCCGTGCGCTTCGACAGCGTGTAGTACTGCGACAGGTTGTACTGTGCGTACGAAGCCGAGCTCTGGATGCCGTTGGCCTTGGTCGCGCGCGTGTAGGAGAACCCAGCCGCGAGGTCGAGCACGGTGATCGGCTTGTAGTGCAGCACGACGCCGCCCG
Organism: Paraburkholderia sp. BR10882; assembly: GCF_040948855.1. Taxonomy (NCBI): domain Bacteria; kingdom Pseudomonadati; phylum Pseudomonadota; class Betaproteobacteria; order Burkholderiales; family Burkholderiaceae; genus Paraburkholderia; species Paraburkholderia sp. BR10882. The sequence goes on along the minus strand of NZ_JBFPKP010000010.1, from coordinate 164,414 downwards.
TGTTCCAGATCTGCGTGTCGTGGAAGGACGAACCCGTGCCCGGAATGTACTGGACGTTCGAGTAAGCCACCGAAATGTCCCACTGCGAGGTGAACTGGTAGCCAGCTGTCACAGCCAGGCGCTGCTGCGACTGTGTCGTCTGGAAGCCGTTCGTGAGAGCCGACACGCCCGGCTCGCCGTTGCTGTAAGCCGTCGAGTTCGCGCTCCATGCGCCGCCGTTAGGCGTCGCGTTGTGCAGGCGCTCGAAGCCTACGGCGATGCCTGCCGGACCGTGCAGGTATTGCGCGGCAAGGCTCCACGTCTGGCCTGCGCCGGTGCTGCCCGCCACGCCGCCCAGTGCATACATGCCGCTCACGGTCAGGCCCGCGATGTTCGGCGAGGTATAGACCAGCGCGTTGTTGATGCGATAGATGGTGTCCATCGAGTCGATGTCGCCCGGGTGCGCGCCGTATGCGCCGGTCAGCCACGTGGTCGGGCTGTACGGCGAAAGCAGCGTGTAGTACGGGGCGTACTGGCGGCCGGCCGTCAGCGTGCCGTAGTTCGCGTTCGTGACACCCACGAACGCCTGGCGGCTGAACATCAGGTTCGTGGTTTGCTGTGCGCCCGTTGCCGAATTGAAGCCTTCTTCAAGGGTGAAGATCGCGCGCGTGCCGCCGCCCAGATCTTCGCCGCCCTTCAAGCCGAAGCGCGAACCGGCCCAGATGCCCTGCGCCATCTTGACGAGCGAACGTCCGCCAGAAGTCTTGCCCAGCGAGGTGGAGCTGCTTTGATAACCAATACCGTTATCGACGATACCGTACAGCGTGACGCTGCTTTGCGCGTGAGCGCCCAGCGCGGCGAGTCCAAGCGCGGAAGCGAGGATAGTCTTTTTCATCAGTCGTCCTATCTTTAGTCGTTGTGGTTTGATACTCGTTAAAACCCTGGTTGCTACATTGCCTCCTGTCCGGCAAGGAGCGCATCACCCCTGAAGCGCTCCCGGCCGAATTCGTCTCCTTAGTGAATCTCGGGTTCGCCGCCGGCGCTGGCGCACGAGCCGCCCACGCCGTCACGCTGCATGAAGTCGAACTCGCAGCCGTTGTTGGCCTGCATGACGTGCATCTGGTACATCGCGCCATATCCGCGCCTGAAGCGCGGTTCCGGTGCGACCCACGCGGCCTTGCGGCGCGCCATTTCCTCGTCCGAAATCAGCACGTTCAGGCGGCGCTCCGGCACGTTCAGCTCGATCAGGTCGCCGTCCTGCACGAGGGCGAGCGGACCGCCGATGAACGATTCCGGCGCCACGTGCAAAACGCATGCGCCGTAGCTCGTGCCGCTCATGCGCGCGTCGGAAATACGCAACATGTCGCGCACGCCCTTCTGCAGAATCTTTTGCGGAATCGGCAGCTGGCCCCACTCCGGCATGCCCGGCGCGCCGACAGGACCCGCGTGCTGGAGCACGATCACGCTGTTCTCGTCGCAGTCGAGCTCTTCACTGTCGATGCGCGCAGCCATGTCGTTGTAATCCTTGAACACTACGGCCTTGCCCGTGTGCACGTGCAGGCGCTTTTCCGCCGCACCGGGCTTGATGACGGCGCCGTCCGGTGCGAGATTGCCGCGCAGCACGGCGAGGCCCGTATCCGGCATGAGCGGCTTCGCGCGGCGATAGATTACCTCTTCGCTGTAGATTTGCGCGTCGGCGATGTTTTCGCCGAGCGTCTTGCCGTTCACGGTCATCTGCGTGCCGTCGATCAGCTCGCCGAGTTCCTTGAGCATCGCGCGCAGGCCGCCGGCGTAGTAGAAGTCCTCCATGAGGTACTTGCCGGTCGGGCGGATGTTCGCGAGCACCGGCGTGCGGCGCGCGATTTCATCGTACTGCGCGAGCGTGAGATCGACACCGGCGCGGCGCGCAAGCGCGATCATGTGGACGATCGCGTTGGTCGAGCCCGAAAGCGCGAGACACGTGGTCACGGCGTTGTCGACCGACTTGCGCGTGATGATGTCCGACGGCTTCAGGTCTTCCCACACCATCTCGACGATGCGCATGCCCGTCTTCGCCGACATCTGCGCGTGGCGCGAGTCCGGCGCGGGAATCGAGGCGAAGCCCGGCAGCGTGAAGCCCAAGGCTTCCGCGGCGCTCGTCATCGTCGATGCCGTGCCCATCGTCATGCAGTGGCCCGGCGAGCGTGCAATGCCGCCTTCCACGCCCTTCCAGTCCTCTTCGGTGATCTTGCCCGCGCGCAGGTCGGCCCAGTACTTCCAGGTGTCCGAACCCGAACCGAGCGTCACGCCGTTCCAGTTGCCGTTGAGCATCGGACCCGCGGGCAGGAAAATAGTCGGCAGATCCATCGAGATCGCGCCCATCAGCAGCGCGGGCGTGGTCTTGTCGCAGCCGCCCATCAGCACGACGCCGTCGGCCGGGTACGAACGGATCGTCTCTTCCGCCTCCATGGCGAGGAAGTTGCGATAGAGCATCGTGGTGGGCTTCTGGAACGGCTCGGAAAGCGTCTGCACCGGCAGTTCGATCGGGAAACCACCCGCCTGCCAGATGCCGCGCTTGACCTCTTCCACGCGCTGCTTGAAGTGCGTATGGCAAGGGTTGATCTCGCTCCACGTATTGAGGATGGCGATCACCGGTTTGCCCGCGTACTCCTCGCGGCTGTAGCCCATCTGCGCGGTGCGCGAGCGATGGCCGAACGACCGCAGGTCGTTCACGCCATACCAGCGGTGGCTGCGCAGTTCTTCGGGGGTCTTTCGCTTCTTGCTCATCTTGCGTTGCTCCAGGTGTTTCCAGTAAAGCCGCCGGCCCTAGCGCTGCTCCTTCACGCGCGACACGAGCTGTGTCGGGCTGACGAACTGCAGTGCCACCAGCACCCACGCGAGCGTGATGGCCATGTAGATCATGGCCATCGCGTCGATGGATTGCGGCGCACGCACGCCCGTCGAGAAGACGGCGTAGTACAGCGCAACCACCAGCGTCTGCGTGTCGGGCCCGGCGGTAAAGAAAGTGAGTTCGAACATGCCGATCGTGCGCACCAGCACGAGCAGCCCGGCCGCCAGCATCCCCGGCACGAGGAGCGGCAGCAATACATAACGGAAATAGCGCAGCGTGTTCGCGCCGAAAATGCGCGCGGCCGACTCGAGGTTCGGATCGATCTGCTCGATGAACGGCGTCATCACGAGGATCACGAACGGCAGCGCGGGCACCAGGTTCGCGAGGATCACGCCGGGCAATGTGCCCGCGAGGCCGATCTGGTACATGGCGGTCGCCATCGGAATACCGTACGTGACGGGCGGCACCATGAGCGGCAGCAGGAACACGAGCATGGCAATGCGCTTGCCTGGGAACTGCGCGCGCGCCAGAGCGTAGGCCGCGGGCACGCCCAGCGCGATGGAGAGCAGCACGACCGAGCCGACCACTTCGAACGTCACCCACAGCACGCTCGAAAGCTGGAAGTCGCGCCACGCCTGCGCATACCAGTGCAGCGTGAAGCCCTGCGGCAGCGGCGTGCCGAACCAGCGCGTGGCGATCGAGTTCACGCCCACCGTGGCGATCAGCAGCACCACGTTGAGCAGGAAGAACACCACGCCGCCCCAGACGAACACTTTCCAGAGCACGTCGGGCAGGCGCGAAGCGGCCCTCGCCTGCGCAACGTTAGCGGCAGGAGCGCTACGCTCCTCGCCCGCCTGCGCACCCGCGCCGAGGCCGGCCGCGTTACGTTGATGGGCGCTCATCAGCCTTTCCCCCCGCTCACCGGGCCCGAGTAGAAGAAGCGCTTGGCGCTCAACATCGCGGCCACGACGATCAACTGCACGAAGCCCATCACGATGGCGATGGTCGAGGCGAGCGAGTAGTCATAGCTCTCGAACGCCGCCTCCGCTGCCGCAATGGAGATCACGCGCGTGGGACCCGCGGGCGCACCGAGCAGCACCGCCGAAGGAAACACCGAATACGCCTGCACGAACGACAGGCACGCGGCCATCGTGAGACCGGGCGCGAGCAGCGGCAAATAGATTTGCCGGAACTGCTGCCACGGGCCTGCGCCAAGCGTGGCCGCCGCCCGCGCGAGCGTCGGGTCGATGCCGGTGACGTACGAGAGCGTGAGCAGAAACGCGAACGGGAAACCCGAAACGATCAGCGAAATCAGCACGCCCCAATAGTTGTGCGTGAGCCGGATCTCTTCGTTCGTATACAGATGCAGTGCGTGCAGCGCCTGCGGGAACCAGCCGTTCGGGCCGAAGTAGCTGAGCATGCCGTCGGCGATCAGCACAGTGCCGAGCGTGACGGGAATCACGAGCAGCGTGGTCACGAGCTTCTGGTACGGCGACTTGCGGCGCAGCGCGAAGGCCACCGGCAGGGAGAGCCCGACATTGATGATCGTCGCGGGCACCGCCAGCTTGAGCGTGACGAACACCGTGGGCCAGAGTGAAAGGTCGTGAACGAACTGCAGGTAATTCGCGAACATGCCCCCGCCGTTCATCGGCCTGAACGACAGGACGAGACCGTAGGCGAACGGATAGAGGAACATCGCGATGATGAAGCCGAGCGCGGGCGTGATGAGCCAGCCGCGAGAATCGCGCGGCGCCTTGACCAGCGACGGAAGGAGCGTGCTCATGACGCACGCTCCGCGTAGGCCAGCACGTGCGAAGGCGCGACGCGCAGCGTGGCGCGCTCGCCCGCTTCGAATTCGCCTTCCACGCGCGCCCACAGCTTGCCGAACGGCGCGTTGGCGAGCAGCAGCGAATCGCGGCCGCCGTATTCGACCATTTCCACTTCGACGTCGAAGGCGTTCGCATCGCCCGCGTTGGCGCGCTCGAAATCCTCGGGGCGCATGGCCACGGAAATTTCGCCGCCGTTCAGCTCGCCCATCGGCACGCCTGTGAGCGTGATGCCCGAAGACGACATCGCAACATGCGCGCCCTGCTCGCCCGTCATGGCGAACGGCAGCACATTGCGAAAGCCCATGAAGCGCGCAACGTGCAGATTCGAGGGGCGGCTATACACTTCCTTCGGCGTCGCGACCTGCTGCACGACGCCCTCTTTCATCACGACGATGCGGTCCGCCATCGAAAGCGCTTCGTCCTGATCGTGTGTCACGTAAATCGTGGCGCGTTCGAGCTGCCCGTGAATGCGGCGGATTTCCGCGCGCATTTCGATGCGCAGCTTGGTGTCGAGGTTAGAGAGCGGCTCGTCCATCAGCACGAGCGGCGGCTCGATGACGATGGCGCGGGCAATCGCCACGCGCTGCTGCTGGCCGCCCGAAAGCTGGCCCGGCAGCTTGTTTTCATGGCCGACGAGCTGCACGAGCTGCAGCGCCTCGCGCGCGCGGCGCTTCGCCTCTTCGCGCGGCACGCCCTGCATTTTCAGGCCGAAGCCGACGTTTTCCAGCACCGTCATGTGCGGGAACAACGCGTAATTCTGGAACACCATGCCGAAGCCGCGTTTCTCGGGCGGCAACACGTCGATGCGCTGGTCGTCAAGCCAGATGCTGCCGCTCGTGAGCGGCTGCAGACCGGCGATGCAATTGAGCGCCGTGGATTTGCCGCAGCCCGACGGCCCTAGCAGCGCGATGAATTCGCCGCGGCGAACGTCGAGGTCGAGACCGCGCAGCGCGGCGAGCTGCGTCCCCTCTGCGCTAGTGAAGCTACGACACACCGAGTCGAGGCGCAGGCGATCGAAAGAATGCTTCATGACACGTTCCTGATCAACAAGATCAACTACGTACGAATGGAACGCGGACGGCACTCAACCCGAATGAGCGACTCGAATACCGTCCGTCCATTGCTGATTCTTCCTCTCGTTACTGCGACTTCTGCGAACCGACTTCGCGGTCCCATTTCTGGAACGCCGCGACCATCGCCTGCGCCGAAAGCGGCTGGACATGCGGATAGGCCGTGAGCCACTTCGCGTACTCGGGGCGGCCGTATTTCGCGATCACGTCCTGGCTTTCCTTCGGCGCCATCTGCAGCGTGACGTCCTTCACTGCCGGGCCCGGATAGAAGTAGCCGTCGTCATACGTCATGGCCTGCTGCTGCGGCTCGAGCATGAAGTTCATGAGCTTGAGCAGCACCGCGAGCTTCTCTTTCGAAACGCCCTTCGGCACGACCATGTAGTGGGCGTCGTTCACCCACGTCATGTTGTTGAACGCTTGCACCTTGAAGTCCGCCGGCACGATGCCGAGCGCGCGCGGGTTGATGTCCCAGCCCGTCACCGTCACGGTCATGTCGCGCGTGCCTTCGCCCAATTCCTTCATCACCGCCGAGGTGCCGCCCGGGTAGTACGGCACGCACGAGTTCAGCTCCTTCAGGAACGCCCAGGTCTTGTCCCAGCCGTTGATCGGGTCTTGCGGGTTCTTGTCGCCGAGCAGGTAAGGCAGGCCCATCAGGAACGTGCGGCCCGGCCCCGAGTTGGCCGGACGCGCATAGATCAGCTTGCCGGGGTTCGCCTTGCACCACGTCAGCAGTTCCTGCGGCGTTTGCGGCGGCCTGGCGACCTTGGCCGGGTTGTATTCGATCAGCGGACCGGCCGGCATGTACGCCACTTCGAGGCCGTAGCCTTGCGCCAGGTCCTGCATCTTGCGCGCGCCCGGCGCGTACTTGTCGAGCACGCCCGGCAGCGCGGCCTGCTGGTCGGGCAGCAGCTTCATCCAGAGATTCTGTTCGATGCCGGCGGCGAGCGCGTCGGTCCCCGTCAGCACGAGATCGATGTCGGCGCGACCGGCGGCCTGCATGGCCTTGATCTTGCCAGGCAACTGCGGTGCGGGCGCGTTGGTGTAAGTGATGTTGGAGACGAGATTCGGGTTTTTCGCCTTGAACGCTTCGAAAGCCTTCTGCGTGAGCTGCAGGTTACCGGCCACGTCGACTATGTTCAGCGAAACGGGATCGGCCTTTGCCGCGCTCATGCCGAGCGCCGCGGCGGCCGCCACACACACGGCCAGCACCCTGGCCTTCAAACGTCCATCGAACATCGCATCTCCTCACATCTCTGTTTATGGAATTTGTTCTACGCGACCCGTCGATTCTTGTATTTTCAAAGCCGGACACAGGATGCCGAACCACGCATCAAGTTGTCAAGCAACGTCAGGCTCTTTGTGAGACTACTGTGAGCCTCTTGTCGGGCTCCTTTTGGAGAAAGCGCCTGCAAGGCTTCTGCAGGCGCTTTTCTGACCGCTTTCGCGGGATTACTGCTTCACCAGCTCGCCGTCGCGCAAACGCCACAGCGCGAGCGGATTGTCGTTCTGCAGTGTGACCGGCAAAAGTTCGGCCGGCAGGTCCTGGTAGCAGACCGGACGCAGGAAGCGCTCGATCGCCATCGCGCCCACCGAAGTCGAGCGCGCGTCCGAAGTGGCCGGGAACGGGCCGCCGTGAACCATCGCATACGAGACTTCGACACCCGTCGGGAAGCCGTTGGCGAGAATGCGGCCGGCCTTGCGCTCGAGAATCGGCAAGAGGCGCGCGGCCATCGCGTAGTCGTCGCGGTCGATGTGCAGCGTCGCCGTGAGCTGGCCTTCGAGGTGCTCCGCCACGCGCGCGAGTTCGGCTTCGTCGCGGCACGCCACGACGACCGAGGTCGGCCCGAAGATCTCGTCCGACAACGCGTGCTGGGCGAGGAACTGCTCGGCGCTCGCCTTGAAGAGGACCGGCAGCGCGTCGCAATGCGCTTCTGTCTTCGTGCCTTCGGCGAGATTCTCGATGCCCGGCAGCTGCTTGCGCGCCGCAATCGCTTCGCCATACGTCGAGGCGATGCCGGGAGTCAGCATGCTCTGCGAGGGCTTCTGCGTGAGCGCGGCGCTCGCCGCCTTCACGAAGCGGTCGAGTTCCGGCGAGTCGATCGCGAACACGAGGCCTGGGTTCGTGCAGAACTGGCCCACGCCCAGCGTGAGCGAATCGACAAAGCCTTGCGCGAGCGCATCGCCGCGGGCGGCCAGCGCCGCGGGCAGCACGAACATCGGGTTGATGCTGCTCATTTCGGCGTAGACCGGAATCGGCTCGGGACGCGCGGCCGCGATGTGCGAAAGCGCGAGACCGCCGCGGCGCGAGCCCGTGAAGCCCACGGCCTTGATAGCCGCGTGCGCCACGAGCGTTTCGCCCGCTTCGTTGCCGCCGCCGAACACGAGCGAGAACACGCCTTCGGGCAGGCCGACGTCAGCCACGGCCTGCTGGATCGCGCGGCCCACGAGTTCCGAGGTGCCCGGATGCGCGAGGTGCGCCTTCACGACGACCGGGCAGCCGGCAGCCAGCGCCGAAGCCGTGTCGCCGCCCGCCACCGAAAACGCCAGCGGGAAGTTGCTCGCGCCGAACACGGCCACCGGGCCGAGCGGGATGCGATGCGCGCGCAGGTCCGAGCGCGGCAGCGGCTTGCGCTCGGGCAGCGCCGAGTCGAGCACGGCGCCGCACCAGCGGCCGTCGCGCACGAGCGACGCGAAAAGGCGCAGCTGCCCGACCGTGCGGCCGCGCTCGCCTTCGAGGCGCGCCTTGGGCAGCGCCGATTCGAGATGCGCGCGCTCGATCAGCGCGTCGCCGGTGCCGAGAATGCGCTCGGCGATCGCTTCGAGCAGGCGCGCACGCGTTTCGTGCGGCGCGGCGCGGAAGGCGTCGAACGCCTGCGCCGCGAGTTCACAGGCGCGCGCGACTTCGGCCTTGCCGCCGAGGCCGAACGACGGCTCGATCTCCTGGCCGAGCGCGGGCGCGAAGGCGCGCATCTCGCCCGCCTCGCCGCGCACCGCTTGCGCGCCCAACAACATGGCTCCAGTAATCTGCATGTTCGCTCCGTTCAAATGCTATCTGCCATTTATGCGCTGGCGGTCTGGGCCGTTGCGGCCAGCTTCTGCTCGAACGCGAGCAGCGCCCTGGCCGCGTCGCCGATCGCCGGCAGCGCCTCAGCGGGCGACTGCGAGAGCAGCGGCAGGATCGGACCCATGTCGGCAATGCCCGAGAGCGTCACGGCGTCATGCAGCACGCGGATGAGCGAGATGTTGTCGCGCAGCGTTTCGAGCGGCATGAAGGCATCGTAGAGGCGCTGGGCTTCTTCCGCACGGCCCTCCTTCGCGGCCTTCAGGAGCGCCATGATGGCGCTCGAAGCGATACAGCCCGAGCCCGTGGTCCAGGCAGCCAGACCGAAGTCGCGCACGTGGACCAGCGCCGGACGCTCGCCCATGCCCGAGACGACCTTCGAGGCCGGCACGCGTTCCAGCAGGCGGCGCAGATACGGATCGTTCGCCGGGTCCTTGCGCACGATGGCGTACTTCACCGCAATGAGCGTGCCGCGGTCGATCAGGCGCACGAGCGTGTCGACGTCGACATAGTCTTCGCTCTTGATATAGAGCGTGAGCGGAATGCCGGCGGTGTCGGCGATGCGCGCGAGACCGGCTTCGACGCCTGCGGGCGTGGTGAAACCGGAGAGCGGCAGCACCATGGCCGTCTTGTATTGCGTTTGCGCGAGGATGCGCGCCTGGTCGAGCATCTTGCCGTAGTCAGGGCCGATGGCCGGAATCACGCGCGTTTCGGGCGCGGTGAGGCCGGCGAGCATGTCAAGCAACTCGCGGAATTCGCTCACGGCGACGTGGTACAGATTCGCATTGCCGCCGTACAGCAGCGTGCGAATACCGCCCGCTTCCATATGGCGGATCAGCTGGCGGTTCTGTTCGACGTCGAGGGAGAAGTCGGGGCGGCGTGCGAGCGGCGGCACTGCCATCACAGTCGAGGCGAATTCGCTCTCGACAATCGGGGACACGTTCATGAGGCCTCGTGCTGGGATGGTGGGTTGTCAATACCGGGCACAGTAGCACCGGCCCACCGTAGTTGTCAAACAACTTGTTGCATTTGTTGGGGTTTGTTCGGAGGGTATGACAACCGTGGTCCGCTCGCCCTTGCGCGGTCGGGACCGGCCCCGTAAAGGTATATTGTAGAATTGCGCTCCAATCGTGGAACCGGTTCCATTTAACATTCCGTTCCGTGGCAGCCGCGGCGGATGTCACGCGCAACAACTCAGGATGGCTACGCGGACACGGTCGAACCACACCGCGCCGAACTCATACAGAATCCCACCATGTCTGAATCTCCTCTCACGACACGCCGCGGCTTCCTGCGCACGGCAGCGGTGCTCGTACCCGCCAGCGCACTGGCGGGCTGCGAGGGCGGCAAGCAGCCGTCGAGCGAAACCGCCGCGGCGGGCAGCGCCGCCTCTGCGCCCAACGCCAGGCCTGAAGCCGGTCAGGCCGTCGCCTATAAGCCGCGCTTCTTCGACGCGCGCGAGTGGGCCTTTGTCGAAGCCGCCACCGACCGTCTGATTCCCGCCGACTCCGAAGGCCCCGGCGCGCTGCAAGCCGGCGTGCCCGAATTCATCGACCGGCAGATGGACACGCCCTACGCGCACGGCGCGCTCTGGTACATGCAGGGGCCGTTCCAGCAAGGCGTGCCTGAACTCGGCTACCAGCTGAAGCTCGTGCCGCGCGACATCTACCGGCTCGGCATCAAGGCCGTGAACGCGTACTGCGCGAAGGCCTACGGCAAGGACTTCGACGCTCTCGACGCCAGCACGCGCGACAGCGTGCTCAGCGCGCTCGAGGCGGGCAAGGTCGAGCTGGATGGCGTGCCGGCCTCCGTGTTCTTCGGGCAGTTGCTGCAGAACACGCGCGAAGGCTACTTCTGCGACCCGATCCACGGCGGCAACCGCAACATGGCCGCGTGGAAGATGATCGGCTTTCCCGGCGCACGCGCCGACTTCATGGATTTCGTGAACCAGAACGGCAAGCCCTATCCGTACGGCCCGGTCTCGATCAACGGGGAGCGTACGTAAATGGCGATCAAAAAACCTCATGTCGATGCCGTCGTGGTCGGCTTCGGCTGGACCGGCGCGATCCTCTCGAAGGAACTGACCGAAGCGGGTCTGAAGGTGGTGGCGCTCGAGCGCGGCGAGTATCGCGACACCTACCCGGACGGTGCATACCCCAACACCATCGACGAGCTCACGTACAACATCCGCAAGAAGCTCTTTCTCGATCTTTCGAAGACCACCGTCTCGATCCGCCACGGCGTGAACGACACGGCCCTGCCCTACCGCCAGCTCGCCGCGTTTCTGCCCGGCGAAGGCGTGGGCGGCGCGGGCCTGCACTGGTCGGGCGTGCATTTCCGCATCACGCCCGAAGAGCTGCGCCTGAAGAGCCACTACGAAGAGCGTTACGGCAAGAAGTTCATCCCCGCAGGCATGACGATCCAGGACTACGGCGTCACCTACGACGAACTGGAGCCGCACTTCGACTTCGCGGAAAAGGTGTTCGGCACCTCGGGCCAGGCGTACAAGGTGAAGGGCAACGTGGTCGGCGACGGCAATGTGTTCGAAGCCGCGCGCAGCGACAATTTCCCGTTGCCCGCGCAACTGAATACGTACTCGGCGCAGCGTTTCTTCGATGCGTCGAAGTCGCTCGGCCTGCATCCCTACCGCCTGCCTTCGGCGAACACGTCGGGGCCGTACACGAACCCCTATGGCGTGCAGATGGGCCCGTGCAACTTCTGCGGCTTCTGCAGCGGCTACGCGTGCTACATGTACTCGAAGGCTTCGCCGAATCTCAACATCCTGCCCGCGCTCAAGCAGGAAAAGCACTTCGAACTGCGCTCGAAATGCCACGTGCTGCGCGTCGAACTCGACGGCACCAGAAAGCGCGCCACGGGCGTGACGTATATCGATCCGGCGGGCCAGGAAGTGTTCCAGCCCGCGGACCTCGTTATCGTCTCGGCGTTCCAGTATCACAACGTGCACCTGCTGCTGCTCTCGGGCATCGGCAAGCCCTATGACCCGGTGTCGGGCGAAGGCGTGGTGGGCCGCAACTTCGCGTACCAGAACCTCTCGACCATCACGGCGTTCTTCGACAAGGACACGTGGACGAACCCGTTCATCGGTGCGGGCGGCAACGGCGTGGCCGTGGACGACTTCAACGCCGACAACTTCGACCACGGTCCGCCCGGCTTCGTGGGCGGCTCGCCGCTCTGGGTGAACCAGGCGGGCGTGAAGCCGATCAGCGGCATCGCCACGCCCGCGGGCACGCCGAACTGGGGCGCAGGCTGGAAGAAGGCCGTGAAGGACCACTACGCGCACACCATTTCGATGGACGCGCACGGCTCCAACATGTCGTACCGCGACGTGTACCTCGACCTCGATCCGACCTATCGCGATTCATACGGCCAGCCGCTTCTGCGCATGACCTTCGACTGGAAGGACAACGACATCAAGATGGCGCGGTACGTGACGGGCCAGATGCAGAAGATTGCCGAGGCGATGGGCCCGAAGGCCATCAACGTCTACACGCGCGAGTTCGGCGCGCACTTCGACTCGCGCCGCTACCAGACCACTCACCTCGTGGGCGGGGCCGTGATGGGCACCGATCCGAACACCAGCGTCATCAACCGCTATCTGCAGAGCTGGGATGTGCCCAACGTGTTCGTGATGGGTGCCTCCGCGTTCCCGCAGGGGATCGGCTACAACCCGACCGGCCTCGTCGCCGCCCTCGCTTACTGGAGCGCGAAGGCCATTCGCAACCAGTATCTGAAGAATCCCGGTCCCCTGGTGAGCGTGTGAAGAGTCGCATGAAGAAGAACATTTTTTCCATCGGCGCGAACGTTGCGCGCGCAACTTTCGCGTGTGCGGCGTTCATGGCATTTTCGGCACACGCGGCTGAGCAACCGAATGCCGCGCTCGTCGCGCACGGCGAATACCTCGCACGCGCCGGCGACTGCATTGCCTGCCACACCACACAGGGCGGAAGGCCCTTCGCGGGCGGCCTGAAGTTCGACACGCCGATCGGCGCGATCTACTCGACCAACATCACACCCGACTCGAATACGGGCATCGGCAAGTGGAGCTTTGACGACTTCGCCAGGGCCGTGCGCCAGGGCGTGCGGCCGAACGGCGACACGCTTTACCCGGCGATGCCCTACCCGTCGTACGCACGCCTCTCCGACGACGACATGAAGGCGCTCTACGCGTACTTCATGCACGGCGTCGGGCCCGTGCAGGCGCAGAACCGCGCGGTGGACATTCCCTGGCCGCTCTCGATGCGCTGGCCGCTCGGCGCCTGGCGCGTGCTGTTCGCGCCGAAGGTGCAGGCGTTCGACGGCTCGCATTACAACGATGCGATCGTCGCGCGTGGCGCCTATCTCGTGCAGGGCCTCGGCCACTGCGGCGCGTGCCACACGCCGCGCGCACGCACGATGCAGGAGCTTGCGCTCACCGACCTCGAAGGCGACGACTTCCTCGCGGGCGGCGCCCCGATCGACGGCTGGGTCCCCTCCAGCCTGCGCGGCAACCCGCGCACGGGCCTGGGCAACTGGAGCGAGGACGACATCGTGCAGTTCCTCAAGTCGGGACGCAATCTGCATACTGCGGCGTTCGGCGGCATGACCGACGTGGTTCAGCACAGCATGCAGCACATGAACGACGCGGACCTGCTCGCCATCGCGCGCTACCTCAAGACGCTGCCCTCCAGTGACCCGAAGGAAACCGCGTATGCCTACGATCCCGCCGCCGCGCACAAGCTGCAAAACGGCGACGCGAGCGCACGCGGCGCAGCGGTCTATCGCGACAACTGCATGGCCTGCCACCGCAGCGACGGACGCGGCTACACGCGCGTGTTCCCGGCGCTCGGCGGCAACCCGGTCGTGCAGGGCAAGGACCCCACTTCGCTGATTCACGTGCTGCTCGCAGGCAGCGCGCTCGAAGGCACGCAATCCGCGCCCTCGTCGTTCACGATGCCGCCGTTCGGCTGGCGTCTGTCCGACCAGGAAGTGGCCGACGTGTCCACCTTCGTGCGTGCGAGCTGGGGCAACACCGGCGCGCCAGTGAGCGCCGAAGACGTCGGGAGGGTCCGCAAGACCATCACCGTGAGCACGCCGGGGCTGCCGCCTGGCGCAACGCTCAAGCACTAACGCGCCCCGCGTAGCACTTTTCCCTCCCCGCGTTTCATGCCTGCGGTCTCGTTCGCGAGACCGCAGGCGTGTGCGCGCAAAACCAGAAATCGCTCAACAGGCGATCTTTAGACGTTGATACAACAAATGATGAGAAAACACCTGCTCGCCGCACCAGTCCTGTTCTCGCTCGCCGGCATCGCATCGGCGCAAGGCTCGGTCACGCTGTATGGCATTGCCGACGCCGGCATCACGTATCGCAGCAACGAGCGCACCGGCACCACCGGCGCTTACACGGGCCATTCGAACGTGGGCCTCTCCACCGGCAACCTCTCGGGCAGCCGCTGGGGCATCAAGGGCAAGGAAGACCTGGGCAACGGGCTCGCGGCCATCTTCCTGCTCGAAGACGGCTTCGACATCACGAACGGCACCTCGGGCCAGAGCGGGCGCCTGTTCGGCCGTCAGGCCTTCGTGGGCCTCTCGGATCAGCGTTACGGCTCGCTCACCATGGGCCGCCAGTACACCTCGCTCGACGACTTCGTCGGGCCGGTCGCGCCCGTGAACTACATCGGCGGCTTCGGCGCGCATCCGGGCGACATCGACGACCTCGACCAGACCACGCGCGTCGACAACTCGATCAAGTACACGAGCGCGAACTACGGGGGCTTCACGTTCGGTGCGCTGTACGGTTTCGGCGGCCAGGCGGGCAGCATGAAGCGCAAGAACACCTGGAGCGTGGGCGCGGGCTACGCAAACGGCCCGCTGCGCATGGGCGTGGGTTATGAACACTCGGACAACAGCAAGACCGGCCTCGACGATCCCACCTACGGCAAGTGGCAAGGCACGTACGACGGTACGTTCAACTCGTCGATCAACGAAGGCTATGCGAGCGCGCAATCGCAGCAGGTGGTGGCGGCGGGCGCAACGTGGGACTTCGGTCCCGCCGTGGTCGGCGTGAACTACAGCAACGTGCAATATCGCTCGGGCGCGAATTCTCTGTTCTCGGGCAATGCGATCTTCAATATTGCGGGCATTTTCACGCAGTGGAACGTGCAGCCGCGCACGCATCTGTTCGCGGGCTACAGCTACACGCGCGGCAGCGCCGTGGAAGGTGTGGATGAAGACGCGCAGTACCACAACGTTTCGGTGGGCGCGACCTATGATCTCTCGACGCGCTCGACGGTGTATCTGCTCGCGGGCTACCAGCATGCAGGAGGCATGACGCTCGACGCAGCCGGCAATCCGGTCGCGGCAACCGCTTCGGTGTCCGACAAGGGCAACGGCCACTCGTCGGCCACGCGGTCGCAAGCCATCGTGAGCGTGGGCTTGCGTCAGAAGTTCTAATACTCCGAAGTTTCGTTGCTTGCGCAACGAAATTGCGGGTGCTCACGCCATGAGCGCCCGCTTGCCTTTGCCGGCCGCGGCGCCGCTCAGTGCAGCACCTCCGGCCGGTCCAGCAGGCCGTAAAACTCGTCGATCGTCACGGTCGGTGCGAACTGCGAGAGCGTGGCGACGATCACGTCGTCGGTAATCGCCGATCCTGCCGCCGATTCGAGCTGAACCCCGGCCGCGGCGGCCTGGCTCTCGGCCAGCTCGAGGGCGATCGACAGGATGAAGCGTGCGTCGGTTTGGGTGAGTAGGGCTTTCATGCCTGCTCTAACGGCGCGCGCACAGGGAATCTTTAGGGTTTTGTGGGGTTTCGTAAGGCTTCGTAATCGACGTTACGCGCAGCCCTATGTTCAACGCGTACGGGCCACGAACTGTCCGGGACTCGTGCCCGTCAATCGTCGGAACATTGCGATGAAAGCCGACGACGTGGCGTACCCCAGATCCAGCGCCACGGCCTCGACGCTGCGCCCGGCATGCAGCATCGGCAGCGCGTTGACGAGCCGGATGCGCTGGCGCCATTCCGTCAGCGACATGCCGAGCTCGTTTTGCGCGCGGCGCATGAGCGTGCGCTCGCTCATGTGAAATGCATCGGCAAGCTCTGCAAGCGAGCGATTGTCGGCGGGATTCTGCCGTAGCACCTGGAGGATAGCGTTGAGATCGGCGTCGTCGGTATGCGGCACGAAGCTGCCCGTGGTCGCGCAGGTCGACAGCTGATCCACGAGCACGCGCAACAGACGCGCGCGCTGCGCTTCGCCCTCTTCCTCCGCTGGCGTCACACGC
Source organism: Paraburkholderia sp. BR10882 (assembly GCF_040948855.1). Taxonomy (NCBI): domain Bacteria; kingdom Pseudomonadati; phylum Pseudomonadota; class Betaproteobacteria; order Burkholderiales; family Burkholderiaceae; genus Paraburkholderia; species Paraburkholderia sp. BR10882. Next base: position 148,370 of record NZ_JBFPKP010000010.1, on the reverse strand, counting down.
AGATGCTCGAGGATCGCGCGCACGAGCGGCGACACCATCACCGCGCAGCTCGTTGCCGGCATGCGCGTGCACAGGTCGCGGCTGATGTAGACCGAGCAATGCACGGTCTCCTGCTCGTTGAAGCCCACGTGCTCGGTGCCCGGCGCGATCCAGAGCCCGAGATGCGGCGGCGTGATGTAGTGCTCGTCCCCCGCCTTCACCTCGGTCGTGCCGCTGAACGCGTAGACGAACTCGCCCCACGGGTGGCACATCTGCGGATAGGTGGCATGCGAAGGCATGTGCTCCATGCGGAAGAACACGGGCGTGGGCAGCACGTCGGTGAAGGGCGGCAGGCGCAGGTAGCGCGCCGGGCGAGCACGGGCAGGTGTTTTGGGCATGGCGGTCTGGGGCTATCGATTGTCAGTTTTGCGCTATATGCGCGCATCCCGTCGCATCAATACTACGCCCACTGCCAACAAACTTCAGCCGAATCCTTCAAATCAGTGAGCCCGCAATGAGAAAGCAAGTCGACGCAACGGCCGTGGCCATCATGGTGGCGCTCTGCCTCGCATGGGGTCTGCAACAGGTCGCGATCAAGGCGGTGGCCGGGGACATCCCGCCCATGCTGCAGATCGGGCTGCGTTCGGGCGTGGCGGCGGCACTCGTGTGGCTCTTCAACCAGCTCGTTTCGCGCGAGCGCTGGCTGCCGGGCGTGGCGCGCGGCGCGGGGCTCGTCACAGGCGGCTTGTTCGCGCTCGAATTCGTGTTCGTGGCCATGGGCCTGCGCTGGACCAATGCCTCGCACATGGCCGTGTTTCTCTATACCGCGCCGATGTTCGCGGCAATCGGCCTGCATCTGCGCCTGCCCGACGAACGCCTCGCGCGGCTGCAATGGGGCGGCATTGCGATCGCCTTCGCGGGCATCGCCATCACGTTCCTCGGGCCCGCGCTGCTGGGCGCCGACATCCCGGGCTCGCCGTTGTGGCTGCTCGGAGACTTCATGGGTCTTTGCGCGGGCGCGGCGTGGGGGCTCACCACTGTCGTCGTGCGCACGAGCCGCCTGAGCGAGGCGCCCGCCACGCAAACGCTCTTCTATCAACTGGCGGGTGCTTTCGTCGCGCTGGTGCCGTTCTCGTTCCTGACCGGCCAGGCGCATTTTCACGGCACGCCGCTCGCCCTGGCCTCCCTCGCATTCCAGACCTTGCTCGTCTCGTTCGTGAGCTATCTCGTGTGGTTCTGGCTGCTGCGCCGCTATCTGGCCGCGCGCCTCGGCATACTGTCGTTCATGACGCCGCTGTTCGGCGTGGCGTTCGGCGTCGCGCTGCTGCACGAGCGCGTAGAGCCCGCGTTCCTGTTTGGCTCGGCGCTCGTGCTGATCGGCCTGCTGGTGGTGAACGCTCAAAGCTGGGTCCGCCAGGCTTTCGGCCGTCGTGCCGCCAACGCAAACCGCGCTCGGGTATCCTGATTCGATCAACAAAGTACCCGAATTACGCGGCATCTACGGTCTTTCGCTTGGCGTGACGGCGTCTCGCCGCACGCCTGCGCTTTCTGAGGTAAAGTCGCTCGGGTTCCGACTCACCTCGAATCCGGCACCCGATGCAAACCCTCTCGACTTTTACGCCCGTAGCGCTCGAACACGCGAGCCGCCTCATCAATCACGGCCCCACCGTGCTCGTCACCAGCAGCGACGGCAAGCGCCGCAACGTCATGGCGGCCGCGTGGTCGATGCCCGTAGAATTCACACCGCCGCGCATCGCCATCGTGATCGACAAGCGCACGTTCACGCGCGAACTCATCAACGCGAGCGGCAAGTTCGGCGTGATCATTCCGGGCGCCGCCGCAATCGATCTGACCTACGCCGTGGGCAGCGTCAGCGGCCGCGAGACCGACAAGTTCCAGCGTTTCGATATCGCCGCCATTACGGGCCCGAAGCTCGGCTTGCCCCTGCTCGAAGCAGGCTGCTGCGCGTGGATGGAATGCCGCCTGATTCCCGAACGGCACACCGAAGACGCCTACGATACGTGCTTCGCCGAAGTGATCGCTGCCGCGGCCGAGCCGCGTGTCTTCCGCAATGGCCACTGGGAACTCGACAGCAGCAACGCGGACCTGCACACGATCCACCATCTGGGGGCCGGCAATTTCGTGCGCGCCAGCGACACGATTAAGGCACGCGAACTCGCGTAAGCGCACCAACGCGATCAGGCCGCTATGATTCGCGTGTGGTGTGAAATCGCCACAAATATTTCGCATTGCATATATTTGAAAACATCTATTGGCGTGTTTTCAAGCGGCACAGGAGCCACGCATGAGCGATCTCGATACGCCGGCATCATTTGGCAGCCCCAAGGCGACCGCGCAAGCCGGACGACTCGGTTACCTGCCCGTCGCGCTGTTCGGCTCGGTCATGGGGCTTGCCGGGCTCTCGTCGGCGTGGCGGCTCGCGCACCGCATGTACGGCGTGCCGCTGTGGATCGCGCAGTTGATCGGCGTGCTCGCCGTGCTGGCGTTCCTGATGATCGGCTTCGGGTACGCCGTGAAATGGGTCACCGGCCCCGATGCCGTGAAAGCCGAATTCAATCATCCCATTGCGAGCAATCTCTTCGGGACGCTGTTCATCAGCCTGTTACTGCTGCCCATCCCGCTTGCCGACGTGAGCGTGCCGTTCGCGCGCGCGGTGTGGATCGTCGGCGCCATCGGCATGATCGTGTTTGCGTGGTTCGTGATCATGCGCTGGCTCAGTCAGCGTCAGCATCCGTCCCATGCCACACCCGCGTGGATCGTGCCCGTCGTAGGGCTCATCGACATCCCGCTCGCCACGCCCGCCATCCAGATCACGGGCGTGAACGGCGTCTTGATGCTCGCGCTCGCCGTGGGGCTCTTTTTCGCTGTGCCGCTCTTCACGCTGATTTTTTCGCGCCTCATGTTCGAGGAGCCCATGGCCAACAATCTGCAGCCGACGCTCCTCATTCTGCTCGCGCCGTTCGCCGTGGGCTTTTCGGCCTATGTGACCGTGACGGGCGAAGTGGACCGCTTCGCCGATGCGCTCTACATGCTCACGCTGTTCCTGCTCACTGTGCTCGTCGGCCGGTTGCGCTATCTCGCGATCACCTGCCCCTTCCGGCTCTCGTGGTGGGCCGTGAGCTTTCCGCTCGCGGGCTCGGTGAGTTGCGCCGAGCGTTACGCCGACCATGCTCCGAGCCCCTTCACGCACGGCATCGCGATCTTTCTGCTCGCGACGGTCACGCCGCTGCTGTTCCTGCTGGCCGGCCGCACATTATGGGGCGTGCTGCGGGGAGAACTGGAAGCGCTGGCCCGCTAGCAGCTCGAACACAACTGCGTGCTTGAATTTTATAGACGATCGGTCTAATATCGGCGACATGGAACCGATCATCGCCAAACCGCGCCGCGGCAGGCCGCCGAAAGATCCGCGCGCGCACGCCGACACACGCGACACGCTCATTCGCGCCGGCATGGAAATGCTGACCGAACAGAGCTTCGCGGCCACGGGGCTGGATGCCCTGCTCAAGCGGGTGAACATTCCCAAGGGCTCGTTCTATCACTACTTCGACAGCAAGGAAGCATTCGGGCGCGAGTTGATGAGCGCGTACGATGCATACTTCTGCGCGAAGCTCGACCGCTGGCTGCAGGACGACACGCGCCCTGCTCTCGAGCGGCTCGGCGCCTTCGTAGACGACGCCAGCAAAGGCATGGCCCGCCACCGCTATACACGCGGCTGCCTCGTGGGCAACCTCGGCGTCGAGGTGGACATCCTGCCCGACGACTTCCGCGACACGCTCGAACGCATTCTGCAGGGCTGGCAAGCGCGCATCGTGGCATGCCTGCACGAGGCCCAGCGCGAAGGCGTACTCGCAAAGCGAATCGACCTTGCGTCACTCGCCGCTTTCTTCTGGATAGGCTGGGAAGGCGCCGTGCTGCGCGCCAGGCTCGTGCGCAGCGCGGCTCCACTCGAGACATTTTTTAGGGGTTTCATCGCGGGGTTGCCTCGCGCGTGAGCGCGTGAGCCGCGGCAACGCCAACCGTTCACCGTTTCAGGAGCAAGATGCATCATGTTCAAGGCCATCGTCATTGATAAGGAATCCGGATCGTATGAAGCGCTCGTTGCCGAACTCGACGAAGCGCGCCTGCCGGAAGGCGACGTGCTCGTCGATGTCGGCTATAGCACGCTGAACTACAAGGACGGCCTCGCAATCACGGGCAAAGGCCCGGTCGTTCGCAGCTTCCCCATGGTTCCGGGTATCGATTTCGCGGGGACGGTCGCGCAAAGCGCGAACCCTGCCTACGCGGTGGGCGACGCGGTCGTGCTCAACGGGTGGGGCGTTGGTGAACAACATTGGGGCGGGCTCGCGCAGAAGGCGCGCGTCAAGGGCGACTGGCTCATTCCGCTGCCGGCGGGCTTTACGCCGCGGCAATCGATGGCGGTCGGCACGGCCGGATACACGGCCATGCTCTGCATTCTTGCGCTGGAACGGTACGGTATCACGCCCGCGCACGGCGACGTGCTCGTCACGGGCGCGAGCGGTGGCGTGGGCAGTTTTGCCATCGCACTGCTCACGCGCCGAGGCTATCGCGTGGTGGCGTCGACCGGCAGGCTGCAAGAGGCGGAGTATCTGAAGCAACTTGGCGCCGTCGAAGTCATCGACCGCGCCTCGCTATCGGAGCCGGGCCGCCCGCTGCAGAAAGAGCGCTGGGCCGCCGCGATCGATTCGGTTGGCGGCCACACGTTGGCAAATGTCTGCGCAAGCCTGTGCGCCGATGGAGCGGTGGCTGCCTGTGGCCTGGCACAAGGCATGGATCTTCCCGCGACGGTCGCGCCATTCATTCTGCGCGGCGTGAGCCTCCTCGGCATCAATAGCGTCACGCGTCCGTTTGCGCAGCGGCAGCAAGCCTGGCACGCGTTGGGAGAGACGCTCGATCTGAAGCAGCTCGACATGATTACGCGAGAAATCGGCCTGGCCGAGGCCATTGCCGCCGCAAGCGATCTGCTCGCCGGACATGTGCGCGGGCGGCTCGTGGTGGACGTCAACCGGTAACGTGCGCAGCCGCGGCGATTCGACGATTCACGATGTCGCCGCGTTCACGAACGATTCGCGAACGCGCGCGGCGTAACGCCGAGAAGCCGCGTCATCCAGTGCGCCATATGGCTCTGATGCGCGAAGCCTGCTTCGAGCGCCACCTGGCTCAGGCTGAGTTTGCCTTCGATGAGCAGCGCCCTCGCGCGTTCGACGCGCCGCCGCACGACGTATTGATGCACCGGCATCCCCAGCGTTTCGCGAAACAGGACCTTGAAATGTGGCACGCTCAGGTCGACGAGTGCCGCGAGTTCGCCGAGCGTGAGGCGTCGATCGAGATGGCTCTCGATGTAATCGGTCACGCGCGCCGCTTTGTGTGTCGCAAGCATGGTTGCGCCCCGGCCTTCTGATGCGCCCGTGCCGCCGAGCAGCCGCACGACCATTGCCGTGGAAATGCTCTCGGCAAATAGCGGATCGCAAGCCGTTCCCGCATCGATCTCGGCCAGCAGCGCGCCAGCCAGCGAATTGATGCGCGGGTCGCGCAACTGCAGATGCGGCCGGATCTCGCGCTTACCCCACGGGTTCTCCATCTGCTCCGCAATCGATCGCACGAAGCGGTCGTCGAACCACACGCGCAGAATCATGCAGTCCGCATCATCGGTCCATTCGCCTTCGACCCCGGCAGGCACCACATCCGCGTCGCCGTGCGCCTGGAGCCGCGATTGACGGCGGCCGTCGCAGGCGCATCGCGCACGCACCGGCATGCCGACATGAATGCCTAGGCGGTGGTACGCCATGGCGGGAAAGCGATGCTGCCCCGCACTCACACGCAGCAGTTCGGCGCCACCGCCCTGCCAGCCCAATCCGGCGCTCGAACGCAGGCTGACGCTTGTTCCAGCGTGCCGGTGCGGATCTGCAGTCAGTGCGCTCATGGCAATCCTTTTCGACGCTCAAGCCGTGCGGGAATTCGTGCGATGTTTGCGGCCAGTTTACTGGATTCGGGCCACGCTCGCGCACCGCGCCATGGTGGACGTATTCAATCATCCGTTTCTGTCCAAGGCCATCCGTTCCTGCGCGCCATACGGCGTTCGTCTGCCTACGATGATGCAGACCACGCAAGGAGAAAGCGATCATGTTCGTGATTTTTGGAGCAGCGGGAAAAGCCGGGCGCGTCACCGCCGCCGCGTTGCGCCGCGCGGGCAAGCCCGTGCGCGCCGTGGTGCGCCACGCTCGTCAGGGCGAGAGTCTCGCGGCGCTGGGCTGCGAAATCGCACTCGCCGACCTGACAGACGCGCACTCGGTCGCGGCCGCGATCAAGGGCGCACACGCCGTCCAGCTGCTATGTCCCGTTCCATCCGGTGATACGGATCCCGAAGCGACCATGCGCACGACGATCGACGTCGCCACCGATGCCCTGCGCGAAAACCCGCCCGCCACGCTGCTCGCCATTTCCGACTATGGCGCGGAGCTGGCGTTGAATACCGGCATCACGCGGCTCTATCACTACCTGGAAAAGCAGCTGAAACCCATTGCCACGCAATTGGTGTTGCTGCGCTCGGCGGAACATATGCAGAACTGGGCGGCGTTCTTGCCCGGCGCGCTCGCAACCGGTGCGCTGCCGAGCCTCCATCTGCCTTTGGAGCGCCGCTTTCCCACGGTTGCCGCACAGGACGTTGGCGCGGCGAGCGCCGAACTGCTGCTCGAATCGCATCAGTCCGGCACGCCGAGAATCGTGAGCGTTGAAGGACCGCAGAGGGTCAGCGTGAACGACATCGCGACGGCATTGAGCATTGCGAGCGGCCGCACGATCACGCCTCATGCGCTGCCGCGCGAATCGTGGGCACCGATGCTTCTCAAAGCCGGACTCAGCGAGAAGCACGGCCGGCTCATCACCGATCTGCACGACGTTTACAACACCGGCCGCATCGACGTGGAAGCGAGCCGCAGCGAGCGGCGCTTCGGCATGACTGCGTTAAGCGACGTGTTCGGGCCGCTCGTTGCGAAATTCCAGAGCCAATAGCGTGCACGCCGCAGTGACAAAAAAGCCGGGCGCTACGCACGCCCGGCCTTTAGTGCATGACTGCGCGGCGATCAGAACCACTTGCCGAACTGGCCGCCCGGCGCAAGCGACACCCCGCGCAGCACTTCACCGAAGCCCGCGTTGCGCAGCGTCACGAAACGCTCGTTCGCCGCACCCGAAGCCGTGGTGTTGCGCAGCACGTCGCGCACGGCGACGAGGCGATTCGGGTCCGCGCCCTGGTCGCCGTTGCCGCTCACCGTCGAGGTGATCGCCCAGATCGTGACCGTGCCGTCCTGCTCGACGTGGCCCGTGATGTTACGCAAGCCGTCGGTGGCGGGCGACCACGGCAGGCCGGTCGCGCTGTTCGTGCCCACCGGATAACCGGCCACGGTGTACGACGTCCCCAGATTCAGACCGTTCTGGATCGTGTAGGCGAGCTTCCACGACTTCGTTCCGGCGTTGTACACCCACTTCTGCAGGCCTGCACCGGTCTGCTGCGCGGCGTGCGTGTAGAGGTCCGTGCCGCCCGAATAGCCATCGCCCTCGTCGGCCACATAGAGCGTATTGGCGTTGGCGAACCACAGGCCGAACGGATACGAGAGCGTCGTCGCCGTCTTGTTCGGCGTAGCCGGGAAACCCGCGAGCACGCATACGTTGCTCGGCAAGCCGCTGGTCGTCAACGTGGAGGCGTCGTACGCGAGCGGGTTGGACGGCAGTTTCGCGCCCGCCACCGGCACGCCTACGCCGCCCGAAGGGCACGCCTTGCCCGTGGTGTCGACGAAGTACACTGTGTTCACGCCGTTGCCGCCGCTGCCCTTCGTGAAGTACACCACGTTGTTGAAGACGGTGAGCCCGCGGAAGTTGTCGTCCTTGCCGACCTTGTCGGCCTTCGCACCGAGTTGCGTGACCGAAAAGCTCGCGAGCGGCGTGGGCGTGCCCGGCGTTTGCTGCGCCTCATGCTGATGCGTCGCCTCGATGAATTGCGCACCTGCACCGAGAATCACACCTGCCGGCTGCGGATTCGAACCGTTGCCTGCGTTGCCCACCGTGAAGTAAACGCCATTGCCTTCGCCGTTGTCGTTGCCGTTGTTGAGCAATGCGGCGCGGCCGTTATTGCCGCTGTATGCATTCGTCTCCGTAAAAGAGAAGTGCCCTTCGGCATCGAGCCGCGCGACGGCGCGATAGAACGCCTGACCATCCGGATTCGTCGGATCGATCGCGCCCGGCGTATTCGAGTTCGATACGTCGATCGTATTGACCGGCGCAACGTAGCCCATGAAAGTCAGGTAACGGCCGTCGCGCGAGAGGTTGAGCCCGAGTTCGGACTTGGAGCTGAAGCTCGTTACGAGCTGGTCGTGGCCATGGCCCGGATGCAGACTGTTGGGCACTTCCAGCGTGTGGACGACCTGGCCGCCTGGCGTAATGGTATCGAGGAAAATGCGCGCCGTGATGCCGAAGCTCGGATCGTAGAGCGCGTTGTTCCAGACGGCCGGATACGTGCCGTCAGTGGGCGCGCCGCCCGTGGGGCAGCTCGCCTGCGCGCTATTGCAATTGGGCGGCAGCGTCATGCCCGGGGTGACGTTGCTCGACACATTGTCGTAGACACTGCGGCTCACGACGAGCAGGCCCGAACCGCCGAAAAATGCGTCGGTATCTTGCGCGGAAGCGGACGCGCCTGCACTGGCGCAAACCAGGGCAGCGGCAATAGCAAGTCGGGAAGGACGTGCGGCAAAACAAGGGCCGCGAACTACTGGGCGAAGGGTATTGATGGCCATCTGTGGCGTCTCCGAAAGGAATTACAAGCGTTTTGTCAGGACGAACGCGGGGTCAATCCTGCTTACCGTAGCGAAATTTTGTGAAAGATTCGTTGCAGGCAATGCGGCTTTGTTCACGCGATTTCCTCTGCGGAAATCGAACGGCTCAGCCTGTTTTCCGATGCGGACTAATTTCGTTTGTTATCCTCATCATCTGTTCGTGCGCACGCACGTAACGCTTCGTCATAAAACCGCCGCACGATAGCAGGATTCAATTTGAATCCTGCTTGTCACCATCCTGTAATTGACAGTACGCGGACCAGACAGACTCCGCGACTTCCCAGAAAACATGAATAACGGGAGAGGCTCGTGAGACCATTGCGCCCCCTGATTGCCGCGCTCGTTTGCGGCATTTGCACGTTGTCGGCCAGCGCCGAAGACGTGACCGGATGCGGCAGCACGCTCGCCGCCCCCCTCTACTCCCACTGGGCCACCGCCTACCAGAAATCCGGCGGCGGTAAGGTGATCTACCGCAGCACAGGCTCCACGGACGGCATCAAGGAGATCGTCGCGCACACGGTCGATTTCGCCGGCTCCGACGCCCCGCTCACGAGCGAGCAATTGAGCAAGGACGGATTGCGGCAGTTTCCTACCGCGATCGGCGGCGTGGTGCCGGTGGTGAATCTCCCGGGCATCAAGGCCGGGCAGTTGATGCTGAACGGCGAGGTGTTGGGCCAGATCTTTCTCGGCAAGATCCTGTTCTGGGACGACCCGGCCATCGTGCGGCTCAATCCCAAGATCAAGATGCCCAACACGCCGATCGCAGTCGTGCGGCGTCTCGATGGTTCGGGCACGACGCTGATCTGGACGCACTATCTCTCGCAGGTGAGCCCCGAATGGAAACGCAAGGTCGGCGAAGGCACCACTGTTCACTGGCCATTGGGGATAGGCGGGAAAGGGAATGAAGGCGTCGCCACGTTCGTGGGCTACCTGCCCGGCGCGATTGGCTATGTCGCCTGGGACTTCACGAAGCAGAATCGTCTGACCTACACGGCGATGACCAACGCGGCGGGCGTGGTCGTGGAGCCGGGCATCGACACATTCAGCGCAGCGGCCGCGAATGCGGACTGGTCAAGCTCGCTCTTTCAGGTGCTGACCAATCAGCCGGGCAAGGACGCATGGCCCGTGATGGGCGCGACCTACGTGCTGTTGCAGGCGACACCGGATCACTCTGCGCGCAACGCTGAAACGCTGAAATTCTTCGACTGGGCGCTCACGCACGGCGAGCCGACGATCCAGGCACTGGACTATATTCCGCTGCCGGCCGTAGTCGTGACGAAAATCCGCGCGCAATGGCACGACGGCAAGAGCGACGACGTCGCACCGAAGGACGCTAGCGCGCAGTAGCGTCAACAAGCGCGTTGCCTGGGTAGATGAAAAACGTGGGCGAAGTTCTGTGACGGCGTGCGCGAATCAACGCTTGCCTGCTTTGCGCCTGCGGGAATCGGATTTACGGCAGAGGTCCGTCAACACCCAGCGCGCGATGATCTCGGGGCGATTCGTCCCGTACTGCGCGAACTTGATTTCGCTTTCGAAGTAGACAATGACGCTTCCGGCCATGACGCGGTAAGTACCCGCGTAGTTCACGCCATCCAGTTCAACGCTCAAAGGATGGGTGGTTTCGTATTCTGCAAGAGCCAAGGTAAACGCGGAAATGTCTAAATTATGACAATATCGTTTCGCGGCCCCATTGGTCAATTAAATATGCGTTTTGTTTCATATTGACGATTGCTTTCCCGATTTCCGCACATTACGGGAACCTGTCGCGCCTTTTAACGGGGCACGCATTAACGCCGCCTGACTCAGCCTGCCATAGGGGCTTGCCGCGAACCACCGCTCGCCGACGGAAGCGCTCCAGGCATTCACCCAGCGCGTCGCCATCAATTTATCGGGTTCTGCTTCGGCGTTCATCAGCCGCTTCATTGCCAGGCCAAGGCGGTGCATTGCATACCGCTTACGGCGCGCTTCAGCATCTACTCGCGCGTTCATCGTCTCGCCTCTTCCGATTGAGTATTGCGTAGACAAAACCTGGAGACCCGCCTGCACCGATACCTTGCGAAGCCGGAGCATGACTCCCGCCGAACCAGGCGAGAACACTCATTAAGGCACGGAAATAATGGCGGAAACATCAGGGAGAGTATGGACGCAGTCGCCATGAAAGCGCTTTCGCCGGACAACGGGAAAAAGGGCACGGCACCCATGACGATCTGGCTCTCTGCTCACCACTCACCACATTACGCCGACCATATGACACTCGTTAGTAAGCCACGAATTCGAGCCTTTTGTCGAAATACAACCGGTGAATGGCGGCGACCTGGCGACGCGCTGCGAGATGATGGTGGATCGGCAACCCCTTTCCAGAAGGTTCACAACGTATCGATCCATGCGAACAACGACACACGGCGGCCCCCGATTCGCGCTCGGACGCGCACTGAAGCAACCGTTGCTGAATGTCGTGGCCCGGTTGCCCGACAGCGTGCAGCGCGCGATGTTCATTCCGCCGATACGGCGCATCTGCATTCGCGTCCCGGTATTGCGCGCAGTATATTCCGGCTGTCTGCGGCGCCACCCCATCGATCTCCTGTACGGCACGAACACGAGCGGACTGGTCGATTCCAACGCGCTGCAGCGCGACTGCGATCTTGCCGCCCAACTCAGGCCTTACATGGGCTCGCAGCCGACCATCATCCGCCGCGCGCTCGACACCCTGGGCGATATCACCGGTTATACGTTCATGGACATCGGTTGCGGTAAAGGCCGGCCGATGATCGTCGCCTCCGAGTATCCGTTTGCTTTGGCGCTGGGCTACGACATCAGCGCGGACCTCGTGCGAACGGCGAACGCGAACGCGACCGTCGTGGCGCGGCGCTTCCCACAACGGCCGCCCATTCGCGCGCTGCACGCCAATGTCGCCGATCTGCAGGTGCCGTCGGGCAACGTGGTCGTCTTTCTGTTCAATCCATTCGGGCCCGAGCTGATGGCGTCGTTGCTCGAGAAACTCGAAGCGGGCCTTGCGAGCGGCACCATCGAGCATCTTTTCATCGTCTACGATAACCCCGTGTGCGGCGAAGTCTTCGACGGCTCCCGCCAGTTGAAGCGCTGGTTCGCCGGCGTATTTCCGTACGATCGCGACGAAGTCGGCTTCGGACCTGAGGACCACGAGAACGTCGTCGTCTGGCAAAGCGTGCGCGGCGCACGCCCTGACACATTCGCCGACCGCAATCGCCGCATTACGACTAAAGACCGCCTCAGCACTTCCATTGAAGGCTGAATCACAAGCACCACGAATTCATTCAGGAGACGCAAGTGCCGACCTCCGTCGTGGCGATATACGAGTCGTCGCCGGCTGCTTCCTTCCGGTACGCGTTGCGCACGTGCGAGACCGTCGATGCGTTTCGTGCATTCGAGCCCCAATGGCGTGCGCTTATATCCGGAACCGAGGCGCACTCGCCATTCATCAGCTTTGCCTACTGCGAGACAGCCGTCGCGGCGGCACTGAAGAGCGGCGCAAAGGTCGAAGTCGCGACGGTGCACGACGCGCGTGACCTTCTGGCGCTATGGCCCGTTGTCATTACGCGCGAAGGCGCGTGGCGAACGGCCCGGGCGCTGGGCTGCGGATGCGGCGAGGAATACGGCGGCCCGCTGATCGCCGACACCCGGCGCGCGGAACTTTACGATGCGGCAGTCCGTGCCGTTTTGCGGATTCACGCCGACGTGCTCCACATTCCGATGCTCGAAAACGGCAGCGCGCTGCAACATGCGCTCGACGCCGCGCCGCAGTCCTGGGTGCAGCGTGCGCTGCCGCAGCGCTGGCGCGTGATGCCCGGCTATTCGATCAACCTGCGCGCCGCGCCCACATGGAACGATTTCCTCGCCACGCGGCACTCGACGCTGCGCGCCGCGCTGCGTTCGAGTGCGAAGCGGCTACGGCGCGAAGGCGAGGTCAGTTTTGGATGGTGCAGCAACGCCGAGGACACCGAGCGCGTATTGAGGTGGCTATTCGCCAACAAGCGCCAATGGGCGCTCAAGCGTGGAATTGAGTCGCCCTATTTGATGGACGACCGCGTACGCGATTTCTTCATCGAGCTTGCCAGGCGAACCGATCTGACCACCCAGCCGCTCGTCGCCTACGTGCAGGTCGATGGGCAGCCGGTGGCGGCATCCGTCAATCTCGTTGGCGCGCGCAGCGTCGAGTATTTGATCACCACTTATGACGAGGCGTTCAGCGTGTTTTCGGTGGGAAACCTGCTGATCGAATCCATCGCGCAATGGGCCCAGGCCCATGGCCGCGATTTCGACTTTCGGCCGCTGCACGGCGACTACAAGGTGCGTTGGGCGGATCGCGAAACAAAGCACGAATCGCGCATCGTCGTGCTCAACGCACGCGGGCGGCTCATCGAGCTGGCGTTGTCGTGGGCCCAGGCGAGGCGCGTCTATCGAAAACTCACGACCCTTGTGATGGCGCGCCTGAGATGAGTAGCGTGCAATGCATAGGCGCCGCTCACGGCCTCACCGCACCGCCCTCCCCGTGTGTTTCGCGTTGCGGCGAATCGTCGAGCTTTTCCAGCGCCGGGTTGTGAGGGAGGACGAGCGCCGCGCCCGCGCCCACGAGCCCGGCTCCCGCAAGACATAGCAGGCCTGCGCCGAAGCCGCCCGTGCTGTCCTTGATCCAGCCCATTGCGTAGGGGCCGAAAAAGCCCGCCAGATTGCCGAGCGAATTGACGGCGGCAATGCCGCCGGCCGCGGCCGCGCCTGAAAGGAACGCGGCCGGCAGCGTCCAGATCACTGGCAGGCACCCGAAAATACCGAAGCCCGCAATCGAAAGCGCGAGCATCTTGAGCACCGGATTATCGAGTCCCGCGGCAGCCGCAATACCGGCGGCCGCGACGGCCAGCGCAAATGCGACGTGACGCTTGCGTTCCAGCCGACGGTCGGAATGCCGACCCCACAGCACCATAGAAACGACGCCCACCGCGTAGGGCAGCGCAGTGACGAAGCCTGTCTGCACGTTCGAGAGCCCGAACGCCTTGACGATCTGCGGCAGAAAAAAGCTCAGGCCGTAATTGGTTGCATTCGCACCGAAATAGATCAGCGCCACCGCCAGCACGCGCGGATTGATCAGCGCCTCCAGCACGCTGAACGAGCGCACCTTCTCCCGATGACGGCGCTCCTGCGCCTGGCGATCGACGAGCCAGCGGCGCTCGTCGTCGGCTAGCCAGCCGGCGTCGGCGGGTTTGTCGGTCAGATAGAACAGCACGGCCACGGAGAGCACGACCGCAGGGATTGCCTCGATCAGATAGACCCACTGCCAGCCCGCCAGCCCCCCTCTACCGTCCAGCGAAAGCAGCGATCCGGATATCGGGCCGCCAATCACCGTCGACAACGGAATAGCCGCCATGAAATAGCCCACCACGCGCGCGCGGTATTTGGCGGGAAACCACAGCGTCAGCAGAAAGATAATGCCGGGGAAGAAACCCGCCTCGGCGATACCGAGCAAGATACGCAGTCCATAGAATACGTGCGCGTTCGACATGCCGGTGAAGCGGGCGAGGTCCGGAATGAACGCCATCGCGCCCGCGATGATGCCCCACGTGAACATGATGCGCGCGATCCAGCGCCTTGCGCCGAAACGTTCGAGCAGCAGGTTCGACGGCACCTCGAAGAAGAAATAGGCAATGAAGAAGATCCCTGCGCCAAAGCCGAACGCGCTCGCGGAAAGATCGAGTGCCTTGTTCATCTGCAATGCAGCAAAACCGACGTTGACCCGATCGAGATACGCCACGAAATAGCAAAGGATCAGGAACGGCACGAGCCTTGCCATTACGCGCGCCATGGTGCGGTTTTCAAGCTCCATTTCTGTCTCCTTCGAGGCCGGCTCCGCTGCGCGGTGCGCCAATCACGGGCCGGACCGTTCGTCCGTTTGGAATCGTTAAAGACTAGTCGCTCGCAACGCGATACGAAAGGGTGGTTCACATGGTGGGACATCGACCGCAAACGGCATGACAGCGGAATTAAAGCCTCGGACACGAGAGCACTTGCAGCGGCTGTGTCGCGACCCCGGGCTGGGCGCCACCGGTCGGTGTGCCCTGCGGAGGCGTCGAAACGAGGCGCACGCTGTCTGGACCGGCGTTGGCTAGTGCGTACTTCTCTTCGCTGCCTTGGGGTTGCCAGTACGCGCGAAATACGGGTCCATCGCTGAAGACGAGCAGCGTGCCATGCGTGGCCTGTCCCTCCGACACGAAATCGACCGGTTCGCCGCTGCGCAGTGCGAAGCCGCCGGCGGCGTTTGTTCCTACTAGCTTGCCGCACGGCGGCGCGGCGTCAGGCGTGGGCGTGAGGGTAGGATCTGCGCCATGTGCGGGCTGCGTCGTGAGCAACGCCACGCCGAGACATGACGACAACGCGAGCATAAAAGTCGTTTTCACGCGCAACCTCGTGAACTCGTCATCGATCTTGCGAAGCTCGCAAATCGCATTCCCGCGCGAGAAGGGAACGAATGGCCCCAGCACCTTAAAAGTCGCCGGAGTCCTTGCCGAGCGTGTTGATATCGATCTCGAGGGCGCGGCAGACGTCGCGCACGAATTCATCCATGGCAGCCGTGCATTCAGGACTTCCCGCCGGGAAGTCCTCGGGGTTCTTCTTGCCTTGCGCACGGCGGATGGCGCGAATGCTTGCCTCGAGCGCGCGCGCCTCTGCCCAGATGGGAGGTTTGTCGGGATAGTCGGGATGTTTGCGCGCCATGGACGGTATTTCGGCAACGGCTACGCGAACTTTAGGCCGGCCCACGAAGCGAACGGCGGCACGTCCATATAGTTGAGGACGCCAAACGTTTGCGCCGAAATCATTGCATTGCGATTGACCGCCCTGGTGCGGGGAAGACCGGTTTAAGGGCACGTTGAAAGCCCCGAAGAATGAGGCGCGCGTCGACGATGAAAAGCCCGCGCGTTGCCTCCAGAAATAACGCGAGCGGTGGTAAACGGGGGTATTACATTTCGTTCCCGGCGGTTGCAACGGGACCGCTCCGACTCGCAAGACCATGTTCAACGTTCTGGCCCAGTATTGGGGAACGATTCGGCGCACTTTCCTCGCCGGAAACAGCTCGGCCCTGAAGCTGGCGCAGTTGCGCGTGATGATCTATCAGCTTCCCATGATGTATGGGCTGCTGGTCGTCAACACGTGGGGCATGGTGCTGCCCCACGAGAACGTGATTCCCGCCTGGCAGGGCGTAATCTGTCCGCTCGTGCTCACAGCATTGTGTTTCGTACGCGTGCTCTCGTGGTTGCGGCTTTCGAGACTCCATGTGAGTGCGGAAGACGCGGCTACGATCCTGCGCAATTCCGGCAGGCTCGCCTGGGTCTTCTCCATCTCGTTCACGGCATGGTCGCTGTCCCTGCTGCCTCATGGCGGCGCGGCATTCAAGCTTCATGTCGCGTTTTACATGGCCATCACGGTCATCGGCGTCATCTTCTGCCTGATGAACGTCATCAAGGCGGCGTTCACCGTCACCGCCATTGTCAACGGCGCGCTCGTCGTCACGTTCCTGAGTTCGGGAAACGGCGTATTCGAGGCGATCGCGATCGATACGTCGCTGGTTTCGCTGGCGATGCTGATCGTCGCCTTCACACAATTCAAGAACTTCTCGGATCTCGTTGCCACACAAGCCGAAAACAAACGGCTCGCGAATATCGACAGTCTCACGAATCTCCCTAACCGGCGGGCCTTTTTCACCTCGCTCGACAAGCATTTCGATGCCGCCATGGCATCGGGCGGGCGGCTCGCGGTGGGCCTCGTCGATCTCGATGGCTTCAAGTCCGTCAACGATATTCACGGCCACTCGCTGGGCGACCACGTGCTGGCCGAAGTCGCGTCGCGCCTCGCCAACGCGGCGCGCGGCACGATCACGCTTGCGAGGCTGGGCGGCGACGAATTCGGCATCATCGTCACGGACGACTGCACGGACGCTGGCCTCTCGCAACTCGGCCGTACTATCTGCGATGTTTTCCAATGTCCCATACTGGTCGGCGAGATTTCGGTTCGCCTCGGAGCGACGATCGGCTTCTCCACCTATCCGCACATTTCACGCAACAAGGCGGATTTGTTCGAAACAGCCGACTACGCGCTTTACGAAGGCAAGCACCGCTCGCGCGGCTCGGTGACGATCTTTTCGGAGACGCACCGCAACGCCATCATTCGCGAGTCGCAGATTGCCCAGGCGCTACGCTCCCCCGATCTCGCCGGCGAACTCGACCTTGCGTTCCAGCCGATCTACTCGCTCGAACGCCGGCGCACCGTCGGTTTCGAAGCCCTGGCGCGCTGGCGAAGCGCGTTGCTCGGCACGGTCCCGCCCGGTGAATTCATTCCTGCCGCGGAGCGCAACGGCGTCATCAACGGCTTGACCCTCGCGCTGTTTACCCTGGCCCTGGCCTGCGCGAAGCAATGGCCGGCGCATATTCGCTTGTCCTTTAATCTTTCCGCGCATGATTTCGCCAGTGAGTCCGCGGTGAAAGAGTTGGCCCGGTGCATCGCCGGCAGCGGCATCGACCCGGCCCGGCTCGACTTCGAGATCACCGAAACCGCGATGGCCAAGGACTTCGACCAGGTCCAGAAAGCGGCCAAGGTCCTGCGCGCGCTGGGCTGCGGTTTGTCAGTCGACGATTTCGGCACCGGTTATTCGAGCCTCTCGTACCTGTGCAAACTTCCACTCACGCGCCTGAAGATCGACAGGATGTTCGTGAGCGGTCTCAAGGAGCGCACGACGGCGTTCACAGTGGTTCGCACGCTGCTCAATCTCAGCCGGCAGATGTCGCTCGACTGCATTGTGGAAGGGGTGGAAACGGCGGCCGAACTGCAAACGGTCGCAGCGCTCGGGGCAACGCTCATTCAGGGCTACTATTGTTCGCGCCCGATGGAGGCTTCGGCCGTGGCGGGTTTTCTGGAGCGCGAAAGCGAGGGCGAAACCCTGGCTCGCCTGGCGGGAGCATGACGAGTAGTCCGCATACCAGAACGGCTGCTGAACTGTTCATACGGCTGCGCGCGGCTTACGATGTGCCGAACAATCACGGAGCCCATCATGAAGCGCTTTCATACGGGGTTCCGGTCAAGTCGTGATGCGTGCGCATCGCTCAGCCGGCTAACGCGCCCAGGCAACGGCCGCACGAACGCGCCTGGCCCAGTCGCAGACGCCCGGCGCTCACGGTCACCTCATTGCCGCAATCGCACCGGCAAACCCACTTGCCATCGCCGGCATAGCGATCCGTCGTCAGCTGGCCGAACACCTCGCCGCCTTTCAGCGCAGGCGAGCCCGGCCGGGACCGCCACACGCGGCGCTGCTCGCCGCAGCCGCAATCCCTCGTCTGGCCGCCCTCCACCGCATCCAGCGCGGCCGTGACGTGCGCGCCGCAGCGGCACCGCCAGAGCCACATGCCCGCGCCGCGATATTGAAGCGCGACGAGATCGCCGAAGGCGCGGCCGGACACGTCGCGATACGGCGGAAACGGCCATTCGGGCGGCAAGGGGGGACGGATACGCTGGTTCACGACAGGTAAATGGGATTCGGCGTCCTGGTCTCAAGGGTGTCCGGCCGTTTTCGATGTGCGGGCGTGCGGCCCGGCAAAGAGGGGCGGATCATCCCGCGCGGCCGGCGAGTCACCGCCTCGTTACGGGTTATCTGTGTATTTTGGCATCTCACGTCACGAATGATAAATCGTGAACGTCCTGGCAGCAGGAGCGGACGCCATTTGACCCGCTCAGACATCGCAAGTCATTCCTGAACATCCTGTTCGCACGATGCACTGCGGGCCAGCAAACGGACGCCCACCGACTCTCTGCGCAGCCTGCGGCGCTCCAGCGCGTTGCGCAACTGACCCAGGATCAGCGTGCCGGCAATCAGCGCGAGATAGAGCGTGACGAGAACGTGACGTGCACCGTTGAGGGCGGCCTGATGGACGACGAGCGCGGCGTCGACAGGCGGAAGCAGGTGGCCCGCCCCCTCGACGGCTCGCATCATGTGGATGAAGCCCGCTGCCGAAAGCAGCGGCAACAGGACGAAGAGGATCAGCAGCGTGAGCCGCATGCGACGCGCCCACGCACGGTGGCGCAACCGGAACCACAGCCCGAGGCATCCGTGTATCCAACCAGGCGCTAGCAACGCGAGTTGCAGCCCCTGCGTGCCGCTCGTGAGCAGCACGACGATGACGCGCTCGTAGTTCGGTTCGAAACCATAGAGCGAAGAAGCAAGCCGGGTCGTCACCGCATGCCGGATCAGCAGGAGCGGCAGGCTGAGCCCCGCCCACAGGCGGATCCATTCCGCAGGCGGAAGCGCCCAGTGGCGCCGCCCATATATCGTGTGCAGCGCCAGCGCGAAATGCACCGACGCGGCGCCATACAGCGCGATCGTGCCGGGCGCGCTGCGCCAAAGCCGCAGCGCGAGTACGAGACCGTGTCCGGCAAGCTCGATCGACCAGATGCCGAGCGCGTGATTGACCAGATGCAGAAGGAGATACGTCAGCATCACGAGGCCCGACGTGAGTTGAAGCCGGCGCAGCAAGAATTGAACGTTGATCCTCGCTTCGCTGGCGCGGCGACGGGTCACGTCGACGATGTCCATATTGGTTTCCGCCATTTCGTGTGCCACGCCTGCCATACCGCGAACCCACGCCGGTTATTCCCGTGCTCGACTCGCAAAAAAACCGGGAATAAAACAGCGGCGCTCGCGGTATTGCACGTGAAGCCCGCCCTGGAGGCGCTCCGAATTGCGCCGGCGGTCGACTTTCTGAACCCCGTCGAGAGGACATCATGTCGTCAGATCTTCCTTCCCAACCGTCACGCCGCAACGCCCTGAAATGCCTCGCCTTCGGTGGCGCCGGCACCGTGTTCGTTCTGGCCGGAGGCGTCCTCACGCCCATGGAACTGGCACTGGCGGCGAGCAGCAAAGAAAACGCCGGCGTTCCGCTCTTTTTGCAGATCAGCGACTCGCACATTGGCTTCAACAAGGAAGCCAATCCCGACGTCGCGGGCACGCTCAAACAGACCATCGACTATGTCAACGCGATGCCCGTCAAACCCGCCCTGGCGATTCACACGGGCGATATCACCCATCTCTCCAAACCTGAGGAATTCGATCTGGCGGCGCAGCTACTTTCCGGTCTCGACATTACGGAGTTGCACACCACGCCTGGCGAACACGATGTGACAGATGGACCGCAAGGCGAATACTTCAAGCGCTTCGGCAAGGCGTCGGAGAACCGGGGTTATTACAGCTTCGACCACAATGGCGTGCACTTCATCGCGCTCGTCAACGTAATGCATTTCAAGCCGAACGGGCTGGGCAACCTGGGCGAGGATCAACTCGCCTGGCTGGAAAACGATCTGAAGGGCCGCACGTCGAGCACGCCGATCGTCGTGTTTACGCACATGCCGATGTGGACGATCTACGAACCATGGGGCTGGGGTACCGGCGATGCGGGCCAGGCCATGGACTATCTAAAGCGCTTCGGCTCGGTGACCGTGCTCAATGGCCACATACATCAGATCGTTTCCAAGGTGGAGGGCAATATCACGTTCCACACGGCGCGCTCGACCGCCTATCCGCAGCCGACGGCCGGCGACGGACCCGGCCCCGGGCCGCTCAAGGTGGCAAGCGATCAGCTGCCGAAAATGCTTGGCGTCACCAGTATCCGGATCACGCGCCATCCTCTCGCGGCGACGCTTTCCGACACGTCCCTCGCCTGACCTCGCGTCTCGCTCACTGAACAAGGATTCGAGCCATGCCCTCCATTCACTATCGTCGCGCGTTCGCCCTCTTCTACGGGATCGGGATGCTCATGGCCGGGGCCTCCCTTGGCGTGCCTGCCGCCCAGGCGCAGGAGCCCAATGAGATCGACATCAAGAATTTCATGTTTTCGCCGATGGCTCTCACCGTGAAAGCGGGCACCACGGTGACCTGGAAAAATATGGACGGCGAACCGCATACGGTCGTCAACGATGCAGGCGTCTTTCACTCCGCCGCGCTCGACCAGAACGATACGTATCAGTTCAAGTTCGACAAGCCGGGGGTGTACAAGGTGTTCTGCGGGATTCACCCGTATATGAAGGCGACCATTACGGTGCAGTAGAGACAGATGCCGATGCGTCGTCGCGCTTGTTCCAACTCGCTTGCGCGACGCGACGACGCTCGTTCGCAGTTCAAGGATTCGGCAGCAGGGTCGGCGAAATCTGCGCTGCGTTGCTGATGAAGACATTCGTCGCATCGTCCTGCAGCAAGTAGCCTTGCTTGACGAGTGCGTTTGCCGCGGCCGCAACCGCCGCTTGGTAGCGTGAGCGGCTGCCGCCATAGAGCGCGTTCAGCGTGGCCCGGCTATCGACGCCGCCCGACTGCGCGGACGCGTTCACCGCGAACGGAATCGCCGCGCCGTTGGAGATGCAGCCTTCGCCAATCGCGTGGCCGGCACCGCGATAGTTCCACCCGGTGTAGGTTGCAAGCGGTACGCTCACATCCGGCACGAGTACGCCCGTGGTTTCGTTGCCGTTGGCGTCGACCTTGGGAACGAGAATCGTGTAGGGCTGCGCAGTGCTCACGACCGGCACGGCCTTGCTGTAGTCGGTCACGAAGACCTGATTGTATTCGCCATTGAACGTGAGACTGAGCGCTGTCGGCGTCGCGGCGGGTCCGCTCGGCACGGTCACGCTCTCGAGATCAGGGAAGCCCGTCGCGGCTTGCGTCGGCGCGACCAGATTGCCCGATGCCACGGTCGGATATTGCGAAGCGGGCGGCTCGGTGCCCTTGCCGGCCCATGCGACCAGCGCGGGAATCAATGCGCGCTCGACGGGCGTTTCTTCCACGGGCGAGCCCGGCAACTGACACAGACTGCCTGTCGCTGGCACCGTGAAGTTGCCCGTGGTCACGCCGCTGCCGCCGCCGTGCTGCGTGCCCGGCACGAGGTAGTAACGCACATTCGGCGGCAAGTGGATGTCGTTGCCCCGTCCATCGGTGACGACCAGCGACGCGGCCCCGCCCCACCATTCGAATGCGCCGTCGAGTTGCATGATCTTCGGACACGTACCGGAGGCCTCGCAACGCTTCAGCAGGCCATCGGTCGCGCCGCTGACCGGATCGGTCGTAACCGCGTACGTGAAGGGGAACTGGAACCCCGGCATGAAGTGGTCTTCATGCTGTTTCGACCACCGTCCCGGCTGTGCGAACGCGGCGTTGGTCCACGTGCGGCGTGCAGCGGAAATGATCGGAAACAGTCCGTCGAAAACGATCCTTCCGTGCTTGTCCTCGTTGAATCCCTGATAGAGAAAGTCCTTGATGAAGCGGCCCGACTGCGAAATGCCTTCCCCGATCGCGACGTCGAAGTTCGTATCCCGGGAGCACTTCGACGCTGCACATGCCGCATCCTTCAGATCGTTGAGCGGATTCTGGACGCCCCGCGCATCGGCCCTGTCGTAGCGCAGCCAGGAGACGAGATCGCGCAGCGCCGCAAAGCCGATGCCGTCGATGGTCGGCGCCGCGGCCTTGTAGACGAAGCTGTAAATCGTCCCCGCATCGGGCGTGACGGTCCTGCCGTTGGGACCCGGCACCGACGCGGGCGGCGTGAACTTGACCGAGTAATTCCCTTCATAGACATTGTTCGGCGTGCTGATATAGCTCCACGCCGTCACCTTGGTCGAAGGCGCCGTATAGGTTTGCACGCCGCCCGGAATGCTGCCGTAGGCCGATAGCCACGATTGCCGCGCGGTGAAGGTCACGCCGCCCGTATCGTTGAGATCGGCGGGCGGGTACGTGAGCGGAATCGTCGTCGGGTCGCCTCCCGCATAGTCGGGAATGAACTCCTCGCGCGATAGCGCAGTCATCGGCGAACCGTCCTTGTTGGTGGCCACGGGGAATCTCGTGCCGACCAGACCCGTGCCGGCCAGCGTACTCGTCCCGTTGAGCGGAATGTCGCCTTGCCAGCCGCTCCAGAGAATCGTATAACCGTGGCGCAGCAACGAAGGAAATGTGGACGGCGGGGGTGCCCCGGTATCGAGCGCACCTGCGCCAATGAACGACCCGTCGGCGAGCTTGTTGCCGCGATTCACGACGTCGTAGAAGAGCACGCGCGTGGCGTTCGCCGCGCTTTGCGGACGCAGGATCACGACATCGGTCCAATAGTCGACGTAACCATCGACGCCGACCGGCGCGTTCCTGATGTTGACAATACCGGCATTGAGCGGAGAGCGCGGATCGAGGGCGCCGTGCACGACGGCGGTGATGACCTCGTATGGCCCAGCCGCGCCGGCAGGCGTCGCACCGCCAAACGCCGGTTCGGCAGCAATAATCTGAAAACTCTTGATGAAGCCCGCGCCCCGCTGGCCAGGTTGCGGGCCGTGCGGATCGCTGTGGGCGATTCCGCCGACGAACATGCCACTCGCACCGACAATCAGTAGCATTCCTATATTTCCAGTCTTCATCGTAGAATCTCCTAACCGTGGCGAACATGGCGGAAGCGGAGTCTCGCGCCGTGTCCCTTGAAGAACGGCGAACCCGAGAGAGGCAAGGTTTTCACGCGAAAGGTCCAGCATCGCGCATGCATGCTGGACCGACACGCGTGAACAGGCGTGGCGGAAGTCGAATGCTTACGATTGGCCGAAATCGTTTGATATATCTTGCGCGGCCTTGTGTATTTATAACTCGCGCAAACACGATTCCAACTGTCGTTTACGCGTACGCTGGAGGTGCTCGCGCAGGCATCACAGGTCAGCGCTTCGCGATATCGTCGCCGTGCGAGTCCTTATAGACGACCTCGACGTCGACGGTCCGGCCGTCGTCGCCGAACTCGCGCGCCTGCCTGCGCAGCGCGCGGATCTTCCACCAGAGATAGCCGACGACAATCGCGCCCACGCCGAACAGCACGGCAAGCAGCACCAGCGACAGCATCGCTGCCACCACCAGCACGATTGTGCTCACGACGACGGCGGCCAGCCGGCCGAACCATCCGTACTCGCCGATCCGGATCCCTTTCTGGTACGTCGCGCGCTGCGGCGACGGTTTGTCGTTGTCCATTCCACTTCTCCTGGCCGCCGTCCTGCTTAACTGCCCGCGCGAGCGTGGACTTTGCCTGGACAGCGGACCATCAATGATGCCGACGCATCCCGCGATACGCGTGGCGCATATCCCGGATCGCACATCGTGCAGATGCACATGAAGCGTTCCGAAACATCTCTGCCCCCCGCACGCCGGTCGTCGTCGTTCGGTTAACTGAAAACTTACCCATCGCCCGCTCGCGCCTGTGTCTATTCTAAAGAAGTCAGGCAAGCCGAATCGAGTCGTTTCCGGTCACTGTCGAATGGGGCAACCTATCATGGCTGACACGAGCTACATGGCGCGCAAGTCCGTCGCCGACATAGTGGGAAGCGCCGAAGCCGAAGGCGGCCGCGCGCTGTCGAAGACCCTGGGGGCGCCAAGCATCACGGCGATGGGCATCGGCGCCATTATCGGCGCGGGCATTTTTGTCCTCACCGGCACGGCGGCGGCACAATTTGCCGGACCGGGCATCATCCTGTCCTTCGTGCTGGGCGGCGTTGCCTGTGCGTTCGTCGGTCTCTGCTACTCCGAACTGGCCGCCATGCTCCCCGTATGCGGCAGCACCTACACGTATACCTATGCGACGCTCGGCGAAGTGTTTGCGTGGATCATCGGCTGGGACCTGATTCTCGAGTACGCCATGGGTGCCGCGACCGTCGCCGTCGGCTGGTCAGGTTATATCGTCAGCCTGTTGCGCAACGTCGGAATCAGCATCCCGCCTACGCTTGCTGCCGCACCCGGCACGACGGTCCAGTTGCCTGACGGCTCGACTGTCGCCGGCATCATCAATCTCCCCGCCGTGCTGATCATCGCGATTCTCACGACGATGCTGGTGCTCGGCACGCGCGAGTCGGCACGCATCAACAACGTAATGGTCGCAGTCAAGCTGACGGTCGTGGCGGCCTTCATCGCCATCGGCGCGTTCTTCGTGCATCCCGCCAACTGGCATCCATTCGTTCCGCCCAACACCGGTGCGTTCGGCAGCTTCGGGGCCAGCGGCATTCTGCGTGGCTCCGCCGTCGTGTTCTTTGCGTTCATCGGTTTCGATGCGGTATCGACCGCCGCTCAGGAGGCGAAACGGCCACAGCGCGACATGCCGATCGGGATCCTCGGTTCGCTGGTCATCTGCACCTTGCTCTATATCCTCGTGGCTGCCGTGCTCACCGGACTCGTTCCATACGCACAACTGAACGTGCCAGACCCGATCGCCAAGGGCGTCGACGTCATTGGTTTCACCTGGTTCTCCATACTGATCAAGATCGGCGCGCTCACCGGGCTGACCACCGTGATTCTCGTGCTGCTCTACGGGCAAAGCCGGATCTTCTTCACGATGTCGGAGGACAGACTGCTTCCCCATCTGTTCTCCACCGTCCATCCGCGCCTGCACACGCCGCATCGAAGCCAGATGATGATCGGCGCGGTCGTCGCCATCGTGGCGGCCCTCACGCCGATCGGCGTACTAGGCGAGATGGTCAGCATCGGCACGCTGTTCGCGTTCGTGCTCGTGTGCGGCGCAGTCATGTACCTGAGGCGCAGCGACTCTGACGCGAGCCGTCCATTCCGCGCGCCCGGCGTGCCGATTGTCCCCATTCTCGGCATCGCGTTTTGCGTGTTGCTGATGGTGGGACTGCCGCTCATCACCTGGGTACGGTTGATCGTCTGGCTGCTGATCGGCATGCTGATCTATATGTCTTATGGCCGGCATCATTCGCGACTACGCCATCCGGAGCGTGAATGACGGAACCGGTGGCTACCATGAACGCTCAGCGCGCGTATTTCGTTCGCACGGCACGGGCTGCAATGTACGCGGCTTCGCTAGCAACGCTTGCCGCCTGCGGAGGAAACGCATGCATTGGCCTCGATGGCTGCGGCGGCACAAGCGTGACGCCGAATGTCACCATCTCCGGCACGGCCGCGACCGGCACAGCGATCGCCAGCGCAACGGTCAACCTCAGTTGCGCTCAGGGCTCGGGGTCCACCCTGTCCGATGGCGGTGGACACTACGCAATCACGTTCAATGCCACGCCTGCCTGCATCCTCAGCGTAAGCTCCGGCGGCGTGAGTCTGCATTCGGTGGCGTTTGCCGGGGGCACCTTCAATACGACGCCGGAGACCGAGTTGATGCTCGTCTACCTCGCTTCACAACTCGGCACGAGCGAGAGTGGTTTGATCGCGGGATTCCCGACCAACTCACAGTACCAGCAGGTACTGGGTAACGCGTCCGACGTGCAGGCTGCACAATCCGCAGTCGTCACGAATCTGCAGCAGCACTATGCTGTCACGCTGACGGTACCGGCATTTCTCACGACATCCTTTACGGTTGGCCACGCAGGTGTCGATAGCGATCTAGTCACGCTGGCGGCAGCAGGCGCGATAGACGCGAATGGCATGCCAGATCCGGCCGCCATCTCGCTGCTGTCGGCGGCGGGCGCCGCGCATCCGCTCACCGCGACGTCCACCCCCTCTTCCGGCACCGGCGGTACTGGCAGCGGCGGCGCAACGATGTGATGTGGACCTGCCGATGTCTGAACGGCGCCGGGACCGCTGCGCCCAAAGGGGGTTGGAACCGCGTGCGAATGCCCACCGTTGCCGCGACCTGATTCACCGTTGACGATGCGCCGCCTGCGGTGTTGATGAACGCGACGTACTGGTGACCCGACACGTGCTGCTACATCGCCTCGGCGTAGACGCTACGGCAGCGCGGGAAATCAAGCAAGTGATCGAACAACAACACGACAACTGTCGTGTCGTGCGGGGCTTCGCCAATGGAACGCTTCTGCTGCGCTCATTTCTACGGCATCTGCTTCTTGAGACACCGATGCGGACGCGATAACGTCGTCCTTTCTCTGTCCGCCGTATCACGGCATTTCCGCACTCACCATGTATCGCTATAACGAATTCGACAAGGCCTTCGTGGCGAGCCGCGCGGCGCAGTTCCGCGATCAGATCGAGCGTTGGCAGCAAGGCAGCCTGAGCGAGGATGCGTTTCGCCCGCTGCGTCTGCAAAACGGCTGGTATGTGCAGCGGCACGCACCCATGCTGCGCGTAGCTGTCCCGTACGGCGAACTGTCGAGCGCACAGCTTCGCGTGCTCGCTCGCGTGGCCCGCGAGTACGACGAACCTGAGGCCGAGGTATACCGCAGCGCGCTCGATGCGCAACGCAAGCTCGGTACGAGGCGGTTGCCCACGCATCACGCCCACTTCACGACACGCACCAACGTTCAGTTTAACTGGATACCGCTTTCGAAAGCGGCGGACGTGATGGACCTGCTTGCGACGGTCGACATGCACGGCATCCAGACGAGCGGCAACTGCATCCGCAATATCTCTTGCGACGAGCGTGCGGGTGTCGCTCCCGACGAGATCGCAGACCCGCGCCCGTTCGCCGAAATCATGCGGCAGTGGACCACGCTGCATCCTGAGTTCGCCTTCCTGCCGCGCAAGTTCAAGATTGCGATCACCGGCGCGACGGAAGACCGTGCGGCGACGGGCTGGCATGACGTCGGCCTGCGCCTCGTGCGCGACGAACAGGGTGAACTGGGCTTTCGTGTGACCGTGGGCGGAGGCATGGGTCGAACGCCGATGATCGGCACGCTGATGCGTGAGTTCCTGCCGTGGCGGCACATCATGAACTACATCGAGGCCGTGGTACGTGTGTACAACCAGTACGGCCGCCGCGACAACAAGTACAAGGCGCGCATCAAGATCCTCGTGAAGGCCGAGGGCCAGCGCTTCGTGGACGAAGTCGAGGAAGAGTTCCGGCAGATCGTCGACATCGACGGCGGTCCGCATACGATCGAGCAGGCCGAGTTCGAGCGGGTTCGCCGTTGCTTTATCGAACCGCCGAAGCTCGATACGGCACGTGTCGTCGATACGCATGCCCCCGCCATGCTCGAGGCTGCAGCCACGAGCACGCCACAGCTGCAGCGCTGGCTCGAGCGCAACGTCGCGCCGCACAGGGACCCGTCGCTGCGCATCGTCACGCTCTCGTTCAAGCGCGTGCTGCAGGCGCCCGGCGATGCGTCCGCCGACCAGCTCGAACGCGTGGCGGATCTCGTCGATCGCTTCTCCGCGGGCGAGGCGCGTGTCACGCACACGCAGAACGTCGTTTTACCGTGGGTTCACGCCGACGATCTGCTCACCCTGTGGCAAGCGGCGAACGCGGCCGGCCTCGCGAGCGCGAACGTGCACCTGCTCACCGACATGATCGCCTGCCCCGGCGGCGATTTTTGCGCACTCGCCAACGCGC
This sequence comes from Paraburkholderia sp. BR10882, assembly GCF_040948855.1. Classification (NCBI taxonomy): domain Bacteria; kingdom Pseudomonadati; phylum Pseudomonadota; class Betaproteobacteria; order Burkholderiales; family Burkholderiaceae; genus Paraburkholderia; species Paraburkholderia sp. BR10882. Next base: position 120,214 of record NZ_JBFPKP010000010.1, on the reverse strand, counting down.
GGTCGCTGCCGGTCGCGCAGAGCATCATGGAACGTTACCAGGACCTCGACGAACTGAACGACATCGGCGAGATCGACCTGCATATCAGCGGCTGCATCAACTCGTGCGGCCACCACCATAGCGGGCACATCGGCATACTCGGCGTCGACAAGGACGGCGCGGAGTGGTACCAGGTGACGCTCGGCGGCTCGGACGGGTCGGCACGCAGCGGCGATGCGCGTCCTGGCAAGGTGATCGGCCCGTCTTTCTCCGCGCAGGAAGTGCCAGAGGTCATCGAAGCCTTGATCGGTGCTTACGTCGCGCTGCGCGAGCCGCACGGCGAATGCAACGAGACATTCATCGAGACGGTGCGCCGCGTGGGGCTCGAACCGTTCAAGGCGGCCGCCGATGGGGTTCGAGCCACGACGGAGGGCACGGCATGAAAACCGCCTCACGCATACGTCTTCTGGACGCTGAGGCTCATGCCGGCGATGTTTCGGCATCCACCTTGATCCTCGCGAACGATGCCGATCCGCTTGCCTACGCCATCGAAATTGCAGCTGCGTCGCGCGTGGAGCTTCAATTCCCGTCGTTCACCGATGGGCGCGCCTATAGCCAGGCCTACCTGATCCGGCGACGGCTCGGCTTCGAAGGCGACCTGCGAGCGACGGGCGAAGTGCTCGTCGATCAGTTGCTCCAGATGGAGCGAACAGGGTTTTCGAGCGCCGTGTTGAGCGCTGACGTGTCCATGGCGGATGCCCTTCGCCAGCTCGAACGCTTCCCCGCGTTCTATCAGGGTGATGCCCTGCGCGAAGCGCCGTGGCGCGGGAGCGCGTTGGAGTGACCGCCTAACCTCTTACTGCATTCGTGCGCGTGGCCGTTCTAACCGGTCACCGCTTTCGTTGCGTCACTGGTCCGTCCCGGCCGGTTGTGACGCCCGGGTCAGGGCAGCGAATACCGGCTGATTCATGACGCTCTGACGCTCCAGCATTCTTGCGTACCAGGCTTGAAGCGCATCACACTCCACAGGCACCGGTAGCTTCACAAGTTTCGCAAAGACCAAACCGCCGATGACGGTGATGTCGGCCATCGAGAAAGCCTCGCCGGCGACATAGGGTTGGCTTTTCAGAACGGCATCAAAGTAGCGCATACCCCTCAACGCCTTGTCGCGTTGACGGAACCCCCACTCCGGGTTTTGATACGTCTCGACGTCGGGGCCCAGTCCCGGCGTGCCGTGATGGAAATAGACGCTGACGGCGTCGAGCAGCTCCAGCTCGGCGCGCTTGCTCATCATGTGGATCACGCCCTTTTCGCGCGGTGTGCTGCCGGTGAGCGTAGGCGCGCCGTCGAGCGCGTCGAGGTATTCGGTAATGGCGGTGTACTCGGCGATACAGGTTCCGTCATCGAGTTCGAGCACCGGCAGCGTCCCCGAATAGTTCTTGGCGGCGATGAAGCCGGGCTTTTTGTGCTCCCCCTTGTAAAGGTCGACCATCACGAACTCGACGCATGATTGCAGCTGCTTTTCAGCCAGCGCGATGCGGACGCGTGTCGGATACGGCCCTGTCGGGAACTCGTAAATCTTCATCACTGGCACCTGGGTTGCTTCGAAATTGACGGTACTGGAAGTCATTGCCGGTTCGCTCCATAGTCGGTTGCATTGGATTGGGCCTTGTAAAGACACGTCACTCACGCCCCTACCTAACGTTTGTTAGGTTAACAATAGAAGGTACAATGAGCGGTGTCAACACCCATTTCCTGTTTGCGGAGGCTGAAGCAGTGAGAAATGACGCGAGCTCAAACTCGAGGGAGAGAATCCTGGCGGCCGCCACGAGGCTCGCGCAGGCGCACGGCTATGGCGGTTTGAACTATCGTGATCTTGCGGACGAGGTTGGTATCAAGGCCGCGAGCATCTACCACCACTTCGAAAGCAAGGCTGATCTCGGCGCCGCGGTAGCGAGGCGTTACTGGGAGGATTCCGCGGCGGCTCTCGATGACATGCTGGCCAGATCGCAGGATCCGCTGCACTGCCTGCGTCACTATCCAGACACATTCCGCAAGGCGCTTGAGACCGGCAATCGCATATGCCTTTGCAGCTTCATGGCCGCCGAAACTGACGACTTGCCGGATGTCGTGATGAATGAAGTCCTGACCTTTGCCGACGTGAACGTCGCGTGGCTGAGCAAGGTTCTGTCCGCAGCGGCGGTGGTCGGTTCCCGGGAGAGCAAACAGCGCGCTCGCGCTATCTTTGCTGCCATCGCCGGCGCTCAGCTCATTGCGAAGAGCCGTTCTGATATCTCTCTCTATGACGCACTCATCGAAAGCTATCGAAAAGCTGGACTTTTGCCCGCATGAGGCGCAGGGCCTGCCGGAAAAACCGGTACGAGAGACGACCACCTGAGCCGTCCACGATGGCTTGCGCACGAACGGTGGAGCGTCAGCTGCGCGCTCGACAGCGGACCGACGCTGCTACGCCGGCCCGAGCCCGTGTCGGAGGGTATGCACGCGTCTCTAGAATATCGTGCGAAGTCCGACTGCCACGCCCACCTGATTGGTGCGGCCAATGGTGTTGGTCGGAATGCCCTCGCCGTTGACCCCGCCCGGGTAGTCGGCGGAGAAGGCGCCTGTGCCGCGCGCGAAGTCCGTGATCCCGTAGACTTCCGTGCGCTTCGTGAACGAGTATTCGGCGAGAACGGTAGCCGATTGGTTTATCCCCCTGCCGAGGGTGCCGTCGAGCAGTTCTGCGTTGCGCGTCTGCCCGTAGTAGTAGGCGAACGTGAACAGCAGCGCAGGCATGGCGTGCCAGTTCGCACCGATGTACCAGGTGTCGTCGATACGGTTGGGGCTGCCGCTACCCTTCAGTGTCGGCGCGCCAGATTGCTGCATATAGCTATCAGTCAAACCAGTCCGGTCCTGCCCCCGCAGCCAGCCGGCCAGCAGGCGGATGTCGTGGGTGATCTGAAACGCGCCGCTGATGTGCAGGAAGTTGGTCTTGGCGCCATTGATCGAGCTGCCGACACTGGTGCCAACCGAAGAGCCAGTCGCAGACGTCGGAACGGAGACCTGCTGGAAGCCTGCGTTGAGCATGGCTGGGCCGTATGTGTAAGTCAGTTCCACGGCATAGGTGGCGCCGAGACCGAGCGCGCCCGGCTGGTTGCCAAAGCCGTAAAGGGCATTGATATCCAGGCCATCGAAGCTGCCCTTGTACTTGACCGAGTTGTTGACTTCCAGGTAAGGGCCGATGCCGTTATACATCCAGCTGTTTTGCCAATAGTTGCCAACGGTCAGCGGGTCGAAGATATCGCCCAAGGTGTCGTAGGCCGGCGCATATTGCCTGCCAAAGGTCAGCGAGCCCCACGTTTTGTTGGACAGACCCACGAAAGCTTGCCGACTGAACAGTGTGCCGGGCACGTGTAGCTGCCCATTGAACGCTTCGAAGCCGTTCTCGAGGCGGAAGATTGCGGACCAGCTGTCGCCCAGATCCTCACTGCCCCTCAAGCCCCAGCGGCTGTGGGTTTCCGGGCCGGACGTCATCGCAACCTGATCATTGCCACCCGGGCCAGCATTCGTCTGATACCGAATGGCTTCATCGACGATGCCGTACAGCGTGACCGAGCTTTGTGCGAATGCCGACGACGCCGCTGCAGCGAACAGCGCGCCAGTGGCACTAAAAATAAGTATTTTTTTCATTGGCAATCCACAGTAATTGATGGGTAACTGGGAAAGTCTTTTCGCGCTCGAACCAAAAGGCCGTGAACGGGAGCGTAGCGTGTCATTTCATTGCCGCACAGCTATTCGTTACAGGGTGTTGTTTATCTGCTGTGCCGGGATAGGTAGGTGCAAATCGTCTGATAACTCTATGTTCGGGAAAACGACCTGGCTGTTGGGCCTCGATGCGCCGCGCCGCTTTGAGCACGAGGCAAGCTATTCAACGCTGCGGCAGTGGAGCTATAGTGTAAAGAATGAATTAAGCGAAACAATACTTTCTTCTGTTGCGCGGTTCACAGGATTTGGCTTTCTGCGAGAGTTCGCCGCAGGATCGAGTCCAGCCTCACACGACCGCTCGCGTACTCGATGGGACCACCCGGCCGGCTTCTGCGCGTCCGACTTGCTACACTGCGGTGGTACTTGCGCCTGGCGCATTTCACCGCGTAAAAGACACGTCAATCGCCGTTGCCCGTCTGAAACGTCTGAAGCGTCTGAAATGTCTGAAGCAGGTCGAGGCTCTCGCAGGCGCCTCCGGGAGGGACCCGGTGCCGCACTCCCGAGATTGGCCCGGAGGTTCATCATGTTCACGACATTTTCCCGCCTGTCGAGAACCGTCCTGGTTGTGGCTGTGTGCACTGCATCGACAGCAGCCTTTGCCAGGCACGCGAGGCAGCCAGAGGTGCCCCCAGAATCGATTTCCTCCCTGTTACTGAGCGACGACGAACGCATTGAGTACTGCGCAGAGATGCACCGCGCGTCGACGCTCGACGAACGTCGGATGGTCGTGGAGCGCATGCGCAGTACGCTCATTCCCCGCGCAAAAGCGCAAGATCTCTCCCTCCCGCGCTGGTTGCTGGAAGGACGTCCGATGAACGGGTTCGGCGGCCCCAATGGCGTCATACCCGGACTGGATTGCGAATCGGGTATCAGCAGACCCCACGCACATGCCGTCGCGCCTGCGCGGCAGGCACCCGACCACAAGACGCCCCCCACTGAGGCGCCGCCCAGCAAGACGCCTGTTCAGGAGATCCCAGCCAGCGACATACCGGTCGGACACGACCGCGGTATCGCCTATGTCACGGGCGGCGTGGGCGAGGATGAAGCCACTACGCTTCGCAGGCTCGCGCCCGGCTATAGCATGCGGGCAACATTCACCACCGCATCGGGCGAGTACCTGTCGGGTGTCGCCGTGCAGATATTCGGGTCCAACGGGAAGGTCGTCTTTGCCGGCACATCGGCCGGCCCCTACCTGTTCGCGCGGCTGCCCCCTGGCCACTACCGCGTCGTTGCCACATTCGACGGCGTGGAGCGGACTCGCGCGCTCTATGTTCCCACCCGCGGCAGCGTCCGATTCACACTGACATGGTCGACGTCGCGCGCGGCTTCGTCCAGCTGAGTTCTCCGGACGTGCCGCCTGCCGCGAAGGCGCGGATGACCACTGATCCTGGACAGCAGCCAGCAGCCGCCCGTGGGGCGGCCATATCGGGGGAACGGCGAAGCCGCACCCTCGCGCAAACGAAAGGGCGGCCCGCCAAAGGCCAGGGTTACTGACCCACTTCCTTGATGGTCAATGCGTTCTTGACCGAGGTCACGCCGGCAACGCCCTGTGCGACTTGAGCGGCCTTGTCGACCTGCGAGGAATCCGGAACGGTGCCTTCCAACGTCACCACGCCACCGCGAGCGCGAATCACAATATTTTCCGGCTTGATGTCCTTCGCGTGATCCAGTGCGGCACGCACTTTCTTTTCCAATGCGTGGTTGGCCTGCTTCGACGTTTGCGAAGTGGCAGGCGCCGTGCCTGTATCGTTCCCCTGCGCCCATGCGCTGACCGAAGCGGCGACGATCAGTGCGCCACCAGCCAGCTTGATTGCCTGAATACCCTTCATTCTCTTTCTCCTTTTTCAGAGTTACGACGAATCCGAACAGTGGTCTCACAGAGACACTAACGGAACGCAGGAAAACTAATGCAGCTGCGCCGACAGGTTTGTCAGGAAGCTCAAGGCCACCGCATGAATTGTACGAGGATGCTCAATTCTTCGCCGCGCCGGCGGCCGGCACGGCCCGCACGTTTTGCGCGGTAGCGCGGACAGAGGTCGGCCATAAAGAGACAACTGCGTCGCGAACACGAATGTGGTTGTGCGAAACCAGTCCGTCACACTCATGTCGGTGGCAGTCCCAAAGCTGCGGATACGGGCGTCATTTGGGTGGTGGGGATCTCTGCTGAATCATGCAAAATAGTCGGCATCCAGGATGCGGAGGCCGGTTGTGGGCGTGAACTTTGATTTGAATGACTTGCAGGCGTTTCGGGCGGTGGTGGAGCTGGGAAGCTTCCGAAAGGCCGCGGAGGCGGTGAGCATATCCCAGCCAGCGTTGAGCCGTCGGATCGACAAGCTCGAGGAAGCGCTCGGCGTGCGTCTCATCGAGCGCACCACGCGCAGCGTCACGCTCACCACCGTCGGCCGCGTGTTCGCCCAAAGCGCAGAACAACTGCTCGATGATCTTGACGTCGCGCTGCTCGGCATTCGCGATGTTTCATCGAGCCACTTGGGTCATGTGACTATCGCGTGCGTGCCTTCGGTGGCGTATTACTTTCTGCCGAGCGTCATCGCGAGCTATCATCGCCGCTTTCCACGCATCCGGGTCAAGCTCCTCGATTCGAGCGCTAACGAGGTGCTTGGCGCCGTCATCAGCGGCGAGGCTGATTTCGGCGTGAGCTTCATGGGCAGTCAAGAGTCCGAGATCGAGTTCAAAGTCCTGCTGCAGGAGCGGTTCGTTGCTGCCTGCCGCCGCGACCATCCGCTTGCACGCAAGAAGCGCGTGACCTGGGACGAGCTCTACGAACACGACTACGTCTCGGTCGACAAGACTTCCGGTAACCGCCTGTTGCTCGACCAGGCGCTCACTGCCGTGGCGCCGCGAGCACCGAGCGTTTGCGAGACCCGGCACGTGACGACCATGCTCGGATTGATCGAGGCGGGGCTCGGCGTCGCCGCCGTGCCCTCAATGGCCATGCCCGGACATGACCATCCAATCCTCACGAGCGTGCCGCTCGTCGAACCGGTGGTGAAACGACGCGTGGGAATCGTAAGACGGCGCGGACGGCCGCTCACACCGGCTGCACAGGAGTTTCACCGGACGATCATCGAGACGAAGCGTGCCGGCGTCGCACGCAGTGATGTCGTGGGCAACAGCGCGACGACGGCGAAGACGAGAAGGAAGACCGCATCGTGAGGCTGGCTGAGACAAGCCTTCCCATGGTTCTGCCTCAATGGGCGGAGACGGAATCGAGCCCGGTCGATCTCACTTCGGCTTGCACATCGGGCGATGCGAGATAGTCGAGGAGCGCCTTCGCTTCCTTCGGATGCTGCGCGCCCACGGGGATGCCGCCGGCGAAACGCGTGACGGACTGCAGAGACTCGGGAATCTTGCCAACGAACGTTGCCCCCTGGACGGGCAGCAATTCGCTCACCTGCTGGAAGCCGACTTCGTAGTCACCGTTCGCCACCACCGACGCCACTGGAATGCGCGGAATCATCTTCGCTTTCGACCTGACCTGATCCTCGATACCGAGCTTCCTGAACAACTCTCGCTCGATATAGACGCCGCTCGCGCTGTCCGAGTAGGCAATCGACTTCGCATGCAGCAAGGTCTGCCTGAGGCCTTCCGTCGAGCCGATGTCGGGCTTTGCCGCACCTTCACGCACGACCATGCCGATGCGCGAATCGGCCAGCTCGACCCGCGATCCGGGAATGACCTTGCCTTGCTTGATCAGGTCGTCGAGTGCGTAGCCGACCATGATGACGACGTCCGCAGGCTCGCCACGCTCGAGCCGGTTGGGGATCGCTTCGGGCGATTTGCCCATCGACGGGCCGAGCGCGGTGTCGAGCGTGTTGCCCGTCTGGGAAGCGAACCTCGGGCCGAGCACCTTGTACGCAGCGGTGAAGCCCCCCGAGCTCATGACGTGCAGATCGGCGGCCTGCACGTTCGCCGCAGCGGCCGAGGTTGCGACGAGCGCTGCCGCGCAAAGTTTCAGAAGCAGGTTTCTCATGGTCGTGGTCGTGCTGGGTTGCGATGCGAGCGGGGGAAACGCATCAGTGCGCCGGCGTCAGTGTCACTGCGCGGCGGCGATAGAGCGCGAACGTCGCCAAAAGGGCGCACGCTGCGGCCAGGCTCATCCAGTAGCCGGGTGCGGCCTTGTCGCCGGTCATATGAATGAGCGCCGTCGAGATCGCCGGCGTGAAGCCTCCGAACACGGCCGTAGCGAGACTGTAGGCGAGCGAGAAGCCAGCAACGCGTACCTGCACCGGCATCACTTCCGTGAGCGCGACGACCATCGCGCCATTATAGATTCCGTACATGAAAGAGAGCCAAAGGAGGACGAGCAGCATGTTGACGAAGCTCGGCGCGTGAGCGAGCAGCGACAGGGCCGGGTATGCGGTCGCGATAGCGAGCACCGTCATGCCGACGAGGAGCGGCCGGCGGCCGATCTTGTCGGAGAGTGCCCCGCCGATCGGCAGCCACACGAAATTCGACACGCCGACACAGAGCGTCACGAGCAGACTGTCGGCGGTGCTCAGGTGCAGGACCGTCTTGCCGAAGGTCGGCGCGTAGACGGTGATGAGATAGAAGCTCGTGGTGGTCATCGCCACCAGCATCATGCCGGCGACGACGACGGCCCAGTTCTGGACCAGCGTGCCGAATACTTCTTTCATGCTCGGGCGATGCTGGCGCGCCTTGAACTCCTGCGTTTCCTCCAGATTGCGACGCAGCATGAAGATAAACGGCACGATCATGCAGCCGACGAAGAACGGTACGCGCCAGCCCCACGCGGCGATGGCCGGTGCGCTCAGCCACTGGTTGAGCGCAAAGCCGAGGCCCGCAGCGACGACGATCGCGACCTGCTGGCTCGCCGACTGCCAGCTCGTGAAGAAGCCCTTGCGGCCGGGCGTGGCCATCTCGGCGAGATACACCGACACGCCACCCAGTTCGGCGCCCGCCGAGAAGCCCTGTAGCAGCCGCCCGAGCAGCACGAGCGCGGGCGCGAGAAGTCCGATCGTCGCATAGCCCGGTACGAACGCGATCAGGATGGTGCCGCTCGCCATGATGGAAAGCGTAGCGATGAGGCCCTTGCGGCGGCCGACGTCGTCGATGTAGGCGCCGAGCACGATGGCGCCCAGCGGCCGCATCAGGAAGCCGGCACCGAAGACCGCGAACGTCATCATCAACGAGGCGAACTCGCTCCTGGCGGGAAAGAAAACGTTGGCGATCTGCGTGGCGTAGAAGCCGAACAGGAAGAAGTCGAACTGCTCGAGGAAATTCCCGCCTGTTACGCGGAAAACCGCGGCGGCCTTTGAATGTCTGGTCGAAAGGTTAGACGAGGGGTCCATCGAGGTGTCTCCTGAATTCTGGAACATACGCGGCGTTCCGGTCGATTGTGGCTTTCGCCATATTCGCCCGGAGCCGGCAAAACGATAAGTGCAATTTTCTGAACGATTGATGTTCTGTGGTTATCAATCGATGTCGAAGCCGCCGCGACCTTTCGTGCCGCGGCCTCGACTCAACTGGCAGTGGTCAGGGATCCGACGACCAGTTACGCGGCGGAGAGGGAGTGTCGCCGCCACCCGGTTACCCGCGAGAGAGCAAATTGACTTCGGTTGAGATCCTTACCCCATGTGAAGCCCACCATTCAGCGAGAAGTCCGCTCCAGTCGAAAAGGCCGCTTCATCGCTGGCGAGCCACGAGACAATTGAAGCGATCTCATTGGCTTCTCCGAGGCGCCTGACTGGAATGCTCTGGACGATGGCATCAAGCACTTCGGGACGAACGGCCCGAACCATATCCGTCCCGATGTACCCGGGGGATACCGTATTCACCGTGATGCCCTTTGTCGCGACTTCCTGGGCAAGCGCCATCGTAAAGCCATGAATGCCTGCCTTCGCGGTCGAGTAGTTGGTCTGGCCGAACTGTCCTTTTTGTCCATTCACGGAGGAGATGTTGATGATGCGCCCCCATCCCCTTCCGACCATCCCGTCGATGACCTGCTTGGTCACATTGAAAAGACTGGTCAGATTCGTGGCAATGACTTCGTTCCAGTTCTCACGTGACATCTTGCGAAACACGCCGTCTCGCGTAATGCCCGCGTTGTTCACCAGCACATCGATCTCGCCGATCTCCTTCTTTACCTTGGCGAAGGCGACCTCAGTTGATTCCCAGTCCGCGACGTTGCCCTCCGAGGCGGTGAAGGAAAAACCGAGTGCAGCCTGCTCGGTCAGCCACCGCTCGCGACGCAATGAATTTGGCCCACAGCCGGCGACTACGGTAAATCCGTCGTTATGGAGCCGCTGGCATATTGCGGTTCCGATTCCGCCCATGCCCCCTGTTACATAAGCAATTCGCTGTGCCATTGTTGCCGCCTCCCATGCGCTACGTTGGTAGATCGAAACGCTTTCAGGTACAGCTACGATGAGTCGCGTTTTACACGCACTCGAAAATCGCGTTAGAACTGTTGGACAACTCGCGAAAACTCGAAACTCATTGCTTTACATGCTGATACGGGCGCTTTGCATAACCATCCGCTCTTGCGCGAACGCGAGCGAAGCGAAGGTTTAAGGCGTTGCCCCTGGCGACGGGCCATGCTTTACAAACCCCCGGATTACCTCGGCTGCTCTCAGGTTTCCGCGCTCCTCCAGCTTCCTGGCGAGTGCGCGCGTGAATATTTTCAACTCCTCAGGTCCGTGCGCGGCCTCGAACTGAAGAAGGGTTTCCCTGATGGCTGCCTGCATGCTTTCTTCATGCATCATGCTTGCGATGTGGGAAGCACTTCGCGCCAGTTCCATATCATGCTCGATCAACCACTGCCTATCCGCCCTGTAGCGACCTGTCGTCATATCCGCACCTTTCGCACTAGTTGTTCGAGACGCGTTCTACTCGAATGTCGACGGGAAGCCAGAGCTGTTCACGCCTATTGGTTCACTCAAAATTGCTCCGACCGCAGCGAATCGAATTCGTCGCGGCAAAGATCGCTGAATCGGTTGAGAATGTCGATCGAGCCATCGGCGAGCATTTCGCGCAGTTCGACGAAAGTTTTCTCCGGGGCATCATAGGTGTCCACAATCTTTCGCCCGATCTGATCGGCTTCAATGGAAACCTCGGTGGAGGATTGGACACGCATGCGACTTATCTTAGCGAACAGACTGACGAGTGCGGTAACGTCCGGCTCTTTGTGCTGTAGCGCGTGGACATAGCATTGCGATGCCTGCTCGATGAATTCTCTATAGAGGTCCTGTCGGCGGATGCGGTCGTGCGCGAGCCACTCTGCCCTTGCCTGCGTTCGTTGAGTAACAAGAGATGTCAGGCCGCCAATCGCTGCACCGAACAATGCCGCTGTAGCTGATAAGAGTGTTGCATTCATCGTATTCAATTGGCGACGGGCCGCCTGCCCTCCAATGTGTTTGCCAGGACATTGCAGGTCCACGTGCAGTCGGTCGGCAGCGGCATGTGATCCAATAGCCTTAAGCGCCTCGCCTTCACACTCCCTTCTGTGGTACGCGCACACTCGCGACTGCGCGCCTGGCATGCGACTCCGCCATGACACCGCTCTCTACCGGGACACCAGCAAAGACTGTTAATGACATTACATTCAATATTGATCGTTGTGTCAATTATGCGCAAGACACTCGACCCTCTCAAGAAATCAATTTTCTGAATGTCTGCTGCATCATTGGTGTTCCCGGACAACCTGTGGGCGAGTGGCACTGCCTTCACTAACCTCGAAGAACGCCGCGGCGTGATCAATAAACGCTCTAACCTTCGCTGGCAACATCGCGCGCCCTATATACGCCAGCCGGACCTCCGCCGCGGTATCCGCGATCTCGAAGTCTTCCAGCAGTCGAATGAGTCGTCCCGACTTGATGTCTTCTTCCACGAGCGCGATGGGAAGCAAACCGATGCCCAATCCCTCCAGAATGACGTCGCGGTTAAAGATCGGATTGTTCGACGATATCTCGTAGTTGATCGGGACGGCGATCTTCTCCTCTCCTGTCCGAAACGTGACAAACGGCTTGTGCATTGACGGCGGAACCGTCACGAATGCATGTTGCTCGAGATCAGCAGGATGCCGTGGCCGAGGATGCGTGCCAAGGTAAGCTTCCGTTGTCACGATGACGAGCGGTAACCGCTGCAGAAGCCGTGTCACTGCCAGATCCGTCGCCAGCATGAATGGCAGCACGATACCCAGATCGTAACCGTCGGCCGTCAGGTCAACTGGCCGCTCAGTCAGCGTGATATCGAGCGTGACATTTGCGTGTTTCCGTCTGAACGACGCAATCAACGGCGGCAGCCACGTCAGGGCGGCCGTCGTGTGCGCAACCAGTCGTAACACTCCCGTCGGTAGCCGGCCGTGGTCCGCGGCGCTCGCTTCCATGCAATCCAGATCGTCGAGGACGCGGCAACACCCGTCGTAGAAGCACTCCGCAGCTTCCGTCAACGAAAATTGTCGAGTCGACCGGTGAAACAGTCGCGCCCCGAGGCGCTCTTCCAACGACGCAATCGCACGGGAGACGACCGAGGGTGACAGGCCCATCATTTCGCCAGCTCGCCGAAAGTTTTTGACTTCGACGATGGTGCGGAAAAGGCGCAAACTTTCGATATATTCCATCGTTGAGATAAACCAGGTGTCTCTGTTACGGCATTGCCGGTCGCGCTGAGGACATCGTCTTGTGACGTCTGAATCGCGAACCGATGACTACGGACCGCGAACCTGGCCTTTGACCGTCTGCGTGTTGCACATCCTGACGAACTGAAGCCCATCAGACAGGCTCATCAGAGCGACCGCGAGCGCATCAGCGCCTCCAGACCATAGCCTGTCGGCATCAGGCACGAACGTCCGCAAGCAGTTGCTGATATGGAAGAGCGTCTCGTGCCGCAATACATCAAGACGCTCCCCGAACAAATTATCTTGACGCGCGAGAAGTTGCGCTTCGATCCAAAGGGGGAAGCAATCGCTGTCAAATTCCCCATTGCCGTAGCAGGCGATCGCGCGTGCCAGCATCTCTTTGGGCGTGCCGCCCATTTCAATGAAGGCCTGCATGTTCTCGCGGGCCAGAACTGCGTCGCGCTGCAACAGCTCAACCAGCACGTCCCGTTTGCCGCGGAAGTTCGAGTAGAAGGCTCCGCGTGTGTAACCCGCCGCCCCGGCAATGTCCTCCACGCTCGTAGCGGCCACGCCCTTCTCAAGGAAAACGGTTCTTGCAGCGTCAAAGAGGCGCTCGCGGGTCTGCCGCTTCCTTTGTGCGTGTGTCAAACGTTCGTGCTTCATGATGTAGCACTGGCGAGCGACGCCTTCTGCGTTCACCGGAACCGAGGCGCGCCAGCGGCGGGTTCTCAATGAGTCAACACACGTTCGGATCGCTCTATTTGTATATTAAACTCACTTCTGATTTTTTCGTCAATCATAAAATTGAGGGCGTGAGCGAAAGAGATAGTGGCGTCAGGCAGCCTCGACTTCATTGGTCGACCGGGCGAGTTCGATCTCGCCCAGATAGACGCTTTCGCCCAGCTGACAGTCACGCGACGCATCGCCGAAGTCATGGCGTACCTCGATTCGATAGCGCCCGCTGTCTTTGGCCAGTCCTGCGAACCGGAAGTCGCCAAACGCGTCCGTGACGGTATCGGCAACCTTCTGGCCGCCCGTATACAACGCGACTGCGGCCGAAGCCACGCACTCGTCTACCTGCCCCACCCGTGCGCTGACGCTGCCGCCAATAAAGCAGGTATCCCAGCGTTCGAGGCCGCGATACCACACCCGGGGCTTTGTCTTGAGTTTGGGCTCCAGAACCCTGAGCCCTTCGCGTCGCGCTTTGTGTGCCATTGCAGCGTCATCGAGCCTGATGGTTTCGAAAACACCGGTAGGACATGACTGCCCGCATCGCGGCTGTTGCCAACCCTCGTCCAGCAGATGCGCGTCGAAGATCCAGATCTGTGGCAGTTGCAGTGCCTCGTTCCAGACGATCGCCCTGTACGGACAGGCTTTCACGATGTCCTTTCTGCCCCTGGCCTTCTCCGGATCGATGATGACGATACCGTCGGCGCGTTTGCGGATCGCATCGCCACCCACTCGCATGCATGGCGCGTCGTCACAGTGATTGCACATGACCGGCAGGTACGTCGTCTCGACCATGTGCGAGTCGCCCTGGACCCGGCGCAGGATGCGGATGGGGCTTTCGGCATCGACCGCTGCGGGTGCCGCGTACCCGGGAAAGTCGTTGCCCACGTGCTCGTCTCTCGCAGCGATCACGCAGTTCTGGCAGTTCTCACATTGCCCGACGTTGATAACCAGATTCCACTTGCTCATCGTGTGCTCCTCATGCTGCGCGGCCGAGCATGAACGCGTCGGCGCCTTTCCACTTTTCGACCTGCACGAGGCATGAATTCGGGCTCATACTGCTTGTCCCGGCCGTCTGGGGCCGGTCAGGCGTCAGCATGTTCATGCAGCCGCCAATCTCGACACGCTCACCGGCGATTTCGATGAGCTGGAATTCAGCGCTCGCCTCGTATGACTTCACGACGCCGACGGCCACCAGTGGCGACACGTCAGCCGCACAAATAACCGCGCCGCGGTCGTTGAAGACCTTGACGAGATCGCGATGGGCAATGCCCCGGGCCGCCGCGTCGGCGGGGCCGAGCCGCAGCAGCCAGAAGCGATGCCCACCGATCAACGCGCGATGATCGTCGACGCTGTTGACCGACGAATGCTTGCCGTCGCAATGAGTGTGGAAGCTGTACCGGCTATGAGTCGCAATCAGTTGCAGTGGATAGCGCTGGGCCAGCTCGCTGCGCAGCCCCTCCCACGACGGGATATACCGGTTCAGCGGCGGCCGCTCGGGGTTGTCGGCGGTGTGCCGCTTCAGCAACTCCGGCACGAACTCGAGCTTGCCGCTAGGCGTCTGCAACCCCATGCCGAACTTTTCGGCGTATTGCGAGGGCATCGGATGCGGTTCCTGCAGATCCTTGCGACGACCTTCCGCGAACCAGCGCATGTCCACCGGATGGCGCAGTTCAGGCTTTTCGGGCGGGACGACAAAATAGCCTTTGCGGCAGAAGTTGCGCCATGAAATGTGATCCGGCAGATCCGACGATTCGAATACCCTCTTGACCCAGTCGAGTTCGCCGCATCCTTCGGTGAACACGCCGCCGAGCCCGAGGCGGGTCAGAATCGCTGTGAAGATGTCATAGTCGGAGCGGGACTCGCCCAGCGGCTCGATGCATTTGTGTTGCATCATCACCATGCGGTGATTGACGGTGTTGAAGCCGTGATGCGCATACCCGCCCGAATTCGACCATTCGCCAATATCCCATCGTTCCAGGGACGTGCACGCCGGCAGAATGATATCGGCGAACTGCGCCTCGCCCTCCATCCAGATCGACTGATTGACCACGAACTCGATGCTGGGGTGCCGGTAGGCGTCGGCCCAGCGTCCGGATTTCGTGACCGTGCTGAAAGCAGATCCGCCATATCGATAAATCATGTGGATCGGCGAATAGCCGGGCATTGGATAAGTAAACGGCGCGAACTGCGCTTCCTGAGACATACCGTCCCACAGGTACCCCGTTGCATGACCGTTGATGATGGCGTCGGGTAGCTGCTGCCGCGGAACCATCTGCTTGACGGGATTCATGGTCAGAATGTGCGGCATTCGCTGATAGTTGTTCACCGCATTGGCGGTCCACGCGAGATCACCGGACATGCCGCCGTCCGCGTAGCCCGGGAAATAGAAGTGCAGGTCGTGCGGAGCGCCGAGCTCCAGACACCCGAAATTGACGCCCGGTTTGCCCCATCCCTGCATGGCCATCATCATGATCATGCAGCGCGCCCACTGCGCCCCGGTCGCGCCGCGTCCTGCGCCGCCGAACCCCGCACCTGTCATACCGACCGCGAGATAGACCTTCTTCTTTCCCCAAAGGCGCGCGAGCGCCCGCACATCTTTCGCCGGCACGCCAGTCTCGGACTGCTGCCATTCGGGAGTCTTCGGGACCCCATCGGATTCCCCCAGCAGATAGGCGCGCCACTCATCGAAGCCGGTCGTGCGGGTCGCAACGTAATCCTCGTCGTACAGACCCTCCACGACCCAGACGTGCATGATGGCGGTCGCGAGGGCCGCGTCGGTTTGCGGACACACGGGAATCCAGCGCCCACCCAGCAACTGTGCGGTCGGATTGCAGTGCGGATCGATGTGAATAAACTCGATACCCAGTTCCTTGGCCCATAGCCGCCGCGGCGTGCCCTCGAATCCCGCATATGCCCCGTTGGTGCTTTCCGGGTCGCACGACCAGAAGACAATCATTTCCGCTTCCCTCAGGCAGTCTTCGATGCCGCCATAGCCTGACGGAACGCCCACGCGCATCGAATTGCCAAAGTGATGCATCGCGCCCCAGTACCATCCTTCCCAGCTATCCGGGTTCGCAGCCACCCGGGTGAAGCCAATCAGGTTGGCAAAGCGCGTTAGCGCGCTCAGGTAGTAGCCGACATTGCCCCACTGGTGATGAGACGACATCGGGAACGTAATCGAACCGGGACCGTGAACGCGTTTTTGCCGGTTAATTTCTTTGGCGACGATGTCAAGGGCCTCGTCCCAGCTAACGGGTACATAGCCCGACTTGCCGCGGTTCTGCGGATTGCGCTCCCCGTCGGGATCGAAATCGACCCGCTTCAATGGACGAAGAATGCGCTTGTCCGAATAGACGAGCGACTTGATCGCCAGCGCGTGCGGCGCAACGAGGCCTCGCCGTGGCGGGCTGAAGCGGCGCCCGCGTGCCTCTATCTCCCAACTGGCAGCATCCTTTTCGTCCAGATCGACAGGCGTCACCCGAACGATGCGATCCTCCTTGACGTAGACGAACAGCGGCCCGCCGTTCGTACAGGTGGTGTACCGGCGCGTGCCATCTCGCATCGGCGTGCCCATCGGCAGGCCGATGGTTTGCATCATGCTGAGCGTCTGCATGAACCACACCAGCAGTTCATCGTCGCCCTCCGTCACGACTTTGAAGTTCTTCGCCGCATGAATAATGTCGGCATGATCCTGGCGCGGAGAAAGGAACTCGAGGGCCGTGGCGACGTCCTTGAACAGCATGCTCACTTCCGCATCCTGATACGAGCATGCTCGCGACCGGATGCGACCGTTCCTGATCTCAATGAGGCGACCGAGGCTCCGATCCATCAACCCGATCCAGGCAACCAGGTCTCGCTCCTTGAGGCGTTCACGATAGTCGGGGAAGCGGCGCGCCGTCAGAGCGAGTACCTTCGGCAGCGCGAACAGAATCGATTTGAGTACTTGTCGCTTCATCGTTTCATCCGGAATGACACATCGCTGCAGGGAGAAAAAACAAACGCATGCTTGACCGTAGCTACGTCCAGACACGCGTCAACTGCTTGAACCGAAGGGTCGCTTTCAACCTCTGTGCTGTGCATTGAAATCTCTAATGGTGAAACGCTGCCACCCTCGCAGGCGTCCGCCTGGGACGTCGCTCGTGTTGGGTTAGAACGTGTAGGCGACATTCAGGAAGACATTCACGGGATTGATCCGGATCGTTGACCGGGAAACGATTTGCGTCCCGTTCGCCGTCGTCCCGTCCAGTGTCAAGTGAGTCTTTACGGGAACGTAACCGACACTGGCTCCAACGGACCAGTGGTTTGAAATTGCGTAGTACGCCCCGAGTTCGAATACCGGATTCCATGACGAACTGAGTGATGCGTGCGCAGACCCGCCTGGACCGAGGCTGTCAGTGACAAACTGACTGTTTGTCGTGCGAACCTGTGTGAACCAGGTGTAGTTCACGCCTACCCCGACAAAAGGTCGGAATTTCGATTGGGCGTCGAGCAGGTGGTAGCGAAGAACGATAGCGGGCGGCATCGGCCGCGTCGAGCCCAGGGTGCCATACTTCGCGAGCGCGCCATCACCGTCCAAATTCACTGTCAGCGGGAGCCCGATCAACGTGGCAACGCCAATGTGATCGGTGACGTAGTACTCGGTCGTGATCCCCAGCGTATCCGTGGGCGTCGCGTGCGCTCCGGAACCCGGTAGCTGCTGATTCACCGTCATTCCGCCCACGCTTTCCACGGTGAGCGGCGTTGCGCTGCTTTGCGGCGCGACGTGAAGCCACCCTGTCGCCACGGTAAAGCTCCCAGCGGTCTGGGCGTTTGCAGTAACGGCAAGCGCAGCCGAGCAGATACAAACCGCCAGACCGGCGCAGCGAATCGTTCTCCTGTCATTCCTCACGTGTCTTCTCCTGTCTCTTAGGCCGGGATTTTTTGCTCGCACAGTTGTCACGTTCCGCTCAAATGAATGAACGGCACTGCGTTGTGTCGGCATTCATCTGTTTTAATCACAACCGGTAATGTCCGGCCAGTGTGTTATGTAGTCCTGCTAAGTTAAATGGGACCATTCTCTGACCTCTCCGATCTTTCCCTCCTTAGCGCTGCCTTCTGAACCGAAACAGAAATCGTCCAGTTGCAGGGTCCGCGGTCTTTCTTGCTGTTAGCGTTGCCTTATAATCGTCAGGCCCCCTCAGTAAACGCGCAGCGTATGCGCGTGAACGCGCTTAGCGTGTCTCTATCTGCTTAGTGCTCTTACTGTCGCCTGCCAGACCTGCCGACACAGACAGCGAAAAGGAGAAAGGAAAACGCCCTAGCGTAGTGCGCGCTAGCTCTTCTGATTCAGCACCGGGGAGATCGACGTGAACTGCAATCCCACGTGACGTGTCATCTGCAACGTTCACGGTCGCATTACCGACGCCAGCCTCGACGAGTGCCGACCGTAACGCGTCTGCCACTTCTCTGCGCTTCAGCGCCGGCTTGAATATCTTGCCGACGGCCGTCAGCGGCATCGAATCGACGACCCGTATGCCCTTCGGAAGCGCAGCGCGCTCGTTGATCCCGGCACGCAGAAACTCGGCAAGCTCCGCTTCGGTTGCGGCGACGCCGGGCTTGAGCTGGACATAGGCGACAGGCAGCTCGCCCGCGTGCATATCGGGACGCCCCACCGCAGCGGCAATCTGGACTGCCGGATGACGATGCAGTGCTTCCTCGATTGCCACAGGGTCGATATTGTGTCCACCCCGGATAATCAGTTCCTTCTTCCGCCCAGTGAGCCAGAAGTATCCGTCGGCATCACAGCGCCCCAGGTCTCCAGTATTGAGCCAACGTTCGCCGTCGCCGAGGTCTGTCCAGATTCCGCTGTCCTGCTCGGGCCTGGAATAACCAACAAACACATTTGGCCCGGAAATCACCAACTGGCCGACTTCATCGCCCGCGCAGTCCCGTACATACCGTCCCGCTTCGTCCACCATCACGGCCTTCATTGCCTGGCCAGGCAGGCACAGACCAATCGAGCCCACCCTGCGCTCTCCAAATGGCGGATTGACGCTGCTGACGCAGGCGCCTTCAGTAAGCCCGTAACCTTCCAGGATGCGAATCCCTGTACGAAGCTCGAAACTGCGAAACAGCTCGACCGGCATCGGCGCGGCGCCGCACAGGCCATACTCGAGCGAGCTGATATCGTTCTCTCCAACTGGAACCTCCAGCAGCGAACCATAGAGCGTCGGAACAGCGCTGAAGAAGTTAATGCGGTAATGCTCGACTATTTCCCAGAAGCGCTTCACAACGCCCTCACCCCGATAGCCTTGCGGCGTGCCGAGGACGACGTGGGCACCACGCGAAAACGCCAGCAGTCCTGTCACCATCACGGCGTTGACGTGAAAAAGTGGCAGCCCGCAAAATATTGTCTTACCCGGGCCGATGGTTTCGCCAAAGAATTGCCCCGCATTCCATGCATTGGCCACTTCGTTGTGATGCCGGCGCATGGCAATTTTCGGTAGTCCGGTGGTGCCGCCCGTGCAGAAGCAGGACGAAACATCATCGATGCTCGGTCGACGTGAGCCGTTGAGCACGACCCCGGACTCGCTCGAGTGAGCGGACGCGAAATCGTGAATCCGAAGCTGCGCTGGAACCACGCTTCGCATACCACCCTCGCCATGCAGCCTGGCGTTCTCACCACGCTGCAGCATCCGTGACGCAAATCCCCTTTCGCCAGGAATCCGGTCGGCCAGGTTGACGAGCACCAGGTCCCGCAATGCGGGGACGCAATGCAATACCGGTTGCACTTTTTGCCACAGTTCAGTCCCAGCCCCAGGAAATGGCGCGAGGGTGACGAGCACACTGGCGCCGGAGGCATTGAGCAGTTCGCCTATTGCATTGCTTTCGAGCAGCGGATTGATCGCGCAGACAATCCCCGCTGCTTCTCCTCCCCAGATCACGAAATGCGTTTCCGGGAGATTCGGCAGCAAATAGGCAATGACCGTGTCCTTTTGCACGCCCAGTCGCGAAAACATGTTGGCAGTGCGCGTGATATCTCGCACCAGTTCGCCATACGTCCAGCACTCGGGGCTGGCATAGTCGTCGGCTGTCAGGAAGAAAGAGAGCGCGGGCGCCGATGGATTGATGGCGGCGCCCCGGCGGATCATTTCGTAGGTACTCGACGGAAGATCAGCCAGTTGCTCCTGTGCTTCGACAGCAAGGACGTCCTGCGCGTTCGCGACGTCTTTCATGCTGCCTCTTCGACAACGAGGTTACGTTGCGTGCCCAGATTGATGGAGCGGTCGTAGCTGACGATCTGTGCCTCGACAACGTCCCCGATCTGAAGGTACTGCGGCCTGTCCTCCTGCATCTTCAGGAAAAGCCGCCACTTCTCCGCTTCAGGCAACTGCGCGGCAGCGCGTTGCTTCTCAGGTGAAGGAATGCTCAGTGCACAACCGGAAGGCGTACCCGTTGCGAGCAGGTCACCGGTGCGCAGGTCCTGTACGCCAGACAGCTCAGACAGTGTCTCTGCGGGGCCATAGACCAGCCCGGCAGTCGTGTCATTCTGGCGCACGGTTCCGTTGACTGTCAGCGTCAGCACGAGCTCTTTCAACTTTGGCATGTCTTGCTTCTCGAGCAGGCAAAGATAAGGACCGACAGGACCAAAGGTCCAGTAGCTTTTGCCCTTGTAGAACTGCATCTGCGGAATCTGGATATCGCGCGCGGAGTAGTCGTTGACGATCACCGCCCCGGCAATGTACTCATGCAGGTTTTCGTCGGTGATCGTTTCACGGGACGTGATATCGCGTTTGAGGACGAGTCCAAGCTCGATCTCATAGTCGAGGAAGCGCACCGCGTCTGGTTTCACGACGGCCGAGCTGGCCGCAACGATGCAACTCGTCGCCTTCGTGAAGATCATGTTGAATTTCTTCACGTCCGGGTCCATGCCCGACTCGATCATATGTTGGCGATAGTTCGCGCCTTGACATATGAACTGCTGGTCGGTGGTCACAGGCGATAGCCACTGTACTTTTGCTTCGGGAATCGACGGCCCGTTGAGCGTCATAAGCCGCTCTACCGGATTGGCTGCGATAAATGCGCCTGTCGAGCTGAACTCGCCGGGAATCGGCGTGATGACGCCATCCGCGACGACACCCCACTGGGCGCGCCCATCATGAAGGTAATGCAGGACGTGAATTGCCATTGCAGAATGCTCCGGAGTCTGTGAATAGGGTGTGATTCAGGCAAAAAGCTTTGCCAGCGTCCGCAACTTGCTCAGCGTCAGGTCAGGGCTGCGGCGTAGATTTCTGACAAGCGCCACCATGCTCGCGAACGTGAACCTGGGTTTCGTGAAACTGCGCGGCATGGTTGGCCCCCATTGAGCCATCGCCTCGCGGCTTACGGCGTGAATGCCGGTCGGCTCGTTGGCGGTGAACAGGTCGCCGTCGCAGTAGTGTTCGTGCTTGTCGCCCCACGGGTCCTGCCAGTAGTCGAAAATCTGGCTGCCGAGGATATGTCGGCCGATACCCCAGGCGTGCGTCCAGCCCTTATTGCGCAGTACGCGCTGCCCCATACCGACCGCGTCCGCGTCGATGAGCTCGTACGCGCTGTGGCTGTACGTCGCCGCAAAGCCCTGGGCAAGCGCAAGTGTGTGATGATCGGCCGGCCTGTCGCCGAGATCCAGGCGCATGAACGCGACAGCCGGCGACCCGTCGGGAAGCACCTGGACATCGCTCGGGATAAAACCGAAATGGCGCGTGTACCACGCACAAGTCTCCTGATAGTCGGCGAGTTCGAGCACGACATGCCCCAGCCGGATGACTTCCGGGGCATTTTCGGGCGGTCGCTGCGTACCGTTGACCCGGACGGTGGCATCGACGGAATTGAAGGGCAGCGGTAGCCGATGCGGCAAGCTTGACGCTGGCGCCTGGCCCCATACCGCTTCGATAGCGAACCCGGACGGGTCCGTGAGTCGCACCACGTAGCCGCCGCCCGGCAGCGCAGAGCGTTCGACCTCCGATGCATCAGGCAGCTTTGCGAGCGCATCGAGCTCCGCCCGGCCGCCGACTTGCAAGCCAAATCCGACAAACCGCGCTTTCGATGCCCTACGCACTACATAACAAAAATGCGAAGGTCCGGTGCCGCGCAAAAGCAGCATCGCCTCGTCCCGCGATACGGTTTGAAGCCCAAAGTCATTGAGAAAACGCTCGGCTTGCTCGAGATCTGACCGATCGAATACCAGATAGGCCAATGCGGTCGCCTTCGCCGTCGGATGGGGGTGACGAGCCGGTTGTGAAGTAGTCAGTTTCATGGCGGAACGTAATCAGGCGGTTGCGGTGGCCGATGCGGATTCGAGAGATGTCGCGCCGACGGTGCGATAGAGCGGAACGCCAGCCGCTGGATCGCTGGCGGCCTTCCACGGGCGGCAATTCACCGACGCGCAATGGATAGCGGGTCCCGGTGCCGGGATGGGCAGACGGATAACGTGATGCGGGCCGCCTGGCGCGGCGCCATGTCTGATTGCTGTCTCCACAGTCACTCCATCAGTTCTAGTTAGATCGGTCTACGAGGCCGTTGATGACATTAAACTCATGACTGATCGTTTTGTCAATATAGACGTTCGAATCTATACTGCGGAATATGACCAGATCAGGATCCATCATGACGACCACGACAAATCGCCGGGCAGTCAAACGTGCCACGGTGGCAGCACCCGTCGCCCCTCCCCCCCTTGTCGAAGAACGGGAGCCGCGCGGTGCACGCCGCAAGCGTGAGACGCGTGCCCGGCTGCTCGACGCCGCCCTGAGGCTGATGGCGGAAAAAGGCATGGAGGGCGTGGCGATCAACGAAATCACCGAGGCCGCCGACGTGGGCTTCGGCTCGTTCTACAACCACTTCGAATCGAAGGAAGCGATCTACGCGACGCTCGTCGACAACGTTTTCGAAGAGTTCGCGAACATGCTTGACCGCCTTTCGGTGGGCATTTCCGACCCCGCCGAGGTGGTCGCGGTCTCCGTGCGCCATACGGTTCTGCGCGCGCGCACTGATCCTGTCTGGGGACGTTTTCTGATACGCGAGGGTTTTTCTGCCCGCGCGATGAGTCGCGGCCTCGGCCAGCGGCTGCTGCGCGACATCGGCAGTGGCATTGCGGCCAAGCGGTTCGCCGTTGCCGACCCCTTTATCGGCTTTCTTGCCGTGGGCGGAACGGTTCTCTGCGCCATCGCGGCCGAACTGAACTTCGTTGTGCCGGGCGCAAGCGCCGCGGGCGTGCTGAAGGAACTCGGCTTCAGCGGCGAGCACTTTCCGGAGCGCACGGCCGCGATGTTGCTGCAAACGCTCGGGCTAAAACGCGCGGAGGCGGAAAAGATCGCCGCGCGCCCATTGCCCGTCGTGGACGAAGCTGTCGACGAAAACTGAGATCGGTAAGCCGAACAGCTAGCGCTCAAAGCGCGCAGCTGCCCCGTTGGCTGCCGTTTGCGGGCTGTCCCCGGATTGCGGGCAAGCGAGCGGCGTCTTCTCCGCTCCGCGCGATGCCCCCGCAGTCAGCAATCGACTGCCAGTCGGCCTCGCAGCGAGGCCGCGCACGACCTCGGCAATTTGCCCGACGACGGCGCCTATCGCATGACGATGGCCGACCACAATCGCCTGATATCCATCCGCCACGGGCTCGCTCACGACGCTGTGACAGGTCAATGTATCGGCGCCTGGCGACGTGCGCACAGTCCATACGACGTCAACCAGCACATGTGAGCCAGGCCAGGATTCGAAGCGCTGGACGTCGACGGCAACCTGATACACGGGGCTGTCCTCATCGCGCATGACCGTCTGTGCGCCCGCACCGCCGGCCTGCTGGCTCACGCCCGCAATCAGCGCATAGCGGAGTTCGTCCGGCAGGGACGACGCCCAGCGATCATCCTCCAGCACCTTGACCTGTGTTGCGTCGACCTGCACCACGAGCTGACTTCGCGCGACGGCGGCCGGCACCCGAACCGGGCGTATATCTATCCGCAACGAAGGGCTTGCTTTGCTGCTCGCCATCGTCTGTGGCGCGTCCGGTCCGAGCGTGTAATAGCGCGTAGCCGGCGAAGCACACGCCGTCAGAACGGCCAGGCCAATGGTGCTCACGGTCTGCGCCATCGCGCGCCACGAGGCGGGTTGCATCAGGTTCATGGCGTGTCTCCCTTCTTGCCGAACAGCAGTGCCTGCGGATGACGCTCCAGGTAATCGGCGAGCGCATTGAGCGACTGCAGCGTGCGCGTTAGCTGCTGCATCGCATCCTGAACATCCGACTGCATCGGCGCGGCTTCGCGCAGCGTCGATTCCGCGGTGCTGAATGTCTTCTGGGCCGCAGCCAGCGTGTCACGGGCTTGCGGTACGACTTCCGTGTCCATGTGCCCGAACAGCCGGTTGGCGTTTTCCAGTGCGCCATTCAGGTTGGCGCCGATCCGGTCGAACGGTACCTGGTCCAGCTTTCTGGCGATGTCCGCCACCTGCACCTGGAGTTCGTCGAGCGTATTCGGCACTGTCGGAAGTTCGATGGGACTGCGACGCACATCGACGCTCGCGCGAGGCGCCTTCGGGAACATGTCAAGCGCAACGTAAAGCTGGCCCGTTATCAGGCTCCCGGTCCGTAGCTGCCCGCGCAGGCCCTCCATCACCAGGTGCTCCAGCAATTCGTGACCGCCTGGCGTGTCCGGTGCGGGCAGCGCGTCACTGGAGCGCCGGCTGAGCCGGTCCGGATAAAGTGCCATCGACACCTTCATGCTGAAGCTCTTTTGCGCGTCGTTGTACTCGATGCCAATGTCGGTCACCTGCCCCAGCACGATCCCGCGTAGATCGACGGGTGCCCCGACGGACAACCCGCGCAGCGACTGATCGAAGCGCATCACCACATTGAGCGGCTGGCCGTCTGGCTCGCGCATGGCGTCGGCTTCGTCCGCGGCAAGCCGGAACACGGCCTTGTCGGCAGCGGGCTCGCCGGCGTCCTGCCCCGCCGGAGACTGAAACGCCAGGCCGCCGACAACGACCGTCGCCAGCGACTGCGTATTGAGCTTCAGACCGCTCGAATCGAGACGCAGATCGACGCCGCTCGCATGCCACCACCGCGTATTGGCACTGACGTAGCGGTCAAACGGCGCATTGACGAAGACATTCACGATGACCCCTGCACCGCCGGGATCGAGCGAGAATCCGACCACCTGACCGGCCTGGATACGATGGTAGAAGATGGGGGCGCCGATATCGATCGAGCCCAGCGACTCGCCCCGTAGCGTGTACTGATGCCCCGGCTGTCCGGTCGTGACAATGGGCGGGTTCTCGAGACCCAGAAACGCGGTCTGGCTTGTGGTCGAGCGCCCGATATCCACGCCGATATACGCGCCCGAGAGCAACGTGCCGAGGCCCGAGATGCCGTTTGCGCCAATGCGCGGGCGCACCACCCAGAACCGCGTGCCTTGCGTCGCGAATTTCCCGGCGTCCTTGTCCAACTGGACGCTCACGAGGACGCGCCGCAAATCGCCGGACAGCCTGATGCCTTGCACCGTACCGATCTCGACGTCCTTGTACTTGACCTTCGTCTTGCCGGCTTCCATGCCCTCTGCGCTATTGAAAGTGACGGTTACGACGGGTCCCTTGTCGGCAATGGACCTGGCCACCAGCGCAACACCGATCAATGCGGAGATGAGTGGCACCAGCCAGATGAGGGATGGCAGCCAACGTTTGCGCGGCTTGAGTTCAGGAGGAGATAGATTGGAAAGATGCATCGTTCGAAATCGGTTTCAGGAATTCCGGTGTGTGAGGAGAGGCGCAGCCAGCGCTTCATCGTTCATCGTCGAGACGGGAGACAGCGCGGCATCCGCGTTGTCCCAGATGAGGCGCGGATCGAACTGATGCGACGCGAGCATGGTGAGGATGACCACCGCGGCGAAAGCGAGCGCGGCGGGCCCCGCAGTAACGACGGCAAACGAGCCGAAATGCACCAGCGTTACCGTCAGGGCAACGACAAAGACATCGAGCATCGACCATCGGCCAATGCGCTCGACAATCCGGTACAGACCTGCCCTTTCCCGGGCGCGCCATCCGGAACCTCGATGGGCGGCAACCGTGAGTAGCGTGAGAACCACCAGTTTGAGCATCGGCACCAGAACGCTGGCGACAAAAATGACGATGGCGAGTGGCCAGTCTCCAGACGTCCAGAAGTACGCGACTCCACCCAGGATGGTGTCGTCTTCCTGACGGCCCAGTGACGTCGCGTGCATGATGGGCAGCAGGTTCGCCGGAATATAGGCAAGCGCGGCGGCAAGAAGCAGGCTGACCGTCCGTGTCAGGCTTTCCGGCCGGCGTTCATGCAGCATGTGCCGGCATCGCGCGCAGTGCTGGTGGATCTGACTTTCGCCACGCGTCTGAACGAGACCGCAGGCATGACAGCCGACGAGTCCAGCACGTTGTGCCGTGATGGCGGACGACGCACCGGCCTTGCGCATTCGCACTGGACGCGTGAAACGCCCACGGCCTGAACTCACTCGTGACCAGCGAACCCGGGCCATTCGAGAAAGCGAAATTTCGTCACGGACGGCCCAGAGCCCGCTCGGGTCAAACGAGGCGACTATGCCCAGCATGACGGTGAGCGCGCCCCATGCGAACAGTCCAGGCCCAGGGACCACCTGGGCGACGGTGACCATTTTTACGATCGTCACCAGCACGCCGAGCATGAAAACTTCAACCATGCCCCATGGGCGGACGAGTTGCACGACGCGCAACATCCCGTCGAACCGCGGCGCAAGCTTGCCGAGCCGAAGCGGCACCAGTACATATAGGAGTGCGAGCAGTTCGACCAACGGAAAGAGCATCGACGCACAGAACACCACCGTCGCGACGACACGCATGTTGCCCGTCCAAAGCGTATGCACTGCGCCAAACAGCGTCGCCTCCGACGTCATGCCGTTGGCGTGCAGTTCGATCACGGGAAAAGACTGCGCTATGCAAAAGGTGATCAACGCGGCGAGCGTCACAGCGCAGATCCAGTCAAGCGACAGTCCGGCGCCAGGTAGCGCTGTCAGGTTCGCGCCACAGCGCGAACAGGTAGCGCGGTAGCCGCTGACACTGCGAGGTTTGCGAAACAGAAGATCGCATTCGTGGCAGACAATCAGTCTCTGATATTCCATGGAGAATCTAGCGGGAAATGCGGTTGCCTCCGCTGGTGCAACGCCTGCTTGCGGCGCTTGCCCCAGCGGGAACGATCGACTGGCCGTTATCACGAACACGCGTTCATCGCGTAATCGCTGCCGTCTGCTGGGCGGCTGGCAATTCACCCATCGACTGGAACAGCGCTGCCGTATCGCTCATGCGCTGACCTGTGGCGCGCGTGGCGGCGATCTGCGCGTCGAGATACCGTGATTCACTGGCATGTGTCGCAGCCGAAGGCAGCGCACCCAGGCGATGGCGCGACGCGGTATCGTCGAATGCCGTGCGAGCGGCGTCTGCGGCTTCGTCCGTCGAGGCCAATGTCTGCGCGTCGTTATCCAGTGCAGCGAGCGAATTCGCCACGTCCTGGAACGCAGACAGCACGGTCGCCTTGTAGTGCAGCACGGCGGCGTCGTACGCGTCGATCGATGCGCGGCGCTGCGCGAACAGCGCGCCACCATGAAAGATGGGCTGCGACAGGCTGGCGCCGATAGCCCACAGTCCGCCCGCGCCGGAAAGCAACATCGGCCAGCTGAACCCGCCGCGGCCCATTGAGCCCGTCAGCGAGAGGCTCGGAAAGAGTTGGGCCGTCGAGGCGCCCACATCCGCGGCAGCCGCCTTGACGGCAGCGTCCGCTGCCTGGATGTCTGGGCGCGAGCGCAACAGGTCCGACGGCACGGCGACGGGCACCTGCCCGGGCAGCGACAGGCTGTCGAGGGCCGGCACGCTCGGCGCGTTGTCCGGTGTGCGGCCCATCAGCACGGCGAGCGCATGGATCGCGCACGCGCGTTGCTGACGCAGCGGCGGCAACGTCGCCGCGATGGCAGCCGCGTCCTGTTTTGACGCAAGCGCCTGTGCGCGCGAGACGGAGCCTAGCGCGTAGCGCTGCTGGTCCTCATGCGCAGCATCGTTGGACACGGCAACGAGCCGTTCGGTAAGTGCGATCTGCCGGTCGAGGGCCGCCACATTGATAGCAGTGCCGACGATGTTCGCGGCAAGCGCGCGACGCGACGCCTCCAGCTCATAAGCCTGCACATTCACACGGGCCGCGCTCGCGGAGTTCGTGTACCGCGTCTGGCCGAACAGGTCGAACGTGTAATGCGCAAACAGCTGTCCGGCAAAAAAATTGTATTGGACCTGCTCGGGCCCAAGGCCCGGCACCACGGCCGTACGCGCGCGCTCGACCTGCGCGGCGCCGTCGATCGACGGCAGCGTCGATGCGCCGACCTGTGCGCGCAATTCCTCCTGCGCGGACGCGAGCGTACGCTGCGTCGCCGCGAGGGTCGGGCTGTTGTGCAATCCTTCGTCAACGAGTGCATCCAGGTCGGAGGACCCGTAGAGCCGCCACCATTGCGAGCCAGGCGTCGCGCCGATTTCGAAGGTCTGCGCAACACCACCTGCGGACACTGTCTTCGCCGGCTGCGCGTCGGCACCGTAATGCTCGGGCGCCGGCATGGCCGGTGGCTCGCCGCTCGGCCCGAACGAGCACGCCGTCATGGCGAGCGCCACAGCCGCGGCAGCCACGGATGTCTTGTAAGTCAAACTCATGATCAACCCTCGGTATGCTCGACGACGACCTGTTGCGCGCCGCGCTCGTCACGATGGACCCTGAAGCAGGTCGCATAGAGCGCGGGCAGGAAAAACACCGTCAGCAATGTGGCAACGGTGATGCCGCCCATGAGCGCGGTCGCCATCGGTCCGAAGAATCCGGAGCGAAGCAGCGGGATCAGTGCGAGCACGGCGGCGGCGGCCGTCAGCATGATCGGGCGGAAGCGCCGCGCGGTCGCCCCGATGATGGCGTCAAAGCGCGCGTGCCCCGCTGCGATGTCCTGATCGATCTGATCCACCAGAATCACGGAGTTACGCATGATGATGCCGAACATCGCGATCACGCCCAGCAAAGCGACGAAGCCAAACGGCTTGCCGAAAAGCAGCAGGGCCGCTACCACGCCAATCAGGCCCAGCGGCGCGGTCAGCACGACGATGAACGTGCGCGCGAAGTTCTTCAGCTGGATCATCAGAAGCGTCAGCACCGCGATGATCATCAGTGGCATTTCCGCGTTGATGGACGTCTGGCCCTTGACGCTTTCCTCGACCGCGCCGCCCACCTCGATGCGATAGCCGACCGGCAATTTGGCGCGCGCAGCGGCAAGCGCGTGCTCGATGTTGCGCGTCACGTCGATGGCCTGCGCGTCGCCGCGCACGTCAGCCTGCACGGTGATCGTCGGCTGGCGATCGCGTTCCCAGATCACGCCGTATTCGAGCCCGTCGCGCACATGGCCGAGCGAGCCGAGCGGAACCGGGCCGTTCGGTGTGGGGACGGCGAGGCTCGTGAGCTTTGCAGGATCGACGCGCTCGCTTTTCGGCGCACGCAGATCGACATCGATCAGCTTGTCGCCCTCGCGATATTGCGTGACCGTGTAGCCAGACAGCGTCATCGCGAGGAAGCTGGACACGTCCTGCGACGTCACGCCGAGCTGGCGCGCGCGGTTCTGGTCGATCTCAAACGAGATCGAGCGCTCGGCCGGCTCATCCCAGTCGAATTGCACGTTGCGTGTACGCGGGTCGGCACGGACCTGCTCCGCGACCGTCTCGGCGATCGAGTGCACAGTTGCAATGTCGTCTCCGCTCACGCGGAACTTGATCGGGAAGCCGACGGGCGGCCCGTTCTCGAGTCGTGCGACACGCGTGCGCTCGCCGGAGAAGTCCATTTCCAGTTTCGCGTCGAGCCAGTGCATCAGCTCCTCACGTGCCTCGACGTCCTTCGCGGTGATGACGAACTGTGCGAAGTTCGGCTGTTGCAATTGCTGGTCGAGCGGCAGATAGAAGCGCGGCGCACCGGTGCCAACGAAGTCGACGTAATGATCGATGCCAGGCCTGCCGTGCAGGACTTTTTCGAGGCGTTGCGCTTCACGCAGGGTGGCCTGATACGAGGCGCCTTCCGGCAGCCTCAGATCGACCAGAAGTTCTGGCCGCTCGGAGTTCGGGAAAAACTGCTGCGGCACGCGGGTGAACGCAATCATGGCAAGCGCGAACAGGCCGCCGGTGACGCCGAGCACGACCCAGCGCCGCTCGATGCACCATGACACCCAGCCCGACAGGCGGCGGTAGAAGCCCGTGTTGTACACCTCCTGCTCATCGCCATGGCCCGCGCCAGCATGAGCCTTGCGCTCGGGCAGCATATGAAAGCCCAGCAGTGGCACCAGTACGACCGCGGCGAACCACGAGACGATCAGCGCGATGGCCGACACCTCGAAGATCGAGCGCGTGTACTCACCCG
The DNA here is from genome assembly GCF_040948855.1 of Paraburkholderia sp. BR10882. NCBI lineage: Bacteria > Pseudomonadati > Pseudomonadota > Betaproteobacteria > Burkholderiales > Burkholderiaceae > Paraburkholderia > Paraburkholderia sp. BR10882. The sequence goes on along the minus strand of NZ_JBFPKP010000010.1, from coordinate 89,720 downwards.
TACTCGATTTTGCGAGCGCGATCGGCAGGAAGCCCGAGACCGTTACCAGGGTGCCGGTCAGCATCGGAAACGCGGTGCTCGAATAGGCAAATGCTGCCGCGCGCATCCGGCTCCAGCCCTGCTCCAGCTTCACCGCCATCATTTCGACCGCAATGATCGCGTCGTCGACCAGCAGCCCCAGCGCAAGCACCAGGGTGCCGAGCGACACCTTATCCAGACCGATGCCGAACAGATGCATGCACAGCGCTGTCACGGCAAGCACGATCGGAATCGTGATCACGACCACCATGCCGGTTCGCAGACCGAGCGACACCAGGCTGACGACGAGCACGATCGCCACGGCTTCTCCGACCGAGCGCACGAACTCGTCCACGGAGTGCTTGACGGCGTGCGGCATGCTCGAAACCGGCACGAGCTTTAGCCCCGCCGGCAGCGTTGCCTGCAGTTCGGCCGTCTTCGCGTCGAGCGCCTTGCCGAGGTCGATCACGTCGCCGCCCTTTTGCATCGTAATGCCGATGCCGAGCACTGCCTGGCCACCCACACGCATCTGCGTGACGGGCGGATCGTCGTAGCCGCGCTTGATGCTCGCGACGTCGCCAAGGCGGAACGTCCGCTTGTTGACCGTGATCAGCATGTCCGCTAGCGCCTGTTCGTCCTTGAATGCGCCGCTTGGGCGCACGAACACGCGATCATCCGCCGTCGTGAAGGTGCCCACCGGCGCGACGGTATTCTGCGCGTCGATGGCCTGAGCCAGTTGCTGCGGCGAGATCGACAGGCTCGTCAGCCGCGCGTTCGAGATCTCGACAAAGATGTGCTGATCGGGGTCGCCGAAATAGTCGACCTTGGCGACGCCCGGGACGCGCAACAGCACCGTACGGAGCTTGTCCGCGTAGTCGTGCAGTTGCGCGGCAGAGAAACCATCGCCTTCGAGCGCGTAGAGGTTCGTGTAGACATCGCCGAACTCGTCGTTGAAGAACGGCCCGACAGTTCCCTTTGGAAGCGTTGCCGCGATATCGCCGACTTTCTTGCGGACCTGGTACCACGTCTCCGGGACTTCCTTGACCGGCGCCGAATCCTTCATCGCGAAAAAGATCATCGACTCGCCCGGCCGCGAGTAGCTCTTGATGTTGTCGACATAGGGCGCAGCCTGCAACTGACGGCCGATGCGATCGGTGATCTGCTCCTGCACCTCGCGTGCGGTCGCGCCCGGCCAGTAGGTCTTGACGACCATCGTGCGGAACGTGAACGGCGGGTCTTCCGATTGCGCGAGGTGCACATAGCCGATCACACCGAAAAGCGTGGCGAGGCCGATCAGGAAGATCACGAGCTGCTGATGCCGCAGCGCCCAGGATGAGAGATTGAAGCCGGTTGCGTCGGCGGCTTCCTTGCCGGGAGCGCTGACGGGCGCGCTATGGCGGGTGTTTTCATGGTCGCGGGCGTTCATGTCGTGGGGTCCTCCTGACGCAGCGGAGGCACCACCTGCACACGCTCTCCCGAACTCACTGCATGCACGCCTTGCAACACGACCCGGTCGCCATCGTGCAAACCGGAAGCGATCGACACCGTGCGTTCGTCGAATCGATCAATCGTGACGGGGCGCAGCTCGAGCGTGTCGCTATCTTTGCGAACGACCCATACGGCAGCGTTTTCACCCTGATGGAAAAGCGCAGTCACCGGCAGCGTGTACGGCACGCTCGCAGCATCATCGGCTGCGACAGCGAAGCTCACGTTCGCCGTCATGCCGAGGCGTACTTCGGGACCCGGTGCGGTCAGGGTCAGCTTGATCCGCCACGTGCGGCTTTGGGAATCCGCGGCAGCGGACACCTCGCGCACGGTTGCATCGAACGACTTGCCGGGAAGCGCCGGCAACGACACGCGCGCCTTGTTGCCGACACTGAGCGCGTTGACCGTGCTTTCTGGCGCGTCGCAAACGATGTCTACATCGCCCGTCCAGTCGAGGTGGTACACGGCCTGGGTGGCCTGCACGTTCTGCCCGGTATCGACGTCTTCCGAGGTGATGACGCCATCGTGATCGGCCGTTAGCGTCGCGTAGCGCAGATGATCCGTCGCAAGCGCCATCTGCGCGAGAGCAGAGGTTCGCTGTGCGAGTGCGGAAGCATAGGCGTCCTGCGATTGCTCCAGTTGCGCGGTTGCGATGAGGTTCGCGCGTGCCTGTGCCTCATCGCGGTCAAGCTGCTGCTTCGCAAACACAAGGCGATGCTCCGCCGCATCGAGCTGCGCGCGCGCGTTGACGAGGTTGTTCTGCAAATCGGTCGGATCGAGCAGCGCGACGACCTGTCCGGCCTTCACCGTGTCGCCAATGCGCACGCGCCGTTCAATGACCTTGCCGCCGACGCGGAATGATAGCGGCGTGGAATAGCGTGCCTGCACCTGCGCCGGCAGTGACGCCCTGGCCACATGTCCGTCTGGATGAACAGCGCGTGCCACCACCGGCTTGGGCTCCGGCACGACGGCTTCTCGCTGATGGCATGCGCCAAGGAGGATCGCGCTGCACGCCGCGATGACGACGGGCAACCGGTGCGTCGGCTGGAACAGGGAAGAAATCGAGGGGCGCGCCTGTTTCGGCGCGACGGGTCCGGAAAGTTTCACGATGTTCAAAAGGCAGGTGATGAATCCAGGTGAAAAAGTCATCCGCGCGGACAGATGAGGCGGTGCTTCCGCCATGCCCTCCGCACGGATGACATTAGACCCATAACTGATATCATTGTCAACTATGAGATGTACATCTAAAATATGAAGAAACTGCGAATTGGGAGGCAGGATTGCCAGATGTCCCTAACCTGAGTGCGAGGCATCGGCCACCGATCAAGGGGCCGGGCGCGAGCCGCGCGCCGATGACGGGGCAATCGCCCCGTCGAGCCCGACGCAAGCACGAGACGCGTGTCCGGCTGCTCAACGCCGCATTCGTGCTGGTAGCGAAAAAGGGAATGGACGGCGTTACGATCAACGAGATCACCGAGGCCGCCGACGTGGGTTTCGGCTCTTTCTACAATCACTTCGACTCGAAGGAAGGGATCTTCGCTGCACTCGGCGACTGGCTTTTCGACGAATTCGGAAAGACGCTCGATCACGTTGTCAGCGGACTCTCCGACCCGGCAGAAGTGATCGCCGTGTCGGTACGCCACACGCTCATGCGCGCCTGCCGTGAACCGGTCTGGGGACAACTGCTGATACGCGAAGGGCTGTCCGCGCGCGCGCTCAGCAGGGGGCTTGGTCAACGGCTATTGAGAGATACTGCGAAAGGGATTTCAGAAAAGCGCTTCACGGTGGCCGATGTCTTAATGTGCGTTATTTCAGTGATTGGCACTGTGCTCGCTGCGGTCGCTGCTGAGCTTGACCTGTCAGGGTCACCCAAGCCGGCGAATCGTTTGCGCAAGGTCCTCCGGACCCGAGCCGAACAGTTCGCCGAGGACACAGCGGCCATCGTTTTGCAGGCGTTCGGCCTCAAATACCTGGAGGCGGAGAGGATCGCCCGGTGCCCACTGCCCGCGACGTCACAGAACGTGATCGACTGACGGGAAGTGGCACTGCGCCAGGCCATCAATGCATACGCCCGCTCTTTAGCTCAAGCAGACGCTCCAGTTCCAGCAACGCGTCGCCCAGCACGTCAATAGCACTGTTGGGCGTGGACGCCGTCGCAGCACTGCGAAGCGCCTCCTGAACGATCTGATGGACGTTTTCCGGTTTCGCCTTACCGCTCCTGGCGATCAAATACTTTTCCACTAGTACTCCTATAGGTATAACGATAGGTGGCGCTGGAAAGTATATGTGCGTCAGACGTTGAAACGACGAACGCAATTGTCTGTTGTCGCTTCGCGAATCAACGGCCGCAGACTTAAGTCTGTTCACAATTGATCCCCGGCCTTAACGCGGTTCAACACTCAATGTCGTGCCCACGCCACCCGTTCTTGTCGCATACGGGTGAAAGCCGCCTTAAAAATCTGCTTAATTAATCGTTTGCAAATTTTCATGCAAGCAAGTCCCGTCCTCACTGAACCAAGGAAACGCCTACTTAACCAACGTTGTTGCGGTGGCACAACTCGTTATGGAAACGATACGTATGCCGGTCGTCTCGCCACAGGTCGCAAAGTCAAATCGCCGCTCAATTGCTGCAATTTGATGAAAGAACCCATTCTCTTGCAGCACTTATTTTCAAGGGCGATTCGGCTTCTGCGCCGGGCGCGGCTATAGACTGGCGCGATCGTTTCTCTCACGTCATCGAGTGGCATCTCATGAAGAAGATTTCCATTGCCGTCGCCGTTTGCGCAGCATCTGCAGCGTCCGCGGCCAGTGCTCAGAGCTCGGTCACCCTGTACGGCCTGATCGACGCGGGCATCTCCTATACGAACAACGTCCAGAACGGCGCGCCCAGCCACGGTAGCTCGCGCGTCGCACTCGCGAGCGGCAATATCAGCGGCAGCCGCTTCGGCCTGCGCGGCAGCGAGGACCTGGGCGGCGGTCTGCATGCGATCTTCGTGCTCGAAAACGGCTTCAACGTCAACAACGGCACACTCGGCCAGGGTGGTCGCATGTTCGGCCGTCAAGCGTTTGTCGGCCTGACCGGCGATCAATACGGCACCTTGACGATGGGGCGCCAGTATGACTCGATGGTCGATTACGTCTCGCCGCTGTCCGGCACGGCGGGCACGTTCGGCGACTCTGGCTTCGCGCACGTGTACGACAACGACAACCTGCAACATACTGTCCGCTTCAGCAACTCGGTGAAATTTTCCAGTATCGACTACGCCGGCTTCAAGTTTGGCGGCATGTACGCATTCAGCAACAGCACCAGCTTCGCCGTCGATCGTGCGTACAGTGCTGGCGCGAGCTACAACAACGGCCCGCTGCGACTGGCAGCGGCCTACCTCCAGATCAACGGCTCGGCAGCGGCGAGCACCCCTGCCGGAACAGCGAATCAGAACGTTGCGGCCGACCCCAGCGAGTTCAAGGCGACCGCGGGCGGCGGCAACCTGACGGCGAATGTGCAGCGCACGGTCGGTGCAGGCATCGGCTACACGTTCGGCCCGGCGGCGGTCAACTTCGTCTACACGCACAGCCAGTACCAGAACACGTCCGCGTTCGGCCTGAACCCGGTGAGCGGTTCGACTCACTTCGACAACTATGAACTGAACGTCAAGTACGCACTCACGCCGGCGCTGAATCTTGGCCTCATGGATACTTTCACGGACGGTCATCTGAACGGAGTGAGCAAGTCGAACATCGGCTCCGATCCGAAGTGGAATCAGGTCAACGCGATTGCGCGCTACTCGCTGTCGAAGCGCACGGAAGTGTATGGAGAAGCGATGTACCAGCGCGCGATCGGTCACAACAACGTCGCAGTGATGTACAACGCCGGCGGTTTCTCGGCGACGAGCAATCAGGTGATGGCTGCGATCGGCATGCTGACCCGCTTCTAAGCGGCCGCCAGAACCTTCATACCGCGGCCACCGAGCCGGATTGTTGTACCCGGACTGCGAGAGGAATATCGCATTCGGCATTGGCGTAGAACATTGCCCGCCACGTTGGCGGGCAATTTTTTCATCAGCTGCCGCTGCGCACTTACGGTTGCACAAGCTACGAGGTGGAGTCCTTCGGCTCAACTCGAATCGACATCACCGTGGAACCACGCTGCGGTTCATTGCCCGTTCTGAGCGGACGTTCGTCCTTTGGTGCCATTGACTGGCGCAATGATACCGAAGAGTCCATTGGACTCCTTGTTGGGCCCCGCCGAAAAGTACAGCGCGTCCGGGCTTGAATTGCGCCCGCCTCCGAGCGTCAGCGTCCACAGACCGTCAATAGCCAGTGGATTGCCGAACTCGTTCTCCAGTTGATCGACGAACGTGCCGTCGTTGTCGAAGACATTGATTCGGCCGTTGCCGAAGTTGCCAACGAGGATCTTCCCGCTGAAGCGCCCGAACGCAAACGACGCTCGCGTTACGCCCCAGGGCGAGTCGAGCGTCCCCTGGCTCGCAAAGCGGCGCAGCAGGTGGCCGTCGGTATCGAATACATCGACGAATCCATGACCGCGGCCTGCAACGTCGTCATGCTTCGGACCGTCTTGCTGCGCATAGGTGACAAAAAGGTCCCCGTCGATGTTCGCGATACCAAACGGGGCGTAGCCGGCCGGCATGTTCGGGTCGGCGAAGCCACCGTCGGTCGTCGCGGGCGTGAACAACCCGTTCGAACCGTTCGGTCCGAATACATCGATCCGGCCCGCACGGAAGTTCGTCGCAAAGAGGAATCCCCCTTGCGCGTTCACTCCGAAGACGAGCCCCTTGTAGACGGCCCCGCTGGCGGCGGAGGGATTGGACGAGTTATCGACCGCGATGACAGCATTGTTCGCCGGATTCAACCCACCGGCCCAGGCGGAAATCGTGCCGTCTTCGGTCGCGAAGATGAATACGGCCGGGATGTTGGTACCTGGGACGAGAAAAGACGACGAAGGATTCCAAACTATCCCCGTGGGTGCCGCGGGCGTGGGTTTCGGTGGATTGCTGGGAAAGACGGGATGGCAGGCGCCGGCCGGTATGACGTTGCCTGGCAGCGGGATGGAGACCTGCAGCGCCACCTTTGTGCCCTGGCCGTCATACAGCGTGGAGCAGCCGGTGGCATTGTCGTTGATCCAGAACGGACTTCCTGCCGGACTAAAGGCGATACCCCAGGCGTTCTGCAGGACCCCGTCGACCTTCGGGGCAGAGCCTGCCAGGTTGGATACAAGCGGTGTGACGACGTAAGCTTCATCGGCGGCAGCATGCCCGATTGTGAAACCGGCGGCTAAGACGATCACGGCCGCCGCTTTGAGACCCCACGAGATCTGAGACATAACTTCCCTCCGCGTCTGACTGGCGAAATATCGCCGCAGGTTAAACGACCGCTGTTCTTCAAATATTCCCGCTCGACGCAAAAAATTTCCGCCAGCCACCGCATCCACAAGCCGTCATCACCTGGCGCGTCTGCTTCCTCAACGCGGTTGTAAGCCTTGCGCCATGTTCGTGTCACGCCGGGGTGTGATTCTCCGCTGGCAACCGGGCAAGCGCACGTATTCAAACATCAACGCTCTGTGCCTGGCTCCGGTCGTTGCACGGTCGTCCGCCTCAATTCCGTAAGCCAACATGTCTGCCTCCGGTTCGGTTCACCGTTCCGAGGCCCGGCCGCGTATTGAATCAGGACTGCTACTTTTAAACCGATAACATCTATCCAATGAGAATGAGGGGAACATGAGCAATACGACTTTGCGCCTGCTGCCTATCGCCGCCATCGCCTCGGTTTTGTGCGCATGTGGCGGTTCGAACCACAACAGCACTCCCGCCAGCACGTCGAACGCATCGACCGGCCCCTATACCGCGGGCAATCTGCTGGTGTCGCGCTCGGTCTACGACGCGGGCTTCACCGTGGCGGGCCAACTGCCGAACAACGGCAATCCTGAAGGCACGGGCACGGCCGCTGCGGCGGTCACCGCGGTGACGCCGGGCGGCTTCCCGAACGTATTTACGAATGATGCGAACGACCCCAACTTCGGCGTCACGGCCGAGATCTATCTCGACCAATGGGCGCCGGGCGCCACCAGCGCCGCGCAGACCACGGACATCACGGCAATGGCCAGGCAGAGCGGCTTCGACTTCTCGACGAGCTTCCCGTCGAAATCGGAACTTGGCATGAACGTCTCGCTCGACAAGAGCGCGATCACGTTCATGGGCTACAACGCGCCTATCGATCAGGTCGACATTTCGAACTCGAACACGCCGGGCGTGATCGATCCGACCAACACCGACGTGGCCGCACCGACCTACCGCACGGTCGCGCAGCTGAACCTCGCCAGCAACACGCTGTCGTTCACGCGCACCAACGCCTACGCAGGCAACAACGGCCGCGCAGCGGTGCTCGCCAACGGCATGTACTACATGGTCGGCAACGCAGGCAACTCGGGCTCGAACCCGAACCCGACCTACGGCACGCTCGACACCCTGACGATGGACACCGGTGTCCAGAGCATCGTGCCCGGTAGCGCCTGCGCCTTCACGCAGGTCATTGGCGCATTCAATACGGGCAACGGCAGCACCTACACGCCGGCCGCTGCAGGCACCGCGTGCTCGCTCGCGAGCCTCGGCACCATCACGGACTCGCTTTCGGCCCAGGTGTTCAGCAAGAAGACCAACGCTGGCGGCAACCAGTTCGGCTTTACGCTCGCCTCGGTTGCCGGCCAGGTGTTCGACAAGACCGGCAAGGACGACAATCTGCGCGGCCTCTTCGTCGATCCGAACGGCACGATGTATGTGTCGAAGGGCAGCGGCGGCAACGGCGTGAACACGGTCTACCAGGTCGGCGCGGCAGGTGCGCTCGCCAACGGTGGCAAGCTCCCGCAGAACGCGTCGATGACCATCGTGCCGGGCTTCCCGACCACGAGCGCGGCCACGCTCACCGCCTCCTCGGCCACGACCACGCCGCCGGCATGGACGCTTTCGCAGGGCGTGGGTTACCCGTTCGGTATGTGGGTGCCGTCGAACAACACGAACCTCATGTTCGTGGCCGACGAAGGCGATGGCGGCACCAGCGCGTACGCACCGAGCGGCAGCGGCGGCCTGTGGGTGTACCAGCAGTCGGGCGGCACGTGGACGGCGATCGCGCACATCACGCAAGGCCTGAACCTGGGCCAGCCTTATACGATCACCGACACAGCCGGCACCTACGGCACCGCGGGCGCGAACTACACGACCACGCCGGACGGTCTGCGCAACGTCACGGGCCAGATCAATAGCGATGGTTCGTACACGCTTTACGCGGTCACCTCGACGATCGGCAACAGCCTCGGCACGACGTTCGACGCAGGCGCCGACTCGAACCAGCTCGTTACGCTCAAGCTGAGCGTGAGCGGTCAGACGGTCACGACGAGCGGCTTCACCGTCATGCAGACCGCCCCGTACGGCCAGGTGCTGCGCGGCGTAACGCTCGTTCCGGCGAAATCGTAAGCTGAGCAAGCGCAGGCGTCCGCAGGTGCTTAAAAAATAGCGACAAGACGGCCTCCTCCTCGAGCGAGGCCGTTTTTCATGGTGGCGTAAGCAATGTAAGCAGTTCTTCCTGGAACTGAAACACTTCCCCTTCACAATCCCTTGCTTTTCGGTGCGCGCGCAACAATCGACGCGACCGGAAAAGCCAGTTTTTCCCACGCCTCTCATTCCCGCCCCGACTCCTTAACTTCGTAAGATTGCCATCACGGTCGATTAACTCCTTGTGCATACGATTGCAGCGTTACTCAAGCAGAGCGTCAATCGAAAGCAAGGACTACTACGGATGACACACCCTCACCCGCGGCTGCGCAGAAAGCCGCTTGCACAACTCATTCTGGCTTCGCTTTGCACGACGGGCGCCCCGCTCGCCTTCGCGCAATCCAGCGGAGATCTCGGCTCCGTTCAGAGCACCGCGACTTCATCAGCCGCCGTGAGCGACACCGGCGCATCGTCCAACCCGCAGTCGGCTCCCGCGCAAGCGCCCACACAGGGCTCGCTCACCGCGACCGAGCCGAAGTCGATCATCAACCGGAATTACATCCAGAACAGCACACCGCCCACGTCGAACTACAGCGACATCCTGCAGATCGCACCGAGCGTTTCGAGCATCAACCCGAACGGCCCGGGCCTCATGGAAACCCAGAGCCTGTCGATCCGCGGGTTCCAGGACGGCCAGTACAACGTGACGTTCGACGGCATTCCGTTCGGCGACTCGAACGACTTCACGCACCATTCGACGTCGTTCTTCAGCTCGCAGACGATCGGCAGCCTTGCCGTCGACCGCGGCCCCGGTGACGCTTCGCAAATCGGCTTCGCTACGTTCGGCGGCACTGTCGCCATCACGTCGATCGAGCCGTCGCTCACGCCCGCTTTCAGCGTGCTGGGTTCGTACGGCAGCTGGAACACCTGGCTCGCGGGGGCGCAGTTCAATACCGGCGACCTCCAGCAATGGGGCGATGCGCGCGCCGTGGTCGGCTACAACCACTCCAGCAGCGACGGGTATCTGAACGATGTCGGGCAGCGGCGCGACAATGTCTATTTCAAGCTCGACAAACCGATCGGCGACAACACGGTGGTCACGCTGTTCGCAACCTACAACCGGATCTACCAGAACACGTCGCTCGGCGCGACGGCGGCGCAGATCCGCGAATTCGGCCCCAACTTCGCGCTGAACAACGACCCGACGAGCCAGGCCTACTCAGGCTACAACTTCGACCGCATCAATACCGACTTCGAGTACATCGGAGTGCAAACGTTACTGGGCGGCTGGAAACTCGACAACAAGCTGTACACGTACGGCTATTACCACGACGGCTTCAACGGCCTCGACCCCAACGGCGAGACGCCGAACGGCACCAGCTTCGGCCCGAACAACGTGCCGGCCACGCAGATGGCCAACAACTATCGCGCGTTTGGCGACGTGTTCAACGCACAGCGGGAACTCGGCCCCGGCACGCTGCAGATGGGCGGCTGGCTCACGCATCAGTCGAACTTCCGCGACAACATGAACGTGGACGCCTCGCTGAACTTCGCGCTCGAGCAGTTGAACTTCACGATGCACGACGATCTGCTCACGTTCCAGCCGTATATCCAGTACGCGTGGAAGCTGCCGTACGGGCTCACGCTCACGCCCGGCGTGAAGTACGTGTCGTTTAGCCGGAGCATCGACTCGCCGCTCAATCAGAAGACCGGCGAGCCGCTGGACTTCAGCCATACGTGGTCGAAGGTGCTTCCTTCCGTCACGCTGCACGATCAGATCAACCGCAACTGGAGCGCCTATGTGCAGTACGCTCAGGGCTTTCTCGCGCCGAATCTGAACGTTTTCTACGTGCCGGACCCTTCGGCATCGGGACAGCCCGACCCCGAGCGTACCGACAACTACCAGATCGGCACGACCTGGAAGTCGGACCGCTTTACGGTATCCGCCGACCTCTACTACATCAACTTCCGCAACGCCGTGACGAGCACGACGATCGGCGGCAATACGATCTTCTCTAACGCCGGTGGCGCGGTCTACAAGGGCTTCGAGACCGAAGCGACGTTCTACGCCGGCTACGGCTTCAGCCTGTACGGCAACCTGACCTTCAATTCGGCGAAGCAGAAGAGCACCGGCGACTGGATGCCGAATGCGCCGCAACAAACGGCCGCGCTTGGCGTGATCTACGACCGCGGCCCGCTGCACGGCTCACTCATAGGCAAGTTCGTCGGCCACCAGTATGGCGATACCGGCAACCAGCAGCCCATTGGCGGCTACATGGTCACGAATCTCGCCGGCGCGTACACGATCAAGTCGCCGACTACCTGGATGCGCAACACGCGAATCGGCCTCGAGATCGACAACCTCTTCAACCGGACGAGCATCAACGGGCTCGCAGGCTACACCGTCGCGGACAACACGCCGCTTTACTGGACCATTCCGGGTCGCGCGGTCTTCGCGACGGTGTCCACCGACTTTTAACTTTGACTGGAGTTCCCTTCCATGACTGCCGACACTCTGATGAAACTAGCGAGCGATTCGGGCGGCGTGTTGTACGTCATCGCGGCGATGCTGTTCGTTGCACTGACACTGATCGTCGAGCGCACCTGGTTCCTGCAACGCGTGGCCGCCAGCGGCCGTACGGTCCTCAATCAGCTCGACCGGTCCGGCCGCGTCGATACGGCCACGCTTTCGACGCTGGCGGCCCGCTATCGCGAGCTGCCGGTGGGGCGGCTTCTGTCTGGCGCCGCGCGTATGGGCGGCGAGCACAACCGCGACACGCTCACGGCGTCGCTCGATGAAACGATCATGCGTGAAGCCCCGCGCATCGACCGCTTCCTGTGGGTGCTCGACACCATCGTGACGCTCGCGCCGCTGCTTGGCCTGTTCGGCACGATCGTCGGCATGTTTCACGCGTTTCAGGTGCTCTCGAATCCCGGCAACGCGCCCACGCAGGTGACGGGTGGTGTTGCCGAAGCGCTCGTGGCAACCGCATCCGGCATTTTCGTTGCGATGATCGGCCTGTTGTTCTTCAACGGTCTGCATAACCGTGTGCGGCTCGCCGCGCATCAGCTCGAAACGCTGAAAGTGTCGCTCGTCAACCGCATGGCGGGCCATGCGCACGAGGCGCGCTTCGAGGCCGGCGAGAATGCGCGTGACACGGTACATGGTGTGGCCGCGATCGCCCCGCAGGGAGCGTGACGATGAAGTATTTTGAAGCACGCAAAGCGCGCATCGAGATCATCCCGATGATCGACATCATGTTCTTTCTGCTGGTGTTCTTCATCATGATCACGCTGCACATGATTCCGAACGCGGGTCTCGCCACGCAGCTGCCATCCAGTTCGACCACGCAAACGTTGCCGCCGCCGAAGGTGACGGTCACGCTCGCCGAGGACGGCGCGCTTTCGGTCGACGGCCGCACGCTCACGCCCGCGCAGCTCACGGCGTTGCTGGCCGCGCAGGCTGACCCGTCGCATACCGTCGTGACGATTGCGGGCGCGGGCACCACACGCCTGCAGTATCTGGTCACGACGATGGACGCGAGCCGCGCCGCCGGCGTGAGCCAGGTCGGCCTCGCGGCCCAGCCGGCGGCGAAGTGACATGACAACCTTGTCCACCGCACGCCTCGCGCCGGAAAAGCACCGCCTGTACGCGGCGGCGGCTGTCGCGCTGGTCGTGGAAAGTGCGTTGCTCGCGGGTGCGTGGTTCATGCTCCGGCAGAAAAGCGCCGAGCCGCCGCCTCAGCGGCCGCCTACGCTGCTTGCGCTGACGAGCGCACCGGTGCCGCAGCCCGCGCCCGCTGCAGTTCCCGTTACAACGCCGGTTCCGAAGCCGCAGCCGCCGCATCCGGCGGTTCAGCCGCCACGGCCTCGAGAGACGCCGCCGGTGCGCCGCGTGGTGCATGCCGCTGCGCGGCAGCACGCAGAGGCGCCGCAGCCGAACGTGCCGATACCAGCGCCAACTCCGGCGCCGGCGACCGCGCCAACGGCCGCACCGCCCGAACCGGCGCCGCCGCCCGCGCCTGCTGTTCCGCCCGCGCCCGCACGCGCCAGTGTCAGCTTCGAAAGCGCGCTACGCGCCGCGATCCAGGCCGCGCTGCACTACCCGGAGTCGGCACGCATGGCGGGCATGTCAGGGCGAACGCGCGTCGCGTTCCAGTACCGCGACGGCGTCGTGTCGGGCGCCACGGTCCTCGTGTCCAGCGGCATCGGCCTGCTCGACCGCGCCGCGCTGGCCGCCGTGCATGACGCCAACTATCCGATGCCGGAATCCGACTTCGCAGGAAAAACTCTTACCGAACAACTATGGGTCAACTTCAATCTCGCCGATCAGGAATGAATCGTCTGCTGCCTTCCATGGTCACCACGCTCGCCGCCGCGCTCGCCGGCGCTTTCGCCCTCTTGACGGGCAGCGCCGCAGCCGCCGCTTCGTTGCCCGCGCAAGCGAACGTCCACCACGTGCTGCTCGTGAGCGTAGACGGCTTGCATGCGAGCGATCTCGCCCGCTTCGTTGCCGCGCATCCGGACAGCGAACTGGCGCAGCTTGCGGCGCAGGGCGTCAACTACACACACGCCCGCGCGGTCGTGCCGGCCGACTCCTTCCCCGGCCTGCTCGCACTCGTGACGGGCGGCACTCCCGCAGCCACCGGCGTCTACTACGACGACTCCTATGACCGCGCCCTCTCCCCTCCCGGCAGCGACTGCAGCCGCATGGGCACGCGCGTGCGCTACGACGAATCGCTCGACGAGGACGACGGCCACGGCCACGACATGATCGACCCGGCCAAGCTGCCGCGCGACCCGCGACACGGTTGCGCGCCCGTCTACCCGCACGCGTACCTGCGTGTGAACACAATTTTCGAGGCGGTGCGCGACGCGGGCGGCTACACCGCCTGGATCGACAAGCACCCGACCTACGAACTGGTGGAAGGCCCGTCCGGCCATGGTGTCGACGATCTGTTCCTGCCGGAGATCGGCGCGAACTACGAAGGCCTGAGCGACGCGAAGCCCCGCGAAATCACCGGCTCGCTCGCGAAAACCGAGGCTTATGACGACATGAAGGCGCGCGCCATCGTCAACGAGATCGATGGCCGCACTCACGACGGCAGCGCAGCGGCAACCGTGCCGAACGTGTTCGGCCTGAACCTGCAATCGGTCAACGTCGCCCAGAAAATCTACGGCTATCGCGACGCCAACGGCGAGCTCACGCCAGGTCTCGACGGCGCGATCGCGCATGTCGATGCACAGTTGCGCAGCTTCCTGAGTGAACTCGACAGACAGCACCTGCGCGACGACACGCTCGTGATCGTGACTGCCAAGCACGGCAACGGGCCGATCGATCGAGCACGCCTCGACAAGATCGACGAGGCGCGCCTCGCTGGCGTGATCGACCAGGCAGCGCCCGGCGCGCTCGCGCAACTGACCACGGACCACGGCGCGCTCGTCTGGCTGCGCCACCCGTCCGCCGCGCAAAGCATCACCGCCGCGCTGCGTGCGCATGCGCGCGAACTGGGTATCGTCGACGTCATCAGCGGTGAGCGTCTCGCGCTGCGGTTCCCCGCGCCCGCCGCCGATAGCCGCACGCCGGACATCGTGATCGTGTCGCGCAACGGCGTCATATTTACGCCGCCTCACGATGGTAAGCTCGCCGAACACGGGGGGTTCCACGACGACGACACCCATGTCGCGCTGCTCATATCGAGCCCACGGCTTGCACAAGCGGGCCGCAGCGTGACGTGGCCTGTATCGACGACCCAGGTCGCGCCATCGATACTCGCGGCGCTCGGCCTCCCGCCCGATGCACTACAGGCCGTCAAGCTCGAAGGCACACCGGTGCTGCCGGATACGCGCTGGACTGCGACGGGCTCGCTCGCCTATGACGACAAGAACGCCAACGCCGCAGCGCGGCCATCGACCCGCCAATGAGCCCCCGATGAGCAGTCCGTCCTCAAGCCGCTCCCGCGTTCTGGTCGTCGAAGACGACCCCGGCGCGGGGCTCGAAATCACCGCAGCGCTCGAAGACTACGGGTTCGACGCCGAATGCGTGCCCACCGGCTTTCATGGGCTGCTGCGCGCGACCAATGGCGATTTCGATGCCATCGTGCTGGATCGCATGCTGCCGGACCTCGACGGCCTGTCGATTCTCGCGACGTTGCGCAATATCGGCAAGGAAACGCCCGTGTTGATTCTGAGCGCGCTCGATGCGGTGGACGAACGCGTTCGGGGTTTGCGGGCGGGCGGCGACGACTATCTCGTCAAGCCATTTGACGGACTCGAGCTCACGGCGCGACTGAACGCGCTGCTGCGCCGCCGGTATGCGGCAACGAGCGGCACGCCCGCAGCGTCACTGCTACGGGTCGACGACCTCACGCTCGACACGCAAACGCGCATCGTGCGGCGCGGTGCACAGCTCGTCGAACTGAAGCCGCGCGAGTACAGCCTCCTCGAATACTTGATGCGTCACGCGGGCGAGGTGGTCACACGCGCGATGCTGCTCGAGTCAGTCTGGAACTATCACTTCAACACGCAGACGAACGTAATCGACATGCATATCAGCAACCTGCGCCGCAAGTTGAGCTTCAACGGGCGCCTCTCGGCGATGGTCGTTACGGTGCGCAACGCGGGCTACATCATCCATGCAACGGCTTAAGAGGCGCGGGCATGCGCGGATGAGGAGCGTCGGCTGGCTGCTGTTGGCGTTCGTCGGCTCGGCGATCATGCTCTTCGCGCTTCTCTACTGGCTCACGGGCAGCTATCTGCTGCACGAGGTCGACGAACGCCTGCGCGGCGAGTTTGCCGAGTTTCATGCGATCAGTCGCGACCAGGCGATCGCGACCATTGGCGCGCTCAGCCATCGGGACATTGCCAGCACGCGGCCCTATGGCGTGTTCGAGGCGAATGGCATACGGCTCGCGGGCAATGTCTCGATACTGCCGCCGCAGAAGGATCGCAAGCCATTCAACTATACGGAGACGATCCAGGACGGCAACCGCACCGTGACCACGCACTATCGCGGCATCATCATTCCGACCACGAGCGGGTTGCGCATCGTGGTCGGCCATTCGATCGACGAAGTGCTCAGCTTTGACCGCACCCTGCTCAAGACGCTGTGCGCCGGCGTGGCGCTGGCGAGCCTGCTCGCGCTCGCTTGCGGCGCGGCACTCAACCACCTCGCGAACCGCAGGATTGCGGCAATCGGCGAGACCGCCCGCGAAATCATGGCGGGCAAGCTGAATCGGCGGCTCCCGCAGCGCGGCACCAATGACGACCTCGACCACCTTGCCGCGATCGTCAACACGATGCTCGACGAGATCGAACGGCTAGTGGAGGAAGTGCGCGGCGTGTGTGCGGGCGTGGCGCACGATCTGCGCACGCCGATGACCTCCCTGCGTGCTGGACTCGAGCGATCACGCCGGCGCACGGGCACATCCGACGAGTACGCTCGCGCAATCGATGAGGCAATTGGCCAGTCGGACCTCGTGCTCAATCGCTTCAGCGCGCTGCTACGCATTGCGGAAGTCGAGTCCGGCAGCCGCCGCGCGAGTTTTCGAAGGGTCTCCCTCGACGCCGTGATGCGCGATGTCACCGAACTGTATGAGCCCCTTGCGGAGCATCGCGGCCTTTCGCTGACTCTGGATACGTCCATGCCAGTCGAAGTCAATGGGGACTTCGATCTCCTGTTCGGCGCAATCGAAAACCTTGTCGACAACGCGCTGAAGTTCACATCCGAAGGCGGTGCAGTCAAGCTGAGCGCGCGGATCGACGGCGGGCAACCCTTGCTCGTCGTAGCCGATACAGGGCACGGCATCGCACCTGCCGAGCGCGGTGCTGTGCTGCGGGCGTTCTATCGCGGACACACGTCCGGACGCTCAATCCCGGGCCATGGCCTTGGCCTGAGCCTCGTCGCCGCCATTGCGCGGGTTCATGACGCGGCCATCGAGATCCTGGACAACGAGCCCGGATGCAGGATGCAGTTGCGGTTTCCGAGGGCCGGGTAACCCGGTACCTTGTAGACCTTCGGGGATTCGCCATGGGGCGAAACATCCCGCAGAACGAGTGCTCCCGATGAAAGGGAGTCCCAGCGCGCTCCGGCATCCGCGCCCGGCATACGGTCTCGCGCTGCCAAGCCCGGTCGTTGGACGCGTGCTCGCTGGTATTGCGCATCCGCGGAGTAGTCCTGACAGAAGGCGGCCGCGTCTTGCGCTCCATTTGTTCGGCGCTCGCCGCTCTTCGATCGCTTTTCTCACAAGTCCCGACCCGCCACTGCCCCGTATCGAACCGCATCAGCCAGTCGACTCGACATTCGTTATAACATCGTAGACCGTGTTTTAACCGGTACCCTCTGGAGGCAGCATGCGACCCGACAGAATCATGTTTATCCGGCACGCGGATAAGCCCGCCGCAAATGAAGGTATGGGAATCGAAGCGGACGGCAAGCCTGACGCGGAGAGCCTTTGCGTTCGCGGTTGGCAGCGTGCTGGCGCTCTGGCACGATTCTTTTGCCCAATCGAGAAAGCGCATGCGGCGCAACTCAAACCAGCCACCGTATTCGCTGCGGGTGCAGGTCCTTCGAGCAAGAGCAAGCGGTCGATGCAAACTGTGGCGCCCCTTGTTTCGCTGCTGCGTGAGACGTCGCAGGTCGACTACGTCACGACTTATCTGAAAGACGACGGTCGAGCGCTAATGGCAGACGTACTCACTCGCGCGGGCGTCGTGTTGATTGCATGGGAGCACAAAGTGCTGCCGTCGCTCATCGGGCACATGCCGCGCGCGCCCATCGTCCCTGCAACGTGGCCCGATGACCGCTTCGACGTCGTATGGATATTCGATCGCACCGGGGACAACTGGTCATTTTCGCAGCTCCCTCAATTGCTCCTTGCGGGCGACTCGACCGCGCCGATCCGCTAGGCATTACTTTTTGGTTTCGGTCCGTTCTCGCATTACCTCAGATTGGTTTCATCCGATATTAAGAATCGGAGCATGCCGCAGCTTCAGATCGCGCAAAACTACAAGAGATATGACGGAAAGAGACCGTCATTCGTAAGTTTATTGCCGTTTGTTCCTGACTTCGGCGAAGAAAGCGGGCGCCCAATGTCTGCCCAAAAAATGGAGAAGCGGCATGGATGTTATCGTGATTGTGTAGCGGCTCATGCCACAAACCTGCCGTCCCTGAACATCGTCCCGATGCGATCCGGCAGTTCGCGTCACCACAGGAGGGCCCTTGAACGTGCCAACTTCGCAGATCCCATCCGCGCAACAACAAGCACTCGCGGTCGAACCGCAATCGATCGATGCACCCTGCTCGGCGGCCGCCGCTTTCCTCGTACTCGTGGTCAAGGACGACAACGCGTCGATCGCTCTCGCTCGATCCGTCATCGCCAGCACCGACGATCTTGTCAAAGACGTCCGGATTCGAGCCAGCGGTGGCCACTTTAGCTGTAACGTAGGGATCTCACATCGCGCCTGGGGGCCACTCACCGGGAAGCCGCTGCCGAAGGAGCTCAGACCGTTCCAGGAAGTACGGGGCGCGACTCACACCGCCGTCGCAACCGCGGGCGATCTGCTTTATCATGTACGCGCGGAATCGACGGACGTCATCGTCGAATTCGAAAGAATTCTCCTCGAAGCCTTCGGCACCGCAGTCGAAGTCATTGACGACGTGGCGGGATTCCGTTATTTCGACGGACGCGATCTGCTGGAATTCGTCGATGGCACCGCGAACCCCGATGGTCTCGATCTGCCCGACGCAACAATAATCGCGGAGGAAGACCCGGAATATGCCGGCGGCAGTTATGTCGTGATCCAGAAGTATCTGCACGACATGGCTGCCTGGCGAGCACAAAGCGTGGAGACGCAAGAAGCCATCATAGGTCGAAAAAAATTCGATAATGTCGAGCTGGCGGACGCGACGACGGGCCAGAAATCGCACAAGACGCTCTGCACCATTGAAGATGCAGACGGAGAACACGATATTCTCCGCGACAACATGCCGTTCGCCGCGCCGGGTCGTAACGAGTACGGCACCTATTTCATTGGCTATTCCCGCCATCTGTGGGTGATAGAAAAAATGCTCGAGCGAATGTTTATCGGTGATCCGCCACCGCTCCACGACCGGATTCTGGACTTCTCAAAGGCCGTAACGGGGGTGACGTTCTTTGCGCCGGCGCGACAATTTTTAAGCAGCATCGCAGGGTGATCGCGGCTACTTCCCGTCGCGTGGCGGAGTAAGTGAAAAGCGGGCGAAGTCAGCGGCCGGCATCGCGCTCGCTTTCCTCCTGTACCGTTAGGATTGCCTCGGGCAGTACCTTCAGTCGCTCGATGGGAATAGGTTTGCCGCTTCTATCGGAATACCCATAGGTGCCTTCGACGATCTTTTCAAGCGCACGCTGGATGTCGGCGATCCTGCGGTCGTTCACGCTGCGCAGCGCCTGATTGGCGATATCCTGCTCCATCTTCTGGGCATCGTCCTCGAACTCCCTCGCCTCGTCGCCGGACGCCTCCTCCTCCTTGCGCTCGGCCGAAATCGTCCCTTCTTCACCGCCGAGCACCTCGCGTTGCATCGCCAGCAAGCGCTGACGCTGATTCTCGATGAACGCTTCGCTCAATATCTGGCCAGTCATAGCGATTCTCCCGAAGATCCATCAATGACACTGCGAGCTAGTGAACCAAACCCTTGAATATTGTCGTCAAACTTGCGGCCATCATTTCGACTGCGATGGCTGCCAGTATCATACCCATCAGACGTCTGGCAATTGCCGTCACCTTGGCAGACAGAAAGCGCCCGAGATACGGCGCGGAAAACAACGCAACGGCCAGCAATGCGAGGAATACGACCAGCCCAATGGCGAGACTCCCAATCTCTCCGTTGGCGGCTGCGGCGTGCCCGAACACGACCAGCGTGGCGATCGTGCCGGGGCCGACAAGAAGAGGCGTCGTCAGCGGGAAGATCGCCACGTCCTGATCATAGCCGCTCTCCCCCACTTCGCGTTGCTGCGGCGTGTGCTGCGCGCTGGGCGAGCCGTGTACCATGTCCAGCGCGATCAGCAATACAAGCAAGCCTCCCGCGAGACGGAAATCGTCGATGCTGACCCCAAACACGTTGAGGATCGTCTCGCCCAGCGTGACGGAGATGGCACAGCCAATTGTCACGCCGATAAAGGTTGTGGCCGCAACGGCCCGCTTCTTCCCTTCCGCCATCCCTTCGGTTAGCGAAAGAAAAACCGGGATGTTCGCGACGGGATTCATGATCGCAAAGAGCGAGGAGAAGACCTTCATCGAAAACGTGAAGTCGATGGCCATGAGTAACCTCGTGATCGCAGTCCACCCTACGATTCCAACGCGTACCGTTCGACGAACGCAGCAGACGCTTCAATCCAGCCCGGGCCGCCCGCCTTCGCGACAGGCTCGTGAGCGCCGCTTCGAGCATATCACCACGAATCGGCCACTGACGGCTTCGATGAGAGTCGGCCCACCGGCTCGCCATCGAGCTTGAAAATGGCAACGCATGTACACAGTACCTGTGCCTGCTGCGCCATGGTCTGTGCCGCGGCAGCAAGTCCCGAAATAAAATCTCCCTCATCTCTTCCGATACTTGGCATCACGTGTAAGTCCGGTGTTCGCGGGCCTGCTGGACCAATCCGTCTTGCTTGCTCTCGCGTGCCGGTGCCATAATCAGTTTCCTGACGACCAGCGGGAGTCAATCGTGGCGCTTGAGCGAAAGAGCCGAAGGCACCGTTTTCTGCACGATCTGAAGTGGATGGCCATTCTCTGGTGCGTCGGATTCGGCGCGACCGTTCTACTCACGCTACCGTTTCATTTTCTCGTTATGGCCATGATGAAGAAGTAGGAATACGCAGAGGGTTATTTCACAGGAATCCACTGCGCGCCGCGCCGCATCAGATCGACAAATAACATTCAAGTTGCGTGGTGCATGCCGTTGACCAAACGTTGACGGCACATCACGGCCCGGTACAAATGTACGACCGCGCGAACTCGTCCGATATTATGACTTTGGTTGCTGGCTTACCTGAGCAGCACGCTTTCCCTATCGCGCGCACGACGCTGCGAGTTTGCCGACCGTGATGACCGCCTGCTCGATTTCCGGCGACCACGGCGTGCTGTAATTGAGCCGGATATAGTTGCGATAGTTGTCCGAGACGGAAAACATATGGCCCGGTCCGATCGTGATTCCCCGCGCCAGAGCGAGCTGGTAGAGCTTCATCGAATCCACCTTCGCCGGCAATTCGATCCATAACACGTATCCACCCGTCGGACTCGACGTGCGCGTGCCCGCCGGAAAAAAGCGCGCGACCATCGACTTCATCAGATTGGCCTGTTGCGCGTAGTTTTTGCGGATGCGCCTCAAGTGATGCTCGTAACCATCCCGTTCGAGATATTCGGCGATCGCGAGCTGAGGAATCACCGAAGTCGTCAGCGTATTGAGAAACTTCAGCTTTTCGACTTCGTCGCGATAACGGCCGGGTAAAGCCCAGCCGATGCGATACGCCGCTGTCAGACTCTTCGAAAATGAACCGCAGTGAAGCACCATGTTCTTTTTGTCATACGACTTGAGCGTGGTGGGATGCGAATCGCCGAAATACAGTTCGTTGTACACACCATTTTCGATCACCGGTATCCCCGCCTTCGCTAGCAGGGCGACAAGTTCGCGCTTGCGCTCGTCAGGCATCTGAAACCCGAGCGGATTCTGGAAATTCGGCATCACCATGCAGGCGGCAATCGGCCCTGATTCAATGATCTTCTCCAGCGCCTCTATTTCGATGCCGTACTCGGGGTGCGTCGCCACCTCGATCGCCTTCATGCCCGAGCGCTCGATGGCGTGAAGCATGGCGTAGAACGTGGGCGATTCCACGGCGATCACGTCGCCCGGTTTGGCGACCGCCTGCAGACACAGATTGATGGCCTCCGTCGCCCCCACCGTCACGATGATCTCGTTGGGGTCCACGGCCATCCCGTTTTCGAGGTACCGCCGTGCAATTTGCCGGACCAGTTCCGGTGTGCCCGGCGGCAGCGCGTTGGTCACGCCCCATAGTGACTTCGTGCGTCCCGCGGCCGACGCGTAGCGGTTGAGCTTTTCATAGGGAAAAAGCTGCGGGTCCGGATACGGCGAACCGAGCGGCACAGCGTCGTCGGCGCCGATGGAGCGCAGCGTGGACAGCACGAGGCGGCTCACATCGACCGTCGCCGACACCGCAATCGGCCGGCTCGTGCGCAATTCGTCCGAATGCGTGCGTCCTTCGCCCACGCGCGTGCTCACAAAGTACCCGGACTGCGGGCGGCTCTCGAGCACGCCGCGGCTTTCCAGCAGCAGATAGGCGCGTATCACGGTGGTAATGCTGATGCGGTGCTGCTGGCTCGCCTGGCGAACCGACGGCACGCGGTCGCCGGGGCGGTAGACGCCCTTGCGAATCAGCGTCTCGATATCGTCCGCGAGTTTTTCATAGAGTTTCACTGTGGTCTCCCCGGCAATCTCTCACAGCACAGTTCATACAGTGTACTGCGGCGGACGAAACTGTACTCCATGTTCCAGGTGGATTCTGTGTGTCATGCAAGCCCCTCTTAACTTCTACGCTTGCGCCTATCCAGATACCGCGCACACCCTCATGGGCACATCGGGCCGCGCAAGCAACGAAGCTGCGTTCCTCTATCAGCTGTTCGTACGCATGTACGGCACCAACAATATCCCCGACTGCTCGAACATGCGCCATGAGGCCACGAGCCGCGGCCTGCCGACAACGGTCGGCATCGGCAATCGTCGCCGTATTCACGCCCGTGGCCGCCGCCGCCTCGGACAGCACCACGCTTACGCCTATGCTGTTCGGCATTGGTATCGTGTTTCCGGTCATCATCGGGTACAACCTCTATCTGTTCCGAGGCAAGGTGGTACCGGTCAAGCACTAACGCCTGCGCTCCCGATAGCTAATATCGGTTAGGCGGCAGTTCACGACAACGCGCTGCATCCCTAGAATGGGGTGGAGAATTTTAGCTCCACCTCATTTTTGTTTGGACGATCGTCATGTGACGGTGTCTGTCCAGCAATGGAGATCGAGATATTCGAATATACACAACGATAAAATAAAAAGTCGAAGTTAATAAGTTAATTCTTGTTCCGAATTCGGGATTGCCTAGAATCAAGCGTGGCACGCCGGATATCATCCGCGGACTTGTGCGGTCCCGGTATGGCATTGTCCCGGCTTTTCGCAGCGTGCGTAGAAAACCCAATGGAGTTTCCCATGACGAAGCTACGTGATGTGCCCGGCGTCCATCCCTACACCGGCCCCGCCGGCGGCTGGGGCGCGCTCAAAGCAACCGCGCAGGCGATTCACGATCAAATGGAAAGCATCGAGGCGCCCATTACGCTGATGCGGACCAATCAACCCGATGGTTTCGATTGCCCCGGCTGTGCGTGGCCGGACAAGGAACACCGGTCCACGTTCCAGTTCTGCGAGAACGGTGCAAAGGCGGTGACCTGGGAAGCCACCACGAAGCGGGTGACGCCGGAATTCTTCGCTGCGAACACAGTCAGCTCGCTGCTGCAGAAAACGGACTATGAGCTCGAAGACATGGGGCGGCTCACACATCCTCTTGTATACGACCGCGCCACCGACAAGTTTCAGCCCGTCGACTGGGAAGACGCATTCGCGCGCATCGGTGAGATCCTGCGCTCGCTTACGCCGGACCAGGTCGAGTTCTATACGTCCGGACGCGCATCCAACGAGGCGGCGTTTCTGTATCAACTATTCGCACGTGAGTACGGAACGAACAATTTCCCCGATTGCTCGAACATGTGCCACGAGCCGACGAGCGTTGGTCTGCCGCAATCGATCGGGATCGGCAAAGGCACTGTCTCGCTCGAAGATTTCGATTCGACCGAACTCATTCTTTCCATCGGTCACAACCCGGGCACGAACCATCCGCGCATGATGGGCACGCTGCACGAAGCTGCGCGGCGAAACGTGCCGATCATCGTCTTCAATCCGCTGCGCGAGCGCGCGCTCGAACGCTTTGCCGATCCGCAAAGCATGATTGAAATGGCGACGTTCGGCTCGACCCGCATCGCGTCGACCTACTTTCAGCTGGACGCCGGCGGCGACGCGGCCGCGCTCAAGGGCGTCATGAAAGCGCTGCTGCAGATGGAGTCGGAGCAAGGCGACATACTCGACAAGGCGTTCATCGCTCAGCACACCGAAGGCTTCGACGCCTTCGCGGCGGACCTCGAAGCCACTTCGTGGGAAGACATCGAGAAAGCCAGTGGCCTTACGCGGCCCGACCTCGAACATGTGGCGATCGCCTACGCCAAATCGAACGCGACGATCGTCACGTACGGCATGGGCGTCACGCAGCACAATAAAGGCACCGCCAACGTGCGCTTGATCGCCGATCTGCTGTTGCTGCGCGGCAATTTCGGCAAGCCCGGCGCCGGCATCTGTCCGCTGCGCGGCCACTCGAATGTGCAAGGCAACCGCACGGTGGGCATCACCGAAAAGCCGTCGAAAGCGTTTCTCGGGCTGATCGAGAAGGCCTGCGGATTCACGCCGCCCGAAGCGCACGGTCATGACGCGGTGCAAGCCATGCAAGCCATGATCGACGGCAAGGCCAAGGCGCTGCTCTGCCTGGGTGGCAATTTCGCCGTTGCGCTACCCGACTCCGAACAGTCGTTTCCCGCGATGGCTGCACTCGACCTGGGCGTGCACATCGGCACGAAGCTCAATCGAACCCATCTGCTCGTTTCGAAGGAAACCTATCTATTCCCGTGCCTCGGCCGCACGGAACTCGACATGCAGGGTACCGGGCGTCAATCCATCACGGTGGAAGATTCGATGTCCATGGTTCATGCATCGGCCGGCAAGCTCACGCCCGCTTCCGAACAGTTGCGCTCCGAACCCGCGATTGTTGCCGGCATGGCGCGTGCCACGCTGCCCGCCACCAAAGTGGCGTGGATGGACCTGATCGCCGACTATGACAAGATTCGCGATCTGATCGAGCAGACCGTACCCGGCTTCGAGGACTTCAACCGGCGCATTCGCGTACCGGGCGGATTCCGCCTGCCGCTTCCGCCAACCGAACGGCAGTGGCACACGCCATCGGGCAAGGCCGAGTTCTCCGTCTATGGCGGCGTGAAGGAAGACGCCGACGTGCTGGGTGCGGAAAACGTGCTGCGGCTCATCACGATCCGCAGTCATGACCAGTACAACACGACGATCTACGCGATGGACGACCGCTACCGCGGCGTGTTTGGACGGCGCGACGTGCTCTTCATGAACGCGGACGACATGGCCGCGTACGGCATCGAACACGGCGATCTTGTCGACATCGAAACGGTCACCTCGGGCCGCAAGCTGCGGCTCAAGAACATCACGGCCATTGTGTACAGCATCGCACGCGGTTCCGTGGCGGCCTATTACCCGGAAGCCAACGTGCTTGTCCCACTGGACTATATCGACAAGGAAAGCGGAACGCCTTCGTACAAGTCAGTGCCCGTGCATGTCGTGCGCGCGGCGGGAAACTAGTCTCATGGTATTCCGGTAGTCCGGCCGGGTGCCCGGCTTCCCGCGGCCGGCCTGTCCTTGGCAGGCAAATGCAGTCGTCACCAGGAGCTCAGAAGAATCATGGACATCTTCGACGCATTTCATCTCGCCAGGCTGCAGTTCGCATTCACCGTCTCGTTTCACATCGTATTTCCGGCGATCAGCATAGGTATGGCAAGCTTTCTCGCCGTGCTCGAATGGCGCCTCCTGCTCACGGGCGATGCGGCCTATAAGGACATGTACCGCTTCTGGTCGAAGATTTTCGCGGTGGGGTTCGGCATGGGCGTGGTCTCGGGCGTCGTGATGGCTTACGAGTTCGGGACGAACTGGAGTGGGTTCTCGACGATTGCGGGCAATATCACGGGTCCACTGCTCACCTATGAAGTCCTGACCGCATTCTTTCTCGAGGCGGGTTTTCTCGGCGTCATGCTGTTCGGCTGGAATCGCGTGAGTCCGAAAGCGCATTTCTTCGCCACGCTCATGGTCGCGATCGGCACGCTCATTTCGACATTCTGGATTCTCTCGTCAAACAGCTTCATGCAAACACCGCAAGGCTACGCGATTCAGAATGGCCGCATCGTGCCGGTGGACTGGTGGAAGGTGATCTTCAATCCTTCGTTCCCGTTCCGTCTGGCGCATATGACCATCGCAGCCTTTATCGTTGCCGGCTTTATCGTGGCCGCCTGCGGCGCGTGGCATTTGCTTCAGGGGCGGCGCGACGTGCCGGTGAAGCGCAGTTTCTCGATGGCGCTGTGGATATTGCTCTTTCTCGCGCCCATTCAGATTCTGGTCGGCGACGCGCACGGCCTCAATACCCGGGAGTATCAGCCGGCGAAGATCGCCGCAATAGAAGGGCTCTGGGAAACCGAGCGCGGCGGCACCGCGCTCAATTTAATCGGCTTTCCCGACATGAACGCGGAAGTGACGCGTTACGCGATCCGCATCCCGCATCTCGGCAGCCTGATTCTCACCCACAGCTGGAACGGCGAAATTCGCGGACTCAAGGAGTTTCCCCCGGAGGATCGCCCGTTTTCGCCAATTATCTTCTGGACGTTCCGCATCATGGCCGGACTCGGCATGCTGATGTTGCTCACTGCCGTGGTCGCACTTTTGCTTCGTCGCGGCGGCCGCCTTTATGAAGCGCGCTGGTTCCAGTGGTTCGTATTATGCATGGGACCATCCGGCATTCTGGCACTACTGGCGGGCTGGATTACGACTGAAGTGGGCAGGCAGCCGTGGACCGTGTACGGCATCGTGCGTACCGTCGACTCCATGTCGCCCATTGGCGCGCAGCAGGCGGGTGTTTCGCTGCTGATCTTCGTGATTGTCTATTTTCTCGTGTTCGGAACGGGCGTCTATTACATGCTCAAGATGATGAAAAAGGGTCCGGCCACCGGAGTGGAAAGCATCGAATCGCTCAAGTATCCGGGACTGCACAATCGCGCACTCGACGCTGTGGTGGGGGAATGAGGCCATGCAAATCGATCTTCCTGTGATCTGGGCAATCATCATCGGACTCGGCGTTTTCATCTACGTGATGCTCGACGGCTTCGATCTGGGCATCGGGCTGCTGTTTCCGTTCTTCGAAGGGAAAGCCGAACGCGAGGTGATGCTCAATACCGTCGCGCCGGTATGGGATGGCAACGAAACGTTCCTCGTGCTCGGTGGCGCCGGCCTCTACGGCGCGTTCCCGATCGCCTATTCAACGCTGCTGCCCGCCAACTACATGCCGCTGATTCTCATGGTGGTCGGCCTGATTTTCCGTGGCGCGGCGTTCGAGTTGCGCGCAAAAGCCACGCGCACGCAACATGCATGGGATCTCGCGTTCATCGGCGGTTCGGCGCTCGCGGCAATGTGCCAGGGTATCACGCTCGGATCGCTGTTGCAGGGGATCAAGATCGTCGACGACAAGTTCGCGGGCGACCCGTTCGACTGGTTCTCGCCGTTTAGCGTTTTCTGCGGTTTCGGCGTGTTGCTCACGTATGCGACGCTCGGCTGCGGCTGGCTGATCCTGAAGACCGACGGCGAACTTCAGCGCAAGATGCGCGTGGTGATGCGCCCGCTGCTCGCGGTTCTGCTCCTCGCGATTGCCATCGTCAGCCTCTGGACGGTGCTAGGCCTGCCCGCCGTGAGACAGCGATGGTTTTTCAGCGGCAATCTCGGCTGGTTCCTGCCGGTGCCGATCCTGGTTGTGCTGTGCGTCGTGGGCATCTACCGCGCGCTTAACCAGAGCCACGAGTCGACCCCCTTCCTGCTCTCCCTGGCAATCTGCTTCCTCGGTTATACCGGCATTATTATCAGCATCTGGCCGTACATCATTCCGCCCTCGCTCACGATCTGGGACGCGTCGTCGAGCCACTCGAGCCAACTGTTCGCCCTCGTCGGCACAATCATCGTGCTGCCGATCATTCTCGTCTACAACGCGATGCAATATCGCGTTTTCCGCGGCAAGGTGCGTGAAGGAGACCACGGCTATCACTGAAGCACATGATTCCTCGCGGCGCGCGTAAGCTCCGAATAACTACGGCGCGCGCCAGCGAGGAAACCTGAATGGATCACGCATGCCTTAAGGCCAGGCGAACGTATTTCCTTATTCCAGATAATAAAAGTCCATCATGATCGTCCGGCCCCGAGAAAACTGGTTCCGGTTGCTGTTCGTCTGGAACGGCTCGGTTCTGTCATCCATCATCCCACAACTGTGCTTCATGGCGGTGGTGAGTACACTGGCGGTCTTCACGCACGGGCGCGTATTTGGAGAAAAGATCCCGCTCAACACCGCGCCCTTCACCCTGTTCGGCGTCGCACTGGCTATCTTCCTCGCGTTTCGAAACAATGCGAGTTATGAGCGCTTCAACGAAGCGCGGCATCTCTGGGGTGTTTTTCTGATCGCATCACGCACGCTCACTTCGCAGATGCTTTGTTACATTCCGGAGCGCGCAGACACCTTGCGCATCGCCCAGCTGATTGTCGGATTCATTTACGCCCTCAAGCACGAACTGCGCGGCACCGATCCCACGGTGGATTTTCAGCGGCTCCTCGGCCGCGAGCAGGCCGAGATCGTAGGCGGCCAGATCTATCAACCGATGTACATTCTCAACGAAATACGGCGCGAGCTCTCGCTCCCGAAGCATCGCCTTCACACGCCCGACACGAAGCTGTGGATGCTCGACGCACAGATCGACGAACTGGGCAAGGCATTGGGCGGCTGCGAGCGTATCGCCGCAACGCCGATTCCGTTTGCTTATAACGTGTTGTTGCATCGAACCGTCTATGCCTACTGTGTTTTACTGCCGTTCGGGCTCGTGGATTCCACGGAATTTTTTACGCCGCTGCTGTGCGTTTTCATTGCCTATACGCTGATAGCGCTCGAAGCGATTGCCAGTGAAGTCGCCGATCCGTTCAGCGTCGCGCCCAATGCGCTCGCACTCGACGCGATGTCGCGCAATATTGAACGCTCCGTTCTGGAGCTATGTGGATGTCCCGTTCCCGAGCCGGTTGCTCCCGTTCGCCCCTATCAGCTTACCTGAGTGGACACGCAAGCTCATTTGAGCCGATCTCCCTGAAACTGTACGGGTTCGATCATGCGTGGTGGAAAAGTTCCACGTGGCACGCGATTGACGTAAGTGCCGACGCGAGCGGCAGAAAGCGCAACGCGAGCGCGTCCTCAGCCGTGGCACTGTGCAGGCAGCTTGCGCCAGCGCTCCCGACACTGGGCGATCCAGTTTCCATAACAGTTCAGGGCTGGCCAGGGCTCCAACTGTTATCTACGCTCTTCACCCGGCGCTCGTGCATCCAAACTGTACTCTACTCAGTGAGTGCGATTTGTGCGTTCCACGCATGAGTCCCCCCTCTTACTCTTGTTCCATCGCCACGTCGCCTCTTCTGGATGCGACGCAAGAATTGGAGTTAAAGAAATGAGAGGAATCGTATGTCAACGCCACTTACGGAAGGACGCACCGCGAATATCCCCGGCCACGGCAGGGAACGCAATGTGAATCTGCTGGAGGCTATGCGGATTTACGTCAGAGTCGTGGAAAGAGGCAGCATCTCGGGCGCAGCAAGAGATCTGGACATCGGCCAGCCGGCCGTCAGCGAGCGCATCGAGCGGCTCGAAAAGTACCTTGGATGCCGCCTGCTGCTGCGCAACGCGCGCGCCTTCAAGTGCACACCTGAGGGAACCATCTTCCATGAACGCAGCAAGGCTGTTCTAGGCGCTGTGGAGCAAGCCGTGGCCGAAGTCTCGAACGACGAACAGGCAATGAAGGGCGCGATCCGTATTGCAGCGCCGCATTGCTTCGGCGAAACCCTTCTGCCGGAGGGCGTCAAGCGTATCCGTGAAAGCTATCCGCGCATCGACATCGAGCTCGTGCTCAACGACAAGGTCACCGATCTTGTCACCGAGGGCGTCGATATCTCGTTTCGTCTCGGACAGCTGGGCGACGGTGCGTACATCGCGTGGCCGCTTGGGGACATCGAACGCGTGCTCGTTGCTTCGCCGGATTATCTGAGCCGCAGCGACGCGATCGACGACCTGGCGGATGTCTCGCAACACAATCTGATCCGCGTGAAGGGTGCTTTCGATGCGGACCTGCTACCCATCTGCCGGGACGGCGCGCTCATCGATTCCGTGCCGGTTCAGACGATCATCAAGACGACGCATTGGCGTCCGATGTATGAACTGGTCTTGGCTGGACTCGGGCTCGGTGTGCTCGAGGCGCCGGCCGTGAAGGACGCCCTCGCGACCGGCGAACTGGTGCGGGTGCTTCCCCAATATGAAGTGCCCGCGCTTGCCCTGAACCTGCTGATCCAGCCGCAGCGTCCAATTGCCCTGCGGGTCCGTAAAGTCGTCGACACGCTCAGAAGCTACATCTCGGAGGCGTTGAACCCATAGTTAATATCGGAATAATGTTCAATGACGCGAGCATCCCGATTGACTATCTTGAAGAGTCCCGGATGATGATCACAGGAGAGGGCATGACTCAGAAACTGATCGTGGCAACGTTTGGCAATCTGGATGTCGCTCAAAGAGCTTCGCGCGATCTGCACAATTTCGAAAAGGACGATGACTTCAAGATTGAAAGCGGCGTGATGGTCGAAAAGACTTCGGACGGCAAGCTGCACGTGCTGACGCAATACAGCGAGCCGCACTGGGGCGTCGTGATCGGCGCAGTAAGCGGTGCGCTGATCGGTCTGTTGGGTGGGCCGCCCGGCGCAATCGCGGGCGCTGTCGCAGGCGCGGGTGCCGGGCTCGCGGGTCGGGCGCTGGAGCACGTTCTGGACAAGAAACTAACGGGCGCGATTGAACTCGAACTCCGTCCGGGACCTTCGCGCTCATTCTCGAAACCAGGAATCCACCTGACAATGAAGTGGAGGACGTCGTGCGCGGTTATGGCGGCAAAATCTTCACACAATCTCTATCGTGGTAAGGCGTTGCGTTGCAGCCTGATTCGCACGCGGCACAGCTTCACCATCCAGGGAAAGGGTCGACCGATATGAGTCGCCAACGCCGGACCAGCTTCGGGTCATCGTAGACGAGTGCAAGGTCGCAATCGATCACTACGCCAACAATGTCGACGACAGTTGATGCGGCGCGGTACAGCCACGGTGCATGGCGTGGTTCGACTGCGCTAGCGGGTCCCCTCAATGCGCATCGAGATCGCGGACGATCTGCTGCGCTTCCTGCGAGGTTTCGAGTCTGAAGAACCAGCGCTCCGCGTGCTCGCGAACGGCGACCCACGAGCGATCCTGACGGTCGTTCTTTATACGGTCGATGAATTTGCAGCCTCGCTCGAGGCCATCCCGATTGGCCTCCGTCTCCGTCAACCATTCCGGCTGGACGGCGTCAGGGCTGCAAACAAACAAACGGCCGTCGCGACGAATCTCCACGTGCGCGACCCAGCCGCCGCGCTCGTTGTTGCGGGATCGTGTCGTTATCACAAACCCGTTGTACGTCACATTCTCGGTTGGCACCATCCGGGGTCTCCGTGATAACGCAGGCTGCTGGTCGTCAATCCGCCGGCGCGGCCGGCCGTCCGGTCGTCGAGGTTCTCATCTCCTGCACTGCGCGATGAATTGCTTCCGTTAGCGTATTGTTAACTTCAATGAGGCTGCGCATTTCGTCCTGCAGTTTCAGGAGTGCCTCGGCGTCCTTGTAGGTTTGCAATGCCTGCTTGTCGGATGCCGCTGCTGCCACCTTCTGGCCGACCATGATTACCGAAAGCAGTACGAGCTGCAAAAAGGTCTGGGCGATCCACGCAACGAGCGCTGAAATGCCGCTTTGGATTGCCGAGGGTAAGCTCACAAGTGCAATCGCCGCAAAGACATAAGCGCACCACATTGTCCCCACCACATTGGTAATGGCGACCGCAATCTTGCCGTTCAGCCCCACATGTTCGTGCGTAGTCAGGTGCGGCCCGGCTTTTTTGGGCGCATCCACACGCGCGCTCGCCTCGTTATCGAATTTCATCACTGAACCCCGTTGGAAAGCGCTACCGGACCGGCGGCAGCTGACGAAACCAAAAATCAAGACCCCGTGATCAGGTCGGGGCCGAACGGCGCCTCATGCATTTCGTGTGAGCAATGCAATGCATTTATCGCCACATTGGACAAATCGTACATCGAAATTCACCACGCAAAATTGTCGGGTTCCTCTCTTGAACCCGATACCTGATATCGTGAATTGGCTCGGTCATGAATTCGCCGATATAAAGTATCGGATGGCGAGATGTTCACATCCGCTGAATCCGACAATAGAATTCAATCGTCAAATTGTCCCTTTTTGGTTTCGCCGCGATTTCCCCCAACCCCGGGCGCGGTCTTCCGGATAGTCCACGGTGTATTGAAAGGCGGCTTCTCGCCGTACTGAAACAGTGTGATTCAACGTATTGACTGCGTGGATATCACACATCGTTATTCAGGAGTCTCCCGATGAAGAGGCCAGGTACCGAGCCGCAAGCCGTGATGCGTTCCGTCGGCGCCTTCGCGAACTTTATTGCGGCGACGATCGACCTGCGCTTCGAGTTGGCCGCACACTTGCCCGACAACCGCGACGCCACCACCACGGTCGTGAACAGCGACCCCGGCTCTCGCAACTGGAACGCGCGCGCCATGATACACGCGGGGGCGACTACGAGCTCCATTTCGGCGAGGAGCTTTCCATCGGCTATCTTGGCCACACCGACACTACGGTCAGGCTGTATCTGCGTGAAACGTTCACTTTCTTGATGCCAACAAGCGAAGCGTCGGTGCCGGTTGCCCTTTCACAGGCAACGGACGGCGCCCGCTGACTTCTTCAGGTTAACCCCCAACGGTTAAAGGTGCTTCGATCATGGCTACACTCTGCGATATCTGCCACGCTCGCCCCGCTGTTGCGCGAGTCGTTGTGACCGAGAACGGCGAGCGAAAGTCGCTGTCGATCTGCGACTATCACTATCGACAGCTGATGCGCCACCAAAGCATGCTGAATCCGTTCGACTCTCTGCTCGGCGGGGGCGGCGATCTGTCCGGTCTGCTGAGCGGGTTCGGAGACGAGTCCGGACTGAGCGCGAGTGTGCCTCGAGAGTCCGTCGACGCAACCGATGCATTCAGTGAGCAGACCATGGAGCTGCTCCAGCGCGCGGCGGAAAAGGCCCACGAGTTACACCGCACCGAGCTGGATACGGAGCATCTGCTTTACGTGCTCGCCGACACCGACGTGTGCGCGGCGCTACTGAAAGAGTTGAAGCTCTCTCCCCAGGACATCAAGAGCTATATCGACGAGCACGCAAAGCACGGGACCGCCAGCGACGACGAATCGCTCGAGAGAATGACCGTATCGCCGCGTCTGAAAAAGGCATTTCAGTTCGCATTCCAGGCCTCCCGCGATCTCGGACATTCCTATGTTGGCCCGGAGCATCTGCTGATCGGCCTTGCAGCCGTCCCGGAAAGCCTTGCGGGCACGCTGCTGAAGAAGTATGGCGTAACGGCTGAGGCGCTGCGCCAGAAGGTCGTAAAGGTCGTCGGCAAGGGCGCGGAAGACGGGCGCGTCGAAACACCCACCGGCACGCCGAACCTCGACAAGTTCGGCCGCGACCTTACCGCGCTCGCTCGCCAGGGCAAGCTCGACCCGGTACTCGGTCGCGCTCAGGAGATTGAAAGCACGATTGAAGTGCTAGCGCGCCGCAAAAAGAATAATCCTGTACTCATTGGCGAACCGGGCGTCGGCAAGACCGCGATTGTTGAAGGACTCGCACAACGCGTCGTGAATGGCGATGTGCCTGAAGTGCTGCGGGGCAAACGCCTCGTCGAGGTCAATATCAATTCGATGGTCGCCGGTGCGAAGTACCGCGGCGAATTCGAGGAGCGCGCCAAACAGTTGATCGACGAGGTGACGGCCAAGCAGGACGAACTGATTTTGTTCATCGATGAGCTGCATACCATCGTCGGTGCCGGACAGGGCGGCGGTGAAGGTGGCCTCGACATCGCGAACGTCTTGAAACCCGCGCTTGCGCGCGGCGAACTGAGCCTCATCGGTGCGACTACGCTCAACGAGTACCAGAAGTACATCGAGAAGGACGCGGCGCTGGAACGTCGATTCCAGCCGGTGCTCGTTCCAGAACCCAGCGTCGAGCAGACCATCGTGATCTTGCGCGGCCTGCGGGACAAGCTTGAAGCGCACCACCAGGTAACGTTCTCTGATGACGCATTCGTCGCTGCCGCGGAGTTTGCAGACCGCTATATCACCTCGCGCTTTCTCCCGGACAAGGCCATCGACCTGATCGATCAGGCCGCCGCGCGCGTGCGCATCGGCGCCACGTCCCGGCCGGCCGACATCCAGGAACTCGAAGCGGAAGTTGCCCAGCTCAAGCGCGAGCAGGACTACGCGTCGTCGCGCAAGCGCTTCGATGAGGCCAAGGCATTCGAGGAACGCATCAACGACAAGCAGAAACAGCTCGATGAGCAGATGGAATCATGGCAGCGTAAAACCGGCACAGAAACACTGGAAGTTACGGTAGCGTCCGTCGCAGAGGTCGTCTCGCGCCTTACCGGTATTCCTGTTGCCGAGCTCACGCAGGAGGAACGTCAAAAACTTCTGAAGATGGAAGACAAGTTGCGAGAGCGCGTGGTCGGTCAGGACGACGCGGTCGTGGCGGTGAGCGATGCCGTTCGCCTGTCACGCGCGGGCCTGGGTCAGGAGCACCGCCCCATTGCAACGTTCCTTTTTCTCGGGCCGACGGGGGTTGGCAAAACCGAGCTCGCAAAGGCGCTTGCGGAGAGCGTTTTTGGGGACGAGCAGGCAATTATCCGTATCGACATGAGCGAATATATGGAGCGCCATGCCGTCGCCCGGCTTATCGGCGCTCCGCCTGGGTACGTGGGTTACGACGAGAGCGGACAGCTCACCGAGCGCGTGCGGCGGCGCCCGTATAGCGTAATCCTCCTCGACGAGATCGAGAAAGCACACCCCGATGTCTACAACGTCCTTCTGCAGGTGTTCGACGACGGTCGTCTCACGGACGGCAAGGGCCGCGTGGTCGATTTCAGCAACACGATCATCATCGCGACGAGTAATTTGGGCGCCTCGATCATCATGGATAACCTCGAGCAGCCAGAGGCGCAGCGCAAGGGCGAAAAGGAGGTGCGCGAGGAGCTGATGAAAGTGCTCAAGGGCCACTTCCGTCCAGAGTTCCTCAACCGGATCGACGATATCATCGTGTTCCATTCCCTTTCAAAGGAGAATATTCGCGCGATCGTACAGATTCAGCTCGATCGCGTAGTTCGCACTGCAGCCGCACAGGACATCACGCTCAAGGTGAGCGAGTCGCTGGTGGACCATCTGGTCAATGTCGGCTATCAACCGGAATTCGGTGCGCGCGAACTGAAACGGCAAATCCGCCAGGAAGTGGAAACACGCCTTGCAAGGGAAATACTCGGCGACACGCTCAAATCCGGCGATAGCGTGGCAATTGACTACGACAAAGAAAGCGAAGAAGTGAAATTTGACAAGCTCGAGCCGGCAGCCACGTCTGAGCCGCAGATAGGCAATGGCGCTGAGTCTAAAGAAGACGCAGACAAGGCCGCACCTTCGACCGGAGCCGCCTCCGGCAAGGGGCGCAAAAAGCGTAGCGACAAAGAGTCGGGGCGGAACGCCAGCTAAATAGTCAGGAATGAAGTGGCGCCCGGTGGTTAAACCGTTAATTCTTTAACCTCCGGCGCCCATTCTCAAATTTTTCTACGGTATTGAACGACATCGGGCGATGGACAGACCCCCACGGGAACCATTCGTATTGGTGCTCCCCATTGTTTCGGCGAAGTGCTGCTGCCCTCCGCGCTGGGATTCGTGCACGAAGCCTATCCGCAACTGGACATTGACCTCGCGTTAAATGACAGGGTCGTCGAACTCTATACCGAAGGGATCGACATCTCGTTTCGCCAGGGTCCGGTGGGTGACGGTACATTCCATGCGTTCCGTCTGGGTCATGTGGAACGAACTCTTGTCGCCTCGCCGGATTGTCTCGCCGGGCATGCGCCGATAGGGGAACCCTCCGACCTGACCGGGCACGCGTTCATCCGCATCAAGTCGATGTTCGGCACCGATCACCTACCGCTTTCCGACGAGTTCG
Source organism: Paraburkholderia sp. BR10882 (assembly GCF_040948855.1). Lineage (NCBI taxonomy): Bacteria > Pseudomonadati > Pseudomonadota > Betaproteobacteria > Burkholderiales > Burkholderiaceae > Paraburkholderia > Paraburkholderia sp. BR10882. The sequence goes on along the minus strand of NZ_JBFPKP010000010.1, from coordinate 53,570 downwards.
CAAAGCGCGATAACGTCGCGATCCGTACCACCATTACGACGAACCACTGGAGGGCGATGTATCAGATGATCAGGAACGGGATGGGGATCGGAGTCGTCGAGACCTTTGCGTGTGTCGACGCGCTCGCCAGCGGAGAACTCGTGCCGCTATTGCCTCAGTATTGTGTCCCGCCCCAGGAACTGCATCTGCTGATTCGGGCGCAAAGACCGATTCCCACGCGCGTGCATACGGTCGCCGAGATCATGAAACAGTGCGTGCCCGATCTGCTCCGCACACTGACCGTGAACGACTGCCCTGAGCGCGAACCATACCGCGCCGGCTAGGCATGATCCATGCCGGGATACAGCGAGTTCGCTTTGTGGTTCTCACTCGGGCTCCGGCAGATTCACCAGTACAGCCTTTCGGATATGCCCAATGGAAAGCGCTACCGAATTTCGGTCAAATGCGAAGGCGGAGGCGGAACAATTCCGCCGGGGTTTGTTTCGTGCCTGCTGGCCTACTGCGAGGAATGCCGTCTGCTCATCCCCCGAGTTCCTGGAACGCATGCCCGTTCGCCTCCAAGTTCTTCAGCGTTTCAGCATCGAGCTCGCTTTGCCAGATGTGACCGGAAAACTGCCACTCTTTTGGGTCGGCAAGATCGGGCAAACCCATGCCTTTGCGCACATAAAGTCCTAGCGTCGGCTTGGCGAGATTGATATAGAAGTCGAACTCCTGCTGCTGTTGCGGTGCGGGGGTCGTTGGGGGTTGCTGCGGTTCCATGAGTCCTCCTCCTGGCGGTGTTGCGAGCACGCCGTGATGCGCATCCCTATTCTTTCCCGGCCTGGGTCAGCCATCGTTTTCACAAAGACGAGGACACATCTTTCGGGCGCAGCATACGCCGTTGGATGAGTAGCTTTCATGTCGATCGCCGGCTTTGCGGTCCTCTTAAAGACTCGATGAGCAATGCATCGATACGATAAGATACGTATTCCTATCTAAACCGTAGGAATGTACCCTCGCGTCGCCCCGACGTTCCCCCCCGCGGTGCATAGCCGGGTACGATTTTCACCAAAGAAACTTTGACACACGAGCCTCAGCAGAAGCTCCAGTCGGAAGCGCAACGCCACGCTCAAGCAGCGGCGGCCTCCCTCCCCGGAGCGAGGCCGCCGTACATCCGCTCGCACAGTCCAACGCTTGCACCGAGCTTCCTCGACAGTTCCGATGCGGCGCGCAGCATCACTGTCGCGATGTCGCCCGACGTACGCGCGGCGTCGAGCCGCGACGCCGGTCCGGAGAGCGTGAGCGCAGCCATGAACTTGTCGCCGGACCCGAAGATGGGTGCCGCGAATGCAGCCGTATGGAGATCGCGCGCCCCCGACGTGAAAAGCGGCAGCTCAGGCGTCGTGTCGAATATCGCTTCGCCGAGCCCCCAGAATCTCAAGACCTGACCGATCGCCGTATCGTCGAGCGCGAACACGGTGCCGGGCAGCCGCGTTTCGCGCAGACCTTCGGATGGCTCCGCGCGGAACAGGCAAAGGCGCTGCGAGTGATCGATGACGTAGTACGACGCACTCTCCTTCGTCGACGTCGCGAGCGCATGAAGTGCCGGCTCGACCACCGACGAAAGATGGAACGACTGCTCATAGAGCTTGCCGAGATACAGCACGCGCGGCCCCAGCGAATACGAGCCGCTGTCCGAGCGGATCACGTAGTTCATGCGCTCTAGCGAATTCATCAGGCGATAAACAGTCGTCTTATGCATGCCCGATGCTTGCGACAGCGCCGCGAGCGACAGCGACTCGGCACCCGGCTTGAAGATGTCGAGTAGCGAAAGCGCCTTCTCGACAGACTGCACCCCTTCGTTTCCCATCGTCCCCTCTCCAGTTTCTGTTGCTCGATTGTACATCGTACAACATTCTGCCCTGATGTTTTACCATGTACAACTGTGTTGTACATCGCGGAGGGTAAACGAGGATGGCAGGTGCGCCTTACGCACCGTTATAGTGATTTCACTTTGTACAACAGTGTTGTACCACGTGCAACGCAATCGAAGAGGTTGATTACCATGAGCGCATCTCCCAGCATCACGCCCGCCATCGTTCGCGACATCACGCGCGTCTCGCCCGAACTCGTCAAAGCCGCGTCGCAATTCCAGGCTGCCATTCTCGCCGACGTCGCGGGACGTCGCGGCACGCTGCATGGCCGCGTCAAGCCGGTCGCTCCCGGCATGAAGGTCGCGGGCCCCGCGGTCACAGTGGAGGTTCGTCAGGGCGACAACCTTGCCATTCACGCCGCGCTCGCCATCGCCAAGCCGGGCGACGTGATTGTCGTTGACGGCAAGGGCGACCTGTCGTGCGCGCTCATCGGCGAAATCATGACGACACAGGCCCACGAAAGCGGCCTCGGCGGCCTCGTCCTCGACGCCGCGGTGCGCGACTCTGCCGAACTGGCGAAGAACGGCTTTCCCGTGTTCGCCGCTGGCCTCAACCCGTGCGGCCCGACCAAAAGCGTGGCAGGCCGCGTCAATTTCCAGATTTCCGCGGGCGGCGCGACGATCAACCCCGGCGATCTCATCGTCGGCGATGCCGATGGCGTCGTCGTGATTCCGCGCGAGGACGTCGAGCGCATTCTCGTACTGGCGCAACAGAAGGTCGACGCGGAAACCGCGCGTATCGCCGCCATCCGCAAGCGCGAGGCGCTGCGCCCGGCGTGGCTCGACAAGGAACTGCGCGCAGCGGGCATGCTCGCCGAAGGCGAGGTCCTGTAATGAACGCTTCGACGCAAAAGCCGGCCCTTATCGTCACCGGCGCCGATCTCGCAGCGGAAGCGCTCGAGATGCTGGGCGACTTCGAGGTCGTATTCGCGGGCCGTCAACCGACAGAGGGCGACCTGGTTGCGCTCTGTGCCTTGCACAAGCCCGCTGCCATCATCGTCCGCTACGGGAAGATCAACGCGCGCGTCATGGACGCCTGCGGTGGCAACCTGCGGGTCATCTCCAAACACGGGAGCGGCATCGACGTCATCGACCAGACCGCAGCCGCTGAACGAGGGATCGCCGTGCGCGCCGCCGTTGGAGCCAACGCGGCGGCGGTTGCCGAACACACCTGGGCGCTCATTCTCGCCTGCGCGAACTCGGTGCCGCAGCTCGACGGGCGCATGCGTGCGGGCCACTGGGACAAGTCCACGCACAAGTCTCTCGAACTTGCTGGTCGCACCATCGGCCTCGTCGGGCTTGGCGCAATCGGGCGGCGTGTAGCGGCAGCCGCAACGGCATTCGACATGCGTGTGCTCGCGTTCGACCCGTACGCGAAGGAAGCTCCCGCCGGCGTTGCGCTCGTCAGCCTCGACAAACTCTTCTCCTCTTCCGACATCGTATCGCTGCACTGCCCGCTAACCGACGAGAACCGCAAGATGATCAATGCGCAAGCACTCGGCAAGTTCAAGGCGGGCGCGATTCTGGTCAACACGGCGCGTGGCGGCTTGATCGACGAAGCCGCGCTCGCCGAGGCGCTCTCGAGCGGCAAGCTGCTCGCGGCCGGCCTCGACAGTTTCGATGTCGAACCGATGCCCTCGCCCCATGTGTTCCAGGGCATCGCGAACGTCATTCTGTCGCCGCATATCGGCGGCGTCAGCGACGCAGCGTACGTGAACATGGGTAAGGGTGCGGCGGCGAATGTGATCGCCGTATTCGAAGAGCATACGCGCAGCGCTTTGCAGTCCTGATCGAAAACGCAGGTTCGAAATGTTCTATCTCAAGCAGCCGGAAGTCCGCCAGGCGGACGTGTTCACCCGCATGCCGGAGCACTTGCGCAAAGCAGGCGTGCAAACGGATTGGTCCAGAGCGAATCGCGGCGGGCAGCCGACCGACTCATTCCTTGAAGGTCCGGTCTGGAGCCCGTCCGCCCATCTCTATGTGACCGACATCCCGCACGGCCGCGTGTTCCGTATCTCCGCCGACGGCAAGTGGGAGCTCGTCGTCGAATACGACGGCGAGCCGAACGGCATGAAGCTCGTCGATGACGGCCACCTGCTCATCACAGATTACCGCAACGGCCTGATGCTGCTGGATATCGAACGCGGCGAAGTCACGCCATATCTCGAGCGGCGCAACACGGAACGCTTTCGCGGCGTCAACGACCTCACGTTCGACTCGAAGGGCAACCTGTATTTCACGGACCAGGGCCAGACGGGCCTGCACGACCCGACCGGGCGCGTCTACCGGCTCACGCCCGAGGGCAGGCTGGACATGCTGCTCGGCAACTGCCCGAGCCCGAACGGACTCGTGCTTTCGCCCGACGAAAAGGTGCTCTACGTGGCGATGACCCGCGGCAACTGCGTATGGCGCGCGCCGCTTCAGGCCGATGGCTCGGTGAGCAAGGTCGGCCAGTTCTTCACGTCGTATGGCCCGAGCGGCCCGGACGGCCTGACCATCGATAGCGCGGGAAGGCTCTTCGTCGCCAATCCGGGGCTGGGTCGCGCGTGGGTGCTGAATCACCTCGCAGAGCCCGAACTGATCTTGACCAGCCCTGCGGGCGCTTCGCTGACGAACCTGTGCTTCGGCGGCCCGGATATGAAGACACTTTTCATGACCGAATCTGTCTCCGGCACCGTGCTGAAGGCCGAGCTGGACATCGCCGGGCCCCTTCCCAAACAGGCAAAAACGCCAAACCAGGCGACCTGAAGAAAATTGCCGGCAGCGCGCAAACGCCAGCCGGCTTCGAGACAGCAAGTTGCATCGAGCAAAGAGCAACTGAGGAGCGCACATGCAGATCTCCCAATCCCTCCGCGAGGCGGTTTCGTCTACGGACAATAAGGATGCCGAATCGACTTATGCGTCGATGTCGGCCGCACAGCACGCTGAAAGCGAGCGCACGCTTGCGCGCGCGTTCCGGCGCATTCTGCCGTTCATTTTCGCGTGCTATGTGATCAGCTATCTGGACCGCACCAATGTCGGGTTCGCGGCGCTGACGATGAACAAGGATCTCGGCCTGACCGCGCAGCAATTCGGCGTGGGTGCGGGGCTCTTCTTCATCGGCTATTTCCTCTTCGAGATTCCGAGCAATCTGATCATGCAGAAAGTGGGCGCGCGTATCTGGATCGCGCGCATCATGATCACGTGGGGCTTGATCTCGATGGCGACGGCCTTCGTTGTCGGGCCGAAAAGCTTCGCCGCCGCGCGCTTTCTGCTCGGCATCGCCGAAGCCGGCTTCACGCCGGGCATCTACCTGTATTTCACGCAATGGTTCCCGGGCAAGTGGCGCGCGAAAGTCACAGCGGCCTTTCTCGTCGGCATTCCCGTTGCGAACATGATCGGCTCGCCCGTATCCGGCGCGCTGCTCCAGCTCGGCGGCCTGCACGGGTTGCGCAGCTGGCAATGGTTGCTGCTCATGGAGGGGCTGCCCGCGATTGCGCTCGGTATCGCTTGCCTCTTCATCCTCGCAGACCGCCCCGAAAAGGCCCGCTGGCTGAGCCGCGAGGAAAAGGACGTGCTCGCGCATCGCCTCGCGCTCGAACAGCGCAGTATCGCCGGCAAACACGGCTCCAGCCTGCGCGACGCCATGACGAACTGGCGCGTGTTCGTGCTCGCCTTGATCAACTTCTGCGGCATTGTCGGTTCGATCGGCGTGGGCCTGTGGATGCCGCAGATCATCAAGCAGTTCGGCGTCGGCCACGCAACGGTGGGCTGGCTCGCAGCCATTCCCTATGCGCTCGGCGCCGTCGTGATGCTCTGGTGGGCACGCCTCGCGAACCGTGCCGCACATCGCATTCCCTACGTGGCCGGTGCGCTCGTCATCGCGGCCGCCGCGCTCGCGATCAGCGCGATGCTCGACACGCCGCTCCTCAAGCTCGTCGCGCTGTGCGTGACCGTGAGCGGCATCCTGGCGTTTCAGGCGACCTACTGGGCGATTCCCTCCGGCTTCCTCACCGGCCGCGCCGCCGCGGGCGGCATCGCGCTGATCGTTTCGATCGGCAATCTCGGCGGCTTCGTCGGACCGTCGATGATCGGCGCCATCAAGGATATGTCCGGCGGCTTCACCGTGCCGCTACTCGCCGTGGCCGCCGTGCTGCTGCTCGGCGCGCTGACGATCGCATGGCTTGGCGACCCCGGCGCGGGCGTGGGAGAGGAGCCGAACGCCTGAATCATTTTTTCGCTTTTTCGTTGTCCGCTTCTCGCCAAAATCCGCACGCACTCAAACCAACAACCGGAGACACCATGCAGGAACACAAGACCTACACGACGCACGCCTTCACGCGCACTTCGCCGCGAGCTTTCGCGGCGACGGCAACGGCCGCGGCAGCAACGGCGGCATTCGCCCTCGCGCCGCAGGCCGCTCACGCCCAAAGCAGCGTGACGCTCTATGGCATCGTCGATGTGGGCATCGAGCACATCAACAACACGCCAGGCGGCGGCGCGACCACGCGCGAAGTGTCGGGCAATCTCTCAGGTTCGCGCTGGGGCCTCAAAGGCGTAGAAGATCTCGGCGGCGGCATGAAGGCTATCTTCACGCTCGAAAACGGCTTCAACGTCAACGACGGCACGAGCGCGCAGTCGACCAAGGGCCTGGGCGCGAACGCGGCGACCACCTCGCGCCTGTTCGGCCGCCAGGCGTGGGTGGGCCTCACGTGGCATGGCCAGCAGATCACCTACGGCCGCCAGAATTCGGTGCTCTACGATCAGGCCGTCGTGTTCGATCCGATGGGTGCATCCTCACGCTACTCCACGCTCTCCATCGACTACGCGACGGCGGGCCGCGTGGACAATTCCGCGAAGTACGTGGGCGCCTTCGGCCCCGTGAGTGTCGCTGCGATGTACAGCACGCGCTACGACACCGGCTACGGTAGCGAAGTGCCCGGCGCGCAACTCACGGGCCGCTACTTCGGCGGCTCGCTCACCTACGCGGGCGGACCGCTCGCCGCAAGCCTCTCGTACGAGCAGCGCAACAGCAACACGGTCGCGAACAACACTGCCACGGAGCGCCGCGCCACCGCCGCCGCAACCTGGCTCGTCGGCAGCTTCAAGGCGTTCGCGGGCTATCGCTACCTGCAGGCGTCGCGCGCCTTCCTGCCCGCGAATCCGATCGGCGCCGCCAACGGCTCGCAGTCGGGTGCGGCCAATCTCTGGTGGGCCGGCGCGAACTACGCGTTCACGCCCGCCTTCTTCGTGACGGCGGCCGCCTATTACCAGGACGTGCACGGCAGCAGCGCCGATCCGTGGATGTCCGTGCTGAGCGCCGACTATCTGCTCTCCAGGAGCACCGATATCTATGCCACCGCTGCGTTCGCACGCAACAAGGGCGGCTCCGCGCTCGGTGTGAACGGCTACGGCACGGTCGCGGCGAATTACGACCAGACCGGCTTCGTGGTCGGCATGCGCAAAAAGTTCTGAGCAAGAAAACCATGCAGATCGTCCCCGCCCCGCATCTTCCTGTTCGCGACGCCTGGCTCGCGTTGCATCGCGAAGATGCGCTGCTGCCGGAGCTTCCCATCGTCGATGCGCATCATCACCTCTGGGACCGGCAGACAGGCCGCTATCTCGCCGACGAGTTCCGGCAAGACATGGCAGCCGGGCACCGCATTGTATCGACGGTGTTCGTGCAGTGCCGCTCGATGCTGCGAACCAACGGCCCGGATGCCATGAAGCCCGTGGGCGAGGTCGAGTTCGCCAATGGCGTCGCCGCGATGTTCGCGAGCGGGACGTATGGCGCGATGCGCTGCTGCGAAGCCATTGTCGCCGGTGCGGATCTTGCGCTGGGGCATGACGTCGCTGCAGTCATCGAGGCGATGCTCGAGGTCTCCGGGGGCAGATTGCGCGGCATCCGCAACCCGTTGGCGTGGCACGCGGACGAACGGGTTCGCTCGAGCCCGGTGACACCGCCGCGCGATCTCATGCAGAACGCGGCGTTCATCGACGGCGTGCGCACGCTGGGCCGGTACGGACTCTCGCTCGATGTCTGGGTCTATCACACCCAGCTCGACGCGTTGTTCGAACTGGCGCGCCTCGCCCCGGACGTCACCATCGTCATCGACCACTTCGGCGGCCCGGTCGGTGTCGGTATTCACGCCGGCCAAACGACGCAGACGAGAGCGGCGTGGTCGGCATCGCTGCGGCGTCTCGCCGCCCTGCCGAACACACGGCTCAAGCTCGGCGGCGCCGGAATGCCCGTGTTCGGCTTCGACTTCGCCCAGGCCGAGCGTCCTCCTGCTTCGGAAACGCTCGCAGCCGCGTGGAAACCGTACTTCGACGTCTGCATGGAGCTATTTGGCGCCGAGCGCTGCATGTTCGAAAGCAACTTTCCCGTCGACAAGGGCATGTTCAGCTACACCGTCCTTTGGAACGCTTTCAAGCGACTCGCCGCCAGCGGATCGATGACGGAGAGGTCGGCGCTTTTCAGCCGCACCGCTACAACGACATACGGCCTCCCGGTACCAGGAGACGAGTAAATGAAAGTGAACACCCCTATCGCCGGCGGGGCGCCCGCGAGTACGAAGCGCGCCGGCATCCGCTCCGTGACTGCGCCTGAGTGGCGGGCGCTGTCTCTCGCGGGACTCGGCTGGACGTTCGAGAGTTACGACTCCTTCCTGCTCTCGCTCCTGCTGCCGACACTCGCCTTGCAGTTTGGCCTCACGAAAGGCCAACTCGCCGTGTTCACGAGCATCACGGCCGCCGGTCAGATCATTGGCGGCATCCTCTTTGGCTATGTGTCGGATCGAATTGGCCGCGTGCGCACCGCGCTGCTCTGCATCGGCATCTATTCCCTCTTTTCGGGCCTGCTCGCAGTCGTGCCGAACGAGCACTGGTTCGCCGTCACGCGGCTGTGCGGCGCGCTCGGCATGGGCGGCATGTGGACCGCCGGCGCGGCGCTGGTGGCGGAGACCTGGCACGCGAGCCGGCGCGGCAAGGGCGGCGCGCTCATGCAGATGGGGCTTCCCATTGGCGCGATCATCGCGATCAGCATCGCGGGCATCGTGACCGAACTGAATGGCGGATTGGGCGGTCAGGGCTGGCGCACGCTGTTCCTCATCGGCGCCGCGCCGTTCTTCATCCTCTTCTGGGTTGCGCGCAAAACTCCGGAATCTCCGATCTGGCTCGAGCGCAAGGCATCCGCACAGCGGGCCGCCGCCAGCCGGAACGCGCCGCGCGCACAGCTCAACGTCCGTGGCTTGCTCACAGCTTTCTTCTTCATCTTCTTTCTCCAGTACCTCTACTGGGGCGTGTTCACCTGGACGCCGACCTTCCTCGTCACGGTCAAGCACTTTGATTTCGCACACAGCCTGAAATTCGTGCTTGCACTGCAGTTCGGCGCCATCGCAGGCTTCCTGCTTTTCTCGGCGCTGGTCGACAAACTCGGGCGTCGCCCGATGTTCATCGCGTATCTCCTCGTGGGGGCGGTGGCGGTCGGCGTGTACATCGGCTCGGCGGAGCCGTTGTTGATTCTGTGCGCGATCTTTCTCACGGGGTTCGGCGTCAACGGCATCTTCGCGGGCGCCGGTCCATTCCTCGCGGAAGTGATTGGTGACACCGCTTCGCGCGGCTTCCTCATGGGCCTCGCCTACAACGGCGGGCGTCTCGGCGGCTTTATCGCGCCTCTCATCATCGGTTCGCTCGCCACCACGCCCAGTGGTTTCGTCGAGGGACTCGCGACGACGATTGTTGCCTTCGCAGCCGCTGCGGTCGTCGTTCTGTTTGCACCTGAAACGCGTGGGAAGACGCTCGCATGAATACGGCGGCACGTCAAAGTGCATTTTACGACCGGCTCTTCCCGGCGCTCGCGGAGCCCGCGCTGCGTCGCTACGCATGCGGGCAGGTGCTTTCCGTACTCGGCAGCTGGACCCAGAACATCACGCTGAACCTGCTCGTCTATCATCTCTCGGGCAAGGCCTCCGTATTGGCACTCCTGAATTTCCTGCTCTACGGACCTCAGCTGATCGTCGCACCCGTGGCCGGCTCGCGCATCCGCGCCGCGAATGCACGCCGCGCCACGCTCTGCGTACTTGCCACGTCATTGACGCTGACGTCGATCCTGCTCGTTCTGTGGTTGGCTGGCGCACTCGGCGTGAAGCTCATCCTCCTGCTCGCGCTGGCGATTGGCATTTCGAGCGCAATCGAGGCGCCGGCGCGGCAGCTCCTGCTCGTCAGCAGTCTGCGCAATCCTTTGCTGACGTCCAACGCGGTCGCCATGAACACGATGGTCTACAACGTCGGACGCATGGTGGGTCCGAGCATCGCCGGGTTCGTCTATCCGCTGCTGGGGCCGGCGGCGGCTTTCGCGATGTACGGGTGCGCGTTGTGCGTGATGGCGATGTGCGTGCGTTCGATCCACCCCGCCAATCTTTCGGCGCGTTCGCGCGCGGACGGAGGCGGACTCCGGAATGCCGTGGGCTACGTCCTCTCGGATATGTTTTCCGCTCGCTACCTTCCGACGCTTGCCTGCATGGGCCTTTTCGCTGCGAGCTATCAGACGCTGGTGCCGCTGCTTGCCGACCACGCCTTTCATAACGCGGCGCGCTATACGGGCATTTTCTTCGCCGCTGCGGGCGGCGGCTCGCTCACTGCTGCGATTCTGCTCTCGTCCGCGTGGGGGCCACGTGCAACCAGGGAGCTGCTCGCTTTCGCACCGTGGCTCGCTGTCACCGCGCTTTTCACGCTGGCGTTCACCAACGATGCCAGCCTTTCCGTGCCCGCTTTCTGCGTGCTCGGCTTCAGCCTCACGTTTTCAGCAACCTCTACAAACGCCACCATCCAGCAGCGGTGCCCGGACCACGTTCGCGGCGGACTCGTCGGCATGTACGGCATGGCCTACAACGGCACGATGCCGTTCGGCTATCTGCTCGTCGGTACCGTGTCCGAAGCGTTGGGCGTGCGTTCGACTTTCACGGCGATGGCGATCGTGCTCGCATCGAGTGTCGTCGCCATTACCGCCCTGCACCATTTCAAGCAACGCCGCACAGGCGCACAATAAACGCATTGGAGACGCGTATGAACATTTCCAGCACTGATTTCGCAACCGAAGTGGAGACCCGGACCATCAAGAAAGTCGTCCTGCGTCTCGTCCCCTTCCTCATGCTCTGTTACCTGCTCGCATTCATCGATAGAGGCAACGTCGGCATGGCTTCGTTGCAGATGAACAATGACATCGGTCTGTCTGCACAGGTATTCGGATTTGGCAGCAGCCTGTTTTTTGTCTCGTATTTCATCTGCGAAGTGCCGAGCAACCTCGCGCTCCAGAAGTTTGGTGCGCGTGTGTGGCTTGCGCGCATCATGATTACATGGGGCCTTGTTTCCGCCGGCACCGCGCTGGTTCGCTCGCCGTCGAGCTTCTACGTGCTGCGCTTTCTCCTCGGTGCCGCAGAGGCCGGCTTCTTCCCTGGCGTGCTCCTTTACCTATCGTACTGGATTCCGGCGAAGTATCGTGCGCGCATCATCGCGACTTTCATGGTCGCCATCCCGGCGGCAAGCTTTATCGGCTCGCCGATTTCCGCCGTATTGCTGCATATGGACGGATTCGCGGGCATTCGCGGGTGGCAGTGGCTGTTCATCCTTGAAGGCATCCCGACGGTCATTCTCGGCTTGATCTGCCTGAAACTGCTTACCGACAAGCCGACGCAAGCGACCTGGCTGAAGGATGATGAGCGCGAATGGCTCACGGCAGCGCTCTCGCAGGAAAAACGGGAACCCAAAAAAGTCGCTCAGATGCCCCTCGCGAAACTGTTCTGCAACCGCTACGTCCTCTGCCTCGCGCTCGTCGATGTATGCGCGTCGGGTGCGGGGAGCACGCTCTCGGTATGGCAGCCACAGTTGCTGAAGTCATTCGGGCTGACGGTCATGCAGACCGGCCTCTTCAATGCGGTTCCGTACGCGCTTTCCTCCGTCCTGATGGTCTATTGGGGACGTAGCTCCGACCGCCGCCAGGAGCGACGCTGGCACACTGTCATCCCCATGCTGCTGATCGGCCTCGGCCTCTTCGGCACGTCGCTGAGCGGCTCGCTCGGGCCAACCATCGTCATGCTCTGCGCGGTTCTCGTCGGCGCGTACGCCTTCAAGGGACCGTTCTGGGCACTGGCCTCCAGCATGCTTTCGAACAGCACGGCCGCAGCTGGACTGGCCACCATCAACGCCATCGCCAACCTGTTGGGCGGCGGCCTTATGGTCAACGTCTATGGATGGGTGAAGGGCGCAACGGGAAACTACGCGCTCGCGCTGATGCCGCTCGGCGCGCTCACCCTCGTCAGCGTCATCACGCTCGTGTTGCTCACGCGCCCCGGCTCGGGCAAGCAACTCCACAAGAACAAAGTCGAAATCGCCTGAGATGCAGACCACTCGCAGAAAGTTTCTCGCCGCGATCGGCGCGGCTGGAATTACGGCCAGCATGCGCGCGTTCGGCGCTGAAAAAGAAGTCTGGTCGACGGGTGTCAATCCGCCGTCGTTCAAAATGCCGGCAGGTGCTATTGATTGCCACATGCACATCTACGACGACCGCTTCCCCGTTGCGCCTGGCACTTCGCTTCGGCCGCCAAATGCGACAGTCGAGCAGTATCGACACCTGCAGAAGCGCCTCGGCATTCATCGCAGCGTTGTCGTTACACCGTCGACTTACGGAACCGACAACCGCTGTCTCATCGACGCACTTCGGCAGTTCGACGGCAACGCGCGCGGCGTAGCCGTCGTCGACACATCGGTGACCCGCGAGCAACTCGATGAAATGAATACGGCAGGCGTGCGGGCCATCCGCTTCAACCTGAGCTATCCAGGTGCCACGACCATCGACATGCTTGCGCCTCTCGCAGCGCGTATCGCGCCGCTGGGCTGGCACATCGAACTTGTCGTCCAGGGTGCCAGGCTGCCGGAACTCGCACCACGCCTGAACGCCTTGCCGTGCCCGCTGGTCATCGACCACATCGCGCACATCCCGCAACCGGACGGCCTTGGCTCGGAGGCAATGAAGGCCGCGCAGCGCCTCGTCGACAACGGGAAAACGTGGGTCACGCTCTCCGGACCATACGTGGACACAAAAGCCGGCGCTCCCGCCTATGCGGATGTGGCGCCGGTCGCCAAGGCCTTCATTGCGATGGCGCCCGACCGGATGCTGTGGGGAACCGACTGGCCGCATCCTACGGAAAAAGCGCGCAAGCCGGACGATGCCTTGCTGGTCGACGTCATGGCTTCGTGGATAGGACGAGCGGACTGGCAGGAGAAGATCTTCGTCGAAAACCCGGAGAGGCTTTATGGATTCGTGGGCGCAGAGTGAGCGAAACAAATGGTTGTGAGGGTGTACTGAGGCGGAACGGCCACGTCCGCCGCACGCTTTTTCGCGAAACATTGGGCGCTTTCCTCTGTCGATCGCGCACTGAGATTGCCCGGTTTGATGGACGGATTTGCAGTCGGCGATCTGCGGGAGCATCGTGGCGTCCAATACCTGCTTCCCCTCGCCCTCACCAAACCGGAAACACGACGTCTGGTTGCGGCGTAAATTCAATGCCCGAGTCGGGGCAGGATACGCGTCCCCTGACGGCAACCCGCTGTTTCAGATACGGCAGCAGGAGCGTGGGGGATGGTTCGCCCCCCTCTCCAAGAAGGATGTCGGACACCACCTTGTGGTTGCAGGGCGAGGTGGAGGGGCGATCCAGCATGATTGTCGTATAGTCACCCGGCGCATACTCCCCGCTGCCACGCTGGACAGTCCCGGTGATCCAGATGTCGTGTTGCAGGGGCAAAGTCGGCAGCGGCGGGCTGGCTGACATGGCGTTCTCTGACCATAACCCGGCAATCACAATTGCCGGGACCAAGGCACACAATCGTCTGTTCATGGTGCAAGCCTCTTGACGTCCAGTGACGCTCCCCTGCATGTCACGTTTTCCTTTCACTTCCCTGAAGCATGCCGCCGTGCGTACGTGCCTCACGACGAGCGTGTGCATACGGATCTCCAGTCCGTTGCGTATCTCGACTCTCAGCCGTTCCATTGAAGCACTCACCTTCGCGCGGGTACCGGTATCGCACCCTCCATGCGGTGCTCGCGCGAAAACCGCTCCGAACGCGGCGCTGAACGCTTCGTGGGACGGCACCGGGTGCACGGCGCCAACGACGGCATACCGTCGTGGCAAACGGTGCCCGCGGGGCAACCGCCCTGCCAACGGCGGCACAGGCTCGACGTGAACTGGTGAAACGTCAGCTACCCGGCGGCGATGCGCTCCGACAGCGTGCGCCGGGCACGCTGCGCAACCGCCTGGAAAACGCCGGACACGGCGACGATCGTACGGGGGACGTGCCCGAACAACGTAGTCGAAGCCGGGCGGAAATGAAGGCAGCTCATCGTATTCTCCTTCGACGCAGCAAGGAAGAGAACGGGCTTGCGCGCTCCAGTTCGCCTGCCATGCTGCGGGGCAAACAAATCGAAACACGCAGCATGCAACCGATCCATCACCGGGCACACTGCCAGAGCTGGATATAAGTTAGTTTCACTGATGAAAATTTTCAAGGTGGCGCGATGGGTCCCGCTCACCTGGACCCGACATCCCGGATTACCGGACGCTGAAAGCCGGCGTTGCCTGTCGGACGGATCGCGTCAGGATATCCGCCCGTGGCTCACGGAGGACACCACCTTTTCACGGTGGCGGGCCTGAGCGCAGCCGGGACCGGCTTGATAAAGACAGTCGTTCCACTGCAGCGGCCCCGGCATCGAAGGTGGCATCGCCGTAGGAAGCAGAATCCGGATGTGTGCCAGCGCAGGATGCGCCCGGATCTGGCGGCACAGCTCACACACCGGTCAGCGACATCGTCCGGTCCGTTATGATCAGATCGGTGGCTGGCGCAGGGCATGGTTGAGGGCCTCCACGCCTTTGTGTGCGCAGTGCACGCCGTACCCGTTCGAGGGTGAACATGAGGCAGTAGGCGTCGGGCAGTTCAGGCGGGTCGTTGACAGGCAGGATAGAAGGTATTCTGCTGGTCGGTGGACTTGTTTCCGCCAGGCGGAGCAAATTGCGTTCCCGGCTGCCATCCTGGTCATTGTCCATAGACGGTGCGAGGAAACGATAATGTGTCCTCCCACGCAGGTCTTTCGAAATGGTGTCACGCATTGGTACGGATCATGACCGATTCTCAAACGGGAACTACCCTGCAGGCCCTCGCCGGATTTCTACGACGGGAACAGGCGCGCCTGACGGAAAGATGGATGCAGGCCGTCGCTGCCGATGCCGACCTCATCGAAGCCGACCGGCTGACGTGGGAGCAGCTGGCCGATCACCTGCCCGCTATCCTGAGCGGCATCTGCATCGCGCTCGAAGAGCAGGATCTCCAACCAGTCGAGCGGGCCATTGAACGCAATGCGAGGCAGCACGGGAACGTGCGCTGGCAGCAGGGGTACCGCGTTGATGAACTCGTGCGTGAACTGGAGCTGTTCCGGCAGGAACTGGCCGCCGCCGTCCGGGCATTCGCGGCGTCCGACGACACGTTCACACGCGACCACGAATCCCGCGCCCTGCATCTGATCGACGAGGCGCTCAGCTTTGTCACCCTGACATCGATCCGCGAGGTCATCGGCGAGCGTGACCGGACCATCGCCGAATACACGAGCCAGCTGGAGCGTGCTAACGAGGAACTGCGTGAGCAGCAACGCGAGGTCGGCGAACTGTACCGGTCGCGCATGCAGGTCACGCGCGGCCTCGTGCACGACCTGCGCAACTTTCTGAACGCCTTTTCGATCGACCTGCAACTGATTGCGCGCGTTCCGTCCCGAGCCGAGGCCGGACTTGCGCTCGCGACCCGGCAGGCGGAGGACATGAAGCAGCTGGTCGACGAAATGGTGGAATATTCGGTTGTCGTCGGCGACAGCAGCCAGATCTGCATCGAGCCGGTTGATCTGCCCATGCTGTTTGACGAACTGGTCACGAACGCCCGTCCAGCGATCGAAGGAAAAGGCCTGCGTCTGTCCGCCTCGCTTGAGGCCGGACTGGTCCGTGTGCAGTCCAACCGCATCAAGCTCAAGCAGGTTGCGCTGAACCTGCTGTCGAATGCAACGAAATATACCCGCGAGGGGGGAATCGAACTGGTCATCGCGAGATGCGGTGACGGCCGGTGGTTCATGCGCGTGGCCGATACCGGTGTCGGCATTGCGCCGTCAGATACGGAGCGCGTGTTCAGGGAGTTCGAGCGGGCCGCCAGCGACGACATCCCGGGCGCCGGCCTGGGTCTGGCGATCGTCAGGGAGCTGTGCCACGCACTCGAGGGCGAGATCCACTTCGAGTCCCGCGAGGGTCAAGGCACGACCTTCGAAATCCGCTTTCCGGTCGACCTGAAGCCGCAAGGCTGACGCGGCGCCCGCCCGGCTCGTGATCCGAACGGATGTAAGCAGGGTGAGCGCCTTTCGGTCAGTGTTCCCGGCGGGGTCGATATCGCGGATCCAGCCCGACCTGCTCCGCAGGACGGCCTTCGGCCGACGCCTCACGTCCTTGTCGCGCCGGGGGCACACTCCGGCGGCTGCCACCGGCCCGTCTGCAGCCCTGTCACTGGATCGGCGGTGCGGTGCCCAGCTTTTCGGCCAGCATCCGCTCGTACACGCCGAAGTGCAGGTCCACTTCAGACTGATCGACTGCGGTAACGATCAGGGTGATCTGGTCCGGCAGGAGACCAAGCACGCCTGCGATAAACGTTTCGAGCTGCGGCGCGCATACCTTGTCCTTGGCGACGGTCGTCCCGATCGTGACTTCATAGTTTTTTTCCTGCCGGCAGACCACATCCACCAGGCGCGCGCGGGCGCTCATGTTGTTGTCGACCGCAGTCCGGATGACGTCCACCGCCTTACGCATTGCTTCCGTCGGAAAACCTTTGGTCGAGCGCAGACGCACGCGGTGCGGGCCCAGGGTCAACCAGTCGGTATCGAATTCCATCGTGTCCTCCGCTTGCTACATGTTTCCGCCGCGATGATATGAGCTGGCAAAATTTTTTCAAGGTGCACCGCTGCTTTTGCTCCTTGAAATCCTCGCAAGAGTACCTATCTTAGGATTCGCTCAGGCAGACGCGCGGGTTTCCGCGTCCCGTGCGCTGCGTGTTTCGATTGTTTGCCAGACGCTGGCAGGCGAGCTGGAGCGCGTAGGCCCGTTCGCCTCCTTGCGTCGTTCAAGGAGAACTGCATCATGAGCGATCTCTATTCTGGATCCGACCTCTTCAGCGAGTTCGACCGGCTGCAGCAGCAGATGGCGAGCCTTCTCGGTACTTTCCCCTCCAGTCTCCGGGCGAGCCGCTTCGGCACGTTCCCGCCCGTCAATATTGGCGCCACCGACGACTCGATCGAGATTGTCGCGTTTGCACCGGGCATCAATGCGGCGGAGCTCAACGTATCGATCGACAAGGGACTGCTGACCATCAGCGGTGAGCGCAAGCCGGCACAACCGGATACCGGCGAGGACACACGCGTTTATGCGCAGGAGCGCTTCACTGGCGCGTTCCGGCGGGTCGTCGAACTGCCGGAGAACGCGGACCCCGACAAGGTTCAGGCACGCTACGAGAACGGTTGCCTGTCGATCGCCATCGGCAAGCGCGAATCTTCGAAGCCTCGAGCCATCACAGTCCAGTAATCCAGGGAGCTGAAAATGAGCGATACCACCGAACTGAGCAGGCGCGACCCGTCAGCGGTCGCGCGCAGCGAAAGCCGGCCCTCCGCACGGCGGATGACGATTACTCCCGCTGTCGATATCTACGAGAACACCCAGGGCGTCACGTTGTGGGCGGACCTCCCCGGTGTTACCCGGGACAAGCTCGATGTGCGAGTCCATGACGGCAATCTCGCCATCGAGGCTGAGGCGGTTGTGCCGACACCGGCAAATCTGCGGCTGCAGCATGCTGAGGTTCGTGAGCCGCGCTTTGCGCGCACGTTCACGCTCTCCCCGGACTTCGATACCTCGAAGATCGAGGCGAGCCTGAAGGACGGCGTACTGAAGCTCACGATTCCGCGCCGCGACGAGGCGCGCCCGCGACGAATCGAAGTGCGGACGGGCTGAGGTCGGCGCGCGGGCAACGAAGCACCGGGTGGCGGCCTCGAGATCGTCGCGTTCGCGCCAGGACTCGATCCCGCCGCCATCAACGTTTCGATCGACAAGGGGGTGCTTGCGATCAGTGGCGAGCGCAAGCCGCCCGGACCTGAAGCGGACGATCAGACCCGCGTCTACGCCACGGAACGCTTCATGGGGGCATTCCGGCGCGTGATCGAGCTGCCGCAGCACGCGGACCCCGACAAGGTCACTGCGCGCTATGTGAACGGCTGCCTGACGGTGAGCGTCGGACGTTCCGAGGCGTCGAAGCCACGCGCCATCGCCGTCCAGTGAGCCGGGCGCAAATGGGGTACGTGAAAGCACGGAGGACATCATGAACGACAGCACTGAACTGGCCACCCGTGAGTCGCGCACTGACGTTGCCTCGCGCGAGGGTGCGCAACCTGCGAAGCAGCTGACCCGGATCTCACCTGCGGTTGACATCTTCGAGGACAGCCGCGGCATCACGCTATATGCCGACCTGCCTGGTGTGCCGCGCGAAAAGCTCGACGTGCGCGTGCAGGACGGCAGTCTGAACATCGAGGCCGAGGCAGTGATTCCCGTTCCATCAGGACTGCGCCTGCAGCATGGCGAGGTGGTCCACCCGCACTTCAGGCGCGCCTTCACGCTTAGCCCCGATTTCGACGCCTCGCGCATCGACGCCCAGTTGCGCGATGGCGTCCTGAAGCTCACCGTTCCTCGTCGTGAGAAGGCAAAGCCGCGACGCATTGAGGTGAACGTTGGCTAGGCGTATGCACAGGGGCAAGGCCGGTCATGCGGCGTGGACCGGGCGGCCCGCGCCGCGTGACCTGTCACGCGGAGGTATGTATGGACGACGTACGCAGCGAATGCTGGAGGGGCTTCGTGATCGAGACCCGCGCGTTTCCGGTTCGGCACTATGCGCTGCCTCATGCCGGCCGCGATACGTACGTGGCCGTCGTCCGCATCCGGCACGCGGAGCAGATGGTCGCGGACTGGCATCTGCCGCGCTACGCCCAGCACTGGGCAAGCGTGGACGAGGCGCATCGGGAGACGGTCGAGTACGCGATACGCGCCATCAACGCAGGCTGTCTGAACGACACGGGTTCGCCGGCGCGATTCCTCGCGTGAGCGCGCCGCGTTGCATGGTAGCGCAGCCCCTTTCCGGCTTGCACTACGTTTCGTTTTTCTGCAGGGGACCGCTGCTTTCGGGACCCTGCCTTACGGGAGAAGAAAATGCTCAGTCCACACGAATTTGCGACCCTGATGCTGGTTCGTCAGGCGCCGGACCAGCTCGACATGGACCGCGCCGAACTCGACGCGCTGCTCGAACGCCAGCTGGTCATGCTGGAACATTGCGCCGAGGGCGCACGCCGCGCATACCTGACCGGGAAGGGCCGAACGTTCCTCGACGCGCTTCACCCGGGCGACGCAGCCCGCCGAAGCCGGAAGACCGCCGGCAACGGCAGTGGGGAGAGGCCGGAGCCGTCCCTCGTGCCGGGCAGCCAACCGGCGGATATCGTGTTGCCGGGACATGCAGGCTGAATGGGTGTGCGATCACAACGCCTGGCTTGTCATCTCCGCGGTCGCGTGTGGGCGCGAGGTTACCGTGAAATTCTCCGGTAACCCCGGTGCGATACAGGTCGTCGTCGGGCGTCCAACCGATGGCCACCCGAGCGTGCAGGTCGGGGAATGACACGTGCTGCGCTTGACGGACTGGACGCGAATTCCGCGTGTCCGGTGATGTTTTGGAAATGATGCTCAGCTGGAGATGTCATATGCAAACGGACAAAGTCATCGAGTATCACGGCTGCGAGGTCCGGCCGGTGGTCACCGCCACCGGGAGTGGCCGTTACGCAGCCGCGGCCGTCGTCACCGACCGGGCGGGCGAAATACGCACGCTCGGTGTCGATGGAGATTTTGCCAACGCCCAGGAGGCACGCGATGAAGCGCTGGAGCTTGCCGTCGCGTGGATCCAGCAGCGCTCGGTCGTTTCAGACCGGTATGTCCGACGAACCTAGCCGCCAATCAGCAACTGCCGTCCGGACGCACGGTGAACAACGGCGGATTCGAGGGTCGATCCGAGTCCGGTTCGCCGTGCTTCCGGAACTGTTTGGGCACAAGCCACATCAAGGAAAAGAGAATGACAGATATTGCAGTCATCGATCCCGACGACGAAGACGCGCTTTATGAACGCATCCGGCTCCTGCTCTTCAGCGCTGACCTGCCGGTGCAGCGTCTGCAAGCCGACATCGACGACATCGGACGTTTCACCACGCCGAATGTGCGCTCACCGCATCTGCACCTGGTCGAGGCCATGCCGCCGCTTACGCCCGCTGCGGAAGCGATCGTGCGCGCCATGATCCGCGCATACGGCATGGAGCTGTTCGGGCGCGGCAGCGCGAATTCCGGGCTGCGTGCCTTGATCAAGGCTGGACCGGTCAAGTTTGGACAAACTGCCTTGATGCTGGGGCCTGACGCCCCTGTGCCGGTGCGTGCCCGTCCACTCGTCGAGGCGTTCAACCGAATTTTCGAGCGCTACCCCGAAAGCGGCTTCCCGCAGGCACGATACTTTCTTTCGGCTATTGGGCTGCCAGTCGGCCGCGACATGAATTCGCGAGTGCGTCGCTCGCTCCAGCGCAACTAGCACAGGCGTCGTACAGCCAAATATCCCGTGTCGGGAACTTCGCTTCATGTCATAGCGGTCACCGAAATCATCGGGCTGATGCGTCACTGGAAACCGATCAGCACGGAACTGGAGTGTATGCAGCGGAACGATTTTTGCTGGGCATAACGTTGCTCGCACCGCTTTGGTCTTTCGGCGGCCGGGGCCTCCGATGCGCAAGCGCGCAGGCGATCCATACCTCCGGTGTCATCGATGAAAACTACCGACGTATTGACGGCAGGATCAGGCGGCCATGCCGACCACTGCGTGCACTTCTATGAAGACGATGCGCCGCTGATCCGGCGCGTCGCGGACTTCGCGGAAGAAGGGCTGGACGCCGGCGGCAGCGCGATCCTGATTGCAACGGAGCCGCATCTCGCCGCGCTTCGGGCGCGCCTGAGCGGTCGCAGCGTCCGCGGCGATCCTGAGGCCCGCGAGTCGTCACTCGTCATGCTCGATGCGCAGACGACGCTCTCAGGTCTGAGCGTTGACGGCTGGCCGGACGAGCGTCTGTTCGATTCGACGGTCGGTGCCATTGTCGCCCGCGCTGCGCGACGCAGCGGACCCGTGCACGCGTTTGGCGAGATGGTCGCGCTGTTGTCCGCGCAGGGCCGGCATGACGCAGCCCTGCGGCTCGAGCACCTGTGGAACGCGCTGGGCACCCGGTACCACTTCTCGCTGATGTGCGCCTACCCGCAACGCCTCTTTCCGACTGGCGAAGAAACTGGCGTTTTCCGGCACATCTGCGACGCCCATACGCGCGTGCTGCCAGACGACATTTTCACCGCCGATTCGCCAGCGGAGGCATTCCGGCACACTGCGCTCTGGCGGCAAAAAGCGGGCGCCCTGGAGGCGGAAATCCTGCGCCGGCAGCGCGCCGAGCGACAGCGTGACGGCATGCTGATGAATTCACCTGTCGCCTCCGCACTGCTCGTCGGTCCCGATCATTGCTTCCGCCTCGCGAATCTCGCCTACGCGGCGCTGGCGGGTCATGATGACGTCATCGGTCGCCGCTACGCCGACGTGTTTCCCGGGGATCATGAGATCGTACAGGCGTTGCGGCGCGCGTTCGCGCGCGGCGAGGCGGTCGTCATCGACGAACACCGCCGTCACGGAGCCGCTGGCGCTGGGCGCGTGTTCACCGTGCACATCAATCCGCTGCATCCGGAAAGCGGCCAGCCTGTCGACAGCCTGATCCTGACGGCCGTTGACGTTACGGAGCATGTGCGTACGCGTGAACGGCTGGAACGACTGCATGCGGAACGGGCCACGCTGGTCGCTGATCTCGAGCAGGCAGGTCGCGTCAAGGATGAATTCCTCGCCATGCTGGGTCACGAACTGCGCAACCCGCTGGCACCGATTGTCACCGCGCTGCAGCTGATGCGGCTGCGCGGAGAAACGGCAGTGGCCCGCGAGCATTTGATCGTCGAGCGCCAGGTGGACCACCTCGTCCGTCTGGTCGATGACCTGATGGATGTTTCCCGCATCACACGCGGCGACGTGGTGCTGAAAAAGGAAGCCGTCAATGTTCGGGAGGCGATCGCGAAGGCAGTAGAAATGGCAAGCCCGTTGCTCGAGCTGCGCGGGCACGCCCTCGAGGTCGATATCGGGAGCGACATGATCTGCGACGCAGATCCCGTGCGCTTCGCGCAAATCATCAGCAATCTGCTTACGAACGCGGCACGTTATACCGATGCGGCGGGCAAGATAAGCGTAAGAGCTTCATGCGACGGTCAACATGTCCAGATCCGCGTACGCGATAACGGCATGGGCATCGCACCGGACTCGCTCACGCAAATCTTCTTGCCGTTCTATCGCGGCAACGCAGCCGACGGACGCGGTGCAGGCGGACTGGGGCTCGGTCTGGCGCTCGTGAAAAATCTCGTCGAGCTGCACGGCGGCTCGGTGCGCGCGACGAGCGACGGGCCCGGATGCGGCAGCGAATTCACCGTCGAGCTGCCGCGCGGCAACGTCGAACCGCTGCCTGCCGATGCGAAGGGCGGTATGGCGACTGTGACGGCAGCCGCGGGGCGGCGGGTCCTCGTGGTCGACGATAATGAAGATGCGGCCCTTGCGCTCGCCGAGTGGCTGCGGATCCATGGTCATATCGTAGAGACGCTTCATGATCCGGTCGCAGCCCTGCAATGCGCGCCGTCAATCGATCCTGACGTCGTCGTGCTCGATATCGGCCTTCCTGGCATGGACGGTTACGAACTGTGCAGGCGCTTACGCACCCTACTCGTCTCGCGGGCGCGCACGTACGTGGCGCTGACCGGCTACGGGCAGGACGGCGACCGGGCGCGCAGCCGCGCCGCAGGCTTCGATCACCACTTCGTGAAGCCGTTGCAGCCGCCCCTGCTTCTGGATATGATCCTGGCCTCGCCAGCAGGCAGGGAGCGAAAGTGATGCCATCTCGCCGAACATTGCGGTTCGTTCGCGCGCACACCGACGTTCATTCCTCACAGCCTGGGTCCTCGCCCCTCCGAGCCGTATCTGCAAGCTCGCCGGGAAATATCGCGGACGGCAAGGCGGCTCCGCGACGCACGCCGCCCGCATGGGAGCGTCCAATCGGGACGCCTCGGGACAGTACACGGTCTTCCGGCGCCCTCGCCTGTTACCCGCGCCCCGATCTGCGCGACTCCTCGCAGGCTTCATGAGTTTTAGTTTTCCTGAAAATCGACATTCAATGTGGTCCTTGAGTAAGTATTCCTATCTAAACCGTAGGAACGTACCCCCGCGTCGCCCCGACGAACGGACCTTCACGCACTCCCAATCGGGCTCTACCCGGTCTTCGGTTCAGTTGAAGTCTTTGTAGATTTATCGACTCGCGCCTGATTTGCTGGACCAGGTACCTGGCACGAACTCTCCTTCGGCGAAGAACCACGCCGACATCGTCCGTGCCAACTCGAGCACGACTTCCGCGTCGGTCCGGCCGGAGGACGCGCGCACGTGGAACGAATGATCTGCGTCGTCCACCACATGCAGCGTGGCGCGTGGCCCCAGTGTCTCGACGACCGACCTCAGCAGGTGAAGCTCGGCCAGCTTGTCGCGCGTGCCCTGCAGGAAGAGAATCGGCACCGTGACGTCCGCCAGGTGCCGTGCCCGCTCCACGCCGGGCGCGCCCGCCGGGTGCAGCGGGAATGCGACGAAAGCGAGGCCACGCACGCCGTCGAGCGGTGCGATGGCTTGGGCCTGGGACGTCATGCGGCCGCCGAACGACCTGCCGCCCGCGAAGAGCGGCAGGTCTGGCAGCCGCCGGCGGCCCTCTGCGACTGCTGCCTGCACGGCAGCATGTGCCACGGCCGGCGAGTCCACCCGCCTGGAGCCCCGCTCCATGTACGGAAACTGGTAGCGCAGTGTGGCGACATTGGCCGACGCAAGCGCGTCGGCCAATGTCGACATGCCGGCATGCTGCATGCCCGCCCCGGCACCGTGCGCGAAGACATACAGGGCTCGCGCGTCCTCCGGCACTCGGAGGAGCGCAGAGACCTTGGTGCCGTCGGGCAGTGCCAGGGAAAGCGATTCTGGGTCGTCCATGGTATTCAGGTCGTGTCGTTGTGGCCATTGCGCCGATTCTGCATCAAGCGGTGTAATTGCACGCCTGCATCATTGTCAGCGAACTGTTACGACACTGCAATCAGCGTCAAAGGAGGTTCTCGAAGGGCAGTTCATTTAAAGGGCGAAGCGGCCAATCGTCGCCACCGCTAATAATATTTAGGTATCCAATTTACTGAATGCAAACATATTGAATAGCATGCATTTTGGTTGCGTTCACGTGTGTTTAGGAGATGGTAGATTCGCAATCGAATCCTTCCGGGTTTCTTCTTGACAATTCGATCTGCCTACCTATTATTAGCGAGGCTTAATTACAACTCAACCGACAGGGCACAACTAGTAGGGCAATGACTGTTCGGGGCCTCGCTGTCCAACATTTATCGTCGATGGGTCGGTCTCCCAAGGTCGAGGTCGAGTTCGTCTGACCTGGCAAGCTTCCACCGGCGGGTATTGGAGGGGCTGGCATGGCTGCAAGATCGATTCGTCGCGCATCGTTAAACACTTTTGCAGGCGTCGCGCGCGGTCAATTGGCGACATCGCTGACGACGCGGCATCAGCGGCTCAACCCCCTCAGCATCCTACATGCCATCTGGCTCCTGGGCCTGTCACCCGTGCCGGCGCTGGCACAGCAGATACCCACTGAACTGCCCAATCTCTCCGGGAGCGGAACCATCGACACTCCCCCCAACCACGTCCTGATTGTTGGCACCGATGGCACCGACACCGATTTCTCCGGCACGATCAACAACGCTGGCGTTGCGAGCGATCCCGTGTCGCTACAAGGCCAGTTTGTCAAAACCGGGGCCGGGACGATTACGATCAACGGCGCGACGATCCAGGGCGGCTCGGCTTTCGTGGTGGGCGGTGGACTGGCGCTCACCAACGGCAGCACCGCGATCGACTATCTTTCGCTGGGCACCGGATCGACGTCGTCGGGCACGTTGAACGTGGGCGGCGGCACGCTCACGTTCAACTCCGCGCTTCAGGTCGGCGACTTCGCCGGCACTGGCACGGTGACGCAGACCGCGGGCAATGTCGTCTTCGGTACGCCGGGCACGCCGGTGTCGCTGAATATCGGCAATCAGGGCGGAACGGGCACCTACAACCTGTTGGGCGGAACGGTCACGTTCGGCAACAGCGTCACCGACTTCGTGACGCTCGGCCGCAATACGCAAGGCAACCCGAGCAGCGGCACGCTCAACCTGAGCGGCGGCACCTTCAACGTGGCCAACGGGTCGCTGTTCCTCGGCTCGAACGTCGCGTCGACGGGTAGCGAGGGCACCGGTACGATCAACCAGACCGGCGGCACCCTGGCAATCGGCAGCGGGTCGAGACTGTTCCTCGCGGCGGCCGGCAACGGTACGTACAACCTGTCGGGCGGGACACTGCAGATTGGCGGGAATTCGCTGTTCGGCGACTTCAACAATCTGGGCGGCACGTATGCATTCAACCTCGGTGGCGGAACGATACAGGTGGTGGGTTCGCCGCTGAGCGCAGGCGTCAACGCAACGCTGGTCGGCGGCACGACATCGACCATCGACACCAACGGCCTCGGCGCGACATGGTCCGGCGTGCTCTCGGGAAGCGGCGCGCTGACCAAGGCCGGCAACGGCGTGCTCACGCTGACCAATGCGAACACCTATACCGGCATGACGACCATCTCGGCCGGCACGCTAGCGCTGACCGGCAACGGCAGCATCAATCTGACCAGCGGGATGTTGAACAACGGCACCTTCGACATTTCGGGCGTCACGACCACGCCGATACCGGGGATCCCGACCGGTGTCGTGCCGCTGCCGAACCTGTCCGGCAGCGGCACCGTGATCGATGGCACGAACATCCTGGTGGTTGGCACCGATAACACGAACACCACCTTCTCCGGCACGATCGTCAATACCGGCACGGTGAACGACGCGCTGCACGGCATCTTGGTCAAGACTGGCACAGGGACGTTCACGATCAACGGCGCGCGGATTCAGGCCGGCTCGGCTTTTGTCGTGGGCGGCGGACTGGCGCTCACCAGCGGCAGCGCCGCGATCGACTATCTTTCGCTGGGCCTCGGCAATGCGCTGGCGACGCAGGTGCCCGGATCGACGTCGTCGGGCACGTTGAACGTGGGCGGCGGCACGCTCACGTTCAACTCCGCGCTTCAGGTCGGCGACTTCGGCGGCACAGGCACGGTGACGCAGACCGCGGGCAACGTCGTCTTCGGTACGCCGGGCACGCCGGTGTCGCTGAATATCGGCAATCAGGGCGGAACGGGCACCTACAACCTGATGGGCGGAACGGTCACGTTCGGCAACAGCGTCACCGACTTCGTGACGCTCGGGCGCAATACGCAAGGCAACCCGAGCAACGGCACGCTCAACCTGAGCGGCGGCACCTTCAACGTGGCCAACGGGTCGCTGTTCCTCGGCTCGAACGTCGCGTCGACGGGTAGCGAGGGCACCGGTACGATCAACCAGACCGGCGGCACCCTGGCAATCGGCAGCGGGTCGAGACTGTTCCTCGCGGCGGCCGGCAACGGTACGTACAAGCTGTTGGGCGGGACACTGCAGATTGGCGGGAATTCGCTGTTCGGCGACTTCAACAATCTGGGCGGCACGTATGCATTCAACCTCGGCGGTGGAACGATCCAGGTGGTGGGTTCGGCGCTGAACGCAGGCGTCAACGCAACGCTGGTCGGCGGCACGACATCGACCATCGACACCAACGGCATCGGCGCGACATGGTCCGGCGTGCTCTCGGGAAGCGGCGCGCTGACCAAGGTCGGCAACGGCGTGCTCACATTGTCCGGCCAGAACACCTATACCGGTGTGACCAACGTTCGCGGTGGCGTGCTCAATCTGACCGGCTCGTTGCAGTCGCCGGTCAATGTGGAAGCGAACGGAACCCTGGGCGGGGCAGGAACGGACTTGAACACCGTCACCAATGCCGGAACGGTTGAGCCGGGCTTCGGTCTCCCAGCGGGGCAATTCGGTGTGATGACCGTCAAAAATTATGTGGGGGCCGGCGGCACGCTCGCGCTGCGCACGTTCCTCGGTCTGGATGGCTCGCCGTCGGACAAGCTCGTCATCAACGGCGGCCGCGCCGACCCTTCAGCCGTACGCGTCACGAACGCCGGCGGCTCCGGTGGGTTGACGACGGGCAACGGCATTCTCGTCGTCGAGACAACCAACGGTGGCACCACGGCGTCGGATGCCTTTACGCTCGCTGGCGAGGCGCGCGGTGGCGCGGAAGACTATCGTTTGTTTCGCGGTGGCCTCAACAGCAGCAATCCCGAGGACTGGTTTCTGCGCTCCTCGTTCGTCGTGCCGCCTCCACCGGGGGGAGGCGAAGAGGAACTGGAACCGGGAACCGGCACCGGGCCCCCACCGGATCCGCTGCCGCCTGGCATCTACCCGATCATCGGGCCGGAACTCGCCACCTACGGCGTCGTGCAACCGGTCGCCCGGCAGATGGGTGTCGAGATGCTCGGGACGCTGCATGAGCGCATCGGCGACACGCTTACGACGCAGAGCGGCGCAGCGGGCGGTTCGGGCTGGGCAAGCTCCGCATGGGGACGCGTGTTCGGCGGCCAGATCGACAACCACTACGAGGCCTACGCCGATCCGCGCGCGAGCGGCGGAGTCGGAGGCTTGCAGACGGGTCTCGACGTATGGCGAGGAAGCTTCCTGCCCGGCCATCGCGATGCGGCAGGCGTCTACTTTGCATACGGCTACGGCAGTGCCGATGTCGATGGCCTCGTCACCAACGCCGCGACAACCGGATACGTGCTGGAGCACACCGGCTCGATGCATCTGAATGCCTACACAGGCGGTGGCTACTGGACGCACTACGGCCCCAGCGGCTGGTATCTCGATGCAGTCGTGCAGGGTACGCACTACGACGGCGCCGCGACCACGCAGTTCGCGAATCTGCCGGTTCAGGGTACGGGCTTCGTGACATCCCTCGAGGGTGGCTACCCGATCCCGCTGCCGCTCGGCCCGGGTTTCGAGCTGGAGCCGCAGGCGCAAATCATCTGGCAGCATGTGTCGTTCTCCGACACGAACGACGGTCTGGGCGACGTGTCCCTCGGCTGCACGTCGGGCGCGACTGGCCGTCTCGGCGTGCGCGCGAAATGGACCATCGAAGGCAGCCATGAAGCGGTATGGCAGCCCTATATGCGTGCCAACCTGTGGCGGGATTTCAATGCCCAGGCCACCACGACCTTCGGCAATGAACCGGTGCCGCTGAATGTGCAGGCCACGCGGCTCGAGCTCGCCGGCGGTGTCACCGCCAGGATCAAGGATCGGCTGAACCTTTACGGACAGTTCGGCTACCAGTTCGCCGTAAGTGGAAGTAGCAATGTCCGCCGCAGTGGCGTCGAGGGCGATCTCGGCGTGCGCTTTCTTTGGTAGGTAACGCTGTAACTAGCGCTGCGACGTGTCGAGCGGCGCAGTCTATGTCGCGCGTACTCGACATCGATGCGCAGTTCTCGTTCTCTCGTCAAAGGCCGCCGCTGCACCTCGCGCGCGTCAGGTAAACCCCGCATGGCAACCTTGAAGTCCGGTGTTTAACATCCCACGACGTTACCGGTAACGTCGCATGGTACGCAAACATGCTTTCTGGCCAGGCACATCACTATAAGGAGACGGGAATGCGTCCATCGGGAGTCGCCGTGCGTGCACTGTACGCCGGCGTCACATTGCTCACGATTGCGTCGATCTCAGGTTGCGCGCACAACCAAACGGCTGCCACCCCCGATGGATTGCCGCTCGCAGTCGCTCCCACGCAAGCCGTGCCGCAACTGAAAAGCGTGATGGCCGCGCATTTCAAGGTAGGCGCGGCGATTGAACCCGATTCCATCGACAGTCCCGCCGATGCCGCGCTGCTGGCCGTCCAGTTCTCGAGCCTGACCGCCGAGAACAAAATGAAGCCGGGCACGATAGGCGTGGCCGCAGGCGAGTACAACTTCGCGCCGGCCGACCAGATCGTGGCGTTCGCGCAGGCGCATGGCCTGGCCGTGCGTGGGCACACGCTGGTGTGGCATTACAGGAGCGGCGAATGGACAGAGGCGCCGGACTGGTTCTTTGCAGGCGACGCCAAAGATCCGCATTATCACGATATCGTCGCGGCACGGCTCCAACGCTATGTGACCGATGTCGTCACGCATTTTCGCGGCAAGGTCTATGCATGGGACGTCGTGAACGAAGTCATCAGCGACGACCCGCATCAGGTCTATCGCGAAGACAGCCCGTGGTATCGCGCGCTCGGCAAGGACTACATTGCAATTGCGTTCCGCGCCGCGCGTGCGGCCGACCCTGACGTCAAGCTCTATATCAACGAGTACAGCACGGACGACGCGGCCAAGCGCGCGAAGCTGCTCTCCGTGATACGCGATTTGCGTGCTCAGGGCGTGCCGATCGATGGCGTCGGGCATCAAATGCATATCAGCATCAACTGGCCGCCGCTGCAAAATATGAAGCAGGCTTTCGACGACGTCGCCGCCCTCGGACTCGAAAACCAGGTGACGGAACTCGATGTCAGTCTCTACAGCGACCCGGGCGCATGCTGGAGCCATCCGCCTGCGTGCTTGCCCGATCTCGGCCAACCGGTGCCGAACGACGTGATGCGTGCGCAGGCGCAGCGGTATCGCGCGGTGTTCGATCTGTTCGAGCACGAGCCAAGCATCAAGGCCGTCAGCTTCTGGGGCTATTCGGACAAGCACACGTGGCTGACCTCGATACCGGTGCCGCGTACCAATCTGCCGCTGCTATTCGACGCGAACCTGAAACCGAAAGCCGCGTTCTGGGCAATAGCCGATTCGTCGTGGCAGCCGTAAGGCGGATGGCGAAATTGATAGTCCACGATCTTTCCGCCGACGTCCAGGCATCCGTCATATTGCGGCGAGAGAGCTTCGAACAGAATGCGGTCGTCTGGGGGCCATCGGAAGAGAGATCGGAGCAGGCCGGAAGGCCCATGTGGCGGAAGGCAGCCGACTCCTCAGTTGCCGGCGAAGCCGCGCCAGGTTTGACTCCCACCCGACCGCACTACCCCGTACCCATCATCCTACCCACACAGCAAAATCAATCGCCTGGACAGGCCAGAAAATGGCACGCGGGCGCTTCCGATCCGCTCATTAGAGAGGACATCACCCAACCTGACACAGCGAAACCCAGTCGGCCGATTCTTGATTTTTTTTCAAGGATGTATTGATTTTACGTATATGCAAATTTCCCTTCCAATGAGGCACACTGCCGCTCGTGCCATCTGTGAAGAAAAACAATTCGAGGGGAACTCGATGAGCATTAAGCCGAAAAGAACCACACAAGGTCCGACTGCGGCACTTCCGGAACCACCGCCTCCATGGCTTGACAGCGTTCTACAGGCTTTGGAAGCCGATACGACTGCCGAGCTTTCAATGACAGATATTGCGGTTTCCGTGAACTTGTCGAAATCCTATTTTTTTCGCATTTTCAGGCGAAGCGTTGGATATACGCCCCATCAATGGAGGTTAAGAATTCGCATTGCCGCCGCGCAGATCGATTTGATTGAACTCCATGACGGGATCGCGCAGATTGCGCAACGATATGGCTTCAGCGATCAAGCGCATTTCACGCGTGTCTTCAGAAGACTCGTCGGAAAAACACCTACCTCGTGGCTGGCCAACGAAGCGCCGGTCATGACCTTGACTACGTGACTAATGCCCGCCCCTGACAACCTTTCCAGAATCTCGACTATTGCCTTGTCGAGCGCTGCCCTACCGCATCCCATCACTTCGCCATACTCGCTCAACAGCCCGCGAAGACTGTTGAACTGCATCGTGCGGAATTTCACGAGTTGCTGACGCATACGACGATGCAGCGCAAGCACGGCCTGCGGCACATCATACCGGACCGCGTTATTGCGACAGAGCCCCCAAGCGCCACCGTCCAGGACTCACGCCCGTGACCCGCGTGAAGCTTCGCGTGAAATGGCTCTGATCCGCAAAGCCACAAGCCTGCGAAATCGCACTCAAAGGCATCTGAGCATCGCGCAGATACGCTTTGGCCAGCTCGATGCGCTGACTGACGAGCCAGCGATAAGGCGGCAGTCCCGTCGTCTGGTGGAAAGCCTTAAGAAAATAGCCACGCGACAAGCCGCATGCGCGCGCCACGTCGGCAAGCGAGATCTTCCCGTCCAGGTGCGCCAGCAGCAGTTCCTTCGCGCGACGCTCCTGCCACGGCGCGAGCCGGCTATGCAGTTTGTCCCTGCGCGCGTTGACGCGGCCATACTGGTGTGCGACGTGAGCCTGGAATGCGAGCGCCACGTGATCGACGAAGAGTTGGGTCGCTTCGTCCGGTCGAGCCAGCGCGGGCAGCAACGCCTGACCAAGACCGTGGATCACAGGATCGACGACGCTTCGATGAGGCGGCAGATAAAGCTGTGGGCGTCCGCGGCCGCCAACGTCATCGACCGTCTCCTCGAGCGACTCGCGGGGCAGATGAAAATGAATGCAATCGAATACGCCCTTGAGGTCCGCCACCCAATTGCGGTCGAGGTCGTGGACCGTCACAGTCCCTGCGTCATACGGCACGAACGGTGCGGGACGCCCGTCGAGCCATAATTCCTGTTCGCCGAAAGCGCGCAATTGCAAGACGATGAGATCGGCGTTCTCGAGTTCGTATGGCGCGGTTCGCCCCATGTTCCGGCGCGCGCTCTTCAGCCGGCTAATGCCCATTTGCCCACCGGGCAATACCTGGCTGCCCACCCTCTGTCGTACGTCTGCCGGAATGAAATCGGAGGACGGTAAGTCCGGCTGGGTAGCGCTCATAGGGGCTGGACGAAGAAACCAAGGATGGTGTTCGAGAGTCTACCAAATCGAAATAACCGCTGCGGCGGCGTGTGATGTTCCCCACGCTGTTTGGCGCCGGTCATAGCGAGCCGCAGCGAATGGAAGCGCACAGCGTCGGTGCTTTGCCTATGGCTAACAGTCGCACTAGATGATCTGTGGAAAGAGCGCCACGCCTGGCTTCATCGCGCGCTTGCGACGGCGGCGCAGTGTGAGCGGCGCGCGCGGAATATCGAGCCACGTGCGCGCGGCAAGCCGCACCGCACGATCGAACGATTCGTCCTCCACGGTGCAGCGCCCATCGATGGTGATCTGCCAGCCGTCGCGTGTGCGCGTGCAACTCACACGCTCGTCCTCCATAAGATCCGCGTACCAGCGCCATACGCGCGCGTCGTCGAGATTCGCACGCACGGCGGCACGCAACCGCGCGAGTTCCAGTTCATGCAGATGCGTACTCATGGCGCCCCCTGTCGATACCCTTCATTACCAGCCGAACTTCGCTTCCACGCCGACATAATCCGCATTGCGTGCACCGAGCGCACGCAGCGAATCGCCCACCTCGAAATGCACCGCTTCGAGTGCG
The DNA here is from genome assembly GCF_040948855.1 of Paraburkholderia sp. BR10882. Taxonomy (NCBI): domain Bacteria; kingdom Pseudomonadati; phylum Pseudomonadota; class Betaproteobacteria; order Burkholderiales; family Burkholderiaceae; genus Paraburkholderia; species Paraburkholderia sp. BR10882. The sequence goes on along the minus strand of NZ_JBFPKP010000010.1, from coordinate 20,975 downwards.
AGTGCCACGTTGTCGCTGACCAGCCAGTCCGCGCGCACCTGCGCATACATGCCCGTCCAGCGATTGCCCTTGCCCGCCGTACCCGGCACCACCGCCGTGCCCTGGCCGTAGACCGCATCCGCCGTCGTGTCACGCCACTGGAAGCCCAGCGCCGTGAGCAGCGTCACCTTCGGCGTCACCTTGAACGTGAGCGAAGGCTTCACGTGAATCACGTTGCTGTAACCCGTGTAGCCAGCCAGCGTGAAGTAGTAACCATTCGGAAAAAGCGGATTGAACGTTTCCACACGGCCGTCGCCGGGATGCCGGTCGCCGGATGCGCCGTCAACCTGGAGCCCGAGACGCGGCGTGCCCGGCAGCGCGGCGAGCGTATAGCCGCCCAGCGCACCGAATGCCCACGCGCCCACCGTATCGGCACCCACGCGACCGGTCTGCACCATGCCTTCCACGTCCCAGTCGAACTGTGCCTGTTTGCCTGCGTAGCGCGCGTCGAACACGTCGCGCCGCTCCTTGCCGCTCGCATCGAGAAATCGCGCGTTGTCGCGCTCGTAGCGCGACCAGTACGCCGAGAGATCGCCCGGCCCCGTGTTCGCGCGCTCCACGCGCACGCCGCTGAAGGTGAGGTGACCGTTCGAGACGTCGTCGAACACGGCGGTGTCGCGGTACTGCACGGGCTGCGTGAGGTAGCCGATGAAGCGCCACTTGCCGATCTCGTAGTCAGCCCACAGCGCGTCGAAGGCCTGGCGCACGTTCGGGCCGTCGCGCACGGAAACGAAGCGCTGCAAGTCGAACGCCATTTCCTGCCGGCCCACGCGCGCCTTGAACGTGCCGCCGCCCACGCCGTAGACGAACGCCACGAATGCCTGCTCGATATCGAGCGGGTTCTTGTCCACGGGGGTGACGGAGTCCTTACCGAATGGCCGCGCGTCTTCGAGCTGGAAAAATGCCTGCACGTGCTCGCCGAAGTGTGCGTCTGCGTGGACTTCGGCGCGCTGGATCACCCAGCTGTCGGGCCGCGCGCTGCCAAGACCGAAGAGCGGCGTGTTGTTGAGTTCGAAACGCTCGCGCAGGTTCGCACCCAGTGAGAGATACCAGGTGGGATCGCTCTTCGAAAGCGGGATGTACTTGAGCCCGTCGAATGGCCTGCGCGGCAGGCACGGATTCGCGAGCACGCCCCAGTCTTCCTGCCAGCGGTTGAAGCCAGGCACGGGGCGCTTGACGTCGCACGTGGGCGTATTGTCCGGCGCGTTCGTTCCCGTCTCTGCGAATGCCGCATGGGCGCTCATCATCAGCAGCCCGGCGGCAGCCGCAACGCCCGCGGCCCTTTTCTTTCGACGCCCGCGCGTCGTGCTCGACACCATGTTTTTCCTTGCCGTTGACGGCGTGTGTTTGATTTCGCGAGACGTACGAAGGGCAGGCGCCCCGCCGCTTCGATTCGTTCGCGTTATGCCGGGTCGGCGGTTGCCGCGCGCTCGTGCTCTCCGGTGGTCAACGCGAGCGCAGCCAGCGCGCACACGGGCACGAGCAGCGCCCAGAAACCCACGTAGCGCAGGCCGAGCGCGCCGCCCACCGCCCCCGCCGCAAACGCCGCGATGGCCGGCATCATCTTCGCGAACCGGGCGCGCGCCGCGGCGCGCAGGCTCTCGGGCGCGCCCGTGTGCACCATGTCCACGACGTCGAGAATCGCCTGCGTGACGTTGCCCGTCATCACCGTATTCGGCACGGCGGCCCGCACGATCAGGCGTGGATGCGCGTTCTGCACGCCCATCGCGAACGCGCCGAGCACGCCGGCCACGACCACCGGCAGCGTGTCGGGCTGGCTGACCGGCGATGCCCAGACGCCCGCGAGACAAAAGCCGAGCATCAGCACTGCTTGCACCGCATGAAGCAGGCGCGCGCCCTGGCGCGCGTGCTGCCCGCTGAGCGAGCGCAACAGCAGGCTGCTGCCTGCCACGCCCGCGCCGAACGCCGGGAACACGATCAGCTTGAGGAGCACGCCCTGCCCGTAGCCAGCCACGCCTGCGCCGATCAGCACGAAGTTGCCCGTGACGTGCGCGGTGAAGAGTCCGAACAGCGCCACGAAACTCAGCGTGTCTACAAAGCCCGCGACCGCCGCCAGGATCGTGTCCTCGTATTTCATTTCGCCGCGTTGGCGTGGATTTCGGCGATGTACCCGCCCGGGAACTGGACGATCGCCGCGTTGCGACCGTCCGAGGTGAACGCCGGCACCAGCACCTTCACACCCGCGGCCTGGGCCTTTTGCAGCGTCTCGTCGAGATTCGCCACTTCGTAGCCCGTCGTTTCGCGCCCGAACGGATACGGCAGACGGCCGTCCGTCACCAGCACGGTCATCTTGCCGAAGCCCGATTCGATCCGCACGCGCCGATACGTCTCGTCCGGCCGACCGATTTCAACGCCCGGCGCCTTCGCCTCATCGGACACCACCTTGCCGTGAGAGAACTTCACGAAGTCATGCACCAGCTTGTGCAGGCTTTTCGGCGAAACGTACACACGGTTCTCGGGAACCATTTGGAGCGCGTCGTAGTGCGGGGCCTGGTTGTGCCAGTAAAGCTGCATGTTCACGCCGTCCGCCCACGAGATGATCGCGTCGCGCCCGATCGGATCGGGGAAGGTGTCGACGATCACGTCCGCTCCATGCGCGCGCGCCGCCTTCACTGCCGCGTCCATGTCAGTCACGAGGTAGCCGGTACGCTCCGAGCCGAAGGGATACGGCACCGGCGTCTTGAAGCCGAACACGGAGATCGTGCCCGACGGTGTGAACACGAGCTGCGACATTGTCTGGCTCGGCGTGGGCGTGACCTGGAACACGCCCTGTTTTGACTTGCTGCCGCCGAAGGTCGCCACGAAGCTGTCCGTGAAGCGGTCGAAGTCTTCCGGGGCAACGTACACGTGCGTCGTATCGTACTGCGGGCCGACGGCCACGGCCGGTGTTTCGGACTCCATCACAGGCGGCTTCGCGAACGACGCGGGTGCGGCGACAAGACCGCCCGCCACCATCAGCGCGAGCAGTGCGGAACGAAGTGCTTTCATCGTCGGATTTCCTTGTTTCATCATTGGTTTGTGCCGGTCAGTCGCGGATATCTTCCAGCAGCGTGGCCAGCACGAGTGCCGCGATCAGCCCGAGGTGCTCAAAAAAACTGTTCAGCGCCATGAAATGCGCGGCGCCCGTATGGTTCCAGAAGTCGTTGGCGACCAGCATGGCCACGAGCGTGAGCACACCCAGCGCGCCCGCACCGAGCCACGTGAAGCGGCGCAACACCACGCACAGCGAGCCGCCGATCTCCACCACGATCGCAAGCGCGGCCCACAGCGCGGGCGGATGCAGGCCGAAATGCGCCTGCTCCGCAATGGCCGCGTCGAAGTCCAGCAGCTTGTCCACGCCACCGATCAGCCATGCGGAAACCAGCGCAACGCGCACGAGCGGCGCAACCCATGGCTGCGCAAGCAACGCGCGAATCCACGCCGGGTTGCCCCGGCCCGTGAACGCCGCCACGTCAGATCGCCCAGCACGAACAACCGAACGCGCCCCAGAAGCCCTTCGCATCCGAGGTCGGCAGCGCGCTGCCCCATGCGCTCCCGTGCGCATGGCCATGCAGGTTGCACGCGCTCGCACAGGCGCATAGCGCCGCCGCGGCCGCGCGCTGCAATGGCGCGCCAGTCTGCTGCGTCGCGCCCCAGCCGCCGTAGCCGCCGTACTGGCGCACCGGCGACCAGTCGGGCATCGCGGGCGGGATCGGCGCGTCGTGCTCCGAGAACGGACCCGCGCCCCACACGATCCGGCCGTCCACCACCGTAAGCAGCGCTGTGGTGTCGGCGATATCGTCCTCGGCGCAGGCGAAGAAGTCGCGGTCCGGCACCATCAGGTCGGCAAGCTGCCCCACCGCAATACGGCCCTTCTTGCCCTCTTCATTCGAGAACCACGTGACGTACTCGGTCCACATGCGCAGCGCCGTTTCCCGATCGAGCAGATCGCGCTGCGGATACAGGCGCAGGCCGCCCACCGTCTTGCCGCTCACGAGCCACGCAAGCGACACCCACGGGTTGTACGACGCCACGCGTGTGGCGTCGGTGCCCGCGGAGACCTTGATGCCTTTGGCGAGCATCTTCGCGACGGGCGGCGTGGCCTCGGCCGCGCGCGCACCATATCGTTCGACGAAATATTCGCCCTGGTACGCCATGCGGTGCTGCACGGCGATGCCGCCGCCCAGCGCCGCGATGCGGTCGAGCGAGCGATCCGAAACGGTTTCCGCGTGATCGAAGAACCAGTTCAGCCCTTCGAGCGGAATGTCGCGGTTGACCTTCTCGAACACGTCCAGCGCGCGGCTGATGGTTTCGTCATAAGTGGCGTGCAGACGCCACGGCCAGCGGTTCTGCGCGAGCACGCGCACGACGCCTTCGAGCTCGCCCTCCATCTCCGGCGGCAATTCAGGGCGCGCCACGCGGAAGTCCTCGAAGTCGGCCGCCGAGAACACGAGCATCTCGCCCGCGCCGTTATGCCGGAAGTAATCCGAGCCATCGTGATACTTGACGCTCTGCGTCCAGTTCACGAAGTCTTCCTTTTCCGCGTCCGGCTTCTGCGTGAAGAGGTTGTACGCGATGCGCACCGTCATCTCGCCCGCGTCGTGCAGCTTGCGGATGACTTCGTAGTCGTCCGGATAGTTCTGCGAACCACCGCCCGCGTCGATCGCGCCCGTCACGCCCAGGCGGTTCAGTTCGCGCATGAAATGACGCGTCGAGTTGTACTGGTACTCGGCTGGCAGCTTCGGCCCCTTGGCGAGCGTCGCGTAGAGGATCGTCGCGTTCGGATTGGCGAGCAGCAGGCCGGTGGGCGTGCCCGTGGCGTCGCGCAGGATCGTGCCGCCCGGCGGCTCCGGCGTGTCCTTCGTGTAGCCCACCACGCGCAGCGCGGCGGCGTTCAGCAGCGCACGATCGTACAGGTGCAGGATGAACACGGGCGTGTCCGGCGCGGCCGCGTTGAGTTCCTCGATCGTGGGCAGGCGTTTCTCGGCGAACTGGTGCTCCGTAAAGCCGCCGACCACGCGCACCCATTGTGGCGCGGGCGTGATCGCAACCTGCTGCTTGAGCATCTCCATGGCAACGGCGAGCGAGCGCACGCCGTCCCAGCGCAGTTCCATGTTGTAGTTCAGGCCGCCGCGGATGAGGTGCAGGTGATTGTCGATCAGGCCGGGCAGCACGGGGCGCCCCTGCAAGTCGATGACGCGCGTGCCGCGTCCCGCGAGCGGCATGACGTCCGCCTCGCCGCCAACCGCGACGAAGCGGCCGTTGGCGATGGCCACGGCGCTGACGAGCGGGTTGGAGCGGTCCAGCGTGGTGATGCGTGCGTTATGAAGAATGAGATCGGGGTGGCTGTCGGTTGCGCTCACGGGCGTTTCCTCACGTTGATTAAAGACCCAGCAGCGGCTTCAGGGCGGGAACGGCCTGCGCGCCGATCACCATGCCCAGCAAGCCAACCAGGGCGATCAGCGGCGGCGCGGGCGAGCGGACCCTGATCACGCTGTAGATCACGCCGATGAGCACGCCCGCGCCCAGTGACACCAGATAAGATTCCATGCGGTCGGCCTCGCGGTCGGATTGGAATGCGGGACATGGCTGCCGGGGAACCCACGGAGGTTCCGTTTGCAGCAGTTCCGGCATCGGTTGGTTGTCCTGATTGATGTGACAGGCGCGCCGGAGATTCATCGAATCCCGAACCCAGCGCGAGCACGCTGCCAACTAGTGGAAGAAGACGCGGCGCCCCCGCCTGGAGCGCGCCGCATCAATGTCCACAATCACAGAGACGCCGATCAGCGGGCCGGAACCGCCGGGAGAATTTCATGCGGCGCGGACGTGCGCTGCGGCGACTTGTGAACCATCGTGTACGCGTAATCGACGCCCATGCCGTACGCGCCCGAGTGCTCCTTCGCGATCTTCATCACGGCGTCATAGGTCTCGCGGCGCGCCCAGTCGCGCTGCCATTCGAGCATGACCTGCTGCCACGTGACCGGCACGACGCCGGCCTGAATCATGCGCTGCATGGAGAAGTCGTGCGCGTCTTTCGAGGTGCCCCCCGATGCGTCGGCAACCATGTAGATCTCGTAGTCGCCTTCGAGCATCGCGCACAGCGCGAAGGTCGTGTTGCAGACTTCCGTCCACAGACCGGCAACGACCACCTTCTTGCGGCCGTTCGCGGCAAGCGCGTCGCGCACTTTCTGGTCGTCCCACGAGTTCATCGACGTACGTTCGAGCAGCTTGTGGTCCGGGAACACGTCGAGCAGTTCCGGGTACGTATAGCCGGAGAAGCTCTCCGACTCGACCGTCGTGATCGTGGTGGGAATGTTGAAGACCTTCGCCGCCTTGGCCAGCCCAACGACGTTGTTCTTCAGGACCTGGCGGTCGATCGACTGAACACCAAAGGCCATTTGCGGCTGCTGATCGATGAAGATCATCTGGCTGTTTTGCGGGGTGAGTACTTCAAGTTTGGCGTTGCTCATGGTGCTTGCGTCCTTTGATCGAGGAATAGGTAGACCGCCTCTTGGGCGGGACAGCCGAATTTCCGTCTGTCTTCTGCCTGGAGTTCGACACTCCAGCTAGCCGCCATTTGACACGCAATCACCAGCCAGTGGCTCTGAAGAATTCTGAAGAGATCTGATGTTGAATTCCCGGCCAGCGCAAACTTCCTGAAGTATTCTGAATTAGCCTCCTCCATCCAAAAGCAATCTGATACCTTTATCGAACATTATCGAATATCACTTTCACTGCGACACAGGGAAATCGTCCGATGAACGCATACTTATTTTCACTCCTCGCAGGCATTCTTGCGGGGGTCGTTTACAGTCTGATCGGCGTGCAATCGCCCGCCCCTCCCGCTATTGCTCTGGTAGGCCTGCTTGGCATTCTGGCTGGAGAGCAGATACTGCCCGTTGCGAGGCGAATCATATCGGGGCTCAAGCCCGGTGCAGCATGGCGTGAGGCGAAATGCAGCCAGCACATGTTTGGCGCGCTGCCCGGCGGTCGTATCCCCGATGCAGGAAAGGAAGATCGATAATCTTCACGAGGCGTCCTGGCAATCGCTTTTTCTGTGTGACATACGGGCGTCATAATGATCTATGACGCCATGCGTTTTGCCTATTTCGGTCTACCGCGGCTCTCGTGCTCACGGCTCCATAGCGATATAGCGCGAGACGAACACCACGAACAGCCCGCATTTCACAGCACATTCCACGAGTGAGAGCCAGAACGCGATGCGAAAGTTCGCGTATTCGGCGGGCAGCGCGGGCGCGACGGCAAGGAGACTGAGCGCACAGAGAAAAACGAATACCCCGCGCGCCGTTACGCCGCCCTTGAGCACGCGAACCACGATCGCAAGCCAGATCACCGTCGACGCCGCGAGCGCCGCGCGCTCCAGGTCGTCAGCCGCGCTCCAGTACGCAACGGGCAACTCGACCAGCGCCCAGAGCGCCGAGAATTTCACGAGCCTGCGGGTCCACGCGCCGGTGAGCCCGGTCGCCCTTGCGTCGCTTGCAACAGCCGTTCCGCGCCCGCGCAGCCACGCCGAGAAGCGGGCGAACTCAGGCGCTTCATCTATCGTGCGCGCGTCGGCAGTGGCGCGGTTCAAAGCTTCATCGTGATTCATAGTCGTGTCTCCGCACCGTGATCGCCGCGCGTGAAGCGTCAGCCAGATAAGCCAGGTAAGGTTGCTTCGGTCTTTAACGGCCGGAGCCGCGACTTTCAAGGATCGGTCGCGTCGGCATTGCGTTGCAGTATCGGCGCGCGCAACTGGACCGGTGTTCTCAATGCACGATGTCTTTCAGGATTCGCACGCTCATCTGGGCCGCCAGCCCACACCTGAGCAACCCCGCTCGAAAACCCCCGCATGCATCGCCGTGCGATTTCGAAATCGCCAGCCGTGCGCCGCAAGCTGCGGCGGCGCAAACGCGTCACCCTTCGCACACGTGGCGTCCTCCCTCGCCGCGAAGGAATCGACATGGCTAGCGACAAAAAAACAATCCGCATCTATACAGAACCGGCGGGCGGCTGGGGCGCATTGCGCGCCACGGGCGAAGCGCTCGCGCTGCAGGGCGTGGCGGTCTCCGGCGCGCGCACGTTGCTGCGCATGAACCAGCCCGAGGGCTTCGACTGCCCCGGCTGCGCGTGGCCCGATCCGAAGCACACTTCCTCGTTCGAATTCTGCGAGAACGGCGCGAAGGCCGTGGCCTGGGAGGCCACGGACAAGCGCTGCACGCCGGAATTTTTCGCCGCGCACAGCGTGAGTGCGCTCGCCGCGTGGGACGACTACGACCTTGAAATGGTCGGCCGCCTCACCCACCCCATGCGCTACGACGCCGCCACCGACCGTTACGTGCCCATCGGCTGGGACGAAGCATTTGCGCTGATCGGCACGCATCTGAACGCGCTGGAGAGCCCGAACGAAGCGGACTTCTACACGTCGGGGCGCGCCTCGAACGAGGCCGCTTTTCTCTACCAGGTGTTCGTGCGCGAATTCGGCACCAACAACTTCCCCGACTGCTCAAACATGTGCCACGAAGCGACCAGCGTGGGCCTGCCGCAGTCGATCGGCGTCGGCAAAGGCACGGTGCTGCTGGAGGACTTCGAGCACGCGGACGCCATCTTCATCTTCGGGCAGAACCCCGGCACCAACAGCCCGCGCATGATGAGCGACCTGCACGCGGCCTCTCGCCGCGGCGCGAGCATCGTCTCGTTCAATCCGTTTCGCGAGCGCGCGCTCGAGCGCTTCGCAGCGCCGCAGAACCCGATCGAAATGGCCACCTTCAGCTCGACGCCCATCAGCACCTGTCTCTATCAAGTGAAGGTCGGTGGCGACGCGGCCGTGCTCAAAGGCATGATGAAGGCGCTGCTCGAAATGGACGACGCCGCTGTGGCACACGACCGCCCGCGCATTCTCGATACCGAATTCATCGCGGGCCATACCCTGGGCTTCGAGACGCTCGAAGCGGACTTGCGCGCGACGTCATGGAAATCGATCGCCGCCCATAGCGGCCTCGCGCAGGCTGACATCGAATCGGCCGCGAGCCTTTACGCGGCGGCGAAGAACGCGATCCTCGTCTACGGCATGGGCATCACCCAGCATCACTGCGGGACCGCCAATGTGCAGCAGGTCGCGAACCTCGCACTCATGCGCGGCAATGTGGGCCGCCCAGGCGCGGGCCTGTGCCCCGTGCGCGGCCATTCGAACGTGCAAGGCAACCGCACGGTCGGTATCACGGAAAAGCCGCATGCGGCGCTCATCGACGGCATCGAGCGCGCCTTCGGCTTTCGGCCGAGCGCCGAACATGGCCGCGATGTCGTCGCGACCATCGAGGCCATGCTCAAGGGCGAGTCGAAGGTTTTCATCGGCCTGGGCGGCAACTTCGCGGCGGCTGTGCCCGACTGGCCGCGCGTACAGGCGGCAATGCGCAACCTCGCGCTCACGGTGCACATCGCGACCAAGCTCAATCGCAGCCATCTCGTGCACGGCAAGGACGCGCTGATCCTTCCCTGCCTCGGCCGTACCGAAATCGACGTGCAGGCGAACGGCCCGCAATCGATCACGGTGGAAGATTCGATGTCGATGGTGCACGCTTCGGCGGGCCGCAACCCGCCCGCCTCGCCGGACCTGCGCAGCGAACCCGCAATCGTCGCGGGCATCGCGCGCGCCACGCTCGGCGCGCGCTCGCGCGTGCCTTGGGAGCACCTGGTGGCCGACTACGACCGCATTCGCGAGGCCATTGAAATCGTGTTTCCCGCATTCCAGGCGTACAACGCGCGCATTCGCGTGCCAGGCGGCTTCCATCTGGGCTCGACCGCACGCGATCGCATCTGGGCCACGGCCACGGGCAAGGCCAATTTTCTCGTGTTTCAGGGGCTCGACGAAGATCCCGCGCACGGCGACTCCGACGCGCTCTGGCTCACCACCATGCGCAGCCACGACCAGTACAACACTACGCTCTATTCGCATTCGGACCGCTATCGCGGCGTATTTGGCCAACGCGACGTGGTCTTCGTGAACGCCGAGGAACTGCGCCGCCGCGAGATGCACGCGGGCGAGCGCGTGGACCTCGTCGCCCTGTCGCACGACGGCATCGAGCGCGTCGTGCGCGGCCTGACGCTTGTGGAATATGCGTTGCCCGACGGCTGCTGCGGCGCCTACTACCCCGAGGCGAATCCGCTCGTGCCGCTCTATGCCTACGACCCGCAAAGCCGCACGCCTTCCTATAAGGGCGTGCCCGTGAAGATCCGGCGTGCCGGCGCCGCTGCGCAACAAGGAAGCCTCCATGGAACTGTTTGACACGCTCGCCCTCTCGCGCCTGCAATTCGCGCTCACGGCCATCTTCCACATTCTCTGGCCGATCCTCACGATCAGCCTCGCGGCCTTCGTCCTGCTCGTGAAGGCCCTGTGGCTGCGCACGGGCGATCTCGCGTATTACCGGCACGCACGCTTCTGGTCGAAGCTCCTGATCCTGAACTTCGCCGTGGGCGTGGTGAGCGGCATTCCCATGGAGTTCCAGTTCGGCACCAACTGGGCAGGCTTCGCGCAGTACAGCGGGCAATTCATCGGCAACATTCTCGGCTTTGAAGGCGCGATGGCCTTCATGCTCGAAGCAGGCTTCATCGGCGTGATGCTGCTCGGCTGGGACCGCGTGCCGCGTGGCGTGCATCTGTTCGCAACGGCGATGGTCGCGCTAGGCTCCAGCCTCTCCGCGTTCTGGATCATGGTCGCGAACTCGTGGATGCAGACGCCGGCGGGCATCGAAGTCGTCGACGGCAAGATCGTCGTCAGCAGTTATCTGCACGCGATCTTCAACCCCGATGTCGCTTGGGGCGTGGGCCATATGTGGGTGGCCGCGATCGAAACGGGCATGTTCGTGGTCGCGGGTATTTCCGCGTGGCAAATGCTGCGCGCGCGTCAAGCCGAATTCTTCGCGCGCTCGTTCAAGCTCGCGCTCGCGGTGCTGCTCGTCGCGGCGCCCTTGCAGGTGTGGCTCGGCGATTCGAGCGGCGTGAGCGTATTCGCCACCCAGCCCGCCAAGGGCGCGGCGATCGAAGGCCACTGGCACACCAATGCGCCGGGCACGGGCGCGTCGTGGTCGCTGCTCGCCTGGCCCGATCAGGCTGCGCAGCGCAACGACTGGTCGATCGAGGTGCCGGGCATGCTGAGCGTGCTGGGCACCCATACGCTGCACGGCACCGTGAAGGGGCTCGCCGACTTCGCGCGCGAGGACCAGCCGCCCATGCTGCCACTGCTCTACTACGCGTTTCGCGTGATGGCGGGCATCGGCTTTCTGTTCGTGGCGCTCGCGCTGTGGACCGCCTGGTGCCTGCGGCGCGTACACGGCAGGCTCGACGCGCTGCTTCAGCGCCGCTGGCTGCTGCGCGCGTGGGTAGCGGCGATCCCGCTGCCGTATATCGCCGTCGAGGCGGGCTGGATCGTGCGCGAGGTGGGCCGCCAGCCGTGGGTCGTCTATGGCCTGCTGCGCACGCGCGATGCCGTCTCGGCCGTGCCGCCCGGCCATGTCGCAGCCAGCACCGTCATGTTCCTCTCGTTCTACCTCGTGCTGATCCTCACGTTCTTCCTGCTCGCGCGCCGCTGGCTGTGCACGGGACCGGACCTGCTCATCGCTCCGACGCGCGCCGCATCGCAAGCGGCCGATTCACACACCACGGTGGGCTGAAGCCACCGCCTCTCGCTGAAGGACGAAGGAACCCTCATGGATACTTCCACGCATGTCATGCTGGCCTATACCTGGTTCAGCCTCATCGGTCTCATGCTCGCGTTCTACGTCGTCACCGACGGCTTCGATCTCGGCGTCGGCATCCTCACGATCCTGCGCCGCGAGCGTGCCGATCACGACGTGATGGTCGCCTCGATCGGCCACGTATGGGACGCCAACGAAACCTGGCTCGTCGTGGTGGGCGGCGCACTCTTCGGCGCCTTTCCGCTCGCCTACGCCCTCCTCATGCAAGCGCTCTATGTGCCCGTGATGGTGTTGATCGCGGGCCTCATCATGCGGGGCGCGGCCATCGAATTCCGCCACAGCGCGACGCGCGGCGCCCTCTGGGACCGCGTGTTCGGCTTCGGCAGCGTCGTGGCGGCCGCCGCGCAGGGCGTCATTCTCGGCAAGGTCATCACCGCGCTCGAACCCGGGCCCGTGAGCGCGCTCTTCGTCGCCTGTTCGGCGGTGGGCGTGATCGCGGGCTACTGTCTGCTGGGCGCAACATGGCTCATCCAGAAGACTCAGGGCCCGCTCGAGCAGTGGGCGCGCGGCGCGGCAAACGTGTACGCCAAGGTGTGCGTGGCGGCGGCACTCGCGCTGAGCGCCGCGACCTGGCTCTACAGCAGCGTGGGCCACGACCGCTGGTCGCAAGCACCGGTCGTGCACATGCTTGGCGCGCTCGGCCTGCTCGCGGCGCTGGCCTTCGTCGCGATCCTGGTCGGCTTGCGGCGCACGGCGTCGGCCCTGCCGTTTCGCGCCACCATCGCGATGTTCCTGATTTCGTTTCTGGGTCTCGCCATCAGCCTCTTTCCCGACTTCGTGCCGGGCAAGCTGCGCATTATCGACGCCGCTTCCGATAGCGCGACGCTCACCTTCATGCTGATCGGCATCGGTTTCGTGTTTCCGGTCATGATCGGCTACAACCTCTACCAGTACTACATCTTCCGCGGCAAGGTCAGCATGCCCGCACACGCGGAGGAAAACGCTTGAGACGCGGGCGTTTGTTCCGAACGCCCAATGAAAGAGGGGCGCTCCGTGCGGAGCGCCCCTCTTTCATGTTCGCCTCTTATCGCGCTAGGGCGTGGTTTCCACCTCAAGTGCGCGCCGCTTCGTCGAGAACGAGGCTATGGATCATCGCGTCGGCGTTGAGCGCCTGCGGACGCATCGGGCGCGGGCGATAGACGTGCTCGCCGCGCCGGATCTCGCGCCCGCTCACTGCGCACACGCCCGAGCGGCGCGCGCGGGTGCGATACCACTCCTGATCGCAATACGCGCACCGCGCGGGATCGCGCCAGGCGAGCGTGACGCGCGTGGCCGTGGCGCGCTCCAGCACACGGATCGTGAGGCCGGGCACGGGCTTGTCGGCGTTGCGGCGCGAAGCGGGCTTGCGCGCCGCCGGAACAGGCTGGCTCGGACACGTCTCGCCCGACAACAACCCAAGCAGGCCAATCGTCATTTGCCACGGGTCGACAACTTGCGTTTGCGCTTCCATATTTCGGACTCCTGTTGTAACCGCGTTCAACTTTGCTGTGGATTCTGGGATCTCGCTGCGCCAAAGTTCCATTCGCGGCGGCAGCGTAAACGGTCAAGCTTCAGACGAGGAGAGGTTCCGCTTCGATGCCGCCAAATCCATGCGGCGACTCGACACCCGGCAAGCACTCGGCGGGCGACGGGAGCACCGCCGTTTCCACCTTCGGCTCGTGCGCCGCTTCCGTGGGAAGATGACCGAGCAGATACTGCGTGCTGTGCGCCATGAAGCGCACGAGGTCGCTATCGAAGCCCATCGTTGCTTTTCCTCCAGGAATATGGCGTCTCTCCCACGAAACGCTTGAAGACGGTCGTGAAGTGCGCCTGCGAGCGAAAGCCGCAGGCGAGCGCGACGTCGAGCACGTTGTGCTGCGAGCCGAGCAGCAGCGACTGTGCGTGGTCGATGCGCCGGCGCAGCAGGTATTCATGCGGGCGCAGGCCGCAAGCCTCGCGAAACTGCGCCGCGAAGTGCATGCGCGTAAGACCCGCGCTCTGCGCCATTTCCGCGAGCCCGATGGGGTCGCCGAGATGCGCGTCGACGTACTCCATCACGCGCGTCATGCGCCATTTCGGCAACTCGGCCGCGACGCGCGCGCTGCGCGACGTTCCCGCGTACTGGCGGCTCACGAGGCGAGAAACGATGGCGAGGCTTACGCTGTCCGTAAAGACCTTGCCAAGCGCGGCGTCGCTGGTCTGCGAAACCGCTAGCGCCTGGCTCAGGCGCTCGATCGCGGGGTCGCGCAGCAAGCGGCCGTCGCCAAGCACGAGGTCGCCGTTGTGCGCGTGCTCGAACAGGTCCGCGTAGCATTCCTCGAGCACCTTTTGCGCCACGTACAGATGCAGCACGTCGCATGGCGACAAAAAGCACGCCCGCGCGGCAACACCGGGCGCGCCCACATGCGCGACGCCCGCCGACACGCGCCCACGAATCAGCGGACGCGCGCCGTAATCGAAATCGACCACGGTGCACTTGAGATTGAGTGCCACGCAATGCATCGACGCATGCCCATCGCTCACGACATCGAGCGGCACGCGCGGCCTGCGCGACCAGCGCAGGACCCGCATCTCGGGCGACGTTTGCAGCTTGTCGCCCGGTACGCGCCATTCGGCTTCCGCGTCGATCGGCTGGCGCGCCGCGCGCGACGGCACAAGACAGTCGGACAGATTGCTCATGAGATTCGCTCCTTTCTCGCCGCCGTCGTGTCCAAGTTCCGACCTGAAGCGCCACGACGATGAGTAATGTGATCAGGCTCCACCTTACCCGACGAATATCGCGCCCACTAGTCGTACAATGGATTGCGCCTTTGGCGTGAATGTTTGAGGCACTCATACCGACGTTTAACCCAATGCCCGTCTAAATATCCCGTAGTACGAAATGAAGGACGAGGTACCCCACGCGCGCCGTATTTCCGTCGGCCGCTTATTCCCCGTGCACTGATCCGCTCATACCTTGGTATGAGCCGCCGATAAAAAGCGTGGTAGAAGGAATTGAAAATTCCATGAACGGCGGCGCGCCCGGTCATTCGCGCATTGGCGGAAATCGGCGGGCGTGCAAGCGTGGAAAACGGGAGATATGAGGAGCGTTGCGATTCAGGATTCGTCGGCGGACGCGCTAATGCCAAGCGTCTTCGCCTTGAGCACGAAATCGGCGAATGAATTCGATTCCATTTTTCGCATCGCCTGGCCGCGATGAATCTTCACGGTGATTTCGCTCAAATTCATTTCGGCGGCAATCTGTTTATTGCGCAGCCCCGAGGCCACCAGCGCCATCACTTCGCGCTCGCGCTGCGTCAGCGATCCATAGCATTTGCGCAGGTCCGAAACGGAGCGATCGGCGCTGCGCCGCTTTTCATCGGCCGCGAGCGCGTGATCGACGGCGTCGAGCATGTCCTGATCGCGAAACGGCTTGGCGAGAAAGTCCGTGGCGCCCGCCTTCATGGCCTTGACCGTCATGGCGATATCGCCGTGTGCGGTCATGAAGATGATGGGAATGCGCAGATCGCTCTGCGCAATCTGCTCCTGCACCGCAAGGCCGCTCTGCCCTTTGAGGCGCACGTCGAGAATCAGGCAGCTCGGTACGTCGGGCCGCTCGAAGGCGAGAAATTCGCGCGCCGATGCGAACGTCTGCACCGGCAGATCAACCGAGCGCAGCAAGGTGCCCACGGCCTCGCGCATCAAGTCGTCGTCGTCGACCACGTAGACAAGCCGGCCCGGCGCCAAGCCCCCTGCATCGCGCTGAACGTTCATGTGACAAGCTCCTCTTGTGCGGATTCCAGCGGCAGTGTAATCAAAAAGCGCGCCCCGTGAGCCGCCGGCGCGTCAAGGCCAATGCTGCCGCCATGCGCTTCGACGATCGAGCGGCAGATTGACAGTCCCATGCCCATGCCGTTTGCCTTTGTTGTAAAGAATGGATTGAACAGGCGTTCGCGATCTTGCTCGCGGATACCGGGGCCGGAATCCTCGATACTCAATTGCACCTCCTGTTCGTTCAGCCTATGGGTTGCGACGACAACGCGGCGCGGCGCGCGCTCGCGTTCGGCCATCGCCTGCACCGCGTTCATCAGCAGATTGATGACTACCTGCTGCAACTGGACATTATCCGCATGAACGAATGCTTTTTCACGCGCGCGCTGCACGTCGCAGCACACGCCGTTGCGCTGGAATTCGCGCGCCATCAGTTCCACGGCTTCGTCCACGACGTCGTCCAGCGCGATGCAGGTGAATGCTGCAGGACACTTTTGCGCCATGGCGCGTATCTGGCGCACGATCTCGTTGGCCCGCCGCGCCGATTTGATCATCTGCCCGATCGAGCGCGCCGCCTCGTCGACATCGGGCTCGATGCGGTTGAGCCAGCGCAGCGCGGCGTCGCCAGACGTGACCACGGCCGCCATGGGCTGCGTGACTTCGTGCGCCATCGAGGCCGCCATTTCACCGAGCGTGGTCATGCGCGTCACGTGCGCGAGTTCTGCCATCGAGCGCGCGAGTACCTCCTGCGTCTGGCGCGAGTCGGTGATGTCCATGAGCGCGCCCACATAGGCGAGACCGGTCGATGCAGGCGGCCCTAGATGCGCGACATAGTGCACGTATTTGAGCGCGCCGTCCGGCATCACCAGCCGGTACTCCAGATCGATCAGCGGCGCGAGCGTGGCGCCGCCGCCGTGCGCGGCTTCGACCTGGGCGCGGTCGTCGGGGTGCGTGCGCGCGAAAATGAGCGCAAGGCTTGGCGTCATCTCCGATGCGGGGTCGTAGCCGAAGATGCGCCAGGCCTCGTTCGACCAGATCATCTCGCCGTTCGCGGGCGCGAAGCCAATACTGCCGGTCTTGCTCAGCCGCTGCGCGTCGACGAGGAAGGCCTCGCTGCGCGTGAGCGCATCCTCCGCGCGCTTGCGCGCCTCGATATCGGTGTTCACGCCATACCAGCGGCGCACCGCGCCGCTCGCGTCGCGCTGCGGCTCGGCGGCGATATGCATCCAGCGGTAGCGCCCGTCGCGCTGGCGTACGCGCGAGAGATTGTCGAGCGGCCGGCCGGAAGCGACCGAGGCCCGCCAGTCGCCGCGCATGCGGCTCAAGTCGTCCGGATGCACGAGGGCCGCCCACAGGTCCATGTCCCGGTCCTTCGTGTCGATGCCGGACTCCTGCCAGCGCCGGTTCACGAACACCACGTCGCCTTCGTTCGAAGCGCTCCAAACCATGCCCGGAATCGCGTCAATCGCCGCACGCAATTCCCTCTGCTGCGCCGCGAGTTCCTCACCCATCTGCTTTTGCAGCGTGATGTCGTTGTTCGTCGCGAGTATCGCGCGCGGCTCGCCCTTGGCGTCGCGCCATACGGCAAGCCGGCTCATGACGCTCACGGCGCGACCGTCGCGGCGCACGCGTTGCAGTTCGCCCGACCAGTGACCGTTGCTCAGCGGCGCGGCGTCAATCTCGTCGAGCGGCGCGGCGGCTCGAGTTTGCGTGAGATCGTGGATGCGCTGGCCGACGGCCTGTGCTGCGCTCCAGCCATAGAGCGCTTCCGCGCCGTGATTCCAGAACATGATCTTGCCGCCCAGGTCGTAGACGAGGATCGCGTCGTGCGTGAGGTTGAGCATATCGATCTGCTCGTGCAATTGCGCGGTTTTCGCGAGATTACGCAGCGAGAGGAACGAGGTCGAGCCAATCGCGAGCAGGCTCACCACGCAACGCGCGATCGAGCTGCCCGTATAGTCGCTGCCGTGCGAGAAGAGGAAGCCCGCGAGTGTGAGCACGCCGACGGTGACCGCGGTGCCCACCACGGCCATGCTCGATCCGCTCGACGCGACGAGCAGCACGACCACGACATAGAAGACGGCCACGGCGATATCGAGCGGCGTGAACGCGTCGACGCAGAATACGCCGAGCGCGACGAGCGCGGCGAGCCAGAGGACCAGGCCCCCTTCGGGCCGATGCCGAATGGCGTCGGATCGGATGAGCGTGGCGTTCAAGTGGAACGACTGAGTTTTTCCAGGCATGCGAGGATCGCATCCCCGTTGACCGGCTTGTCGAGAAAACACAGCGCGCCATTGGCGAGCGCTTCCTTGCGCCGCGCCTCGGAGCCGAATGCGCTGATAAAGATAATGGGCGCGGCCGACCCCAGTTCGGCGAGCTTGCGCTGCATCTCGATGCCGCCCATGCCGGGCATCTGCACGTCGGAAATCACGCAGTTTACGTCGCCAAGGCGGCCGGAATCCAGAAACGCCTCAGCCGATGCATACACCCGAACGTCGCAACCCAGCGACCTCAGCAGGCTGCAAGTCGCGAGACGCACGTTTTCGTCATCGTCGACGATGGAAACTATCATGGGGGTTTGCAAGCGAATGGTCCTCGTCCAGTACAGCGTTTCGGGCGGGGCTCGAGAAGTGCTGACCGCTCATGTTCGTTATCTTAGATAGGGGCGTCGTCGAGTAACACTATATCTCGATGTGTGACAACTATATCTAAGTATGAAGCGGGTAACGTTTCACTCGTCGGGCCTCGAGCGGCGCTGCCCTCACGCAAGCGCCATGTCCTGCGGCGCGTGCTGCGGGAGCATGGCGGGTCGTGGCGCGCCGTGCAGTTCGTCGCTCAGGCGCGCGAAGGCGAAATCGATGAAACTTCGCACCCGCATGGGCATGGGCGCGCGCCTGGGATAGCAGAGCAGCACCTTGCGGCGCTCGCTCGCATAGTCGGGCAGCACGCTCACCAGACGCCCCGCCGCAAGATCGCCGCGCACGAGATACTGCGGAAGCTGCGCAATGCCCACCCCCGCGCGCGCCGCATGCACGATGGCACTCACCTCGTTGAAGGTGGCGACCGCCTGGATCGGGCAACTAAGCGGCACGCCGCTCGCGGCGAACTCCCAGGCCTGGGCAAGCGAACCGCGCGAACCGCGCGAGCCCCTTAGCCCGATGCAGCGATGTCGCGCCAGTTCATCGGGCGTGCGCGGCGCGCCGCGCCGGCGCAGATACGCGGGCGCGGCGCATTGCACCAGCTTGAGCGTGCCGAGCGCGCGCACGATCCAGCTACAGTCCGGCTCCACGCCCACGCGCACGGCCACGTCGATCTGTTCGTCGAGCGTTTCGTTGTGGCGTTCGTCGATCGACACATCGAATTCAATCTCAGGATGCAACTCGCTGAAGGCCGCGATGAGCGGCGAGAGCATGGTGCCCGCTATCACCGGTGGCGCGCCGATTCGAATCACGCCGCGCAGGGCCGCGTTCGAGCGGCACACGTCGCTCATGCCCGATTCGATCAATTGAATCCCTTCGAGCAGCGGCGCAAAAAAAAGCGCGCCCTCTTCCGTGAAACTCACCTTGCGGGTGGACCGGTTCAACAGCCGTACCTTGAGCGCGCCTTCGAGGTCGGACACGGCACGACTCACGGCGGGCGTCGACAAGCCCGACGCACGCGCGGCTTGCGTGAAGCTTCCCAGTTGCCCGACAGCGATAAATGCCTTGAGTGACTTGAACATGTCCATAGCGAGACTCTCCACTTGTGAATGGCGCCGTAGCGCATGCCGGGACTCGTAACCTGGCGACGAGGTGGATGATGGACAGCCCGGCGAGTCGAGGTGCGTGATTTCTGCCGGCGTTTTCAGATTCGAACGACGCCGTGCGCCCAACCTAAACCAAGGTATGGAACGTCAATCGATGGTCTGAAACGGACATATCAGAGGCTGATGGTGCCGGCGCAAGCGCGTTGCTATCGTTGGACTGGCTACCGAAGCCGCGCCCGGCGCTTAAGCGCAAACATTTTTGCCCTGTGCAATTCTTCCGGACGCGCATCGACTGATGCACCGGACAGGTTGAATTGCCGGCGGACCACGCCGGCATGACGCACGCGCAACCGACATTGAAAAGGACACCCATGAACGTGACGCCCGCAGGCGCCACACCGCCGCGCCTGCGCGACGAATGGCTCGCGTACTGGAAAGACGACGCGCCGCGCTTTCTGCACATCGTCAAGGTGGGCCTCGCGGTCGCGCTTTCGATGGGCCTGTGCATGCGCCTCGAGTTGCGCTCGCCGGCCACGGCCATGCTTTCCTGTGTAATCGTGATGATGCACCAGCAAAGCGGCATCGTGATCGCGCGCGGTTTCTATCGCGGGCTCGGCATGGTGGGCGGGAGCCTCGCGGGCCTCGTTCTGATCGCGTTATTCGCCCAGCAGCCGTTGCCCTTCTTTCTCGCGCTCGCGGCGTGGATCGGACTGTGCGCGTTTGGCTCGGCGTACTTTCGCAATTTCCAGTCCTACGGTCTCGTGCTCACCGGCTTCGCCACGGCGATCACGGCGATGCCCGCGATATCGAATCCGTACGGCGTATTCGACAACGTGGTCTATACGATCAGCGAGGTCGTGATCGGCGTGGTGTGCGCGAGCGTGGTGAGTTCGATCGTGCTGCCGCGTAACGTCGCGCCGGCGCTCGCTGCGGCAAGCCGCGTGAGCTTCACGCATCTGCTGGGCGCCCTGCGCACGACGCTCGAACACGCGACGTCGATGCCGCAGACGCCCTCGTCGGCCGCTCCGCAGGCGGACGCGCTGCTGGGCCTTATCAGCGAGCGCGCGAACGTCGAGTTGCTGCGCACCGGCGCGCTATTCGAAGATCCGTCGATGCGGTTCCTGCATTCCGTTTTTCTCGATCTCGACCGCAGCTTTCTCGACACTGTCACGTGGCTCTACGCACTGCAACGCCTCAAGGCGCACGCGATCGCCGACGCGCATCCCCGCGCGCAGGCCGCCATCGCGGCGCTGACCGACGCGACGCTCGCGCTCATGCCTGCGCAGGCGGGCGCGCCAGGCATCACGGACGCCGCCGTGGCCGCCTTGCTCCCCCAACTCGACGCGTTCGAAGCGGCGCTGCCCGCGCGGCTCGCCGCGCAACTGCAAGCGCTCGCGGATCTGCCGCCATCGCAACGCCGGGTCGTGGCGAGCACCGGTGCCGCGCTCCTTTTCATGACAGCGGATCTGCGCCTGCTCTGCCGCCGCTATATCGAAGCGCGCAACGCCGACCGCCTGCCCTGGAACGTCTCCGTGCTTCAGGCGATCAGCCGTATCGCGCGCCAGCACGCGGTGGCTAACCGCACGGCCGCGCTGGTCGCAGGCGCTCGCGCGGCGCTCGCAGTCCTGCTGGTCGGCGCCGTGTGGGTTGCCTCGGGCTGGGTTGGCGGCGCGACCGCGATCGTCGCGGTGGCCATCACGAGTACGCTG
>NZ_JBFPKP010000109.1:0-221 GCF_040948855.1 Paraburkholderia sp. BR10882 | reverse complement strand
GAGCACCTGCTTTGCAAGCAGGGGGTCGTCGGTTCGATCCCGTCATCCTCCACCAATCCTCAATGCACAGCGTTCTGCACGAAGCAGAACCTTTTGCATTGGCGATTGAGCCAGTCAGAGCGGTATGACGCATCACTGCGAAATATCGGCTGTCGTTCTTTAACAATCAGGAAGAAGTAGTAAAGAGATTCATCCAAAACACACCTGGAGATGGGTGTGGA
>NZ_JBFPKP010000108.1:0-221 GCF_040948855.1 Paraburkholderia sp. BR10882 | reverse complement strand
GAGCACCTGCTTTGCAAGCAGGGGGTCGTCGGTTCGATCCCGTCATCCTCCACCAATCCTCAATGCACAGCGTTCTGCACGAAGCAGAACCTTTTGCATTGGCGATTGAGCCAGTCAGAGCGGTATGTGAAAACGTATCGGCTGTCGTTCTTTAACAATCAGGAAGAAGTAGTAAAGAGATTCATCCAAAACACACCTGGAGATGGGTGTGGAGTAGGTGA
>NZ_JBFPKP010000107.1:0-243 GCF_040948855.1 Paraburkholderia sp. BR10882 | reverse complement strand
CTTCGTCTCCGAAGAGACTGGCCTCACACCCTTGAATCCCGCGCCCGGATTTGCCAAAGCGCCTTCTCCAATGCAAGGACCGGGACTTCCAACACCCGGACAACCTTCCGCGATCCGTCCCCCCATCTTCAGACAGGATTTCACGTGTCCCGCCCTACTTGTCGTACACCTAGTTCTTCCATTCCGCCTTCGCCTACGGGGCTATCACCCACTATGGCCGCACTTTCCAGAGCGTTTGGCTGA
>NZ_JBFPKP010000106.1:0-245 GCF_040948855.1 Paraburkholderia sp. BR10882 | reverse complement strand
CGACGTCGCGTCAAGGGTCCGCTACGCCGGGCTCACGCCCGCCCTTGACCCGTCAAACCTCGGAGAACCGCACTACTTGACACGGTCCATACATATCAGTGTTCTGTCCCAGAAATAACTTTGCATAGCCGAGCCACTTTCTGGAGGATTGAATCGGCGGTCGCGGTCCATACAAACGGCGGGCCGTGTTGGTTGTACTGCTCGATATATCGTTCGATGCTGGCAATGAGTTGGCGCACGTTCTT
>NZ_JBFPKP010000105.1:0-249 GCF_040948855.1 Paraburkholderia sp. BR10882 | reverse complement strand
TTGCTTGAGCACCGTCTAGACCGATGGCGCCAAAGTGGACAAAGTAGGCCCCACCAAACGAGTGGTGGAGACTACTTTGTCACCTGAGATAGCGACAGCGGCAAGACGGACGCGTAAAGGCACCCCCAACCACCCCATTGGGTTTCGGCGAGAACTCGCAAAGCTGGCATGTGAACCGGGTGTCTCGGTCGCACGACTCGCTCTGGAACACGGGCTCAATACGAATCTTTTGTTCAAATGGCGCCGAGC
>NZ_JBFPKP010000104.1:0-253 GCF_040948855.1 Paraburkholderia sp. BR10882 | reverse complement strand
ACCTTGACCAGCAAATTCCATCAGGGACCGTCGGCGAGTGCCGTGCGAAGTCCGAATGCATGGCTGCAATCTTGACCTATAACCTGTCACGAACTGAGCGCTTGGCAAACTGGGGGCGTCCATGCATAATGGAATGGACGCCCCCACCCGAAACGGCATCGGTGTGCCAAAGTGGAAGTGTCGAAGCTACCACTTAATCGAGGAGGGCGCCCAACATGAAGATTACGACGATTGGCATTGATTTGGCAAAAAC
>NZ_JBFPKP010000103.1:0-253 GCF_040948855.1 Paraburkholderia sp. BR10882 | reverse complement strand
TGGTGGGTCTGGATGGATTCGAACCATCGACCCCCGCCTTATCAAGACGGTGCTCTAACCGACTGAGCTACAGACCCCTGAGTCTGTCTTTCTTACAGCCGACAAGTGTGAGCGCTTAAAACGCGTGTGAGCGATGAGCTCTGGAAAGGAGGTGATCCAGCCGCACCTTCCGATACGGCTACCTTGTTACGACTTCACCCCAGTCATGAATCCTGCCGTGGTGACCGTCCTCCTTGCGGTTAGACTAGCCACT
>NZ_JBFPKP010000102.1:0-254 GCF_040948855.1 Paraburkholderia sp. BR10882 | reverse complement strand
ATCACCAGGTCGTGGTCGCGCCTGGCCTGTTCGGTCCAGATCTGGCTATCGGGAAACCAGAATGCGTTGTTGCGGGGAGGCACGACGAGCCTCACCCGCAGCGACGGATTGAAGATCTTCGACCATCTTCAGGCATCACCAGGTCGTGGTCGCGCCTGGCCTGTTCGGTCCAGATCTGGCTATCGGGAAACCAGAATGCGTTGTTGCGGGGAGGCACGACGAGCCTCACCCGCAGCGACGGATTGAAGATCTTC
>NZ_JBFPKP010000101.1:0-254 GCF_040948855.1 Paraburkholderia sp. BR10882 | reverse complement strand
GACTCGTACATTCGCTGGTACAACGAGAAACGGATCAAGATCTCGCTTGGCGCACTCAGTCCGATTGAATACCGGGAGAGCCTCGGGCTGACGACATAAACCCGTCCAAGAATTCCGCCGCACCCCCCTTTTAGCCAAGTTCAGATGTCCGCTTTTTGGACGATCGTAAGCTAACAGATCGCTGGGAATCCAGTGTTTGGGAGCTTTAATGGCGGCAACAGAACGGATAACAATGACGATGCGCGAGCTGGACA
>NZ_JBFPKP010000100.1:0-255 GCF_040948855.1 Paraburkholderia sp. BR10882 | reverse complement strand
CGGCGCCCGACCTGGGCGCGATCGTCATCAAGGCCGCGCTCGAGCGCGCGGGTGTGAAGCCCGAGCAGGTGAGCGACGTGATCATGGGTCAGGTGCTGACGGCCGGTTCGGGCCAGAACGTGGCGCGTCAGGCATCGATCAAGGCGGGCCTGCCCGCGGCCGTTCCCGCCATGACGATCAACAAGGTGTGCGGCTCGGGCCTGAAGGCGGTGATGCTCGCGGCCAACGCGATCATCGCGGGCGATTCGGACATCG